>NZ_JAVBRQ010000052.1:0-35464 GCF_031547805.1 Desulfobulbus sp.
AAATTGTGGCAAACTCATTCCTTTTTGGAACTGAATGGTATTTTTGGCCATGCCGTGCTCCTTTTGGGGTGAAGGTTGGGAGCACTATGCCATAGCTGGTATGACAAATAGCGTCATACCACCAAAAAAAATGCCGGCTGAAGTTCAGTGGTAATCAGATAAAAAAAAGCCGGGTCGCTTGACTCGGCTTTTTTCGTTTCGCTTGAAAGGAATGAAGCAAAAAGTTGTCAGGAGCCGGCGGCTTCCTGCTTGACCTGATCGAGCACCTCCCGCACCTTGACCGCCAGGGTATGCGGCTTGATCGGTTTGAGCAGCACTTCGCGGATGCCCAGCGCCTGGATATCCTCGACATCCAGATCCTTTTCGTAGCCGGTGTAGATGATGACCGGGGTAGTGAGGCCGGCTTCCCGGATACCACGGGTCAGGCCGGTACCGGTCAAGCGGGGCATGGTCATGTCGCTGATGACAAGGTCCGCCTCGTCGGGATGGGCGCAGATAAAGGCCAAGGCCTTTTCGCTGTCGCTGAAGGTCGTCACTCGATATCCCAGCTCGCGCAGTATTTCTCTGGCGATTTCCACCAAAAAGGGCGCGTCGTCCACATAGACCACGTGTTCGTCGCCCGTGGCCACGGGCAGCGCTTCGGAATCGTCTTCCTCGACATGCTGGTCGGTCAGGGGCAGGAGGATGTCGAACCGGGTTCCCTTGCCCGGAGTGGAATCCACGGTGATCTGGCCCTGCAGGCTGCGGACAATGCCGTGCACCACGGAAAGCCCCAGGCCGGTGCCGCCGTTCTGGCCTTTGGTGGTGAAGAAGGGATCGAAGATGCGGCTGCGGATTTCCTCGGGGATGCCGTGGCCCGTGTCCTCAATGCGGATGCGGGCAAAGTCGCCGGGCCCGGCCTGGTCGTCCTGGGCGAGACGCGTCTGGTCCAGATCGATGCGTTCGACGGTGACAGTCAGGGTGCCGCCCTCCTTCTGCATGGCGTGGCCGGCGTTGGTGCACAAATTGACCACGATCTGGTGGATTTGCACCGGATCGGCCATGACGATGGCTTCCGGGTTCAATTGCTCGTTAATGGCAATGGTGGTGGGCAGGGTCGCCCGGAGCATCTGCATGGCCTCGTGAATGAGCGGCGCAAGCTGCACCGGCTGCCGCGCGGTCTCGGTCTTGCGGCTGAAGGCCAGGATCTGGTAGATCAGTTCCCGTGCCTTTTCCCCGGCGGTCAGGATCTTGCCCAGATAGTTGCGGGCCTGTTCGTTGTTGGATTCCTTGCGGAGCAGGATCTCGGCGTAGCCGATGATCCCGGCCAGGATGTTGTTGAAATCGTGCGCGATGCCGCCGGCAAGGGTGCCGATGGCCTCCATTTTCTGGTTCTGCCGGATTTCCCGCTCCATCAACACCCGTTTGGTGTCGTCGAACAGGTAGCCGCGGACGCGGACCAACTCACCCTTGCTGTTGAACTCGCCGATTTCGTTGCCCACGCAGTAGATCGGGCTGCCGTCCCGCCGCAGGCGTTCCGACTCGTAATATTCGAGCTTGCCCTCGCGGCGAATCCGGTCAAGGGTATGGGCCCAATCGTCAAAGGTGCGGAACAGGCTGGAAACATTGGCCTGCTTGATCTCCTCGATGCTGCCGTAGCCGAACATGCGGGCAAAGGCCGGGTTGCAGTCGATCACCTCGCCCTGGGCCGTGATGGTGAAATCGCCGGTGAGATCCTCATCGAAAAACTGGCGGTATCGGTTCTCGTTGGTCCGGAGTTCGGCCTCGGCCTGCTTGAGCCGGCTGATGTCGACGAAACTCTCGATCAGGAAACGGTGGGCGTCGTGTTCGAAGGGGACCACGCTCTTGAGCACCGGCAGTTCGCTGCCATCCTCCCGGAGGATGATCCGTTCGCTGAGATCGATCCGTTCGTTGCGGTCGAGCACCGGACAGTCATTTTCCTGGCGCGGGCAAATGAAGGCGTGGCAGGATTGACCGATGATGTCCGCCCGGGGGTGGCCGATCATGGCCACGCCGGCCTTGTTGATCGCGACAATCTGGCGGTCGTTGGCATCCACCATCAGGATGCCGCAGTTGATGGTGTCGAGGACTCGCTGCAGATAGAGCCCCTGTTTTTCCTCCTGGGCATGGAGGACGCGCAGATTGCGCTGCGAGGCGAGCATGGAGTTGATTTCCTGGGCCAGGACGCCGATCTCGTCCTCTCCGTCGACCGAGATGTCGCGGGCAGCGTCGCTGTTGTCCTTGATCTGGCCCACCTCGTCGGTCATGTGGCTCAGCCGTCTGAGCACGAGCCTATTGACCAAAAACACCAGGAGGATCACGAAGAACAAAGCGAGCAGCACGGTGAAGAGGGTATATTGCTTCCACATCGCGTATCCCTGGGCAAATATGGTGCGTTCCAGGGCAACGGTGAAGCGCAAGGCCGGCTGGCCGGTGACATCGACGAGATTGGCCGAGGCCAGCAGGGTGTTGCCGTCGGCGGAGATTCGGGTTTCCTCCACGGCCTCCTGTGTCTTCTCGGTTGTGGCAGCGGCCAGGGGGTGGACGGTCAGCTTGAGGTGGGTCATGGCGCCGATCCGTTCGATTTCCTCGGCGTTCAGGTACCGGCCGATGACCATCCGGCCATGGCTGCCGCCGGTACCGAGGCTGGTGATAATCGGCGAGGAAACCACCAGCAGCGGCTCGGTCGGGGTATTGAGAATGCCCGCCCGGGTTTCGAGATCCGAGGGATCGACGCGGACCAGTTGCGGCACTTTTTGAATGGTGTCGACGGTGGACGCGTCCGAGGCGACCGGCATGTTGCTGCCGAGATCGAAAAATTGCCGGTAAACCAGTTCACCCTTGTCATTGAAAAACAGCATCAAGTTGAGCCGCTGTTCGATGAAGGTTAGATTGTTGAGGTAGTTTTTGATGTAGTCGGCGCTCTGGTCGTCCACGAAACGATAGGTGTCGTCCCAGGTGCTCCAATCCACGCCGAAAGAGCGAATTTTGTCGAGGGTGGAAAGGACTTCGCTGACAACCCGTTGAACCTGCACCTTGGCTTCCTTCTGCTCAAGGGCAAAGTAGCGCGCGAACACCATATCGCGCGAGATGCAAATTAAGGCGGCAACGAGCAGGCTGACCAAAATCACGATCAGCACCGCAGTCTTGACGAGAAGGCTTCGATTGATGGCGCGGAGAAAGGACATAAAGGTCAATCCGTTATGGATGGGCGAGTGTGGGGAAAACGTTCTGTTTTCTGAAATATTTTGACCTATTATATACAGATAACCGTGTCGGGCAACAAGTATTTGTCCGTGGGTACAGACAGAACGGCGGCCCCGCCGATGGCGGTTGCCGTTGAACCGCAAGGAGCGCCAGGCCGGTCCGTCCGGGACATTGCAGGGTGCAACTGCCCAAAATGGAAGGGTTTTGTGACCTTGCACCCTTGGCTTGATCAATGGTGAGGAGAATGGAAAGAGTGCGTCGCTCGGTTTCCCTGCATCGATTTGTCTATCGCACCCTGACGATTCGGCTTGCGCTCATGGCCCTTGCCGCCGGCCTGGTGGCCGCAGCCGCAGTCTATGTCGCCGAGGAGCGGACGCTCGGTGCCCAGGTCGCGGAAGAAACGCATGGCGAGGTGCGGTTGCTGGCAATACGGACCCAATGGGCGATGCGGGAATCCGGAATAGACCGGAACACGGCCTTTGTCCAGGCCCTGGATGAACGCGCCGCGAGCCGCCACGGCAATGGCAGGGGCGAGTATGTTTATGTCCGTTTTTCTCCCCTGGCCGAGTCGGAGAGCCTGGAGCGCCGCGATACCGGCTATGCCCTGGCCGATGAGGTGCTTCGTTTCATCCATTCCCGGCCCCGGCCGTCACTCGAAACCGGCGAAACGGCCGAGATGATCTTTTTGGGCGATCGGATGCAGGTGTATGCGGTGGTGCCGCTGCTGGACCAAGATCAGCGCACCGTCGGCCATGTGCAGGTCGTGTTCGCCCCCTCCGAGGCCACCTTGGCCACCATGGCCGCCACGCTGCGCCGCGCCGTCCTGCTGACGCTTTTGATCGTGCTCGCCACCAGCGGCCTGCTGTACCCGGTGATCGTGCATCTGGTGGGTAAACTGTCTCTTTTTTCCCGTAATCTGCTGGAGGCTAACCTCGAAACCCTTTCCCTGTTGGCCAGCGCCATTGCCAAGCGCGACAGCGATACCGACATGCACAATTTCCGGGTGACCCTGTGCTCGGTGCGCCTGGGCGAAGCCATGCGCTTGGGGGGCGACGAGATCCGGGCGCTGATCAAGGGCGCCTTCCTGCACGACGTCGGCAAGATCGGCGTCCGGGACAATATCCTGCTCAAGGCCGGTGCCCTGGCCGAGGAGGAGTTCGACCTGATGAAGGACCATGTGCGGCACGGCCTGGACATCGTCCGCGGTTCGGCCTGGTTGCGCGATGCGATTCCGGTGGTGGCCAGCCACCATGAAAAATTCGACGGCAGCGGTTATCCCCAGGGCCTGGCCGGCGAGTCCATTCCCCTGTTGGCACGGATTTTTGCCGTGGCCGATGTGTTCGATGCCCTGATCTCGCGTCGGCCCTACAAGCAACCGCTGTCGTTTGCGGTGGCCATGACCGTGGTGCGGCAAGGGCGGGGCAGCCATTTCGATCCGGCGGTGCTCGATGCCTTCGAGGCTGTTGCTCCGAAATTCCATCGGTTGTGCGCCACCAAGGACGACGAGGCGGTGCGGGCGGAATTGGGAAAGGTGATCGCCCGCTACTTCAGCGAGGGCGCGGTGCTGCTGTATTGATCGCCGGCGGCTTTTCCGTCACTGCGGGGGAGGGCGGAAGCCTACGCCCAACAGGGCGGCCAGGCGGCGGCAGAGGCGGTTGATTCCCCGCCACAGCAGGGGCAGCAGCAAGGCGCACGCCAGCACGGAGAGGGCGAGGCAAAAGAGGAACAGCCAGGGGTGCGAGAGCGCGGTCCACAGACCGGCCAGCACTGTCAGGTCCTCGCCGATGGAAAGGGTCCAGTTGGAAAAGGGCTCGGGCGAGGTGTTGGCCGCGATTCTAGTGCCGGCCTTGAGGGCGTGGGCGCCGGCGGAGAGCGTGCCGCCGGCCAGCGCCGCCGCCAGGGTGAGGGCCGGATCGACATGGCCGACGGAACCTGCCGCCAGCACCGCCCCGGCCGGGATGCGGATCAGGGTGTGGAGGGTATCCCAGAGCGAGTCGAGCCCCGGTATTTTATCGGCGAGGAACTCGGCAAGATACATCGTCCCGGCCGCGCCGATCACCCAGGGGTGGGCCAGTACCTGCAGGTCGGAGGGCAGGTGGATGGCCCCGTTCGCCCCCAGAATCCCCACCAGCAGCACGGCGGCATAGAGATTGATGCCGCTCGCCCAGGCCAGGCCCGAGGCCAGGGCGAGCGTGCTTACGGTCGGGTCGACGCCGGCCATTCCGGCGAAGCCTCCGCCTAGTTCTGGCGGACGGGGTTGATGACGATCACCACCCGGCGGTTGACCGCGTCGCTGGAGGAGATGGGTTGGGATTTGCCGTAGCCGATCGCTTCCATCCGGCGAGGATCGACCCCGCGCTGAGCCAGGGCGTTCTTGACCGACTGCGCCCGGCGCTCGGAGAGCCGTTGGTTGTAGTCAACACTGCCCTTGGTGTCGGTGTGGCCCTCGACCCGGATGGTGGTCTGCGGGAAATTGTTGAGCACGTTGGCCACCCGGTCCAACTCGCTGTAAGCGCCGGGTTTCAGGTCGGCCGAGTTGAAGTCGAAGAACATGTCGCTTTTAAAGGTGGCGGTGAGCACGTCGTTGTCCCGCTGGATGCTGGCCGACTCGATCTGCTGCAGCTGCTGTTCCTGCTGGTCCATGTAGGCGCCGATCTGGTTGCCGGCGATGCCGCCCAGCACGGCGCCGATACCGGCCCCGACCAGGGTGCTCGTGGTGTTGTGGCCAATGGCCTGGCCGAGGAGGGCGCCGATGCCGGCCCCGGCGGCGGCGCCGACTCCGGTGCCGGTTTGTTGTTTGTTGGCTCCGGCGCAGGCGGTCAGCATGGTAGCCAGGGCGAGGATGGCAAAACATCTGATCACTCGATTCATAACAGCTCCTTTAGTCGAATTGTTGGGGGGTAAAAGTGAACCCGGTCTGGCAGCGGCTTGTCGCTCCGCCGGCAATCCGGAACGCGTCCCTGCGGTTTGATCAATGCCAAATCATAGCACTTTTTGCGGAAATGGAAAACGAAATCCCTGGGGCCGACAGGGAGAGCGGATGCTCTTCCGGCCAGGCGATCAGACCGGCTGATCGAGGCAGTCCCCGGCCCTGTCCCAGGGCCGTGTTCGGCCGGATTCGGGCCGGTGTTCGGCGGCGTCGCAGGCGCGGCGGAAGGCGCGCAGGGCCTTCTGGACGCGGTGCAGCAGGCTGCCGGGTGGATAGACACCGTTTTGGTTGGCGCTGCCGGCCGGCAGGCCGGTGAGCAACTCCATTCCCTCGACGGCCCGTTCCATGGTGTGGATGTGGAAAAGCCCCTGGCGCACGGCCTCGATCACCGCCGAATCGAGCATCAGGTGGCGCCGGTTGCGGTGTGGCATCAGCACGCCCTGGCTGCCGTCGAGGCCGGCGGCAAGGCACAGCCGGAAATACCCCTCGATCTTTTCGTTGATGCCGCCCACCGGCAGGACTTCGCCGTGCTGGTTGAGGGCGCCGGTCACCGCGATCCCCTGGCGGATGGGCGTCGTTGCCAGCGAGGACAGCAGGGCGAACAGTTCGGCGCAGGAGGCGGAATCGCCCTCGATGCCGTTGTACTCCTGCTCCAGCACAATCGAGGCGCTGAGGGCCAGCGGCGCGTTGCGGGCGAAAAGCGCGGCCAGGTAGTGCTGCAGGATGAGCACGCCCTTGTCGTGGATGGGGCCGGACAGGGCCACCTCGCGCTCGATGTTGATCAGGCCGTCCCCGCCGGCATAGGTGCGGGCGGAGACCCGCACCGGATGGCCGAAACGGTGGTCGCCCAAATCCACCACGCTCAGCCCGTTCACCTGGCCGATCCGCTCCCCGTCCAGGGAAATGAGCACATCGCCGTCGGCAACGGCCTCCCGCATCAGTTGTTCGGGATAGTCGTGGCGCAGGTACCGCGCCGCCAGCGCCGCCTCGACATCGGCGGCCGCGACCGGGCCGTTGTGCCGGCTTTTGCACAGGGCCGCGCTCTCCGCGATCAGGGCCGTGGCTTGGCCGAAGAGCGCGCTCTGTCGGGTTCGGTCCTCGGCCTCCCGGTGCCCCTGCTCCAGGAGACGGGCCACGGCGGCCGCCGAAAAATGGGGCAGGCCGAGCGTGTCGCAGGTACGGGCGACCAGCACGGCCGTTGCCCGGCGGGTGGCGTCGGTGGCGACGAACTGGTCGGCAAAGTCCACCTTGACGCGGAAGTGGCGAGCCAATTCGGGATCGGTTTCCTGCAGTTCGTAATAGAAGTCGCGCGAGCCGATGAGCACGATCTTGACGTCCACGTTCACCGGTTCCGGGGTCAGGGAAACCGCCGCGATCGGGGCGTAGGCCGTGCCTGGCTCCTCGATCTGCAGCCTGCCGCTACGGAGAAAGCGGCGCAGGGTCTCCCATACCAGGCCGTCGGCCGCCACGTCGCGCAGATGCAGCATGAGAAAGCCGCCGTGCGCCCTGAGCAGGCTGCCGGCCCGGATGCGGGAAAAATCGGTGACCAGCACATCGTTTTCCGTCTGGTATTCGATGCTGCCAAACAGGGAGCGGTAGAGTGGATTGTCCTCGACGATCACCGGCGCTCCGCACAGGCCGTCATTGTCCACGATCAGGTTGATCCGGTAGCGGGACAGCACCTGAGCAAGGGCCTCCCCGGCCAGATCGTCCTCGTCCTCGGCCGGGTTGAACAGTTCCAGGTGGTCGAGCAGGTCGTTCTTGACTTGTTCCAGATAGGCGGCAAGGGTGCTGGCCTCTCGGCCTTCGTCGGCGATTTCCAGTTGGATCGCGCCGCATTCCCGCGCCAGTAGCGGCTCGATCGCCTGGCGATGCAGGGCGGCCAGGGACTCGCGCATCTCCTGCTCCAGGGGCCTTGTTGCCGCGAAATACCGGTTGATTTCGGCCAGCACTTCTTGCTCCTTCTGCGCGATTCCGTTGCGCCGCTCCTTGGGCAGAAGCAGCATGTCGTCTTCGGTGAGGGCCTGACCGTTGGGGCCGCGCAGGGTAAACAGGATATTGTTGTCCGACTCCCGGCGCATCGAGAAATCGCGGGCCTCGGCAAAGGCGTCGAGTTCGGAGAAGGCCTGGCTTTCCTTCTGCTTGTAGGCCTGCACCAGGCGTTCGCTCTCCACCTTGACCTCCGGGCCGTTGAGCTGCTGGGGGATGGCGGTGAGCAAGGTCTTGGCCATCCCGGCCATGGCCTGGCGGAGCATGCGGCCTCGGCCGGCGGGCAGTCGAAGGGCGCGCGGCCGTTCCGGGGCGTCGAAGTTGTGCAGGTAGCAAAGGTCCGGCGGGGTGGGTCGACGGGTCGCCATGGCCGCCATGGCTTCTTTGAGCAAAGATGAGCGGCCGCTGCCGGCCTCACCGAGCACGAACAGGTTGTAATCGGCCTGTTCCATGGCCAGCCCGAACAGGACGGCCTGTTCCGCCCGTTCCTGCCCGATCCAGGGCAGATCCTGGTCCAACAGGGCCGAGGTGTCGGCAAATTCCAGGGTGTCCGGGGTGATGGTGAGACGCAGTTCAGGGGGAGTCAGGCGAATCGTCGGCATGGGCGTGGAGGATGGAAGAGGAAAAGACCAATAGACAAGGCTGAAAAAGGCACGGAAGGGGCCGCAACAGCGGGCTGCCGCCGGCATGCAGGCCCCCTTTTGGGAGAGGAGAGGTACAAGACGGCGGCCGGGAAGTCAACAGCTTTTCCCCGATGGGCGACCGGGGGGCGAGACGGCCGCGATCTTCCGCGGAAAGAGGCGCTAGGGCAAGAGCAGCACCGTGGCGTCCATCCCCTCGTCCAGGCCGCCGACATCGCGGCCTATCGGCAACAGGCCGTGGGCCCGGACCAGCGGACCGAGCAAACCGGTTTTGCCCGCAACCGGGGTTGCCAGGGGCGGCGCGCCGTCGCCCTGGGGCGTGAGGCGGACGCGGACATACTCTTCCCGGCCGACCATCGAGAAGATGGGCTGGCCGGTGATTGCCCTTACGGTCGGCAGTCCCAGGCTCGGCCCCTGGCCCATATACAGCCTGAGCAGCGGCCGGACGAAACAGAGAAAGCCGACCAGCGCCGAGGCCGCGTGGCCGGGCAGGCCGAACAGGGCCTTGTTGCCCTGGCGGGCGAGGATGGCGGGTTTTCCGGGATGGACCGACACCCCAGGCACCAAAATGGTGCTGCCGGGAATGGCGGCCAGGACCTGGCGGGTGAAATCGCGCCGGCCTAGGGAGCTGCCGCCCGAGAGCAGCAGCATGTCGGCCTGGTCCAGGGCCTCGGTACAGAGGGCGAGCATGCGGTCGAAGTCGTCGGGGCAAATGCCGCACGGCAGGGGCAGGCCGCCGGCCTCCTCGACCAGGGCCGCCAGGGTGATGGAGTTGACGTTGCGGATCTTGCCCGGTGGCGGTGTTTGATCCGGCGGCACCAGTTCGTCGCCGGTGGAGAGGATCGCTACCCTCGGCCGGCAAAAGACCTGCACCGTGGCGATGCCCAGGCCCGCGAGCAAACCCAGATCCTGAACCCGCAGCCGGTGGCCTGCCTCGAAAAGCAAGGCGCCCGGCGCGCAGTCCTCTCCGGCCTGGACCATGTTGTCCGCCGGCGCGACCGGCCGGAACACCGCCACCGCATCCTGGCCCGCAAGGCGGGTGTGTTCGACCATGACCACGGCATCGGCTTCTTTCGGCAGTTCGCCGCCGGTCCAGATGCGGATCGCCTGGCCCGGTCCCAGACCCAGCGTCCGGCCGGATGCGCCGGCAGCGATTTCGCCGACCACGTTCAACAGGGCGGGCGTCGATTCGGAACAGCCGAGGGTGTCGGCCGCCTGGACCGCGTAGCCGTCCATCAGCGAGCGGGCAAAGGGGGGCAAGGCTTCGGGGCTGGCCAACAATTCGGCCACCACCCGGCCCCGCGCCTGGGCAAGCGGGACCGATTCCGTCGCCAACGGGACGAAGTCAATGAATTGGGATGAAAATTCGGTCGGGGGACCTTGGCTGCAAAAATCGTTCATGAATCAGGTCCGAAGTCAGGGCAGGGGGACAAGGAAGAACAAGGGCCCGCCTTCAGGCGTGCCGCCAGGCGGCAGGACGGCGGCCCCGGTAATCAATAGCCTTCCGGTCCGGGCAGGCGGCCATGGCGGCTTTCCCCGGCCGCGGTCACCCGGATGGCCGCTTCTCCCTCCAGCGGACATTTGTTTTCGCAGATGCCGCAGCCGATACAGAGATTTTCGACCACATAGGGCAGGCGGAGCGTGATCTGCTCGCCCTTGGGGGTGTCGACGGCCACTTCCTTGAATTTGATAGCCTTGTCCGGGGTCGGGCAGTGCTCCTCGCAGACGATGCACGGGGTGGCCGAGGCATAGGGCAGGCAGCGGTTCTTGTCGAAATGGGCTAGGCCGATGACCACGGCCTGCTTCTCGCTTTTGCCGAGCTTCCGGATGGCGCCGCTGGGGCAGATCTGGCCGCAAAGGGTGCAATTGTATTCGCAATAGCCCAGGCGGCCGATCAACTTGGGGGTGAACATGCCCTCCAGACCCGCCTCCAGCCAGGTCGCGTGCAGGGCGTTGCCGATGCAGACCTTCATGCATTCGCCGCAGCGAAGGCAGTAATCGAGAAAATCCGGCTCCGCCAGGGCGCCGGGCGGCCTGATCAGCAGCGGGTCGCCATGGCGGGCTTGGGTTCGGGACGGCAGGGCCAGCGGCGCCAGGGCGCCCGCGGCCAACGAAGTCAGCATCGCGCGGCGGGACAGGTTGGGGTGTCGGCCGTTGCCGTTCGAGGCCGGAGCCGCCCCGCGTTTGATCCCGTAGCCGAAGCGGGAGCGGGGGCACTGGCTGACGCAGTCGAGGCAGAGGGTGCATTCCCCGGCGGCGATCTCCCTCGATTCGCCGATGGCCGCCATGGGGCAGACCATGCGGCACTGGCTGCACTTGCCGCACTCGGCCGTGCCGCCGCGCAGCCGCAGCAGGGAAAAGCGGGCGGGCAGGGCCAGCAGCGCGCCCAGCGGGCAGACCTTGCGACAGAAGAAGCGCGGTTCCACCCGGCTCAGCCCCAGCACCGCCAGCAACAGGAAAAGGGACAGGAGCGAAAGGCCGTAGACCTTGTCGCCAAAGGGCAGGACCGTTTGCCGCAGGAAGGCGTAGACCGGCTCGGTGACCGTGTTCACCCAGGCCGGCGCCTGCTGGTAAGTCCAGGTGAACAAAACTGTGGCGGCGTGGTCCAGGCTCGGCTGAAGGGAAAAGGTCAGGCCGCGCACCAGAATCGAGAAGGGGTCGAGATACCCGGCCAGGGGCAGGCCGAAGCAGGCGGCGGTGAGGAGAAAGAGCAGCAGCAGATACTTGAGCTGCCTGCGGCCGGGCCGTGGCGGCGAGGCAACGGGCCGGCCCACCAGGCGCCGGCTGGCATCGATCAGGCTGCCCATGGGGCAGACCCAGCCGCAGAAGAAGCGGCCGAAAAGCAAGGTCAGGCCGAAGGTGGTCAGGGCCGGCAGCATGAGGGCGATGACCGTTTTGGCGGCCAGCATCGCGGCCGCGGCCAGAAAGGGGTCGATGCGGAAAAGCAGGTTGACCGCCCAGTTGAGTTCGTCGACCCCGGCATAGTCGGTCTTAACGAACAGGGCCAGGAAGAAAAACAGAAACAGGGTTTGGCCCAAAGCGCGCCAGGTGGAGGATGTCAGTCGCAAAATGCTCCGGCTCATCAGGCCTCCACCACGTTGATCCGGTCAAGCGCCATCTCGCCGAGCCCCATCTTGTGGGCCGCCACGGTGGAGGCGATGTCCGCGGGCGACAGGCCGAACAAGGTGGTGGCATAGGCGTCGGCGGCCACCGGATCGACGGAGGCGATCAGGGTGTCGATGCGGCGCACATCCGCCAGGTTGCCGCCCTGCGGCCCGTTGTCGAGCAGGATGCGGGTGGCGTCGATGAGGGTCAGCCTGGGCCGGACCACCGTGGCCAGGTCGGCCAGGCTTTGGCCGAGATCGCGGTGGATCGAGCCTCGGTTGCCGCCGATCACGCCCATGGTGTTCTTCAATCCCAGAGTCAGGCGGGACAGGCCGTGGTGCTTGGCCACCGGCACATTGATGTAGCAGTCGCAGTCCAGGGCATCCTTGTAGATTTCCCAGCGGGTGAGGGCCTTGCCCTTGGCGATCTCCACCGGCACGAATTTGCGCTGGTCGATGTGCTCGATGACCGCGCGGCTGTCGTTGAGTTCGGCAATGGCCCGCTCGATGCCGCTGTTGGCGTAGCAGCGCCGCTGCTCGTTGCAGGTGCGGTCGAACACCAGCACCTTGTTCGCGCCCGCTGCCAGGGCCTGGCGGACCACGGCCTGGACCACCTGGGGATGGGTGTTGGCACCCTGTTCCGGGCTGCGGTCCCAGCCGATGTTCGGCTTGACCACCACCCGGTCGCCGGCCCGGACGAACCGGCCCATGCCGCCGAGCGGTTGCAGCACCCGCGTCACCAGGGCGGCGTAATCCTCGCCCTTGGCCACCGCGAGCAGGGGGGACGCGGGCAACTCCTCGGCCCGAACCTCGGCCGGGATGGTCAACCGGGGAACGGCCAGGGTGGCGCCGGCCGACCAGAGCAGGACATCGCGGATGAATTGCCGTCTGTTCATGGCTGCCTCCATCGAATGCACAAACAAAAAAAGTCTGGCATGAAAAAGGTTTGGCGTGGCAACGGGAAACGCCCGGATGCGGGCGTCAAATCGGCACTTTACCCGGTGGAGTCGGGAAAGACAACGAAGTCCTTGCCGAAAGGCGGCAAAAGCCCGGGGCTCATTCGACGGCGTATTCGTTCAGCTTGCGGTAGAGGGTCTTGCGGCTGATGGCCAGGGTGTCGGCGGTTTTCTGGCGATTGCCGCCGTGGAAGTCGAGCATTCTGAGGATGTGCTGTTTTTCCACCGAGGCCAGGGTGAGATCGGTGCCGTCCGCGGCCGCCGATTCCACCATCTCGCGCGGCAGGCAGCGTTCGGTGATGATTCCGTTCTCGGCCAGGATGATCGAGCGTTCGATGACGTTGCGCAATTCGCGGATGTTGCCCGGCCAGTTGTAGTTGAGGATGCAGGCCATGGCCCGTTCGACGAGGCAATACGGGGTGGGGTCCGGGCTGAGGCTGGCGAGGAAGTAGTCGACCAGCAGGGGCAGATCTTCCTTGTGGTCCTTCAGGGCCGGGAGCTTGATGCTGAAGGCGTTGATACGGTGGAAAAACGCCTCGTTGAACCGCCCCGCCTCCACCTCGTCCGCCAGGCGGCGGTTGGTGGCGAACAGAAAGCGGATGTTCACCTTGCGTTCCTCCTTTTCGCCGACCCGCCGGTAGGTGCCGGTCTCCAGCACCCGCAGCAGCGAGGCCTGCACCTCCATGGGCAACTCGCCGATCTCATCGAGAAACAGGGTGGAATCGTGCGCAAAGGTAAGCAGGCCCTCCCGCGATTCGTTGGCGCCGGTGAACGACCCCCTGACGTGGCCGAACAATTCGCTGCGGGCCAGTTCGTTTTGCAGGGTGGCGCAATTTTTGACGATCATCGGCCGGGCGGCCAGGGGGGAGTGGCTGTGGATCAGCCGGGCCACCACGTCCTTGCCGGAGCCGGACGCGCCGGTGATCAGCACCGGAATCCTGGCCGGCGCCACCTTTTCGGCCAAAAAATGGATTTCGCGGATGGGCAGGGAATTGCCGATCAGCCGGACCTGTTGCCGCTCCTGGCCGGTGGAGTGGCGCAGCATGGCGTTTTCCCGCGACAGCAGCACCCGTTGGTGGGCCTTTTCCACGATCAGGTCCAGGCGGTCGAGGTTGAACGGCTTGCGGATGAAATCGCAGGCCCCCAGCTTCATGGCCTCGACCGCGATATCGACATCGCCGTGGCCGGTGACCATGATCACCTCGGTGTGGGGAATGGATTCGCGGATGCGGATCAACAGGTCGAGGTCCGACACATCCGGCAGCCACAGGTCCATGACGATCACGTCGAACCAATGGTGGCGGGCCATGGCCATGGCCTCGGCGCCGTCGGCGGCGGTGAGCACCTCGCGGTTCGGGCCGGCGAGTTCCTTCTGCAGCAGCCGGCGGATCGATTCCTCGTCGTCGACCACCAGGATGGCGTATTTTTCCCGGTCCATCATGCCTCCAAGCCCGGCAGGGAAACCTTGAACGACGACCCCTTGCCCACGGCGCTGGCGACGCTGATTTCCCCGTTGTGGTTGTTGACGATCGAGTAGCAGGTGGACAAGCCGATGCCGATGCCCTTGCCCACCGGCTTGGTGGTGAAAAACGGTTCGAAGAGCTTGGCCTGCATCTCCAGCGGGATGCCGCAGCCGGTGTCCTCGATGATCAGGGTGACGCGGCGGTGCTCCTCGGTTTGGGTCCTGATCAGGATGCTGCCGCCCGCGCCGGTGGCGTCGAAGGCATTGGTCAACAGGTTGATGATCACCTGCTTGAGTTGGGACTCGTCGCCGAGGATGACCGGCAGGGGCTCCTGCAGTTCGGTCCGCAGCGTCAGGTCGCGGTGTTCCTTGAAATGGTGCTTGAGGATGAACAGGGTGTCGGTGACGCACTGGTTGAGGTCGATATGGCCGAGGCTGGGGGCGGTGGGACGGCTGAAGGTCAGCAGGGTCTGGACGATGTCGCGGCAGCGCAGGCATTCCTTGACGATGGTATCGGTGTATTCCTTGAAATCGGCGAGAAGTTCCTCGTCGATGCGGCCCTTGAGCCTGGAATTGCGCCGCTTCAACCCTTCGGCAAAGCCGAGGATGGCGGTAAGCGGATTGTTGATCTCATGGGCCACCCCGGCGGCCAGGGTGCCGACCGTGGCCATCTTCTCGGCCTGGTAGAATTGGGCCTGGAATTCCTTCTCCAGGGTGACGTCGCGCTTGAACAGCAGCACCTGTCGCTCACCGGTACCGGTCTTGAGCGGCGAGGCGATGATCTCGTAGTGCTTGAAGGCGTCGTCGACCTTGTAGATGCACAGGTCCTTGACGATCCGGTCGCTGTCCAGGGCGCGCAGGGCGGGGCAGTCGCCGCAGCGGTCGTCGTCCTGCCGGAAAACCTGGTGGCAGCGCATGCCCATTGGGTTGACGCCCGGAAACCATTCGGTAAAGACGTGGTTGACCCGCTGGATGCTCAAATCCTCGTTGAGCACCACCATCAGGTCGGTGATCCCGTCGAGCAATGCCTGGATTTCCTTGCGTTTTCTCTCCAGCTCCTGGTTGGAGCTCTTCAACAACTCCACCTTTTGCTGCAATTCCTGGTAAAAGCCGAGCTTGCAGTGCTCAATGCCGACCAGGTCTTCCAGGGTCGTGACATGCGGCATCACCAGACCTCCTCGCACACGCGGTACAATTCCTCCCAGGTGGCCGGACGAGGGTTGGTCAGGTTGCAGGCGTCGTTCACCGCCATCCGGCAAAGGGCCTCCAAACGGTGCCGCTCGCTTGCCGGAATGATTTCCGAAAGCCGCAGGGCCACGTCGAAGGAGGCGAAGAAGGCCTCGAGCCGCTCGATCCCGGCCAGGGCGGTCTTGCGGTCGGACGACAGGCGGTGGTTGAGAATCACCCTGCCGATTTCCGCCATCTTTTGCGGATCGATGCCGAGGTTGAAGCGCATGACACTGGTGAGCAGGATCGGGTGCACCACCCCGTGGGGCATGTCGAAATGGCCGCCCAGGGCATGGGCCAGGGCGTGTTCGGCCCCGAGGCCGGCGTTGGAAAAGGCCATGGAAGCGGACACCGAGGCGATCGACAGCTGCTCCAGGGCGTCGAGCGACCGGGTGGCCACCGCCCGGGGCATGTTGGCCAGGATGAGGTCGATGGCCTTGAGCGAGTGCATCTCGGTGAAGGGCGAGGCAATGCGCGACATATAGGCCTCGATGGCGTGGGCCAGGGCGTCGACCGCGCTCTGGATGATCAGGGCTTCGCTCTTGGTGCGCAAAATCAGCGGATCGACGATGGAGATGTTGGGCACCAGGGTCCTGGTGATGATCGACATCTTGACGCCGCGCTTCATGTCGGTGATGATGCAGAACTGGCTGATGTCCGAGCCGGAACCCGCGGTGGTGGTGATGAGCATCATCGGCGGCAGGGGGCGCTGGACCCGGTTGGCACCCTCGTAGTCGCGGATTTTGCCGCCGTTGCTGGCGATGATGGCGATGCCCTTGGCGGTGTCCATGGCGCTGCCGCCGCCGATGGCGATGATCACGTCGGTGCCGTTCTTGGCGTAGAACTCCGCCCCCAGTTCCACCTGGAAATCGCGGGGATTGGAGGTGACGCCCGGATAATAGACCCACTCGATGCCTTCCTTTTCCAGGATGTCCATCAAGCGCTGGAGCCATCCGGCCTGCTCAATGCCCTCGTCGCTGACCAAAAAGACCTTGCGGGCGCCGAGGCGCAGGGCACACTGGCCGGCATAGTTGAGGCTGCCCCGGCCGAAGATGATTTCGGGAATGGCGAATTTGGTGATGTCCATAGAGCGTTGTCCGGGGCTCGATGATGCGCGAGGTGCTTCCGGTGCGGGCACGGACGGGGATGTCCCCGCAGATGGCCGCGCCGGGCGGCTGAAGGGCATTGCCAGGAACAAGCATCTTCCGTGCCGGAAGGCTGTGGCACATGGTAGCACCGGCAGCTGTTCGGCGAAAGGGGAAAAATGACACGTTTTCAGGCCGGCAAGCACGACCGGCACGCTCGCATTGTCTCCACCGGGGCCAACAACCGCAGGCCCGCCAACAACCGGGCGGGTCATTCTGACGCATCGGCCGGCTCGGACGGGTATTTTTGCCCCGTTTGGCGGGGCGGCGAGCACGGCAGGCGACCATGATCATCAGCGCCAGCAGGCGGACCGACATTCCGGCATGTTACGCCGAGTGGCTGCTCAACCGGTTGCGCGACGGGTATGCCCTGGTGCGCAATCCTTTTCATTTCCGGCAGGTGTCGCGGGTGTCCCTGGATTCCCGCCAGGTGGATTGCCTGGTGTTCTGGACCAAGAATCCGGCGCCCCTGCTGCCCCATTTGGCGGAAATCGAGCGCCTGGGGCATTGTTTCTATTTCCAGTACACCCTGACCGCCTGCAACCGCGACCTGGAGCCGCGCCTGCCCCCGCGCGAAGAACGGATCGCCGCTTTCCTGGCCCTGGCGGACCGGATCGGGCCGGAGCGGGTGCTGTGGCGTTTTGACCCAATCGTCTGCACCCGCCAACAAGGCCCGGAGGATGTGCTGCGCGAATTCGCCGTCCTGGCGGCGCGGCTACGCCGGCATACTCGCCGCTGCACCGTCAGTTTTCTCACCCTGTATGCCAAATGCAAGCGCAATCTGGCGGACATCGACCTGCTGGCCATGGACGACGAGGCCAAGATGCTCTTTGCCGGCCGCCTGGCCGAGATCGCAGCCGGACACGATATCGCGCTTCAGGCCTGCTGCGACGCCTTTTTCGGCGGTCAGGGCGGCATCGAGCCGGCCCGCTGCATCGACCGCAGCCTGGTAGCGGCGATTGCCGGCCAAGCGGTGTACGTCGCCAAGGACAAGGGCCAGCGGCCGGGCTGCGGTTGCGCGGCCAGCGTCGATATCGGTGCCTACGACACCTGTCCGCACGGTTGCCGCTACTGCTACGCCAATGCAGGGGAACGGGCCGTGGCTGCCAATTGGGCGGCGCACGACCCGGATTCGCCGCTGCTGAGCGGCATGCTCACCGGACAGGAGCGGATCGTCGAACGGACCACCACCCCGCCGCGGCCGCGGCAAACAATGCTGCCCTTGGGCGGATCGCTGCAATCCGGTTCCGGCGGCCCGTCCTCCGAGCAGGCGGATTGACCGGCAGGGCCTTGACAGCGCCGGTAATTGATTGTAATGCAATAACATATTGAAAATACGTCCGCTCGGCCCATCGATTCCGGCTCGTCCGGGGACGGGTCGGCGACTCCGACAAGTCCAACCTCCTGCCACGGAGCGGAAGGAAGGTGCCATGTACACGATACGTCACGAACAAGACGAGATAATCATCAGGTTCGAGAAGGACCTGATCGACGGCGAGACCCTGTCGCGCTTCCTCAACCACGTCAACCTCCAATCCATGCTGAAAAAGAGCGCCGGCGGCGACGCCAGTGCCCGTCTGCGCTCCCGCAGCCGGGTGGCCGGCCTGCCCACCGGCATCACCCTGCTCCGCGACCCGACCCTGAACAAGGGCTCGGCCTTTACCCTGGAGGAGCGCGAGGCCCTGGGGCTGACCGGGCTGCTGCCGCCCAGGGTGCACACCATTGACGAGCAGGTGCAGCGCGTGCTGGAGAATTTGCGCAAGCAGTCCACCGACATCGAGCGCTACGTCTACCTCATTGCCCTCCAGGACCGGAACAAGACCCTGTTCTACCGGGTGCTGCTCGACAACATCGAGGAGCTGATGCCCATTGTCTACACCCCCACGGTGGGCCAGGCCTGCCTCCAGTTCGGCCATATTTTCAGGCGGCCGCGCGGCATCTACATCACCGCCCGCGACAAGGGGCGGATTGCCGAGTTGCTCGGCAATTGGCCGTACAACGACGTCCGGGTGATCGTGGTTACCGACGGCGAGCGCATCCTCGGCCTGGGCGATCTCGGCGCCGACGGCATGGGCATCCCGGTGGGCAAGCTGGCCCTGTACACGGTGTGCGCCGGCATCCATCCCTCGCTCAGCCTGCCGGTCACCCTCGACATGGGCACGGACAACGCCCGGCTGCTCAACGATCCGCTCTACACCGGCCTGCAGCATCCGCGCATCCGGGGCGATTTGTACGACGAGATGATCGAGGAATTCACCCTTGCCGTGCAGCAGGTGTTCCCCGGCTGCATGATCCAGTTCGAGGATTTCGCCAACCGCAACGCCTTCCGGCTCCTCCAGCAGTACCGCGACCAGGTCTGTTGCTTCAACGACGATATCCAGGGCACGGCCTCGGTTTCCGTGGCCGGCATTTTTTCGGCCTTGCGGATCACCGGCGGCACCCTCAAGGATCAGCGTTTCCTCTTTCTCGGCGCCGGCGAGGCCGGCCTGGGCACCGGCGAGCTGCTGGTCTCGGCCCTGGTCGAGGAAGGGCTGTCCCCGGAGGAAGCCCGCCGTTGCTGCTGGTTTTTCGACTCCAAGGGCCTGGTGGTCAAGGGCCGTGCCGACCTCAGCGGCCACAAGCGGCTGTATGCCCACGAGCACCCGTCGGTGGCCGACTTCCACGAGGCGGTCCAGGCCCTGGGGCCGCAGGCGATCATCGGCGTTTCCGGCCAGCCCCGGCGATTCACTCCCGAGATCCTGGAGACCATGGCCCGGATCAACGAGCGGCCGATCATCTTCTCCCTGTCCAATCCGACCTCCAAATCCGAGTGCACCGCCGAGGAAGCCTACACCTGGACCGGCGGCCGGGCCATTTTCGCCAGCGGCAGCCCCTTTGCCCCGGTGGTCACCCACGGCCGGACCTTTTATCCGTCCCAGGGCAACAATGTCTACATCTTCCCGGGGATCGGCCTGGGGGTGATGGCCAGCGGCGCCACCCGGGTCACGGACGAGATGTTCCTCACCGCCGCCCGGGTCGTGTCCCAAGGGGTTTCCGAGGAAGACCTGCAGGGCGGGCGGGTGTATCCGCCCCTGCCGCGCATCCGCCAGGTGTCGCTCGACGTGGCGGTGGCGGTGGCCGAACTGGCCTATGCCAACGGCCTGGCCACCAAGCCTCGGCCGGAAGATTTGGCCGCATTCATCCGAGGGTTGATGTTCGAGCCGTTGTACCGAAGCTATATCTGAAGCTGCTGTCGAGTGGGGGCACCATGGACCGCTGGCGAATCGACGAAGGGATTACTTTCGGACTCCATTCGTCTCCAAGTGTCCTTGTCCGAGACGTGGAAAACCACTATACGTCGGAATTGTAAGTTGCGTGTTGTGTCGGGAGGCGGTCCTGTACTGCGAAATGCGGTAGGCGAAGGGAAGGGGGCGGAATCCTCAGATGAAAGCAGGTGTGTACAGGGTGGCTCGCCTTTTTCAGATGATTTTGAGCGTTCGACCTGTAATATATTCTCTTCGCTCAACCGGCGAATTTGTTTAAAAAAAATGATTACCACTCAAGTTTAGCCGATTGCATCATGGAGGGTATTTGGCTGAAACTTTTTGAGATTTCTCCTCACTGCGTTCGTCGAAACGACCAATAAAGGACGTTCGGGACAAGGATAACGCCGGCCGCATGGTCATCTCGAACGCAGTGAGAGATCTCGTTTGCTCAGCCAGCCTCCGGAGCGTCAGGAACACCGCCGTCGGCCGGCCAACGAACTTGGCTGAGGTTCGATGGTAATCAGATAAAATCAGTTAAAAAAACAACCGGGTCGGCTGCAAGTGTGTCGCTTGCTTGCATCTGCCCGACACTTCAACCGTAGGGCATCAGGAGCCATCATGCGAACGTTCTTGCTTCTACTATTTTTTTGTTCGGTAGTCCTGTCCACCTCCGCCTTCGCTGTGGAACCGGGAGCAAAGGCATTCGTTGAGCGCGGTTTGTCAGCCTACCTGACTGATGGTCCTGATGCCGCGATAAAAGCGTGGCTGAAGGGGAGCGGCATGGAAGGGAATACTCAGGCTCTCACGCAAGCCAACAGCCTCCGACAAATAGAAGACTTCTACGGCAAACCCGAGAGTTACGACATTGTGAAAGAGAACACCATATCACCGCGCTCGGTAATGGTTGTCTTCACAATCAATCATGCCAAAGGGATAGTTTTTGGCCGCTTTCAGGTTTACCGAACCAAGTCGGGCGAGTGGGTCGCTACCGAATTTAAATTTAACACCGAAGCAGCCGTACTCCTCCCCCCCGAAATGGTCTTCGGGAAATTGCCGTGATGGTGTCTCCGCCTTACGGCTCGATCGTGCTGCCCAGGACCTTGAGGAAGGCGCGCATCCATTCCGGATGGGCCGGCCAAGCCGGACCGGTAACCAGGTTGCCGTCGACATGGGCGTTGGAAAAGGTTTCGTTGACCTCCACCCAGGTGCCGCCGGCCCGGACGATGTCCGGCTTGACCGCCGGGTAGGCGGTGCAGTGCCTGCCTTCGAGCACGCCGGCCGCCACCAGGATCTGCTGGCCGTGGCAGACCGAGGCGATGGGTTTGGCCTCGGCGGCGAAATGGCGGACAATGTCGAGCACCCGCTGGTTCAGGCGGATGTATTCCGGCGCCCTGCCGCCGGGGATGACCAGGGCGTCGTAGCGGGCCGGGTCGACCTCGTCGAAGGTGGTGGTGACGGCGAACCGGTGCCCCGGTTTCTCGGTGTAGGTCTGGTCGCCCTCGAAATCGTGGATGGCGGTCTTGACCGTGTCGCCGGCCTGCTTGCCCGGACAGACCGTGTGCACCTCGTGCCCCACCATCACCAATATCTGGAACGGCACCATCGCTTCGTAGTCCTCGACGAAATCTCCCACCAGCATCAAGATTTTTTTGGCTGCCATAATTGCCTCCTCAAATGAATTGGTCGTTGTTGCGGTATGGTCCCGCCGGACGCGAATCCCCGGCGAAGACAGGCCAATTATCCCGCAGTTGGCCGGAAAAAGCAATCCCTGCGCGCCGCCTTGCCGGCCAACCGTCAGGCCGCGTTCCCGTTTTCCGCGATCAGCCGATAGCAGGGGTTGTAGGCCGTGGTCGGCAGCTTCATCCGCCGCTGCTCGACAAAGGAAGCCAACAGCTCGTCGAGCGGCCGCATGATGGCCGGATCGCCGCTGAGTTCGAACACCCCTTTCTCCTCGATGGCCCGGATGCCGGCATCCTTGACGTTGCCGGCGACGATGCCGGAAAAGACCCGGCGCAAATTGGCGGCCAGCAGGTGCGGCGGCTGGTTTTTATGCAGGTTGAGGCTGCGCATGTTCTCGTGGCTGGGCTCGAAGGGCAGTTGCAGGCCGAGGTCGATGTTGAGCATCCAGTTGAAATAAAAGGCGTCGTCGATTTTCAGCCGGAAGCGGTAGACCTCCTCGATCCCTTCCACCGCCTTGCGGGCCACGGCCTCGGGATCGTCGACGATGATCCGGTACATCTGCCGGGTGGCCGGTCCGAGGGTCTCGGTGATGAAGCGGTCGATCCGCTCGAAATACTCGGCGGCCTCGGCCGGGCCGGTGAAGATCAGCGGCAGGGGAATGCGTGAGTTCTCCGGATCGAGGAGAATGGCGAGGAGGTAGAGGATCTCCTCGGCCGTGCCCACGCCGCCGGGAAAGACGATCACCGCGTGGCCGACCCGGACAAAGGCCTCCAGCCGCTTTTCGATGTCCGGCATGATCACCAGCTCGTTGACAATGGGGTTGGGCGATTCCGAGGCGATGATCCCGGGCTCGGTGATGCCCAGGTATTGGCCGTTGTAGACTCGTTGCTTGGCATGGCCGATGGTGGCGCCCTTCATCGGCCCCTTCATGGCGCCGGGGCCGCAGCCGGTGCAGATGTCGAGGCCGCGCAGGCCCAGTTGGTAGCCGACCTCCTTGCTGTAGTCGTATTCCTCCGGGGAAATCGAGTGGCCGCCCCAGCAGACCGCCAGGCGCGGCTCGGTGTGCGGCCGCATGATCCCGGCGTTGCGCAAAATGTGGAACACCGCGTTGGTGATGCCGTCGGAGCTGGTGAGATCGAAGCGGGGGCTGTGGTTGATGGCATCGTCGGCATAGACGATGTCGCGGAGCACGGCAAAGAGGTGTTCGTTGATGCCCCGGATCATTTTGCCGTCGACAAAGGCGCTGGCCGGGGCGTTGCGCAAATCGAGCCTGATGCCGCGTTCCTCCTGGATCACCCGGATATCGAAACTCTGGAAGCGCTTTAACAATTCGCGGCCATCGTCGAGGTAGTCGCCGTTGTTGAGCACGGCCAGCGACGAGTTGCGGAACAGGGGATACAGTTCGCCCCGGCTGGTGTTGAGCAGTTTGCCTACTTCCAGCCGGGAAAGGAGGTCCAGGCTGGAGGCGGGGCTGATGCGGGCGTCGACCACGTCTTGGGACGAGGGGATGGCAAGTTTTTTCACGCTGGATGGTCCGGAAAGGGTGAACGGATTACGGCCGGCGTCCGCATGCGCTGCAGGGCGTCGGCCGGGATGAAGGGTCGGGAGCGGTTGCTCAGCAGGAGCGGTTTTCTCCTTGCGGCAGCAGGGACGGGCTTGTTGCGTCCAGGCATTGCCGGATCTGCTCCTGCACCAGTTCCTTGAGCGATTCGTAGCTGTGGCCATCGGGGAAAATCGGCGGTTGGAAGCGGACCGAGATCCGACGGAAGGGCAGCGGCAGGCGGGAGCCGGCCGGCAGGGCTTCGAAGGCGCCGCGGATGGCCACCGGTACCACCGGCACATTGAGTTCCTTGCTCAGGATGGCAAAGGTTTTCTTGAATTCGCCCAAGGCGCCGTTGAGGGTGCGGGTGCCTTCCGGAAAGATGATGACGTTCTTGCCGCCTCGCAGCAGCAGGGCCACTTTCTGGATCGATTCCCGCACGTCGGTGTTGATGTCCATGACCACCACGTTGTTGCGGTCGGCCAAAAAACGCAGCCAGCGGTTGCGGACGTGCTTGGCCTTGGCGTAGAAGCAGGTGCGCCGCATCAGGGTGTTTTTCAGGCCCGCTGCCACCAGCAGGCCGTCGATGAAGCTCTGGTGGTTGGGGGCGATGATGCAGGGGGTGTCGGGGATGTTCTCCCGGCCCTCGGTGCGGAAGCGGAAATAGCAGCCGAGCAGCAGGCGGCTGGCGTTCTTGATCAGGTTGGTGGTGAACCAGGCGCGCGGCAGGCGGCTGTCGAGCTGCTCCCTGAGGATGTCGCGCCAGTTGATCGGCTCCTCGGCGATCTTCTCCTTGCGTTCGGCCACGTGCCCGCTCAGCTGGCGCAGGGTGGGAAGGCGCATCAAATCCTCCTCGGCGATCTCCACCCCGAAGGTTTTCTGGATGTACACCAGCAGGCTGACCTTGTCGAGCGAGTCGAGGGCGGCGTCGATCTCCAGGTGGTCGTCCGGGGCAACGGCGCGGGCGATCTGCCCTTCCAGGAAAGTGTGGATCAGCCGGTACTCCTCCCCGGCCGGATGCTCGACCCGTGCCGGCCGCTCCTGCCGGGCGAGCACCAGGGACGGCAGTTGGAAACGCTTCAATTTGTCCAACCGGGTGCGGGGCAGCTCGCGCTCCACCAGGGTGAAACGGTGCAGCCGCTTGGCCGGCGAGACCTTGTGGTTGTAACGGTCGATCACCTGCCAGCGGAAGTAGTCGTCCAGCCGGCTGATGCCTTTTTCCCGCAGTACGGCCAAATTGGGACGGATCACCACCTGGAGCAGGTCGTCCTTGATGAGTACGCCGGTCTCGGCAATGGCCGGATCGAGGGCCTCCAGCTCCTGCTCGATCAGCGCCGGGTTGATGTTCTTGCCATTGGCCAGCACCAGGATTTCCTTCTTCCGGCCGGTGACGAACAGGCGGCCCTGGTCGTCGAGATGGCCGAGATCGCCGGTGTGCAGCCATCCGTCCCGCAGCACCTCGGCGGTTTCCTCGGGCCGGTTCCAGTAGCCCTGCATGATGTTACGGCCCTTGGCCAGGATCTCGCCGTCGTGGATGGCGATGGTGGTGCAGCTCATGGCCTTGCCGGCCGAGCCGATGCAGACCTGGCCTGGACGGGTGAAGCTGATCATCGGCGCCGCCTCGGTCATGCCGTAGCCTTCCAGGATCTCGAAGCCCAAAGTGGTGAACTGCCGACCCACTTCCGGGTCCAGGGCCGCGCCGCCGCTGATCAGGTACTTGAGATGGCCGCCGAATTTCTTGTGCACCGCGCTGAAAAGCAGGCGCGACAGCCGGGGCGAGGCCGCCCGTTCCGCCAACCGGTAGAGCTGGCCGGCAAGGGCGCTGGCCTCGATTTTTTTCCGGATCGACTGGACGATCAGGTTGTAGAACCGGGGCACGCCGATGATCAGGGTGATCTTGTTGCCTTGCAAGGTAGCGACGATGTCCTCGGCCTTGAGCGAGGGCGACTGGGCCACGGTGGCGCCGACGCTTAAAGGCATGACCACGGTGCCGAGCAGGGGAAAGATGTGGTGCAGGGGTAAAAACATCAGCACCCGTTCCTCCGGCCCGTAGATGGGCGTGCCGACGGTGACCGCCTCGACGTTGGCCAGGATGTTGGCAAAGGAGAGCATCACCCCCTTGGGCATGCCGGTGGTGCCCGAGGTGTAGATCAGCAGTGCCGTGGCCTGGGCATCGGGGCAGCCGATCGGTTCGGCGGCCGCAAGCTCGCCGGAACCAAGCTCCTCGAAGATCGCGGCCGGCGGCATGTCCTCCAGCCCGGCCAGGGCCTCTGCCAGTACCGCCTGTCTGGCCTGGGAACAGAAACAGAACCGGGGGCGGCAATCCCGGACGATAAAGCCGAGCTCGCCGGCCGTGGCCTGGAAATCCACCGGCACCACCGTGCAGCCCGCGCTCCAGGCGGCATAGAGGGCGACAATCCATTCGGCGCGGTTTTCCGAAAAGATGAGCACCCGCTCCGTCCCCGCCGGGATCAGTTGGGCCATGGCCCGGGCTCGGCCCAGCAGGTCGGCGTAGGTGAGGGAACGGTCCGGCAGAATCAGGGCGGTTTTGCGGTGGTCGGTCAGCAGCATCGGGGTGAATCGGTTGGTTGCGGGTTGAAGGAAAAGGATGGCGAACCGGACGGGCGACCGTCTCAGCTGCCGATCCGGACAATGTCGCGGCCCCGGTGCCTGCCTTGGAGCAGCAAATCGAGCCGTTCGTCCAGGGCCTCGAGCCCGGCCAGTTCGGTGGTGATGGCTTCGAGATGCGCGAGTTTCCACGGTCCGGCCAGCTTGGCCCAGATGTCGAGCCGCAGGCCGATGAGACAGTTGACCGAATCGATTCCCAGCAGGCTGACGCCGTTGAGGATGAAAGGGTAGATCGAGGTGTGCAGCTCGCCGGAGGTGACGTTGCCGCAGCAAGCGACCGTGCCGCCGTATTGGGTGGCCTTGATTGCGGTGCTCAGAATATTGCCGCTGACCGTATCCACCACCCCGGCCCAGCGCGGCTTGAGCAGGGGGCGGCCGCTCTGGTCGTCGATTTCGGCGGTGGCGATCACCTCCTGAGCGCCGATCAGCCGTAAATAGTCCGCCTCCTGGGGTTTGGTGGTGGCGGCGATTACCCGGTAGCCGGATTTGGCCAGGATGGCCACCGCGATGGAGCCGACCCCGCCGGTGGCGCCGGTCACCAGGATCGGCCCTTGGTCCGGGGCCACGCCGCTGGCGATCAGTTTGTGGCAGGCCAGGGCGGCGGTGAACCCGGCGGTGCCGCAGATCATGCTTTCTCGCAGGGTCAAACCCTCGGGCAGGGGCACCACCCAGGCGGCCGGCACCCGGATGTACTCGGCAAAGCCGCCGCTGGTGTTCATTCCCAGATCGTGGCCGGTGACCACCACCGAACTGCCCGCCTCGATGGAGGCAACGGCACTCTCCACCACGGTCCCGGCGGCATCGATGCCAGGGGTGTGGGGGTAGCGCCGGGTCACGCCCTTGTTGCCGGCGGCGGACAGGGCGTCTTTATAATTGATGGAGGAATAGTGCACCCGGATCAGCACCTCGCCGGCCGGCAGGTCCTCGATCCGTTTTGCGCCGATAACGCGGACAAACCGCTGGTCGTCGGTTTCCGAGACGATCAGAGCCTTGAAGCGGATGTTTTCCATACCCTCTCCCGAAAGTGCGGTGCGAATGTGAAAAGTACGATGCGAATGTGAACGATGGCGGTGCGGCACATTATACGGTGTTTTCACGTGCGATTCAAGGCGCGGGAACATCGGGCGGACAATGTCGCCAGCCACGAGCGGCTTGCATTCCCCAGGCCGAATGGTATGAAGAGAGCTGCCCGAGGCGGACGGAGCGACTGCGCCGGCCTTGGGTCTTTTGTTTTGTCATGCGCACCTGTGGATGAACATGTTCAACCGTATCCTTGTCACCGTGGTGGTCGCGGTGTTCATCGCCCTGCTGGGCATCGGCATCATTGTCCCGATCCTGCCGGTTCTGGCCACCACCTTGGGGGCCTCCGGATTCGCCCTGGGGCTGATCACCGCCGCCTTTTCCCTGAGCCGGGGGCTATGCCAGCCGGTGATCGGCAGTCTCTCCGACCGCTGGGGCCGCAAGGGATTCCTCGTGGCCGGGCTGTTCATTTACGGCCTGGTCGGCTTGCTGGTTCCCCTGGCCGACAGCGTCGCACACCTGATCGTCATTCGTCTGTTCCAGGGGTTCGGCGCGGCGATGATCGTGCCGGTGGCCATGGCCTATGCCAGCTTTCTCTCGCCGCCCGGCGAGGAAGGGCGGTACATGGGGGTGATCAATGTAGCGGTGTTCTGCGGCATCGGCTGCGGGCCGGTGCTGGGCGGCTATTTTGCCGACAACTGGGGGATGGCCTCGGTGTTCCACGTGATGGCCTATCTGTGTTTTTTCGCCTTTATCCTGGTCTGGGTCAACATGCCCTCCTGTTGTCCGGTCGACCGTCGGCAGCAAGTCGGCCTGCTGGAGAACATCGGCCTGATGCTGCGCCGGCGCCGTACCGTGGGCATCTTCCTCGCCCGGTTCGCCACGGTCCTGATGATGGTGCCGACCATGGCCTTCCTCCCGGTGATGATGGCTGGCTGGCCCGGCAGCAGCGGCCTGCAGACCGGGCTGGTGATCGCCAGCCGAACCCTGATGAATGCCGTGCTCCAGTATCCCTTTGGCGCCCTGGCCGACCGGTTCGACAAGGTGGTCCTGCTCCTCTGCGGCTCGCTCTGCATGGGGGTCGCGGTGGTGCTCATCCCTTCGATGACCCATTTGGGCGCCATGATCGGGATGTATCTTTTTCTCGGCTTCGGCGAAGCCGTGCTCTGGCCGGTACTCGGCGCCTACGCCGTGGAAGAGGGGCGCAATCTTTTCGGCCACGGCACCATGATGGGCGTGTTCAACCTGGCGATGAGCGCCGGGGTTTTCACCGGCGCCCTCCTGGCCGGAGCGAGCATGGATGCCCTGGGCATGCGCCATGCTTTCTGGGCCACGGGCGGTGCCATTGTCGTCCTCTGCGCTCTGGCCGCCTATCTGATCCGTTCCGGTGAAAACGCGGGCGAAATCGGCGAGAAAAAAGCCGGCGGCCCTGGTTCTTCCTCATCTGTCTAATGTATTAAATTTGTTGATAATACACCTTTTTTCCCGCATGGATCACTTGACGGGAGTGGTTATTCTGGTTATTAGTCAGGGTTTAACGTAAAGCGAGAGTGGTGAAATTGGTAGACGCACTGGACTTAGGATCCAGCGGGCCAGCCCATGGGGGTTCGAGTCCCCCCTCTCGCACCAGTCGCTCCCTTATTGCAAGCACAGCGCGCCCCATTGAGAGCGGGCTGATCCACGAGCCAACGCCGCGGTTTTTCAAAGCCCCCGGCAAACCGAACAAGAGGAATCGCAGTCCATGGATATCGTCGTCGAGCAAATCTCCGAATTGACAAGAAAACTGACCATCACCCTCCCCAAGGAAACCGTGGAGCCGGCCCTGGCCAAGGCCTATGCCAAGATCAATGCGGATGTCAAGCTAAAGGGATTCCGGCGCGGCAAGATTCCGCAAAGCGTGCTTGAGAACAATTTCAAGGAGCAGATTCAGAGCGAGGTCGGCGAAAAACTGGTGCAGGAAAGCTATTTCGACGCGGTCGAGAAACAGGGGCTCGATCCGGTGGTCCATCCGGAGATTACGGAACACGCGTTCAAGGGCGACGGGACCTTTGTCTACGTGGCCATGGTCGACATCAAGCCCCAGTTCGAGCTCAAAGAGTACAAGGGGCTGGAAGTGGAAAAAACCGTGATCGAGGTGAAGGACGAAGAGATCGACAAGGAGATCGAGCTGCTGCGGCGGCATCAGGCGGTACTGCAGACCGCCGAGGAGGACCACGGCATTGCCATGAACGACGTGGCGGTGGTCGACTTCCAGGGCTTTCACAAGGGCAAGGCCATGAAGGAGGTCCATAACGAGAACTTCAGCGTCGACATCGGCATGCACCGGCTCGGCAAGGATTTCGAGGAAAAACTGATCGGGCTGAAGAAGGGCGACAAGACCCTCTACGAGATCACCTTCCCGGGCGATTATCCCAACCCGCTGCTGGCCGGGAAGAACGTGGAGTTCAAGGTCGATGTCAAGGACGTCAAGGTGCGGATCCCGCCGGCCCTGGACGATGAGTTCGCCAAAGACATCAAGCCGGAATTGAACACCCTGGCCGACCTGCGGGAAGATATCCGCCAGCGGCTGCAGAAGACCAAGGACGAGGCCCTCCAGGGCGACTTCGACGACAAGATTATGCACAAGCTGATCGAACTCAACCCCTTTGAAGTGCCGCAGCGGTTGGTCAACTACGAGATCCAGGAAATGCTCAAGCAGTCCGAGGAAAACCTCAAGCGGAGCGGCCTGACATTCGAATCGGCGGGCATCAAGCTGGACGACCTGGTGGAGAAAAACCGGGAGATCGCGGTCAAGCGGGTCAAGGGCGACTTCTTGCTCAAGAAGATAGCCGAGGTCGAGGAAATCAAGATCGCGGACGAGGATATCCAGCGCGGCTATCAGCGTATTGCCGACCAGTACCGCATGACCTTGGACGAGGTGAAGCAATACTTTAAACGGCGGGAAGAGATTCTGCCGTTCATGAACGAACTGCACAACGAAAAGGTGCTCAACTTCTTGCGCGGACAGGCAAAAATCACCGAAGTCGCGCCCACCGAATCCACCGAGCAGGCCTCGGCCTGAGCGGGCTTCGCTGTCCCTGCCGACGGCGGTCCGGCCGGTCCGCCGTCGGGTTATCACGTTCCGGAGTGTGGAGAATATGAATCTGGTACCTATGGTTGTTGAACAGAGTCCGCGCGGCGAACGGGCTTACGATATTTACTCCCGACTGCTCAAGGAACGGATCATCTTCCTCGGTAGCCAAGTCAACGATGACGTGGCCAGCCTGATCGTGGCCCAGTTGCTGTTTCTGGAGGCCGAAGATCCGGACAAGGACGTCACCTTCTACATCAACTCCCCCGGTGGTTCTGTGACCGCCGGCATGGCCATCTACGACACCATGCAGTACATCCGCTGCGACGTGGCCACCCTCTGCATGGGGCAGGCGGCCTCGATGGGTGCCCTGCTGCTGGCCAGCGGCGCCGCCGGCAAACGGTTCGCCCTGCCCAATTCAAGGATCATGATCCACCAGCCCATGGGCGGCTACCAGGGCCAGGCCACGGATATCGACATTCACGCCCGCGAGATCCTGCGGATGCGGCACGACCTGAACACCATTTTGGCCAAGCACACCGGCAAGCCGATGAAGAAGATCCAGGCCGACACCGAGCGCGATAATTTTATGAGCGCCGCCGAGGCCTGCCAATACGGCATTGTCGACAAAGTCTTGACCAGCCGCGAGGAGCTGGCTGCGGAGAAGTAACGGTGAACAACGATTTACATGACGACGATCAGAACCTGAGTTGCGTTTGTTCTTTCTGCGGCAAAGCCCAGGAGGAGGTCGGCAAACTGGTGGCCGGGCCCAATGTCTACATCTGCGACGAGTGCGTCGCCCTGTGCAACGATATTCTGAGCGAATCCCCCGAAATGGAGGATCAGTTCGAATTCGGCCAGCGGGTGCTCAAGCCGAAGGAAATCAAGGCGCATCTCGACCAGTACGTGATCGGCCAGGAGCATGCCAAGCGCATCCTGTCGGTGGCGGTCCACAACCATTACAAGCGGATCAACGCGCCCCTCGGCGACAACGACGAGGTCGAGCTGCAGAAATCCAACATTATCCTGATTGGGCCGACCGGCAGCGGCAAGACCCTGGTGGCCCAAACCCTGGCCAGGCTGCTCAAGGTGCCGTTCACCATCGCCGACGCCACCACGCTGACCGAGGCGGGCTATGTCGGCGAGGATGTGGAAAACATTCTGGTCAGCCTGCTGCAGGCCGCCGACTACGACATCGAAAAGGCCCAGCGGGGCATCATCTATATCGACGAGATCGATAAAATCGCCCGCAAATCCGACTCGGCTTCCCTGACCCGCGATGTTTCCGGCGAAGGCGTGCAACAGGCCCTGCTGAAAATCATCGAGGGCACCATGGCCTCGGTGCCGCCCAAGGGCGGGCGCAAACACCCGCAGCAGGAACTGGTCCGGATCGACACCACCAACATCCTGTTCATTGTCGGCGGTGCCTTCGTCGGATTGGAAGGCGTGATCAAAAGGCGCACCGGCACCCAGGCCATCGGCTTCGGCGCCAAGGTGGTCAGCCAGAAGGAGCGGCCGGTCGGCGAAATCCTGAACATGATTCAACCCGAAGACCTGCTCAAGTTCGGCCTAATTCCCGAACTGGTCGGGCGCTTGCCGGTGATCGCCACCATGGACGAGTTGGCGGAAGACGACCTCATTCGCATCCTTAAGGAGCCTAAGAATGCGCTCAGCAAACAGTACCAGAAGCTGTTCGCCTACGAGGGCATCACCCTGCGATTCACCGAAGGGGCTTACAAGGCCATTGCCCAGAAGGCGCTGGCCCGCAAATCGGGGGCTCGCGGCTTGCGGTCGGTGATGGAGGAATGCATGCTGGATGTCATGTACGAACTGCCTTCCGACGAGCATGCCGCCGAATGCGTGATCAACGAACAGGTCATTACCCAGGGAGAATATCCGGTTATTCTCTACGATAATGAAGAAACGAAAAAGATTGCTTGATATTGCCGATGAGTGAACTGCCTGCCGAAACCTATCCCCTGATGCCGCTCCGGGACATCGTCCTTTTTCCCGGCATGGTGGCGCCACTCGTGGTCGGGCGAAAGCGATCAATCCTGGCCCTTGAGGCCGCCATGGAGCAGCGCTCGCTGGTTTTTCTGGTCACCCAGAAAGACGCGAGGGTGGACGACCCTGAACAGAAGCATCTGTACTCCCTGGGCACGCTGGCTTCGGTCATGCAGTTGCTGCGTCTGCCCGATGGCACCATCAAGGCTCTGGTGGAGGGCAAGCGCCGGGCGATTATCGTCGGCGCCTTCGAGGGAAGCGGACACGATGATGAGTTTTACTCGGTCCGGCTGGTCGAGGCCCCGGACGTCGATATCGAACGCGAAGATGTGCCCGCCTATGTTCGCGAGTTGCGCAAGGCCTTCGATCAGTACACCCTGACGAACAAGAAGCTGCCGCGCGAGGTGCTGAAATCGATCACTTCGCTGGACGATCCGTCCCGGATGGTCGACCTGATTTCCTCCCATATCCAGCTGAAGACCGACGAGAAGCAGTCGATCCTCGAATTGGTCAGTCTGCCGCAGCGCATCGCCAAGGTGCTGGAGATCCTGTATCGGGAAATGGAACTTTCCGAGATGGAGAAGGACATCCACGCCAAGGTGAAGAAGAAGATGAACTCCACCCAGCGCAACTACTATCTGTCCGAAAAGATGCGCGCCATCCAGGATGAAATGGGGCAGGGTGAAGGCGGCGACGACCTGACCGAGTTGCAGGAGGTGATCGAGAAAAAACGCCTGCCCAAGACGGTCAAGGAAAAGGTTCAGAAGGAATTCAAGAAGCTGCGGCAAATGCCGCCGATGTCGGCCGAGACCACGGTGGTGCGCAATTATATCGACGCTATCCTTAGTCTGCCGTGGAAAAAGAAGTCCCGCTCCACAATCGACATCGAACGGGCGGAATGCGTGCTCAACGAAGACCACTACGGTCTGGAAAAACCCAAGGAGCGGATTCTCGAATACCTGGCCGTGCAGGCCCAGGTCAAGAAAATCCGCGGCCCGATTCTCTGCCTGGTCGGACCTCCGGGGGTTGGCAAGACCTCGGTCTGTCGGTCCATCGCCAGGGCCATGGGGCGGGAATTCGTTCGCCTGTCGCTGGGCGGGGTCCGTGACGAAGCCGAAATTCGCGGTCATCGGAGAACCTATATCGGCGCCATGCCCGGCAAGATCATCCTCTCCATGCAGAAGGCGGGCGTGATCAACCCGGTATTCTGCCTGGACGAAGTCGACAAGATGAGTGTCGATTTCCGGGGCGACCCTTCCGCAGCCTTGCTCGAGGTGCTGGATCCGGAGCAGAATTTCGCCTTCAACGACCACTATCTCGATGTCGATTACGACCTGTCCGAGGTCTTTTTCATTACCACGGCCAACAATCTGCACGGCATCCCGGTGCCCCTCCAGGACCGGATGGAGATCATTCAGCTCAATGGCTACACCGAAGAGGAGAAGCTCAACATCGCCAGCGGCTTTCTGTTGCCGAAGCAGCTGGAGGCCAACGGCTTTAAAGATGAGGAGATTGCCTTGAACGACAAGGCCATTCTGGAGATCATCCGCCGCTACACCCGCGAGGCCGGGGTGCGTGGCCTGGAGCGGACCATTGCCTCCATTTGTCGCAAGGTGGCCCGGGAGCGCCTCAAGAACAAGGAACCGCGCAAGAAATACCGGATTTCGCCCCAAGTGATCGAGCGGTATCTGGGGGTGCCCAAGTACCGTTTCGGCCTTGCCGAGGCCCACAACGAAATTGGTTTGGCCACGGGAATGGCCTGGACCGAGGTCGGGGGAGAATTGCTGCAGATCGAGGCGACCATCATGCCGGGCTCCGGTAAGCTGACCATCACCGGCAAACTCGGCGACGTCATGCAGGAATCGGCCCAGGCCGCCTTGTCGTACGTGCGTTCACGCGCCATGCGTCTGGGCTTGTCGCCTGATTTTTATCAGAAGATCGACATCCATGTCCATGTGCCCGAGGGCGCCATTCCCAAGGACGGTCCTTCGGCGGGCATTACCATTGCCACGGCCATCGTCTCCGCCATCCTCAAGTTGCCGGTGGACCGCACCATGGCCATGACCGGTGAAATCACCCTCAGGGGCCGGGTGCTGCCGATCGGCGGGTTGACGGAGAAGCTGCTGGCCGCCAAGCGGGGCAATATCACCCATGTCCTGATCCCCAAGGAAAATCAGCGCAATCTCAAGGACGTGCCGCAGAAGATCCGTGGCAGCCTGGCCATCGATCTGGTGGACGATGTCGACGAAGTGCTGCAACGTGCCTTGATTTTGAAAGAGGGCGAAAGCCTGTTCAAGGACGTGCCGTTGGATTCGATTTTCAGCGATTTCACCATCTCGGCACATAACACGCCAACGCATTGAGCCGTAGTTGATCGGGTCTGTCGCAAGGCCAGGGGAGAATTTGGTAATCGTCCAGTTCGGTTCTGTTTTTTGCTTGACGGACAAGAGCCCAGCTGCTAAATAGACCGTCACCTTTCGGGGCGAATAGCTCAGCTGGGAGAGCATCGGCCTTACAAGCCGAGGGTCACAGGTTCGAGCCCTGTTTCGCCCACCAAGTCTACTGGAGTCGTAGTTCAGTTGGTTAGAACGCCGGCCTGTCACGCCGGAGGTCGCGAGTTCGAGTCTCGTCGGCTCCGCCAGTAGTACCACCAACAGAACGAAAGACAAAAAAACCTTGCAGTTGATCGCACGCGGGGTTTTGCGGCTTTCGCTTATTTCCGATTGCTCGTCACAAAGCAAACCCCGTGTGTTTTTTCACACGGGTTTTTTTTGTTTCTTCTGCGTATCTACCACATCCGCTGGAAATGAAAAAGCCCCTCAAACCGAAGTTCGAGAGGCTTATCATGTAATCTTGGGTAACTAGCGAATAAATAATCTTCCTCGTGGTTTGCCGACCCTGCTGGGAGATGATCATTACTCTTCGTCACCTGTATTCTTACGAGTAAATTTACTCGAAAAAAATACAGCTGTCAAGAAAACAGGAGAGTTTTATTCGTTTTTTTACCCGTAAACGCGGGAGAAAAACAAATGCACACATACGAGCACTTCTGTTTGTCGTATGAACAACTGCACAATGACTCAGGCACCAATAAGTACAAAAAATATACCTGGTGTTGGTACAAGCGCTCTATCAGCATGGAGTCGAAATTATTGTACGAATGGCTGCGAACATATTCAAAAAACGGATGGTGCGCCTGGCCCAAGCAGGAAACTTTGGCAATGCAGCTGGGCAAACATCCAAAAACCATAAGACGATGGATTGCCGAACTGGTGCAAGCAGGACTTATTGAAAAAATCAAAACCAGGATTTCAGGCGCATGGAGCTTGACCTATGTGTTTTTGCCGCATCCGGACATGCCCGCGGGCGAGCGGAACAGATTGATGACCGCGCTCGATGCCCTCTACCGCTCAAAAAATCAGGAGACCAGGAAGGCCGACTTCCAGGCCGTCTTGGCTGGAGCTGTGAGTAAAGGATATCTTGAAAATTAGATGCAGTAATCTGCGGCGAATTAAACCATTAACTTGTTGATTTATCGATAATATGCTATTGTTTCCATCGTTTTAAAGAACCTTGCCACCCTATGACCCGATGGAGAGCCGCCATGATTCAGCCCG
>NZ_JAVBRQ010000014.1:0-26212 GCF_031547805.1 Desulfobulbus sp.
TTTCGGCTTTCAGCCGGGGCAGTACGTCACCGTCGGCTACGGCGAGGAAGAGCGGGAATACACGCTCATTTCGTCGCCCGCCGCGCCTGAGCTGCGTTTCTTGATCAAGCGGGTCGAGGACGGCCGCCTGAGCGGCGCCCTGGCCGGCCTGGCACCGGGAGCGCGGCTGCGCTTGAGCGGGGCCAAGGGATATCTGACCTGGCAGACAACAAACCGGCCGGCGGTGTTCGTGGCCAACGGGGTGGGCATCGCCCCTTTCGTGGCCATGGCCGCGGCCGGCATCGCGGGATTCACCCTGATCCAGGGAGCGCGAACCCCCTCCGGCCTGTTTTTCCGACACGAACTGAGCCGGGCCGCCGGACGCTATGTCCCTTGTCTTTCCGGGCCGCCGGGTCGCCAGCTGGCCCTGGCCGATGCGCACCACGGCCGGGTTACCGATTATATCGAACGCCACCTCGTCCCCGGGGTGTACGATTTCTACCTCTGCGGTTCAAGGAGCATGATCACCGACGTGACCCTGCTCCTGGACCGGCTTTGTCCCGACGCCCGCATCTACAGCGAGGCCTACACCTGAAGTAGACCTGCAGCCTGAACGCGGTGCCGGTGCCGGCCGCGTTCAGAACAATCCTTGCATGTAGCGGTGCATGGATTCGGCCGCATCCAGGCCCTGGCACACCGCCTTGGCAACGGTCTGCGGCCCGAGCACGGTGTCGCCGCCGGCAAAGATCCACTCCACGTTGGTCTGGAGGGTGATCGGGTCGACCACGTAGGTGCCGCGCGGGGTTATTGCCACCGGCACGGTTTCGTCGAGTACCGGAATCACCTTTTGGCCGACCGCGGCGATCAGGGCATCGGCCTGGAGGACAAAATTGGATCCTTCGACCGGCACCGGTAGCCTGCGGCCGGTTCGGTCGGGCTCGCCGGGTTCCATCCGCTGGCATTCCACCCCGGTCACCTGGCCGTCTTCCCGCAGAATTCGCACCGGCGCCGCCAGGAACACCAGTCGCACGCCTTCCTCCTCGACATGGGCGATCTCCACCATCGAGGCCGGCATTTCCTCGCGGGTGCGACGGTAGACGATGGTCACCTCCTTCCAGCCCGAACGCAGCGCTACCCGAGCCACGTCGATGGCCACGTTGCCGCCGCCGATTACCACCACCCGGTCCCCCAGGGCGATTTCGCGGCCGGTGAGCATCTGGCCCAAATAATCGACGCCGGAAAAAATACCCTTGGTTTCCAGTTCGCCTTCCAATCCGAGCCGGCGGCTCTCGTAGGCGCCGATCCCCAGGAATACGGCGGCAAAGCCCTGTTGACGCAACTCGGACAGGGTCAGGTCGCGGCCCACGGTGATGCCGGTCTTGACGTTGACCCCGCACTGCTGCAGGGCGTAGAGCTCGGCGCCGATGATGTTGCGCGGCAGGCGGTAGTTGGGAATGCCGACGCTGAGCATGCCGCCGAACACCGGCAGCGATTCGAAGATCGTGCAGCTGTACCCCCTGTGCGCCAGCGAATGGGCCACGGTGATGCCGGCCGGTCCCGAGCCGATAATCGCGACCTTGACTCCGTTTTTCGGAGCGCAGCGCGGCGACAGGTTCTTGCCGTTGATGATCATCCAGTCGGCAAGGAAGCGCTCCAGCAGGCCGATGGCCACCGGCGCGTCCTTCTTGTTGCGGATGCAGGCTCCTTCGCACTGAAACTCCTGGGGGCAGACCCGGCCGCAGACCGAAGGCATGGAACTGGTCTCCCGGATGGTCCAGTAGGCCTCCTCGAATTTGCCCTGGCGGAGCTGGTCGATGAAACGGGGGATGTCGTTGCCGATCGGGCAGCCCATCACGCACAACGGCTTACGGCACTGGAGACAGCGTTGGGCCTCGAGCAGGGCGGTTTCCTCGGTGAACCCCTTCGATACTTCGTCGAAATTGTCGATCCGTTCGGCGGGGTTGAGTTCGCGAGGCCGTTGCCGGGGAATGGCCAGTTGTTCCTTGATGTTCATGTCGTCACAGAAGAAGAAAGAAGGAAGGAATGATTCCCGTTAATAGCAGAATTGAGGTGAAACAGGCAACTGAGAAGAACGTTGAATTCGAGCCTCGATCGCGCCGTTTCCGCACAATGTATCGGCGTGCGCGCTATCAGAAGTTTAACCGCTCATGTGCTCGATTGTCGCTCTGGTTGATTGGCTTCAGCATTTAAGGGAATCTTGAAATTTAGCTCAGTAAGCCTCGTCAGTATCCACCGGGAAATTTTTCGCAAAGATCATGCTCTTATGTCTTTCAATTCGATCGGTTTTGCACCTTAGCGGTGCCCCGTTCCACGCTCAATGGCGTTTTTTGCCATGTTGCCGCTCTCTGGACGCACTTCACCTGTTGGTAGCCAGAAGCATCCCCATCCGGTCAAGGTTGTATGCCAAGTTGCGCAAACCGATCTTGACTCGAGCCCGGGCTATGCCGATCGTGCGCAACAACAAATTCCCCGCTCGCTGGGCCTGCACACCAAAGATGTGCTCGATCCGCGAACGGATCCTGGACCTGGTCTTATTGCCTTCCTGTTCTCGGGCCGTCAAGGGATGGTTACGACTCCCCTTGCGTTGGATGTGTTCGCGAAAACCGTCCCGTGCCAGATGTTATTGATCATTTATGAGACAGCACTGTTTTTACTAGACTTATCACCGGAACAGAGTGCCGAAAAAACCAGAGCTGATCAATCGGCGCGGTTGGCCAATCCGGTTTTTCATGACTCGGCCAACGGATCGATCGTCGCGTCGTGCATTGGCATTTTTTGCCTAAGCCAGCGATTTTTCCACCACTTCCCGCACATCGTTCGACAAGGACGGCAGCCCCCCGATTCGGGTCAACTGTTCCCGGATCAAGACCTGGCGGTCGGCATCGTAGCGTCGCCACTGGGTGAGCGGGGCGAGCATGCGGGCGGCGATTTGCGGGTTGAGCGTGTCGAGCAGGATGACCTGGTCGGCCAGGAAAACGTAGCCCGCGCCGTCGGCCGCATGGAATTGACTGTGGTTGGTGGCGCAGAAGGTGGCGATCAAGGATCGGACCTTGTTGGGGTTCTTGTGGGTGAAGCTCGGGTGCACCGTCAAGCCCCGCACCCGGTCGAGGGTTCCGGGCAAGGTACAGCCGGCATGGAGAATGAGCCACTTGTCGACCACCAGGGGATCGTGGCGCCACTGAGCGTGGAAATCGGTCAGCAATTCGGTGCCGGTGTCGAGGTCGGCATTGACCACGTAGGTCAGGGCGGCAAGGCGATCGGTCATATTGTCGCCGGTTCGATACTGCTGCACGCCCAGGGCTAGCAGTTCGGGATCGAGCAAGCCGCTTAGATCGGGGGCCAGCAGATAGGCCAGGCAACCGTTGCGCAGGGCCCGCCTGCCGGCATCGGCCGCCGTGTACCGGTAAGGAGCGTCGCTGCTCAGGCGGTGGTAGCGGGTCTGTAATTCCGCGCACAGGGCCCGGCCGATCAGGGCACGGAACTGCTGGCGGACCGAGAAAACTGCCACCGGGTCGATGGTGGTCATCTGTTGGCCGATCCAGTTTTCCGTGGGCAGGAGCAGGGCCATGGCCAGGAAGGCCGGATCGGAATCGTCATCGGCCAGCAGGTTGCGCAGGCCGTGCACCAGCCGCTGGTCGAGCTCGATGGCGTCTCCGTTTTGAAAACGGTCGATCTGAGCCAGGAGGTAGCGCAGGCCCAACTGTTGCCCGGCGTCCCAGCGGTTGAACGGATCGGTGTCATGGGCCATCAGGCGGCTCAATTCCTCGTCGCTTTGCGCAAACACCACCTTGACCGGAGCGGAGAAGTTGCGGAGAAAGGAGACGGTTGGCTTGGTGGGGATCTCATCCAACACAAACCGCTGGCTCCGTTCCGAGAGAATCAGCGTCCTGGTGGCCGAGTCGACGGCGCCGCCGATGGGCAGCGAACGGCCCGTTTCATCGAGCAGACCCACGGCCAAGGGCATGTAAAAGGGCTCTTTTTCCGCGGCTTCCCTGGTGGGCGGGCAGTTTTGCGCCACCTCCAGCACCAGGTGCCGGGCTGCCGGATCGTACGTCGCCTCGACGGTCAGCTCCGGGGTGCCGGCCTGGCTGTACCACCGCTTGAATTGATCGAGTTCCCGGCCCCAGGCCGCCTCCATGGCCGCGACGAAATCGTCGCAGGTCACGGCTTGGCCGTCGTGTCGCTCAAAATAGATGTCCATGCCCCGGCGGAAGGTCTGTGGTCCCAGTAGGGTGTAGAGCATGCGGATCACCTCGGCGCCCTTGTTGTAGACCGTGAGGGTATAAAAATTGTTGATCTCGACGAACGAGGGCGGCCGCACCGGATGGGCCATGGGGCCCGCGTCTTCGCGGAACTGGAAGGATCGGATGATGTTGGCGTCCTGGATGCGTTTGACCGGCCGGGAGATCATGTCGGCGGTGAATTCCTGATCGCGGAACACGGTCAGCCCTTCCTTGAGGCTCAGCTGGAACCAGTCGCGGCAGGTGATGCGGTTGCCAGTCCAGTTGTGAAAGTATTCGTGGGCAATGACTCCCTCGATCCCCTCGTAGTCGACATCGGTGGCGGTTTCGGGCAGGGCGAGCACGTATTTGGAGTTGAAAACGTTCAGCCCCTTGTTTTCCATGGCGCCCATGTTGAAGTCGTCGACCGCCACGATCATGAAGGTATCGAGGTCGTATTCGCGGCCGAATCGCTCCTCGTCCCAGCGCATGGCCTTTTGCAGGGCGCGCATGGCATGGCCGCATTTATCCTGGTTGCGCTCTTCGACATAGATGCGCAGGTCGACGATGCGGCTGGAACGGGTGGTGAAGCTGTCGCGGATGTGCACCAGGTTGCCGGCAACCAGAGCAAAGAGGTAGCAGGGTTTGGGAAAGGGATCGTGCCAGGTGGCATAGTGGCGGCCGTCGCCCAGATCGCCGGAATCGACCAGGTTGCCGTTGGCGAGCAGGACGGGGCAGGCGGTCTTGTCGCCGACCACCGTGGTGGTGAACACGCTCATCACGTCGGGACGGTCGGGAAAGCAGGTGATGGCACGGAAGCCCTCGGCCTCGCACTGGGTGCAGTAGTTGCCGGAGGACAGGTACAGGCCTTCCAGGGCGGTGTTGCCGGCCGGATTGATCACGGTTTCAACGGTCACCGTGAACGGGCGGCCGGGCAGGCCGAGGATGATCAGCAGGTCATCGGCAAAGCTGTATCGGTCGCTGGTGAGTTCCGTCTCGTCCACCTCCACCCGCACCAGTTCCAGCCTCTTGCCGTTGAGCACCAGGGGCTGGCCGGTTTGGCCATTGGCCCGACAGGACAAGGTGGCCCGGACGCGGGTGGCCTGGGGATCGAGCTCCACCCGGAGATCGATGCGGTCGACCAGGTAGGCGGGTGGAGTGTAATCCTTGAGAAATATTTCCTTTTTTATGGCTGTCACCATGCAACCTCCTGCTGGGGGAGAAAAAGGGGCCGCCGTGGCCACCGCAGCGGCGGAGCGCCCGCCCGCGGCCGTCGAATGTCAGGATAACGGCGGATATGGTTTACGGATTTCCGGGTGGTGTTCTTTGTGGTATGGTTGCCCGTTGAAACCGCCGGGCCGGAGACAATCGGCACGGCATCTCTCCGACCGTCACCGCGGATCGTGCAAGGCTAGCGTAAAGACCCGATGAAAGCAAGAAGAAGACGCACAATCAGGCGGCTGCGACATTGGGCCGGTTGTGTCGAAAACCGGAAGCAGCCGGGGCGCTTCACGGACCGGGAGGCTGGCGGCCGTGGCTGAACAGGCCGATGTGCTGGTGGTCGGCGGCGGTCCGGGCGGCTTGGCCTGCGCCACGTTGTTGGCGCAACGAGGAGCCAGGGTGGTCCTGGCCGAGCGCAAGCCGGTGCTGGGGCCCAAGGTGTGCGCCGGCGGCCTGACCTGGCACGGCCTGCTGCGGCATGTGCCGGAATCGCTGATCGAACGGTCCTTTGCCGAGCAGGATGTCCGGACGCCCTGGCAGCGGGTGAAGGTGGCCGAGCCGGACCCGATCGTGGCCACGGTCGACCGGCAGCGGCTGGGGCAGTGGATGGCCGAACAGGCCCTGGCCGCCGGGGTCGCGGTGCGGGCTGGCACCAAGGTCGCGGATCTGGAACTCCATCGCGCCATCCTGGAGACCGCCGCCGGGGGCCGGTCCGCCCTCGAATTCAGGCACCTGGTGGGCGCGGATGGCTCCACCAGCCTGGTGCGCCGCTTTCTCGGGCTGCCGGTGGCCGCCATGGGCATCGGCCTCAACTGCACCCACCCCGGCACCCGTGCCCGGATGGAATGGCACCTTAATCCCCGCCGATTCGGGGCCGGCTACGGCTGGATCTTTCCCCACCGGCACACCGTATCCATCGGTGCCTATGGCGACAGTCGCCAATTTTCCGGCCGCGAGCTGAAAGGGCGGCTGCTGCGGTGGGCGGCGGAGCAGGGCTTCCGGCTCGATTCCCAAGCCATCCGCGCCGGGCTGGTCAATTACGACTACCAAGGGGTTCGCTTCGACCGGGGCTGGCTGGTCGGGGATGCGGCCGGACTGGCCTCCGGCCTCACCGGCGAGGGCATCTATCCTGCCCTGGTCTCGGGCCAGGCCGTGGCCAGGATGATTCTCGACCCCAATTTTCACGACCAGGAACTGGCCCGGCTCGCCGTCCGGCACCGCCAGCATCGCCGGATGACCGCCCTGGCAACCGACAATCCCCGGTTGAGCCGACTGCTGCTGGAGACCATGGCGCTGCTGCTGCGCACGAAAATCATTGATTTTCGTCTACTGGAAATGGCAGACTAGGGCCTTTCCCCTTTACCGCGAATCTCCGCCTGACGTACCTATGACCAGCAATCAAAAGAAACTGCTTGCCAACGGCCTGTTCATCGCGGGCAGCCTCGTCATTTTGGGCGTGCTGCTCGATGCGCCGCCCGAAACCACCAAGCCGCTGCCCCACGACCAGAACCATGAACGCTTCATGGCCATGGACAAGAAGGAGGCGGAGCGGTTTTGCGAGCAATGCCACGCCACCGGCAAACAGATGCCGCTTCCCGCCAACCATCCGCCGCCCAACCGCTGCCTCTTCTGCCATAAACGCAAATGAACGAGAAAGGATCGACCATCCAGGATGTCTACTATGTGTCCGGCTCCACCGCCATCCTCGCCGAGGACATGGGCAAGGCCCTGTTGGCCCAGTTCCAGGGCATTCGCTTCCGCGAAGAAAAAATTCCTTTCGTCCACACCCCGGACGACGCCCGCAAGGCCCTGGCCCATATCCTTCAGCAGTCGGAAGGCGGCCAGCCCCTGATTTTCTGCACCATCATGGAACAGGAAACCCGGGACGTGTTCAACTGTCCGGAGGTGAAATTTTTCGATATCTTTCTCAATACCCTGGAGTTGCTGGAAAAGGCGCTTGGCGCCGAGGCCCTGCGCGAACCCGGCTATTCCCGCCATTTCACCATCTCCAAGATGGACAAGCGGGTCGATGCCATCCACTTTTCCCTGGAGCACGACGACGGCACCAAGCCGGCGGAATACGACGAGGCCGAGATCATCCTGATCGGGGTGTCGCGTTCGGGCAAGACCCCGGTTTCCATCTATCTGGCCACCCACATGGAACTCAAGTCCGCCAATTTTCCCCTGACCTCCGACCACCTCGACCAGCACGAACTGCCCAAGGAGATCGTCCGCAACCGCAAGAAGGTAATCGGCCTGACCTGTTCGCCGGGCTATCTGCACAATATCCGGGAAAAACGCTACGCCGGTTCCACCTACGCCAGCCTGGCCAACTGCACCAAGGAGCTGCAACAGGCCAAGCGGCTTTATCTGCGCCACAACCTCAAGGTGCTCAATGTCGAGGGCCGCTCCATCGAGGAGATCGCGGTCCAGGCGATCCAGGGGATCGGGCTTGCCCGGAAGAACAACCGTTCGCGGGGCCGGGACATTGACGGCCGCAAGATATGACGATCAATCGGTGCAAAGAGAGCACACCTTCAACTAAAAGATAAAGCGAAGCGGCGCGGGTTTTGTCGGGGTGCGCGTTCTGCGCCACCAACGTCGATCCGCTGGTTTGACCAACGCCGCGACCGCCAGGAGGAATAGTCCATGGATCAACTCTTTCAACCTCTCGCCCTGGGCCCCCTGACCCTGCCCAACCGTATCTGCATGGCGCCGCTCACCCGCTGCCGGGCGGACCGCGATCATGTGCCCAGCTCCCTGATGGCCGAGCACTACGCCCAACGGGCCACGGCCGGGCTGATCGTTGCCGAGGCCACCATGGTGCAGGAGGGGCATTCGGCCTTCCAGACCGAGCCGGGTATCTACAATGCGGCCCAGATCGAGGGCTGGCGGCGGGTGACCGATGCGGTCCACGCCAAGGGCGGCCGCATTTTCCTGCAGCTTTGGCACGGCGGCCGGGCCTGCCATCCCCTGATCAATAACGGCGTGGAGCCGGTGTCGGCCAGTGCCCTGGCCATCACCAACGACGTCACCCACACCCCTCAGGGCAAGGCCGACTACGTGGTGCCACGCGCCCTGCGCGACGAGGAGCTGCCCGGCATCGTTGCCCTCTTCGGCCAGGCCGCGGCCAATGCCAGGGCCGCCGGGTTCGATGGCGTCGAAATCCACGGCGCCAACGGCTATCTCATCGACCAATTCCTGCGCGACGGCTGCAACCGCCGCACCGGTCCCTATGGCGGCGGCGTCGCCAACCGGGCCCGCCTGTTGCTAGAGGTGCTGGACGCGGTCTGCACCGAATGGGGCAGCGGCCGGGTGGGCCTGCGGTTGTCGCCCATTTCCAGCTTCAACTCCATGGGCGACAGCGACCCGATCGGGCTGGCCTGCTGGCTGGCCGAGCGGCTTTCACCGCTCAACCTGGCCTATGTCCACCTGATTCGAGGCGATGTGCTGGGCGAGGTGCAGGGCGATGTCCTCACCCCGTTCAGGCGGCTGTACCAAGGGATTTTGATCGCCAACCTGCGCTACACCGCCGCCGAGGCGGAGGCTGCCATCGAGGCCGGCCGGATCGACGCCGTGGCCTTCGGCACCGCCTACATCGCCAATCCCGACCTGCCCGAGCGGATCAAGGCCAAGGCGCCGCTCAACACCCCGAATCCGTCCACCTTCTACAAGCCGGGTCCGGTTGGATACACCGACTACCCGTTCATGGCCACCAACTGAGATGGCGGACCAAGAGACCACCACCCCTTTTTCCTGGCGAGCGCGGGCGCAAAGTTTTTGTTATGCCCTGGCCGGCGGGCGGGTGCTGCTTGTGGGCCAGCACAATGCCTGGATCCATGCCGCCGCGACCGTCGCGGTGGTGATCGCCGGCCTGGTGTTTCGCCTCCGTGCCCTGGAATGGGCCTTGGTGGTGCTGGCCATCGGCATGGTCTGGGCCATGGAAGCGGTCAATACCGCCATCGAGCTGCTGGCCGACGAACTGTCGCTCGAACAACGGCCCCGGCTCGGAAAGGCCAAGGATGTGGCGGCATTCGGCGTCCTTGCCGCTGCCCTGGCCGCCGTGGGCATCGGCCTGTTGGTGTTCCTGCCCCGGCTTTTTACCTGAACTCCGTCTAACCTTCGCCCAACCTTGGACCAATGAACAATCAACGAAGAGATTTCGATGCCGCTGCCGCCACCTGGGATGAAAAACCGCAGCGGGTGCGGCTGGCCCGGGAGGTGGCCGAGGCCCTGGTCCGCCATCTGGGCATCGCCGAGACCATGAATGTGCTGGATTTCGGCTGCGGCACCGGCCTGTTGACCCTGCAACTGCAACCCCTGGTCCGCACCATTGTCGGCGCCGACAGTTCGCGCGGCATGCTCGATGTGCTCAACGCCAAGATCGCGGCCGCCGGATGGGACAATACCTGCTCCATGAACCTCGACTTGGAGCAGGGCGACAGCTTGAAGGGTAAATATCATCGCATTGTCAGCAGCATGACTTTGCATCATGTCCGGGAGATCGAGCCGCTGCTCGCCCAATTCCACAGGGCGCTGCTCCCCGGCGGCATGGTGGGGTTGGTGGACCTCGACCTGGAAGGCGGCCGATTCCACGACGATAACACCGGCGTCTTTCATTTCGGCTTCGACCGGACCGCCTTGCGCAGCCTGCTCGCGGCCGCCGGATTTACCGAGGTGCGCGACCTGACCATCACCGAAATCGTCAAGCAGGCGGGCGACGGCACCACCCGAAATTTTTCCGTTTTCCTGATCGCTGCCAGGAAATAACGCCCGCGTTTTTTTCAGAATCGCGGCGGCCGGATGACCCGCTCAAGTTCCGGCTGCCACGCCCCTTGCCGGTGGTTGTAGGTTTTGACCACCACCTTGTCCGGATAAAGCAGCAACGAATTGGTCCAGATGGTTTCGCGTTTCATGTCGGCGTTGTGGATGTTGGCGACTCGGCCGTCATAAAGGTTGATCGGCGAGGCGTAGCTAGCCTCGGTGGCCGGAGTGTGGGTATGGCCGGAAATCCAGAGGAAGACCTGGGGGTTGGCGGCGAGCAGGGCCTGGATGGCTTCCACCGGCTGAGCCACCGAATGGGGTTGGTTGATGTAACGCTTGAAGGGATGCAGCGTTCCCTTGAGCGGACCGTGAAAAACGATGGCCGTGGGGGTGCGGGGCGCGCGGGCCAGTTCGGTCCGCAGCCAGTCGAGCTGCCGGTCGCCGATGCCGACCGCGTAGCGATCGTGGTCGGCGGAAACGAACAAAAAAAGATAGCCGCCCACCATCCGGCTGTGGGACAGGGCGGGCAAGTGGAAGGTCTGGCGAAAGCGGGCAAGTTTGGCCGCCTGCTCTTCCGGCGATGCCGGGTAGAAATCGCCAGAATCCGGCCGGGACGGGGTGGCGTAGATGTAGTCGTGGTTGCCGGTGACCAGGGCCAGGGGATGGTTCAGGCGCTCGAAAAACGAACGCGCCGCCGCATATTCGGCCGGCGTGCCGTAGGTGTCGCAGATATCGCCCACCGCCACCACCAGGTCGACATCGCGCCAGCCGTTGATGGTGCGGCGGACCCGTTCCTTGGCGGCCAGATGGCGGCCGGGCAGGTGCGGGTCGCCCAAGACGACAACCCGGCGATATTGCCGCTGCGTCGCCGGCGGACAGGAAGAGGAGATGCCGGCAATCAGGGCGAGCAGGGCCGCCAGGACGATTGCCGCCCCGAGGTGCAAGCCAATGCCGGCACGTCGGCCCGACACCGACGAACCGACAGTTTGTGCATGGAAAACATTATTCATTTTTGACAGCAGCTTGGCGGTTCATATACAATAACTTTGCCGTGGGCCTTATCTCGCCATGGTCTGAAGCGATACTCCGGACACTCACACTCGGTATGGCATGGCAAAAGGACAAAAGCCGGTCAAGACGACGGCGAATATCAAGAAAAACAGGCTGTACCTGACGATTGCAGGCAACATCGACGCGAAAATGATGCAGAAGCTCTACACTGACATCCGCTTTTGCGTCGCGGACCTGAAAAAAGGCTTCGATGTGGTGAGCGATGTCTCGCAGTGCAACATCCTGTATGTCACCGGGCTGCCCATCTACAAGAAAATCATCGATTTCTTGATCGCCAACCATGTCGGTTCCATTGTCCGGATCATCAGCGACGACAACCTCAGCTACAAGCAGCTGGCCAACTTTTCGGCCCGGATCCACAGCTACCGCACCCTGTACGCCCACAGCTTGGAAGAAGCGGAGCAAAAGCTGGAGGAGCTGGCCAAGCGCGACGGCATCCGCTTTTCGTTCAACTTCATGCAGATCCAATGCGAATGGAACGGGCGGGCCGATGTCGGCCAGTTAATCGATATTTCGATCAGCGGCTGCGCCGTCCAAGCCCAGGCAGAGGCGCCCGCCGTGGGCGAGGAGATTGGGATACGCCTTGAGTTTACCCCCCGCAACGACCAGCCGGCCGAGCCGTTCGAGCTGCGGGGCAAGGTGGTCCGCAGCGGTGAAGATGGCAAGTTTGCGGCTCAATTCATCGATCTCGAAGAAGAGCGCAAGGCGCAACTCTACGAACATCTTGCCTACGAAGTCACCCGAATCCCCTTTGAGCCGCCGCAATGACGGCTGGCGGCCCGGCGGCCGCCGTCCGCGCGGCTGTCCGGCGAGCTTTGTTTTAACGGCGGCCGGCAAGCAGCTGCCGCACCTTTTCCCTGCATCTCTTTCCCTTGCACGGCCCGTCGCCGATCCCGGTGGCTGCCGCCACCTCGGCAAAGGTGGTGGCGCCGTTGTCGATGGCCTCGATCAGCCGAAGCAGTTTGACTCCCTTGCAGATACAACCGGCCTTGAGACCGGCCATGGTCCGCTCATTCGGCTGCATGGCCGTTCTCCCCGCGTAGCCGGTCGTGGATCTGTCGGGCCAATTCCGGCCCGATGCCGGGAACCGCGGCCAACTCCTCGACCGTGGCCGCGGCGATCCGCTTGAAGCTGCCCAGAGCTTGGAGCAGAAGCCGTTTCCGTTTCGGCCCGATCCCCTCGATGATGTCGAGGCGGGAGTGCAGTTGCGCCTTGCCCCGCAATTTGCGATGAAAGGTAATGCCGAAGCGGTGGGCCTCGTCGCGGATGCGCATCAGGTACAGCAGGGCCGGGGCGTGCGCCGGCAGCAGGACCGGATTTTTGCGGCCCGGCCGAAAGAGCTTTTCCCCTTCGTCGGCCTTTTCCTTGGCAATGGCCACCAGGTCGACTTTCTGCAGGCAGTCGAACCGGGCCAGCACTTCCACCGCCACCTGCAACTGCCCCTTGCCGCCGTCGAGCAGCAGCATGTCGGGCAGATTGTCCTCCTGCACCCCCTTGTCGATCCGCCGCTCCAGCACCTCGCGCATCATGGCGTAATCGTCGGGGGTGTCCTGCGATTTGATCCGGTAGTGCCGGTACAGGCCGGCGGCCTTTTCGCCCTGGACGAAACAGACCAGGGAGCCGACCGCCTGTTTGCCCAGAAGATTGGAGATGTCGAGGCATTCGATCCGCTCCGGCCGGTTGGCCAGCCGTAGTTTGGCTTCTAGCGAGACGGCCAGCGTCTCCCAGGAAAGTTCTTTTTTGGCGCGTTCCTCGAGAACCTGGGCGGCATTGGCCGCGGCCATCCGCATCAGTTGCATCCGCTTGCCCCGCTGCGGCGAGCCGATCGATACCGGCCTGTCGCGCAGTTCGGCTAGCCGCTCCTCCACCAGGGCCTGATCCTCGATGGCAAAGGGCAGCAGCAATTCCCGGGGCGGCTGTCGTTCGGCGGAATAGTACTGCAGGATCGTCTGGGCAAGCAGGCTGTCGTCCTCGCCCAAGGGATCGGCCAGGAAAAAGGATTGGGCCCCGGTGATCATGCCGCCGCGCACGAATAGCAGGGCAATCCCGACTGCGGCATCCTGGCGGTGAATGCCGAACACATCCTGGTCGAGGTGATGCTCGGCCGCCACGGCCTGATGCTCGATGGTCCGGCCCAGGGCCTGGATCTGGTCGCGGAGATGGGCCGCCTGTTCAAAGGCCAGGTTTGCGGCGGCCTGCTCCATCCTGGCGGTCAAATCGCCAATGACCTGGCCGGTTTTGCCTTCCAGAATCAGGAGCACATCCCGCACCATGGCCTGGTAGACCTCCGGCTGTACCTTGCCGGCGCAGGGCGCCAAGCAGCGGCCCATCTGGTAGTTGAGGCAGGGGCGCTGCCGCTCGCGGACCGTGGCGCAACGCCGCAAGGGAAATTGGCCGTGGAGCAGTTGCAAGGTGGCGCGCATGGCCGTGGACGAGGCATAGGGGCCGAAATAGCGGTTGCCGTCGCGCAGCCGCTTGCGCGTGACCGTGACCCTGGGCCAGGGATCGCGGATGGTGACCTTGATCAGGGGATAGTTCTTGTCGTCGCGGAGGATGACGTTGTAGCGCGGCCGGTGCTGCTTGATCAGTGAGGCCTCGAGGATCAGCGCCTCCTTCTCGGTGGTAGTGAGGATAGTCTCCACCCGTTGGACATGGGTGAGCATGACCGCGGTCTTGGAATGGGCAGGACCGGCGAAATGGGCGTACTGGCTCAGGCGCTTGCGCAGGTCGCGGGCCTTGCCCACGTAGAGCACCTGCCTCTTGCCGAGCATCAGGTAAACGCCCGGCCCATGGCTGACGGTGGCTAGAAAGGCCGATGAAAGAGGTGAGGCCTGCTGGTCTTGGTTGGCTTGTTCAGGAGGTGACATGGGTACGGCCACGCATGCCGCTTCGATTGGTTTTCTTGTTTGTGCTCAGACGGTTGTTGCCTGATGAAGGCACCGTTGATTTTCATGACGATGCCTTCACCCGTTAAAGTAAGGGATGAAGGCTTGGAGATGGTAATTGTTGATCATTCCCAAGGGATTGAAGGGGTGATCGGCAACCAACTTCCAGCTATCATTGATCGGGCCCGGCATGGCATGCCGCCATGGCTCAGCACCAGAACAAAACTGATGACCATCGAACCTCGGCCAAGCTCGTTTGCCGGCAATCGGTGGTGTTCTTGACGCTCCGGCAAGCCGGTCGAGCAAACGAGATCTCTCGCTGCGTCCGAGATGACCATGTGGCCAGCGTTATCCTTGTCACGAACGTCCTTTGTCGGTCGTTTCGACGAACGCAGTGTGGAGAAATCTCAAGAGATTTCAACAGAATACTCTCCGGGATCAAATCAGCTGCATTTGAGTGGCAACCAGTAAACAAAAAGAAAAATCAAGGTTTGATGTAGGCGTAGCCGTCTTGCTGGAGTTCGATCAGGGCCACGATGCCGGCCGGGACGATCTCGCATCCCTCGATCAGGCTTTCCGGATCGACATTGAAGCGGTTCAGGGCATTGCGGCAGACCTTGAAGGCCACCCTGGCCTGCTGCAATTGCCAGATCTCTTCGCGGTAGGCCGCGCACTGCTCAGTTTGCAACAGGTTGACCGCAGGACCGTTGAACAGGATGACCAGGTCGTAGTGTTTTTCCGGAATGGCGCGCAGCAGGTTGCCGGCATTGGCCAGGGCAATGTTCAGCGGTTTGATCTCGTCGAGGTCGACATGGAAAACGGCGCGATAGATCATGGTGTTATACTCCAGACTTCAGGTTCGATGAAAGGCGGCGGCAAAGAGCCTCCGAGTGTATTCCTGTTGCGGGTTGGCGAAAAGGGCGGCGGCCGGACCGCTTTCGACGATGCGGCCCCGCTGCATCACGGCCAGGTGGTCGGCCAGCGAGCGCACGGTCCGCAGGTCGTGGGTGATGAAAATATAGGTGAGTTGATAGCGGTTTTGTAGCTGCTGCAACAATTCGAGCACCTGCTTCTGGATGGTCATGTCCAGGGCGCTGGTGGGCTCGTCCAGAATCAGCAATTTGGGCCGCAGGATGATGGCGCGGGCAATGGCGATGCGCTGGCGCTGGCCTCCGGAAAATTCGTGCGGAAACCGTCCGGCCAGGGCCGGGTCGAGTTCGACGTCGTGCAGGGCCTGCTCCACCAACAGCCGCCGTTCCGCTTTGGTGCCGCCTAGGTCGTGGACCACCAGCCCCTCGGTGATGATCTGTTCGATGGTCATGCGCGGCGACAGGGAGGAGAAGGGATCCTGGAACACGATCTGCAACTCCTTGCGCAACGGTCGAAACCGGCTGCCGCTCAGGGTCGAGAGGCAGTGGCTGACGCCGGGCTCCGGAAAATAAAGCACCTGGCCTTGGTAGCGGATGAGTCCGAGCAGGCAGAGGGCCAGGGTGGACTTGCCCGAGCCCGATTCGCCCACCACGCCCAAGGTGGTGCCGGCATGCAGGCTCAGGCTGACATCGTCCACGGCCTTGAACACCGGGCGTTTTCGCCGCAGCCAGTCGGTCCAGCCGGTTTTCAGGGCAAAGGCGCAGGTGATGCTGTTCAGCTCGATCAGCTTGTCGCCGCCCGGCCGGGTCTGCTGCACGCCATCGGGCACGGCGGCCAGCAGCCGGCGGGTGTACGCCTCGCGCGGGCTGGCGAATAAATCCGCCACCGGGCCTTGCTCGACAATGCGGCCGCCATGCATGATCGAAACCGTATCGGCGATCTGGCGCACCATGGGCAGGTCGTGGGTGATGAGCAGAACCGACATCCCGTATTCCCGCTGGATATCCTGGATGAGGTCGAGAATCTGGTTCTGGATGGTGACATCCAAGGCGGTGGTGGGCTCGTCGGCGATGAGCAGCCGGGGCTGGCAGGCCAGGGCCATGGCAATGATCACCCGTTGGCGCTGGCCACCGGACAATTGGTGCGGGTAGCTGTCGATCCGGTTCTGCGGGTTGTCGATGCCGGTGCGTTCCAGCAGGTGCAGGGCGCGCTCGAAGGCCTCTTTTTTACCGAGCCGCTGGTGGAGCATCAACGGTTCCATCAACTGGTCGCCGATGGTGTAGACCGGATTGAGGGCGGTCATCGGTTCCTGGAAGATCATGGCGATCCGGTTGCCGCGAATGGCCCGGATCGACGGTTTGTCCAGCAGGCTCAGATCGTGCCCTTCAAAGAGGATGGCGCCGCTGGTTTGGATCTCGTTCGTCTCCTCCAGCAGACGGAGGATGGACAGCGCGGTGACCGATTTGCCGGAACCGGATTCGCCGACCAGGGCGTGGGTCTCGCCTTCGGCAATGCGAAAGGCGATCCGGTCCAGCACCGGGGAAAGACCGCCTTCGGCATCAAGGAAGGCAAGGGAAAATTGATCGATGTCAAGCAAGGGAACCATGGCAGCGCAACCTATGTAAGAATGCGCTACACTACCCGAGGGGCCGCCGCAGGGCAACAGGAAGATGCCGGTTCGAGCGAGGGCGGCTTGAATTGGCCGGTTCTTTGCATCACCTTTGCATCTAATACCACTCCGACACATGTTTTGCATTTTGGCCCTTTCATGTTATCATGGCTGCCATGACAACCGAGATCATATGTCCGGGCGTAGATGAATACATGGCTCCGTTTATGAGCTTTTTCCGCCGCTCAGAGGGGCGCGCGTTGGCGGAAAGCTATGTCAGCGGCCTGCTCATGGATGGTGAGCGCAAATCCGTTGAACCTATGTCGGAGCGGGTTAATGCGTCCGAACGGAGCATGCAGCGCCTGCTTTCCCATGTCAAATGGGACGAGCAGGGGGTTCTGTCCACCTATCAGGACAGGATGCTTGCTGTTACCTCCGATCCCATGGGGCTTTTTCTCATTGATGACACCGGCTTTCCCAAGAAGGGGCGGGAAAGCGTCTGTGTGGCGCGGCAGTATTGCGGCGCCACCGGCAAGACGGATAACTGCCAAATCGGTGTCAGTGTGACCTACATAGGCCAGGGAGTGGCTTGGCCGTTTGGGATGAAGCTGTTTGTCCCTGAAGCATGGGATAAGGGCGATGCCGAGTGCATACGACGCCGAATCAAAACAAAGATGCCGGATTCGGTTCGTTATCGGCCCAAATGGCGCATCGCCCTTGAATTGCTTGACGAGGCGACCTCCAGGCAGGTTCCCCATTGGGCAGTGGTTGCCGATGGTTGGTACGGAGACATCCCGGAATTTCGGCAAGAGCTTGTCAATCGCGGCAAACGCTATATCCTTGGGGTCTACTCGGATACGCAGGTATTCCTTGAGTCGCCAACGGTCGAGCATGCTCCTCCACCTGAGCGCAAACGAGGCCGTCCCCGAAAAAAGGCCAAAGCGGTTGCGGTCAGTCCAGAACCGATCAAGGTTGCAGCAGTTGGCGCCGCCATTGCCGAGGATGCCTGGGAACGCCTGACGATCAGGCGAGACGGTCGGGATCAACCGCTGGTCGTTGAAGCCGTGTCGCTCAGGGTTTACCCTGCCCATGGTTGGCGTAACGGTGTTGTTCACGAGGATGTCTGGCTCCTGGTTGAACGCCGGCATCTGGCCAAAGGCGAGGTGGAGTTGCGGTACTTTTTCAGCAATATGCCGCAGGCCATGCCAACACTTGATCTGGCGCGGCTCAATCATGAACGATACTGGATTGAGCACGGCTATCAACAACTCAAGGAAGAACTCGGCCTTGATCATCACGAAGGACGATCTTGGCTCGGATGGCATCGCCATGTGCTCTTGACCTTTTTGGCATACGGTTACCTGACTTTGATCAGGCTCGAGCAAAAAAAACAGCAGAATCGGAGCATATGGGGCCAATGGCTTCAGAGCCGGGGGATTCTGGAGAAAGAGTATTTCTCCTGAACTCGGCGTCTGTCGCCGGCTGGCCGTTGCGAAAGTGTCCGCTCCGCTCGTCAGAACGATGGCGGAGAAGACAGCGAATCCGAGGAATGCCATCGCTGCCAGATATTCGTCATCAAATCATTTTTCTCCTCAATCGTCGATTCGTTCGAGAGTCCGCGAATTCCAATCGAGTACGGCTGTGCATTTTTTCATTTTTTGCGCCAGTGCGCCGAATTCGTTGCCAATGACCTCTGCGGCGAATTGGGAAAGAAAGCGAGATTTCAATTCTGCCCGCGCTCGGTCGACACCGATCTCGTCGTAAGGAACCGAGGCCAGGAGCAGGAAACCGTCATCAGGGATGCGGCCTGCCCGCATGTTATTTTCGATTATTGCGGCGGCTTTACGCAGGGGGTCGGCCAGGTCCGGACTGTAGGGGCCAATAATCAGAGCCAGGTTGGTATGGAGAAAGTCGAAACCGCGGCCAAGGCAGATCATCCACTCGCGGTGTTCGATGTCAAGGGTCCGCTCATGGCGTCGATCCTGTTCGCGTACCTGGGCGATATGCTCAATATTGCCGTGCAAGAGTGGTAGAAGATCGGCGCGCATTTGGGCAGGCATGTCCGGTAGGAGCGATTCCAGCTGATTGGGCAGGGTCGCTCCGTCGGCGGCGGAAAGGGAGGCAAGATAGAGCGCGCCTTTATCCGCCCCGTGAATCACCAGGGCATCCTCATCAGTTTCAAAGCCACAGACGAGCGGGTAAACCGTACCGTGACTGTGGCCGAAGATATGTTCAACCTGGCGGCGAATTTCAAGGGTATGGGCAAAGGCTGCTTCTGTATTGTGGTTGAATCCGGCACAGCCGCGCTTGGAATCGCCCTTTGACCAGTGATAGGTGATGAGGATCAGCACGCGCCTGCCCGAACCGGTCATGCGCATGACATGATGGGCCAGCACTTCGCCGAGATGGGGCCAGCCCAGGTTGAACATGCCTCCCAAGTTGCGGAATGGCATCAGGATACCGGTGGGTGTGTTGGTTGCCACGGGAATGTTAATACGGCCATCCATGCATTTCAGAACTGCAATCGCGGTTGGGTGCTCGGCAAGATAGCGCTGTCGCGCCAGCCATGCCTCGGGGCTGCTGAAATGCTCGCCATGTCGTCTGGCGAGTTCAAAAGTCCATTCAATACGCTCGGCAATCGGCCTGTTCAGAATCTGATACACGATGCTCCCTCCTTAACCGGCGACATTGCCAACCAGTTGAAATTGTACGCACTCCGCCACGATTACGGCATGACTTCACTCTATCCATTCTCAAGGTTTTTTAGGATCGTGGCAATATGCAAAGCGCGACAGGACGGTTCAACGTCGCTTTGTGCGGATTTTTGCCAACTCGTAAATCCCCCGTGTCGTGAACTTGTCCCATAACCCCAAAGGCGGCGTATGGCTGCAAAATGGACGGTGCAAAACCCGGCTGTCTATTCCGGCACGATCAGCCGTGCCAACGCTCCATCCTCGGGAAGATTTTCGATGCTCACCCGCCCGCCGTGCATAATCGCCACCTGACGGACGAAGTTCAACCCCAGTCCCGTGCTTTTCTGGCCGGTTGAGGCCCGTGGCAAAGAGAAAAATTTGTCGAAGATTTTCTCGCTGGCGTATAGGGGGACGCCTGGACCCTGATCGGAAATTTCCAGAATGATTTCAGAGCATTTCCTGTTGGGCTGCCGAGAGGGGCGCCGAAAAGCCCTGATGGCGATACTTCCGCCCGGCGGGCTGAAATCGAGGGCGTTTTGCACTAGGTTGACCATGGCTTGATGCAGCAGAAAGCCATCGCCGGAAACCGTCAGCCCCTCGCCGGGATCGACGGCAAAAGAATGATTCCCGGCTGCCAAAAGCGGCTCGAAACTCTCGCAAACCGTACGGATCAAGGCGCTTATCGAAACCGGCTCGCGATTTTCCAGACAGAACCGGTTTTCCAGGGCCGCCAATTCCAGCATTCGGTCCACAATGGCTTGAATCCGCCGCGACTGACCGTCGATATTGGCAATGAAACGCGCCCGCCGCTCCGGTGGCATGGCCTTGCCCGCACCCTCGTCGGCCAGTAATTCCGCCGCGCCGTGGATGGCCGACAGCGGACTTTTCAGCTCGTGGGTCAGGTGTTGGACATATTGCTCGACATATCGCCGTCCTTCCAGGGCGCGCTGCATTTCGGCCAGGGCTCGTCCCATTTCGCCGATTTCGTTGTTGGCCAGCCGGGGAAAAGCTGGCGATAAACCGTCGCGGATGCCCCGCGCATACCCGGTGAGGGTCTTGATGGGCCGGGTGATCCAGGTGGCGGCGGCCAGGCTGAAGAGGCCGGCGATGATGAAGGCGATCAGGCCGCTTTCGGCAATCTCCAGTTTGGCGCCGCTGACAAAATAGCGGATATTGGTGGTCGGCTTCACCACGGTCAAAACGCCCCAAATGGTGCCATCGACGACAATCGGCGCCGCCACGTGCAGCCGCGAAGTCGTCTCGTCGGCCCGATCGAGCCGGGTGGTGCGCGCCCCATATCGGCCGGAGAGCGTCAGGGCGACATCGCGCCAGGCACTGAAATCCTTGCCGATATTTTCAGGATTTTCCGAGTCGAACAGCACGATGCCCTTGTTATCGGTGATCGTGAGGTGAGAATCAACGCGCTCCTTGTCCAGGTCATAGATGCGGGCGGCCAGCTCCCGATTGTGGATGCGGGCGAAAAGCGCCTGCCAGTTCTGCCGGGAAAATTGGTGTCGCGCTATTTCCGCCTCGACCAACGAAGCAAGGATATTGGCCTGATCGGTCAGGCTGTCTTCCACGCCCTCGCGGTAGTGGACGGCGATGGTATCTGCGAGACGATACAGGGGATAGAGCAGGCAAGCGCAAGAAACGGCCAGACAGGCGATAAAGATACGGCCGCCGATACTCATGACCGCTCGTGCAGCGCGTAGCCGACGCCGCGATGGGTGACGATGGCCTCGTCATCCGGAGCGATGGCCTTCAGTTTGGCGCGAATATTTTTGATGTGGGCATCCACGGTGCGTTCCATGCTGGCGTCCGGTTCTTCCCAGGCCAGGCGCATCAGGTGCTCCCTGGTGAAGACCCGGCCCGGACTGTGTAACAAAACACCCAAGAGGTTGTATTCGTAACGGGAAAGCTCCAAGCCGACGCCATGGTAGAAAATCTGGCGCCGGTCGGCGTCCACCCGCCAAATCGCCGAGGACGGGGCAGCAGCGGGTTGCGTCTCCTGGTGGCGTTGGCCGGTACGGCGCAAAATCGCCTTGACCCGTGCCGCCAGTTCCCGTGGGCTGAAAGGTTTGACCACATAATCGTCGCCGCCCAGTTCCAACCCCAAAACCCGGTCGATTTCGCTGGAACGGGCGGTGAGAAAGATGACCGGGACATCGAAGCGCGGACGGATGAGCTTGATCAACTCCAGGCCGCTGATGTCGGGCAGGCCGATATCCAAGACGATCAGGCTGATGTCCTCCCGTTCCAGCAGCATCGGCACTTCGCTGCCCGTGGAACGGACGATCGTGGCAAAGCCTTCTTCCTCCAACACATATTGCATGGCGTCCACAATGGCCGGTTCGTCTTCGATAATGAGGATACTGGCTTTCATGAAAGGCTATTCTGAAAAATTTGCATTGGTTGGCGTGAAGTCGACGTAACGATATCTCAATAAAATTGTATCAACTATTTGATACGATTTTGTAAAAATTACAATACAGGTCGTAAAAAAATGCAGGACATATGCCGTGCGCGGCCGAAGGAGGTTCGCGGCAACAATGCGTTGGTTATGCATCTGCGCGCATGGTAGGAAGGAGCATGCTGATAAAATCCTATGAAATTACTGTTTAGTGGGTTGGATTATATGTATATGTTAACATTTCCAAGAAAAGATGTTTGTTGACTTTTTTTGATTATATTTATTTGTCAAACTGGGGGTGGATCAATAAACATTGCGGTAAACTTATTGTAAATAATGCATTATTTTTTATATAAAATCAATATGTAAAATAAATACACATATGGTTAAAGTATTTTTATGCGATATTCGCATATGTTTTTTTCGTCTATTAGTGCCATGTTAATGATGTTGAAAATAGCTACTGATTGAAATAAAGCAATTAATAATATTAAATAATTTATTATATTAATAATTTTTATTTTTTTTAACAAAAACAATTGCTATTACTAATGTCGCATCAATAAGTATTGAGATTGCAATGAATATACTATTGGCTATAATTGATCCTAATTGTGTTTCTATTGATAAGCATTCTTTGTAATTATACATTATAAAAAAATTAACCAAAATGGATACTATTATTGCATGTATTAATAAATATATATTTATATTATTGTTTTTTATTTTCCATTTTATGGATGTGGTGTCAAGATTCATCGTGTCAACTTTTTCTAGCATGGATATCGATATTTCATAAGAGAATAAATGGTTTGTGAAATATTGCTAGGATTCATCATCGCTTGGATCACTGCAATTTTTCCACACTGTTACCACCAGCGCCACACCCGCAACCAACGTCAGCACGGTCAAACCATGTTCAATAAATAAGGCGGGCCTATCCATCGCACCGTTGAGCAAAGGAATGCCCAGGGTGAACAGCAGATAGAGGCCGGCGGCGAGCCAACCGTAACCAGGGAGAAAGGCTGGGGTAATTTTCGCCGTTTGCTGGCGGCATCGTTGTAACAGCACCGACAACAACATCGCGAACAAGCAGAGACACAAGTAATAGATCACCACGCCTTCCAATCGGTGCAGGCGTTCCGGACCGAGCACGCCAAAGCTAATCTGCTCTTGATACAGGAAGATGGCGAGCAGAATCCGGCCGGTGTTGACAAGCAGGCCGACACCGTAGGCGCTGGCGGCTATCCCCAGAACCCACCAACCCGGCCTGGCCTGCGGTGGGTAACGGACCGCCAGGCACAAGCCGGTGGCGAGCAAAACCAGAAAAAAGTTGAGCCCCGAACAGGCCGGGGCAATGAGGATTTCCTCGACAGCGTTGTAATAGCCCAGACCCTCCAGCCGCGTGAAGCCCAGGCCGGAGCAGAGTGCCACCAGCTCGCTGGCCGGGCGCAGAAGCCAATCGAGGCTGGCGGCACTGGCATCGGCGAAACACCATTTGACCAAGACGACCCCGGCGATAATCGCGGCCATGGCCAGGGTACCGGAGAAGGATGAAGCGGGCTGTTTTTCCATGATCGAACGCTTTCGTGAGTCGATTGTCAGAACAGGCGGGGCGCCCCGTTTTTCCGCGCCAGGCGCCAGACCGTCGCCAGGGCGGCAAGGGCCAGCAACCAGAATTCCGGCTCCGGCACCCTGCGTCCCGGCACGGCCAGTTCGGAGACGCCTTTTGGCAGGGGCAGCGGCTGTTTCACCTCGTTACCCGCGCCACCCGCATTGCGGACAACCTCGTCGACAGCGACAAAGGACGTATGGGCAGTCAACAGGTTGTAAGTGAGCCCCAGATTGACAATGGCGGCTTTTTGCTCGGCGTTCTCGCCCTGGCCATAATCGGACAGCCGTGCCAGTCGATTCCTGGCCCACAGGGCACGCAAGCCGGCGTTTTTCTCGTCGGTCTGCACCTCGCCCGGCGCAAAACTCTGGCGGTAGGCGCCGTCGCCATTCACCCCGGAAAGGACGATCCGGCCGTCGCGCGGGCCGCGCCATTTGCCGAAAACCAGCAAGGGGCGCTGGGCGAAAAGATCGGGGACGTGCGTTGGTTCGATATCGTAGGCGTCGAATCCTTCATAGGCGACCTTGATGTCCGTGAGCACCGGCGCGGAAATATAATCGCAAAAACGCTTCGCCATTGCGGGCGCCTCGCCGGGATCGGTGAGGATAAAGGTTCGCCGCGCCCGGCCACGGCCAGCCCTTCGACCAGATGGCGATTAACGGCAGAGCCGATACCGAAGGCGAACAGGTTGCTATGACCGAGATTTTCCCGGATCAAGGAAAACGCTTCCTTTTCCGCCGAAACATACCCATCGGTGATCACCAGGACACTGCGGGAAACCCTTTCCTCGGCCGGCATGGCCATGGCGGTGCGCAGCGCCGGCAACAATTCGGTGCCGCCACCACCTTTGAAATTGTTCAACATGGCCAGCGCCGCCTGGACATTACCCGTTGTCGCCGCCACCGGTGCCGGTGCCATTACCTGATTGCCGCCGGCGAAAAAGACCATGTTGAAACGGTCTTCCGGACGCAAGGAATTGATCAGGCCGGTGAGCAGGGTTTTGGCGGTATCCAGCGGAAAACCGACCATCGATCCAGAAACATCGACCACAAATATATACTCTCTCGGCGGAATCTGGTTCACTGCGGGCCGCCGCGGCGGCTGCGCCATCAACAGAAAGAAGTTTTCGTCCTTGCCGGCAAACAGCATCAAACCGGTGGCGATGGCATCTCCATCTAGCCGGTAATGCAAGATGAAATCGCGATCGCCACCGAATTCATGGCCCGACAGACTGACGTTGGCTGTATCCGGGGACTCGTAATCGACCTGGACCGCATGGGACGGACAGGAAATATCCTTGACTGGCATCCCGGCGGCCAGCCGGGTATGGATGGAAAAGCCGGTTTTTGCGGCGCTGTCTTTTTTTAGGTAGGGATTTTTCACCCACTGGCTTTTTGCCGGATCTTCAAGGGCGCCGCTGTAGCGCGGGCCAACCACCGTCGGATAGACGAATGCATAGACGCCGTTTTCGGGAATCAGCAACTCGGTGTAGACCAGTTCGACGTCGATGACGTCGCCGGGCAGGATATTGGCCACCGCCATACTGAAGACATTAGGGCGTTCCTGGGTCAGCAGCGCGGCGCTTTTTCCCGCCTGCTTGGCCTGTTCGTACACTGCCTGGGCGGCCTGACGTTCCTTGATCTGTGCCCGGATCACCCGCTCGCCAACGGTCATGGTCAGGCCATGGACAGCGGCCCGGGTCGAGCCGGGGAAAATGTAGCGGGCGTGGATGGGCTGGCCGCTGCGATTGGCGTATTTCTGCCGCACCGTCACCTGGGCGATGACACCGCTGATGTTCACTTCGGTCCGGGTATCGAGTAGGGAAAAATTTTCCCCGTTATCTTCGGTGGTATTCTCCGATTCGACGAAGAAATAGGGGGATAGGGAGATGTCGGTTTCCGTGGAGCTTGCCGGAAACGGCGTACAACAAAAGATCAAGGGCAACAACAAGGCGAAAACACAGCGGACGAAACGAGTTTTGGGCATGGCGACCTCCATGGCTTGGGTGAAAGAACAACCGCAACACTTCTGGAGAGTCGTTGTAACCCGGTGCTGTGAAACAATGATGAAGAGACCGTGAAAAGTGGTGATGCAACCAACTCCGTGAGATTCTGGCGTCGATTGCCCGCTCCAAGCCAAAGAAACGGCCAGGAGTGCCCGCCGGTGTCGGCTGATCGGCTAGTGGCTAGACGGACCGGGTGGTGGATTATGGTCCTGATCCGGCTGTAAAGAGAACGCCGCGGGGGCTTCGCGATGGTTATCGCGGTTGCGGACACCTCTCTTTGCTCACACTCGCTATTAAGCAAAAGTGATAATAAAAATAAATTTGATTTATTTTTTAGGGTTGATTTTCGCAAACCGGGCCGCTAATATGAAGTTAATCCTTCATATGGATTGTCTCCTTGCACCCCTTTGCTGCGACCCCCTTGCGCGGCAAAGGGGTCTTTTTTTCTGATTACCATCAAGCCTCAGCCAAGCTCGTTTGCCGGCAATCGGCGGTGTTCTTGACGCTTCCGGAAAGCCGGTCGAGTAAACGAGACTCACTGCGTTCGAGATGACCGCTGTGACCAGCGTTATCCAGGTTCCGAACGTCCTTGGTTGGTCGTTTCGACGGACGCAGTGGAGAGATTACCGAGGTGGATAAATAGTTAAATTATTAATAGATTGTTGGTATAAAATCGTGTATACTTTTCGCATGGAAAAGATCGATGCACGAACACATAATCAGCAGACCCAATACGAGTTGCGCAAGCAGGTTGTCAGGCTCCGCAAGCGTGGTTTTTCGAACAAAGAGACGGCGGAGCTCGTTGGCATCTCCGCGGCACATGCCAGTACGATCTGGAATAAGTATTTGCGG
>NZ_JAVBRQ010000039.1:0-26783 GCF_031547805.1 Desulfobulbus sp.
CGGTTCTCTGCGTGTGCGGGGGCGGGGGGCCGTTGATTTTGTCATCGCGCGGGGGGGGGGCCCGGTTGGCCTGCGGGCGCCGCCGGCGGGGGCTGCTTTTATCGTTGGTATCCGGCGAATTTGCCGCTTGTGGCGTTATTCGACGTGGTAACGGCGCTGGACCACGCGGAAGCGGTTGGCGACGAAGGCGGAATCCGAGTAGCTGGCGTTGGCGGCGGGGTTCATGCCAACGCCGTGATAATCGGAAAACGCTGCCGACTGGTTGACGAATACGCCGCCGTCGAGGTTGATCGACAGCGCGACACCTGCGCGCAGCGTGGCGTTGGTCATCGCGTCGATGATTTCCGGCTTGGTCGAATACACGCCGACGGTAAGCGCGCCGTGCTGGCGGACGATGCGCTCGGACAGCATGACCGCGGTGGCGGCATCGGCGACGCGGACGACAAAGGAGATCGGGCCGAAGCGCTCTTCCATATAGCTTTTTTCCGCGCTCGCTTCGCACGTGAGCAGCACCGGGGTACGCACCTCGGCCTTGGGAAAATCGGGGTGGTCGATCTTTTTCGACGCCAGTACCACGCTGCCGTACTCGCCGGCTTCGGCAATGCGGCGCAGCGTGTCGTCGGACTGGATTGCGCCAAGCACGGCAGCGGCGGTGTTGGTGTCGGAAAGGAATTTGTCGATCGCCGCGCCCAGATCGGCGGCCACGTCGTCGAAACTCTTGTGGCCCTGGTCGGTGTCGATGCCGCCGGCCGGCACCAGGATGGCCTGCGTGGTGGTGCACATCTGGCCGGAATACAGGCTGAGCGTGAACGCGAGGTTGCGCAGCATCGCCTTGTAGTTGCCGGTGGACTCGATCACCACGTTGTTCACGCCGGCCAGTTCGGCATAGACCTGAGCCTGCCTGGCATTGTCGATCAGCCACTGGCCGAACACGTTGCCGCCGGTGAAGTCGATGGACTTCACCGCCGGATGGGTGGCGAGCGCCTGGGTGTCGGTGCGCTTTTCCACCACGGCGAGGCTGACCAGGTTGGCGTCCAGCCCCTGCTCGGCCAGTACCTCGCGGGCGATCCTGACCGTGATCGCCGCCGGCAGGATGGCGTTGCCGTGCGGTTTGACGATGACCGGATTGCCGGTGGCGAGTGCGGCGAACAGGCCGGGGTAGGTGTTCCAGGTGGGGAAGGTGCCGCAGCCGACGACGAGCGCGATGCCGCGCCCGACGATTTCGTAGTGCTTGCGCATCTTCAGCGGCGGGTTCTTGCCCTGCGGTTTTTCCCACACGGTTTCGGCGGGTACGCGGCTCATCTCGTCCCAGGCGTAGGCCACCGCTTCCAGCCCGCGATCCTGTGCGTGCGGGCCGCCGGCCTGGAAGGCCATCATCCAGCCCTGGCCGGTGGTCATCATCACCGCATGGGCGATTTCGAAGCTGCGTTTGTTCAGGCGGTCGAGAATTTCCAGGCAGACGCCGACGCGACCGGCGGCGCCGATCTGGCGCCAGCCTTCCATCGCCTGCTGCGCCGCCATCACCAGCGCTTCCGGCTCGCATACGGGGTAGCGCACGTTCAGTTCGATGCCGTAGGGCGAACGCTCCGGCGCGGTCCAGCCGCTCTGCCCGGGTTGGGTAAGCGCGAAATCCTTGCCCAGATGATTTTCGAACGCTTTCTTACCGTCGTCCACGGCGGTTTCGCCGTAGATCCTGGGGCTGGGCATTTCGGGATAGGGCGTCCAGTACCCCCGGCCGCGAATGGCGGCAACGGCGGCGTCGAGCGTGGCTTGATGTTTTTCGTACAGCGGATGCGTCATGGATGTCTCCTCCAATTGGGCAAGCGGGCGAACCCTTTGCCTGATTTGTTTTGCGAGCCGCCCGTGTTGTTTGAATTTGGCGGACGGAAAAAGAACAATGCAAAAAAGGGGCTTGTTTTTTGATTTAAATCAAGATTACTATTGATTGACCGGTCGGTCAAACAGCACTCCAAGCCCTGTTCGTCGACCCGCAAAAGCCCACAGACTGCGCCCGAGCGCGGCAAAACACAAGGAGCGAGACATATGAACGGCGAAGTCGCCAACTTCGGTGAGGCCATCGTTTTGAACGTCGTGGACGGCGTGGCAACGCTGACGCTGAACCGTCCCGACCGACTGAACAGTTTCAACGACGATATGCACCGGGAAATGCGCGCCGCGCTGGCGGCGGTGCAGGCCGGACGCACGGACGGTTCGGTGCGCGTGCTGGTGATTACCGGCGCCGGCCGCGGCTTCTGTGCCGGGCAAGACCTTTCCGACCGCAACGTGGCCGCCGGTGACGAGGCGCCCGATCTGGGCGCTTCGGTGGAAAAGAACTACAAACCGCTGGTGATGACGCTGCGCGCGCTCGACCTGCCGGTGATCGCCGCCGTCAATGGCGTGGCGGCCGGCGCCGGGGCCAACATCGCGCTCGCGTGCGATCTCGTCTTCGCCGCCCGCTCGGCGAGCTTCATCCAGGTCTTTTGCAAGCTCGGCCTGATCCCCGATACCGGCGGCACCTGGATCCTGCCGCGCCTGCTCGGCCCGGCACGGGCGCTGGGCCTGTCGCTGCTCGGTGACAAGCTTTCCGCCGAGCAGGCGGAAAACTGGGGGCTGATCTGGAAGTGCGTCGACGACGACGCGCTGCTGCCCACGGTGCAGCAAATCGCCGCCCAACTCGCCGCCGGCCCCACTTTCGGCTATGCGCAGACGAAAAAAGCGATCTGGGCCAGTTCGACCAACGATTTCGGCACTCAACTCGACCTCGAGCGCGACATCATGCGCGCCTGCGGCCACTCGGCCGACTATCGCGAGGGCGTGGCCGCTTTCATGGAAAAGCGCACCCCACGCTTTATTGGCAAATAAGTAGTAAATAGAGCGGCCAATAAACGGGAGACGAGCAAAAAATGAACATGAACGCATTGAATGCACAAACGAAAATCCTGGTGATCGGTGCCGGTGCGATGGGCGCGGGTATCGCCCAGGTCGCGGCACAGGCGGGGCATCCGGTATATCTGTACGACACACGCACCGACGCCATCGAGCGCGGCATTGCCGGCATCGCCGCCGATCTGGCCCGTGCGGTGGAAAAAGGCAAGCTGGACGACGCCGGACGCCAGACTGTACTCGACCGCCTCCGGCCGCTTACCGATCTGGCCGGCGCAGCCGATGCCGGGCTGGCCATCGAGGCCATCGTCGAAAACATCGACGTCAAGCAAACGCTGTTCAAACAGCTCGAGGCGCTGCTGCCGGCCGATGCAATTCTCGCCAGCAACACGTCGTCACTGTCCATCACCGCGATGGGCGCGGCGCTCGACCGGCCCGAGCGGCTGGCCGGGCTGCATTTCTTCAATCCCGCGCCGCGCATGAAGCTGGTGGAAATCGTCAGCGGCCTGGCGACCTCCGCCGACATTGCCGATACGCTGTACAACACCGCCAAGGCGTGGGGCAAGGTACCCGTACGCGCCCGCTCCACGCCAGGCTTCATCGTCAATCGCGTCGCCCGGCCGTTCTACGGCGAGGCGCTGCGCCTGCTTGGCGAGTGCGCCGCCAGGCCGGCCACGATAGACGCCGCGCTGCGCGACTGTGGCGGTTTTCCGATGGGCCCGTTCGAGTTGATGGACCTGATCGGCCACGACGTCAATTTTGCCGTCACCCGTTCGGTATTCGACGCCACCTTCGGCGACCGCCGCTATACCCCGAGCCTGATCCAGGGCGAGCTGGTCGCCGCCGGCCGGCTCGGGCGCAAGAGCGGGCGCGGCTTCTACGATTACGCCAAAGGCGCGGCAATGCCCGCGCCGCACACCGAGGAGGCGCAGCCGGGCGAAAGCACCGTTACCGTCGTCGGCGATCTTGGCATTGCAGCCCCGCTCATCCAGCGCCTGGAAAGCGCCGGCATCGACGTGCGGCGCACCGCAGGGCGCGGCGTGACGGCGGGCGCGGGGCGCGGCTGGATCGAAATCGGCGAGGCCCGGCTCGCGTTGTCCGACGGACGTGCCGCCTACCGGCGCGCAGCGGAGGATGGCGTTTCCAACCTCGTGCTGTTCGATCTGTGCCTCGATTACGCCACCGCCACACGGCTCGTCCTGGCCCGCGCCGACGATTGCGGGCGCGGCGCGTGGGGGTCGGTCACCGGTACGCTGCAACGGGCCGGCATGGCCGTGAGCCGCATCGACGACGTAGCCGGCATGGCGGTGCTGCGCACCGTGGCGATGCTCGCCAACGAAGGGGCCGACGCGGTACTGGCGGGTATCGCCACAGCGGCGGACGTCGATACCGCGATGCACTTCGGCACGAACTATCCGAAAGGGCCGCTGGCCTGGGCGGACGAACTTGGCATCGGCTTCGTCGCCACCGTGCTGGCGAATCTACGCGTGCATTACGGCGAGGAGCGTTACCGCATTTCGCCCCTGATCCAGAGAAAAAGTCTTGTCGGAGGAGCTTTTCATGAGTGAGGCGCAATACCGGGATGTGACCTGCGGTCTCGATCCGCAAACGCTGGCCGAGCGGGTACGCGACGGCATGTTCGAGCGCGACCGGGCCGCGCGCAGCCTGGAGATGAGTTTCGTTTCCGTCGGCCCGGGACGCTCGGCGATGAGCATGCGGATACGTGACGACATGCTCAACGGCTTCAACATCTGCCACGGCGGTTTCATCACCACACTGGCCGATACCGCCTTCGCCTACGCATGCAACAGCGGCAACGAGCAGACCGTGGCTTCCGGCGTCGCCGTCGATTTCATGGCGCCGGGACGCCCGGGCGACGTGCTGACCGCCTCCGCCACGGAGGTATTCGCCGCCGGACGCACCGGCGTGTACGACATCACGGTGACCAACCAGAAAGGCGAATTGATCGCGGTAATGCGCGGGAAATCCTACCGGCTCAAGGGACGGCCGGTGGTCGAGTTATAGACGCGGCGCCCACGCGCCCATCCAAAGAGAAAAAAACGAGGAGACAACATGCCCTTGAACACCTACGCTCCGGCCAAGCTGGAGCCGATCGAGAAGGCGAGCATCGACGAACTGCGCGCGCTGCAACTCGAACGCATGAAGTGGAGCGTGCGCCACGCTTACGACAACGTTCCGCACTACCGCAAGAAGTTCGACGAAAAGGGCGTGCATCCGAACGACCTGAAAACGCTCGCCGATCTGGCGAAGTTCCCCTTCACCAGCAAGTACGATCTGCGCGACAACTATCCTTTCGGCATGTTCGCGGTGCCGATGGACAAGATCGCCCGCATCCATGCCTCGTCCGGCACGACCGGCAAGCCGACGGTGGTCGGCTACACGATAAAGGACATCGACACCTGGGCCACCGCGGTGGCGCGCTCGATCCGCGCCGGCGGCGCCCGGCCGGGCGACATGGTGCACGTGTCCTACGGCTACGGCCTGTTCACCGGCGGCCTCGGCGCCCATTACGGCATCGAGGCCCTGGGCGCCACGGTCATCCCGGTGTCGGGCGGCAACTCCCGGCGGCAGGTCACCATCATGCGCGACTTCGGCTCCACCGTGCTCCTGTCCACCCCGTCCTACGCCCTCAACCTGGCCGACGCCATGGCCGATGCCGGCGTTACTTCCGGGGACCTCAAGCTGCGGGTCGGCATCCACGGCGCCGAACCCTGGAGCGAGAACATGCGTGAGGAGGTGGAGCGCAAGCTGGGCATCAGGGCGGTGGACATCTACGGCCTGTCCGAGATCATCGGCCCCGGCGTGGCCATGGAGTGCATCCATTCCGAGCACGGCATGCACATCCTGGAAGACAACTTCCTGCCGGAGATCGTCGATCCGGAAACCCTGGAACCCCTGCCCTACGGCGAGGTCGGCGAGTTGGTCTTCACCACCCTGACCAAGGAGGCCTTCCCGCTGATCCGCTACCGGACCAAGGACATCTCCCGGCTGTTCCTCGAACCCTGCGCCTGCGGCCGCAGCCTGATCCGGATGGACAAGGTCACGGGCCGGACCGACGACATGCTGATCATCCGCGGGGTGAACGTGTTCCCGTCCCAGGTCGAGCATGTGCTGATGGGCATCGACGGGGTCGAGCCCCATTACCAACTCGAGGTCACCCGCGACGGCAACCTCGACGTGATGTCGGTGCTGGTCGAGGTGAGCGAGAACATCTTTTCCGACGAGATCAAGGTGCTGGAAAAGCTGACCAGGAAAATCCAGGTCGAAATCAAGGACATGCTCGGAGTCACCTGCAAGGTGAAACTGGTGGAGCCGCGCTCCATCCAGCGCTCCGAAGGCAAGGCCCAGCGGGTCACCGACCGTCGCAAACTCTAACCACAGGAGGATCGTATGCGTGTTGAGCAGATCGCGGTTTTTCTCGAGAACAAATCGGGCCGCCTGGCTGAGATTACCCGTATCCTGGCGGAAAACGAGATCAACATCCGGGCGCTGTCCGTGGCCGACACCGCCGATTTCGGCATTTTGCGCCTGATTGTCGACAAGGTGGACCTGGCCAAGGAAAGCTTGCGCGCCGGCGGCTTCACCGTCGGCAAGACCAACGTGGTGGCGGTCGAGGTGCCGGACCGGTCGGGCGGCCTGGCCAGCGTGCTCAAGGTGGTCAACGAGGCCGGCCTCAACGTCGAGTACATGTACGCCTTTGTCAACAAGAGCGGCGCCGACGCGGTGCTGATCTTCCGCTTCGACGAAATGGACCAGGCCATCTCGGTCTTGCAGGCGAACGGTTTCGTCCTCCTAAGCGGGGAGCAGATCTGCTCCCTGTAAGCGGGCGGCGTTTTGCCGTGGCCGGCCGGGCGGATCGGCCGATGGGCTAGGGGCGGGGAAGACGACGGGCAGCCGCATCCCGGCGCATCGGCCGTCGCTGCCCGAACGCCCCGGTGGCAGGCCGATTTCTTTGCCATGAGACCGGCCGGGGAGAGCCGGTTCGCCTTTTCACCGTGGCAAGTAAGATTGATGCCGGCGGACCTCGATCGGGGCCCGCCGGCCTTTTAATTCGCATTCCGCATGAGTCTTGATCTTTTTTTCCAATACCTCTTTGCCGGCCTCACTTACGGCGCGATCTACGCCATCGTCGCCATCGGCTTCAACATCATCTACAACACCACGGGCATCATCAACTTTGCCCAGGGCGAGTTCGTGATGCTGGGCGGAATGATCGCCATTTCCCTGATGGAATTCATGCCGCTGGGCTATGCTATCGCGGCGGCGGTGCTGATCACCATGGGCATCGGCGCGGTGATCGAGATCCTGTTCATCCGTTGGCTGGAAAGCCCCTCGGTGCTGCGGATGATCATCATCACCATCGGCATCTCCATCCTTCTGCGAGAATCGGCCCTGCACATCTGGGGCGAATCGATCCGCAGCCTGCCCTATTTTTACGGCAACGAAATCACCACCTTCAACCTGGGCAGCGTGCACATCTCGCCGCAGGTGGTGTGGGTGATCGCCGCCTGCGCGGTGATGATGGCCGGCCTGAGCCTGTTCTTCAAATCGACGCCTATCGGCCGGGAGATGCGGGCCTGCGCGGCCAACCGCACCGCGGCCCTGCTCTGCGGCATCAACACCCGCAACATGGTGACCCTGTCGTTCATGCTCAGCGCCGGCATCGGCGCCCTGGCCGGCTGCGTGATGTCGCCCATCACCTATACCCAGTACGATTCCGGCGCCTCGCTGGCGATCAAGGGCTTCACCGTCGCCATCCTGGGCGGCCTGGGCAATTCCCTGGCCGCGGTGGCGGCCGGCGTCCTGCTGGGGATTATCGAGGCCTTCTCGGTGACGGTGGTGCCGCTCGCCTTCCAGGACGCCATCGCCATCGCCATCCTGCTGCTGATCCTCTTTGTCAAGCCGCACGGGATCTTCGGCTCAAGCGAGGCGGCCCGCCTGAAGGATTTCTGATGCGCATCCGGAAGAATCTCTCCCTGGCGGGCCTTTGCCTCGCGACCGTGGGCCTGCACCTGCTCACCGTGGCCACCGGGACCCAGTTCTACCTGACCCAGCTCACCATGGCCGCCTACTACGGCCTGGTGGTGATTGGGCTCGGGGTGCTCATGGGCTATGCCGGCCAGATTTCCATCGGCCATGCCGGCTTTTTCGCCATCGGCGGCTACCTGGCCGCGGCCCTGACCACCCGCAATCTGCTGCCGTTCCAAGACGCGCCCCCGGTGCGGATTCTCGACAGTCTCGGGCTGCTGGCCAGCGGCCAGGACATCTACGGCGAGGCCCTGCTGACGGTGACGCCCTGGGCGGCCTGCGGGTTGGCGGTGGCCGCTGCGGCCCTGGTGGCCCTGATCATCGGGGTGCCGGTGCTCAAGCTCAAGGGCCACTATCTGGCCATGGCTACCCTGGGCTTCGGCACCATCGTCTACCGGCTGCTGCTGGCCTCGCCCTATTTCGGCGAAGCGGACGGCATCGCCGAGGTGCCCGCCTTTGTCCTCCTGCCCGATCTGGCCGGCTTCGGCCCGGTGGTGGTGGGCGGCGGCGCCGATCATCGGGTGCTTAATTTCTACGTGGCCTGGGGCACCCTCATCCTGGGGATGGCCCTGTTGCTCAACCTGATCGGCTCGCGGGTCGGCCGGGCCCTGCGCTCGCTGCACAGCTCCGAAGAGGCGGCCGAGGCCTCGGGCATCGCCACCGCCGGCTGCAAGCTTCAGGTTTTTGTCTTGAGCGCGGTTTACGCTGCCGTGGCCGGGGTGCTGCTCACCCATTTCAACGGCGGCATCGGCCCGAGCGAGGCCTCGGTGATGAAATCAGTGCGCTATGTGGCCCTGGTCGCGGTCGGCGGCATGACCAATCTCTGGGGCACCCTGATCATGGGGGTAGGGCTGACCTTCCTTTCTCTGCGCGGTGTGTTCGGCGCCCATGACGATATGGTCTTCGGGCTGATCCTGATTGCGGTCATGCTGTTCGCCCCGCAGGGCATCCTGAGCCTGCGGCTGAAGGAACTGACCCGTCGGCTGGTTCCGGGAGGGCGGGCATGAGCGGCGGCAACGGACGGTCCGCGAACGGCGGCAGCGAACCCTTGCTGGCCCTGCGCGGCGTGCACAAGCGGTTCGGTGGCCTGCATGCGGTCAACGACATCGACTTTGCGGTGGCTCCGGGCAGCATCAAGGCGGTGATCGGACCCAACGGCGCCGGCAAGACCACCTTGTTCAACCTGATCGCCGGCAACCTGCCGGTATCCGCCGGCACCATCACCTTCCGGGGCCAGGAGATTCAGGGGAAGAAAACGCATCAGATCGCCCGGCTGGGCATGGCGCGCACCTTCCAGAACATCAAGCTGTTCCACGGCATGACCGCCCTGGAATGTGTCATGGTCGGCCGGCACGTGCAAAGCCGTAGCGGCTTTTTCGCAGGCCTGTTTAACCTGCCCCAGAGCTGGCGGGAGGAGCGGGCCATCCGGGCGCGGGCCATGGAGTTGCTCGATTTCCTCCAGATCGCCGACCTGGCTGAGGTTGAGGCCACCAGCCTCGCATTCGGCCAGCAGCGGGCGGTGGAAATGGCCCGGGCTCTGGCCGCCGAACCGAAGCTGCTTCTGCTGGACGAGCCGGCGGCCGGGCTGAATATTTACGAGACCGCCGAGGTGGCCCGGCTGATCGCCACCATCCGGGACATGGGCATCACCGTGCTGTTGGTCGAGCACGACATGTCGCTGGTGATGGACATTTCCGATGAGATCGTGGTCTTGAGTTTCGGCGCCAAGCTGGCCGAGGATACCCCGGCCAAGATCCAGCAGAACGCCGAGGTCATCAAAATCTACCTGGGAGAGGACGATGCGGACTGACAACCGGTGCCTTCCCCCCTGTTTCCCACGGTGGGTGCCATGCTGAAGATTCGCAATCTCGACGCCGGCTACGGCAAGCTCCGGGTGCTGAAGAACATCTCGCTCCATGTCAAGCCGGGAGAGATTGTGGCCATGATCGGCGCCAACGGGGCCGGCAAGACCACCTTGCTGCACACCATTGTCGGGTTGATCCGGCCGATGCGCGGCGAGGTGAGGTTTCTCGGCCAGGCCACCGGCAGCACGGCCGTGGAGCGGATCGTGGCCTCGGGTTGCGCGCTGGTGCCGGAGGGCCGCCAGGTCTTTGCCCCGATGTCGGTGGAGGAAAACCTGCTGTTGGGCGGCTTCATCCTGCAAAAGGAGCAGGGTCGGGCCGAGGTGCTCAAGGAACTGGAACGCCAGTACGAGCTGTTTCCCATCCTGCGCGAGCGGCGGCAACAGCTGGCCGGGACACTGTCCGGAGGCGAGCAGCAGATGCTGGCCATGGGCCGGGCCCTGATGTCGCGGCCGAAACTGGTGATGATGGACGAGCCCTCCACCGGGCTGGCACCGCTCATCGTCCGCGACATCTTCGAGATCATCTGCCGGCTGCGCGCCCAGGGCAACACCGTGCTGCTGATCGAGCAGAACGCCAAGGCAGCCCTGGGAATCGCCGACCGCGGCTATGTGCTTGAAGTGGGCAAGGTCATCCTCCAGGGGCCTGCCGCCGACCTGCTGGCCAACGCCGATGTGCAGCGGGCCTACCTGGGGCGGGAAAAAATAGCGTAATTGCAGGGTGCCGCCATCCTGTCAGACGAACCGAGGATAAAACACAGACCAATGTATTGGGAACCGGAACGAGAATGCATGGCCAGGGAGGATCTGGAGCAGCTCCAACTGGAGCGGCTGCAGTCCACGCTGTATCGGGTGGGAACCCATGTTCCCTTCTACAAGAAGAAATTCGATCAGCTCAAGTTCAACTACGACGACATCCGGTCCCTGGACGATCTCCGGCGACTGCCGTTCACCGAAAAGCAGGACCTGCGCGACAACTATCCCTACGGCCTGTTCGCCGTGCCCCTGCGCGACATAGTCCGGGTGCATTCGTCTTCCGGCACCTCGGGCCAGGCCACGGTGGTCGGCTACACCCGCAACGACATCAAGACCTGGTCGAACCTGGTGGCCCGGGTGATCACCGCCGCCGGCGTCACCAAGAACGACGTCATCCAGATCGCCTTCGGCTACGGCCTGTTCACCGGCGGTTTCGGCCTCCACTACGGCGCCGAGCTGATCGGGACCTCGGTCATCCCCATTTCAGCTGGCAACACCAAGCGCCAGATCCAGATCATGCAGGATTTCAAGACCACCGCCCTGGTCTGTACGCCTTCCTATTCCCTGATCCTGGCCGACACCATGATGGAGATGGGGATCAACCCCAACGGCCTGTCCCTGCGTTTCGGCCTGTTCGGCGGCGAACCCTGGTCCGAGGCCATGCGCCAGGAAATCCACCAGAAGCTGGGCATCCTCGCCACCGACAACTACGGCCTGTCCGAGGTCATGGGGCCCGGCGTTTCCGGTGAGTGCCAGCACTGCAACGGCCTGCACATCAACGAGGACCATTTTCTGCTCGAGGTGCTCGATCCCGTGACCCTGGAGCCGGTGCCCGAGGGCGAAATCGGCGAGCTGGTGATCACCACCCTGACCAAGGAAGCCTTTCCCATCGTCCGTTACCGGACCAGGGACCTGACCCGGTTCATTCCCGAGCCCTGCCCGTGCGGCCGCACCATGAAACGGATGCAGCGGGTGATGGGCCGATCCGACGACATGCTGATCATCAAGGGCGTCAACGTGTTCCCCGTCCAGATCGAGAAGGTGCTGTTCGAGGTCGAGGGCACCGAGCCGCATTACCAGATCGTGGTCGAGCGGGAGAACCATGCCGACAAGATCACGGTGCTGGTGGAAGTGATGGAATCCATCTTTTTCGACCAGATGAAGAAGCAGCGGGAAGTGGTCGAGCGGATCAAGAGCCGGCTGGCCTCGGAAGTCGGGGTCGGGGTCGAGGTGAAGCTGGTCGAGGAGAAGACCCTGGAGCGGTCCGAAGGCAAGGCCAAGCGGGTCATCGATAAAAGAAAATTGTAGAAAATCCGCTGAATCACAAAAAAAAGTGGACACCGGCTTGAAAAGAATGATTAGCTTCAACCGCATGCGCAACAGGGCGTCCGCCGCAACGTCGCCGCCCCATCCTGGTGCTCCTAGCCGGTCAAACCCACCCTGCCGACTGTGAATACCGTTAGCCCTCAATCATTGAAAAGGAGATTAGTATGAAATGGTGTGTGTCCGGGCTGCTGGCCCTGCTGCTCATGGTGCGGCCGGCCTTTGCCGCCGATCAGGCTCAACCCGCCGAGTTGAAGACCGATGAGCAGAAATTGAGTTATGCCATGGGGTTGGATCTTGGCGAATACTTCAAGGGCCTGGAGGAAAAATTCGATCTGGGCGTGTTGCAGCAAGGGATCAATGACGGTTACAACGGCAATAAGCCGCTGCTGACCCCCGAGGCCGCGGCCGCCATTCAGCAGGAATTCGCCAAGCGGCAGCAGGATAAGCAGGTTCAGAAGACCGTGGCCATGGTCCAGAAGAACCGCAAGGCCGCCGAGGAGTTCCTCAAGGCTAACAAAACCAAGGAAGGCGTGGTCGAAACCAAGTCGGGCCTGCAGTACAAGATCCTCAAGAAAGGCGAGGGCGCCAAGCCGACCCCTGCCGATACCGTCAAGGTCCACTACAAGGGCACCCTGCTGGATGGCAAGGAATTCGACAGCTCCTACAAACGCAACGAGCCGGCCGTCTTCCAGGTCAACCAGGTCATCGCCGGCTGGCAGGAAGCGCTGCCGCTGCTGAACACCGGCACCACCGCCGAATTGTACATCCCGCCGGATCTCGCCTATGGCGATCGTGGCGCCCCTCCGGTCATCGAGCCCGGCTCCATGCTGGTGTTCCAGGTCGAGTTGCTGGACGTGCAGCCGGCGGCCAAGGAAAAAGAGAAGGAAAAGGGTAAAAAGGAATAATTGCCTTTGCAGTTGCGGCGGTCGGTCATACATTGTGGGTGTGACAAAGGGGTGACCGACCGGGAACCGAACGATCCGAATCCTTGGCCAATGGTGACAGGAGACGAACCATGGGAAAAGACAAGAAAAAGGACAAGTGCTGCGAGGGATACAAGAAGAAAGGCAAGCGATGTTCCGATTGTCCGCTGAAAGACAAGGATAAGGAAAAGAAGAAGAAAGACAAGAAAGACAAGGACAAGAAGAAAAAAAAGAAGGATAAGAAGAAAAAGAAAGAGAAGTAGAAGCCGTTGGCTTTGTCTTTTTTCGATCGATCAAGGAAAGCCGGGTGTCGCCATGCGATGCCCGGCTTTGCTGTTTTCGGGGGATGCGCGTGGCTATTCCTGGTCCAGGGTCGCCAGCAAGCCCTCCAGCAAGACGAAGCGGCCCAGGGGATGGACGCGGCAGGGAAAGCTGGCGACAAACAGCGGATTGGCGCAGAGGCCGCCGGAAAGAAACAGCTCGTCCGGCTCGTGGGCGAAGCGGTGGGCATTGAGGGCGATGCCGCGCACGAACCGGGCCACCGCCTCGGCCTCTTCGATGCCGGAGACCACGGCATCGAAGATGTGGCTCATGCCGAGCACGCCGCAGGTGACGGAAAAACCGGTTGCCGGGGCGGGGATGGTGGCGTAGTCGAGCTGGTAGTAGGTGGAGAGCAGCTCGATGGTGAACCCCATGGAGGCGCCGCATTCGGCGTTCCAGCCCATGTCGGTTACGCGGCCGTTCTCGATGCGGACGAACTTGATGTCGCGGCTGCCGCAGTCGAGGAGGACGAAATGCGGCCGGTCGACCAGGCGGAGGCCGCCCCTGGCCAGGGCGGTCAGCTCGTTGATGCTGCGCAGGCTCCTGCGGGCGGCGTTGTGGCCGGTGGCCAGGTCGGCCCGGAAGGAACGGTCCAGGTCGCGGGTGGCGACAATGCGCGGGCTGCTGTCGCTGCGCGTATCCAGGATTTTGCAGTAGGTGGTGCCGAAATCCGCCAGGAGCATCAGGCCTCGCCTCGCTGGTCGGTCCGGATGCCGGAGAGTTCGAGGAAGGCCTCGATCTTGGCGCGGGTGGAACTGCCGGCGGTGACGTCGCAATCCACGGCAATGGCGCGGGGGTGCTTGGCCGCCAGATGCTTGGCCAGGACCGATTTGGCGCAGAAGGACTGCGAGAAGAAAACAGTGGGGATGGCGGGGTCGAAATGCCGCTCCAGCTCGAGGTCGGCGGGGGTTTTGTTTTCCATGCACCTCGTCCAGCCGAAGACATGGGTGGTGTCGGGAAAGGGGGTCAGCAGGGAAAAATCCCTGGGCGGCACCCCCCAAAAGCCGCAGGTGGGGCGGCAGGAGGCCATGGGCGGGTAGGGCACGGCCGATTGCACCCCTTTGGTGATGCGGAGAAATTTTTCCATCAGCGGCAACTTGCCGGTGCACAGCGGATGGCCGAAGGCGCGGGTGTCCTGGTTGCGGGTGCGGATGACCGGCACCGGCAGCATGTCGGCAATCACTTCGGCCACGTGGAGCGCGCAGTCGCACTTGCCCGGTCCGACGTCGATGTAGACCTCATCCAGCCGCAGATGGAGGCAGTTGAGCACCACGGTACGGAGGATGGCGCAGTAGGCGCGGGGGATGCGGGATGCCGTCTGGTCGATGGGCGCCCGCACCTGCAGCTCGTCGAGATCGACAATCGCGTCGCCCGCGCGGTTGATGGACTCGATCACCGCCAGGGGCGGCACGCCGACAATGCCGATCCGTCGGGGCATCAAGTATCCTCGCGCATCAGGAGATACAGTCCCAGGCCGCTGACCAGCAGATGCACCGAGACCGCCGCCAACAAGGGCGGGAGATAGCTGGCCTTGGCCAGGGATTGGAGGGTGGTGTACAGGCCCCAGCAGACAAAGGCCATGCCGCAGCTCACCGGGATGGCCAACGAGAGGTCCCGGCCCCATTTGCGGTAGACCAGCAGCAGCAAGGGCAACCCGAGCAGCAGCAGGGGCAGGCCGAGGAAGGTGTAGGAAATCCGGCCGTAGAATTCGGCCCAGGCCTTGCTGCGGGCCTCGTCGGAGCGGCTGTGCTTGGTTTCCCGGTACAGTTCGGTGAGCGAGAGTTCCATGGAGCGATAGGGCGGGACGAAAAACGCATCGGGCTGTTCGGGGAATGCGAAACGCTGTTCCGGGAAGACTTCGGTGGCGAATCGCTCGTTGCCGCTGGCCTTTTGGGCCTGGCCGTCATACAGTGTCCACATACCCTGGTTCCAGACGGCTTTGTCGGCGGTGATCAGGGTTTGGGCCTGGTAGGCCGAATTCCAGGTGGTGTACGAGAAATTCGCGAACACGTTCTTTTGGGGGTCGGGCCGGGCAAAGGAGTAAAAGCCGTCCTGCCCGCGATAGTAATAGCGGCCGTTGCGGTAGATGCCCGAGAAGGTCCTGCCCTTGACTTCGCGGTTCCAGATGGAGTTGGTGGTGCTGACCGTGGTGGGCAGAACCATTTGCGCCATGGCCAGGAACAGGACGATGCAGGCCAGGGCGGCGGCAATGATCGGACGGACGATTTTTCGTAGCGGGATGCCGCAGGCCTTCAGCGCGATCAGTTCGTTGCTGTGGTTGAGCATGCCGAGGGTGACGACCCCGGCCAGTAGGATGCAGACCGGACTCATCATGTCGACGATGAAGGGGATGTTGAGCAGAAAGAACTTGGCGATCAGGGCGAAGGATTTGCCTTTTTCGACGAAATCGTCGATTTTTTCAAAGAAATCGATCAGCAGATAGATGCTGATGAAGCTGGCCAGAATCAGGGCGAGGTTGCGGAAGAAATGGGCCAGGATGTAGCGGTGGAGCAGGATCATGCAACGGTCGTCGGTGGAGGATCGTCAAGGGCGCCCGGAAAACGGACCGGCGCCGCCCCCGGAAACCGGGTGCGCACGGGCCGGCGCTGCCAGCTCTGTAGTACCCTCTCGTCCCGTTTCCGTCAAGGGATACGCGGAACGGCGCCAGCCGGCGGTCCGCTTCGCCTTCCGGAAAGACGGCGCTTGCACTTCTCGGTGTCACTGTGTAAGTTGCGAACTTCGTATTTTTCGCTTTTTTGTTCGCTGAGACAAGATACGTTGCAGCAGTTTGTACCCGATGCCCTCATTCCCCATGTCGGGCCGCGCCACGACGCACCCGTGCCGCAGGGGCGGGCGTCGGCCGGGGTGCCGCTTTCGCCGAATTAAAGCCTGTGCGCGGTGTTCGCTTCGAGACGGCAAAGTTTACTTATTGATCCTTGTCTATGCAGAAACGACTCGAAAAAATTGCGGACAACAATATAACCAGAAGCGCCAGCAAGAACTCGGCCATCGCCCGGCTTAACGGACTCTGGGCTCTTTTTGAACGCAACGACACGGTGTTGATCATCATCAACGCCGATCCCGACGCCATCGCCTCGGCCATGGCGCTCAAACGGCTGCTCAGCTATCGGGTGCAAGGCGTCACTATCGGTTACCCCAACGAAATCAGGCGGTTGAACAACCTGACCATGGTGGAGCGGCTGAAAATCCCCATCGAACGACTCCATACCCTGTCGACCAAGGACTACAGCAAGAAGATCCTGCTCGATTCCCAGCCCAACCATTTGGCCTGTTTCGAAAAAATGACCTTCAACGCGGTGATCGACCATCATCCGGTCACCACCGGCTGGGACGCGGCCTTCATCGATATCCGCCCGGAATACGGCGCCGTTTCCTCGATGATGGTGGAATATCTCCGCGCCGCCGGGATCAAACCCTCGGTTTCCCTGGCCACGGCCCTGTTCTACGGCATCAAGGTCGATACCCAAAATTTTCAGAAGCAGAACATGCAGGTGGCCGACGGCATCTGTTTCCGCTATCTGTTCAACATCGCCAACCTCAACCTGGTGCGCAAGTTCGAGTTGACCGAACTGCGCCGCTCCGAACTCCGCTATTTCCGTACCGCCCTCAACGAGGTCAAGGCGAGCAACCACCGGGCCTACGTCCACCTGGGCAAGGTCGGCACCCCCGACATCCTGGTGATCATCGCCGATTTCTTCAACCGGGTCGAAGGGTTCGACTGGGTGATCGTCTCCGGGATCCACGGCGAGAAGCTGGTGGTGATATTCCGCTGCGACGGCTACCGGAAAAACGCCGGCAAGCTGGCCAAGGCCACCTTCGGCCGATTTGGCCCCGCGGGCGGCCATCGCGAGGCGGCCCGGGCCGAATCGCCCCTCAAGAACCTGCCGCTGCGCGAGAACCAGGAGTTCACCACCAAGACCCTGATCCGCCTGGTCACCCTGCACGTCAAGTAAATCTCCCCGCGCCATCCTCCGGCCGCCGCCCGACAGCCCCTTTTCCGGGACCACGCGAGATATTGCTTGCACCTTGTCCGGAGTTGGGCATATTATGCGAAACAGTTCAGTTTTTTGCTGGGCGCTGGCGGGTAGGACCGTATCGCCGCACAACGTGCGCCTTTCTCCTTTGGACGGTGTTCTATGCAAAGACCTTCGACCTTGGCGATGATCTTGGCAGGCGGACGTGTCGACGAACTGGGAGTGTTGACACACTATCGACCGAAATCCGCCATTCCTTTCGGCGGGTTTGCCCGAGTCATCGATTTCCCCCTCTCCAATCTGCTCCATTCCGGCATCGAACGGATCGCCATCCTCAGCCAGTACCGCTCCTATTCCCTGATCAATCACATCGGCACCGGGGCGGCCTGGGACATGATCGGCCGGAACCGCGGCATCTCCATCCTGCCGCCGTTCAAGGATTACGACAATCCCCACTGGTACCGGGGATCGGCCGACGCGGTCTATCAGAATCTCGACTACATCAATTACTACGGGCCGTCGGTGATTCTCATCCTGTCGGGCGATCATGTCTATCAGATGGATTATCGCCGGATGATCCGCTATCACTACGAGCACGACGCCGACCTGACCGCGGCCTTCATCAAGGTGGAGCCCGAGGCGGCCTCGCGGTTTGGCGTGGCGGAAATCGCCGACGACTTCGAACACGGCGGCCGGATGCTCTCCTACGAGGAAAAACCGGCCCAACCCAAGGGCCGCTGGGCCTCGCTCACGGTTTTCTGCTTCCGGCCCGAGGTGTTGTTCGAGGTGCTGAAAAAGAACCAGCACGATGCCTCCTACGAATTCGGCCGCGACATCATTCCCTTGATGATGCGCGAAAAATACAATGTACATGGGTACAAGTTCCGGGGATACTGGGGCTACACCCGCACCATCGACGAATACTGGCAGACCTCGATGGATCTTTTGGGGCCGAATCCCAAGATCGACCTCGAGGCGTGGGGGATTCGCACCAACCTGGCGCACCGCAGTATCGCCGACCGGCAGCCGGTAAAGATCGGCCCGAACGGCAGCCTGGACAACTCCATGGCCTACAACGGCTGCATCGTCGAGGGCTCGGTGCGCAATTCCATCCTGTTTCCGGGCGTGCGGGTCATGCCTGGGGCGGAGATCAACGATTCCATCCTGTTCTTCGACAACACCGTCCAGGAAGGAGTGCGGCTCAACCGGGTGGTCAGCGACGTCAACACGGTCTTTGGCCGCAACGTCCGAGTGGGCGCGCCGGTGTGCGAGAAGCCGAGCAGGGTGAGCGTGATCGGGTGGAACAACACGGTGCCGGAGGGCCTGCACATCGGCTGCGGATGCCGGGTGGCGCCCCGGATCGCACCGGAAAAATGGCCAAAGACCAAGCTGGAAGACGGGGAGGAACTGCAATGAGAGAAAGCGGCGATGCCTTGGTGCTTCTGCTGGCTGGCGGCATTGGCAGCCGGTTGAATCTTTTGGTCGGGCACCGGGCCAAACCGGCGGTGCCGTTTGGCGGGATTTATCGGATCATCGATTTCAGCCTGTCCAACGTCATGAATTCCGGCCTGACCCGGGTGGGCGTGCTGACGCAGTACAAGCCGCTTTCCCTGATGGCCCACATCGGCGACGGCGCGGCTTGGGATTTCACCGGCCGGACCCGTGGCATCAAGATCCTGCCGCCCCGGACCGGCGAAAAGGATTCCGACTGGTACAAGGGCACGGCGGATGCCATCCGCCAGAATATCGATTTCATCCTGGCCAATCCCAGCGAGCAGGTGGTGGTGCTTTCCGGCGACCATATCTACCGGATGGACTTCGCCGCCATGCTTTCCTACCACCAGTATAAGAAGGCGGATATCACCATCGGCATGATGGTGGTGCCCAAGAGCGAGATCCACCAGTTCGGCGCCGGCATCATCGACAACGAGAACCGGATTATCGGTTGGGAAGAAAAACCCAAGGTGCCGAAGACCAATCTCGCCTCCATGGGTATCTACATCTTCGACACCAAGTACCTGCTGCGCACCCTGGCGCAAAACCGCACCGAGGTGGATTTCGGCATGCACATCATCCCGCGGGCCATCAACGAGGACCGGGTATATGCCTACCCCTTCTACGGGTACTGGCGGGACGTGGGCACCATCCAGTCCTATTGGGAAACCAATATGGACATCATCCGCGAGAATTCCGGCATCGAGCCGGAGGAATGGGAGATCCGGCCCAATCCCGAATGTACCAGCCGCTCCATCGACCGGCCGCCGGTCAGGTTCCAGAGCGGCTGCAAGGTGGCCTCGTCATTGATTGCCTCGGGATGCGTGATCGAAGGCACCGTGATCAATTCGGTGCTGTCACCCGGCGTGAGGGTGCGGAAAGGAGCGGTGGTGTCCAACGCGGTGGTCTTTTCCGACAGCGAGATCGAGGAGAACGCGGTGGTGGACCTGGCGATTCTCGATAAACGGGTGCGGGTCGGCGCCGGGGCGGTGGTCGGCCATGGCGAAAACATGACCCTGGCCAACAAGGAATATCCCAAGCATCTTTACACCGGCATCTCCCTGGTGGGGCAAGAGGCGATAATTCCCGCCGGCGCGAAAATCGGCCGCAACTGCATTGTCCGCTTCGGCTACGACGGCGCCGCCTTCGATGGCGGCAATGTGCTGCCCGACGGCCAGTCGGCCTGATTGAGCCGGGAGGAATTGCTTGCGCGGCCGCGGCGGAACGGGTATTTTCTCCGGCCGAGGATGGGCTCGGCCGCATCGATCGCCGCCTCCCTCCTTCCTTCACACATCTTGCAAAGCTCCAGTAGCTCAGGTGGATAGAGCACAGGATTCCTAATCCTGGTGCCGCAGGTTCGAATCCTGCCTGGAGCACCATAAAAATCAAGGGGTTAACCGGTATATTCAACTGGTTACCCCTTTTGTTTTTGCGATTTGTTCCATTTGCGGTTGATTTTTTCTGCTTTCTTTTTGTTTTAATTGCGATAACAATGGAACAAAAAGTGGAACAAAAAAATCGGCCAGATCAGGCTGGGAGGTATGAATATGGCCCGAATTCAGACCCGCAAAGGCAAAAAGCGAACCACCTATACAGCGACGGTTCGTGTTAAAGGGTATCCTCCCTTGGCAAGGACGTTCGACACGAAAGGGGAGGCAAAAAGCTGGGCAACCGAAATTGAAAAAGAAATGCGCATGGGGCGGTATCAAGATATCCGACCCATCGAAAAAATAACATTTGTTGAAGCCCTTAACAGATATCTTGAGCAAATTTCGGTAACGAAACGACCCAATTCTGAAAACCGGGACAGGCAGTCTTCAAAAATAATCGTGGATTATTTTGGTCCCGAGATCTCCTTGGTCGAAATTAGTCCTCAAAAGGTTGCTGCATACCGTGATTACCGGATGAAAAAGGTTGCAGCGTCGACGATTCAAAAAGAATTCGCTTTGATTTCCCACCTCTTCAATGTCGCTCGTCGTGAGTGGGGTTTCCCTGTTGATAATCCAATTCCTCACATCACGAGGCCAAAGATCCGGAATAATCGGACTCGGTTTCTTACCAAGGAGGAGGCGCAACGATTGTTGGATGCGGCGAAGACGAGCAAAAATCCAAAGTTGTATCCTTATCTCCTTGTCATGATGCATACCGGGATGCGGCCAAGCGAAGCTGCTGGCATGAAATGGGGCGATATTGATCTGGAAAATCGACTCGTCAAACTTCAGGTTACAAAAACCGATATGCGATATGTTCCCCTCACAGAAGTGACTGAAAACATCCTGCGTTCCATTCGGCCGGTTGATGCGACTAACGGAATGCACGTTTTCCTGCCACCGAATAGTGGAGAATCCAAACAACTCGTGGATGTCCCTTGCCTTCATTTCAAGAGATCATTCATGACTGCAAGAATGAAGGCCGGCCTTGAAGATCTCCATCTTCACGACCTTCGCCACACTGCAGCCAGTCACCTCCTTATGGCAGGCGTTGATCTCCGGACACTAGCCGAAATACTGGGCCATAAAACCCTGCAAATGGTTCACCGTTACACGCATTTACTTAATGACCACAAGCTGAAGGCTGTTGATCGGATTAACTCGTTAGGGCTCGAATGAACTGATCTTGAAGCGGTTGCGAGTTATTTGACAGTCTCTGTCAACTTGCTCCCCGCCTTGAACTTCACTACCTTCTTGGCGGGGATGGTGATCGTTTCTCCCGATTGCGGATTTCGTCCTTCACGGGCGGCTCGGTCAGCAGTGGAGAAGGTGCCAAATCCGGCCAGAGTAACCTTGTCGCCGGTCTTCATCGCCTCTGCGATGGCTGAAAAGACGCTGTTCACCACCTGCTCAGCGGCTGATTTATTCAAGGCGCTTTCTTTAGCAACCTTATCGATCAACTCGGTTTTGTTCATGATTGCTCCATGTAGGGGGGGACCTGAAAAACCGTTTCATGCCTTGCGAGATAGCAGACCTTGCCCACCAAGGCAAGGTGCAATTGCCTTGGTGGGTCATGCATCGGTCGAAACCGCACCCTCTGCGTCACGCGGAGCCTCTTCGTTCTTCTCCTGGGCTTTGAGCAATTCCAGATAGTCTTTGATTTCATTGGGGGCATAGTAGCGGAAATTGACCTTCCGGCTGAGTCGTGCGGTGAAATCAGAAAAGGCCATCACAATCTCTTGTCCCTCCTTCATTAAGGCAACCCCTTCTTCATAGGTGATGCCGCCCATCTCACCCAGCCGGCCCTTGAAATTGGCATAGGCCATGTCAAATTGCCGCAGGATGCTGAACATGGTGGAGCCTATCGGCGAGTTGACCCGCATGACCCGGGAACCTTTTTCCTTCACCAGATTGATTTTCCTCTCCTCAATCTCCTGCCAAGAGGGACGTTGTTTTTTTTCTTCGCGTTCCATGGTTGAACCTCCGTTGCCGGTTAGGCAGAAATACGTTGTATGTTGCGCTTGATCCGGTGGCGATGCCAGCAGTCAAGCAGGTAGACAGATCCGTAAGGAAACACCGCCGCTAGCACCATGAGCAGGCTGCTCTTGGTGGCCAGCGGCACCAGATGCGGCTTGATGGCAAAGAAGCCGTGGTAAATGTCATGGGCTTTTACCCCGAACTGGCTGGCCAACCGGCCGATGTTCTCCGGGGTGCTCAAACGGAAGAGCACCAGATAGATGACATAGACCAGAAAGGCCTTGAGCAGCAGGGAAAGTGCCCGACCGGAGAGCAGGGAATTGACCGCCTTGCGGGTGATGTTGCCGACAAAGTAGCGGCTGATGTAGCTGCACATCAGCGTGTTGATGATCAGGGGCAGATAGGGGATGCAGCCGAACAGCAGATGGCTGAACCAGTCGAGTTGGAGCAAGACAAAAGGAAAGAGATAGAAGTGGAACACCGGAAAGAGCAGCACCAGAGCGACGCCTTCGTTGAAGCCGCTCTTCAAACCGATCTTGAAAAAATCGATGGTCCGCTCCAGGGTGAGGAACTCGGCCGGAATGTTCTGGCCCTTGCTCTCGATCACATAGAACTGCTGGATCTCGGAGATGGCACTGAGCAGGTTGACCGGCTTGTAGACCCGGCCGCTATCGGTGGTGATTATCTGGGCATTGGTATCATTTGCCCCTTTGGCTTCCCGTTCTTTGGCCATCAGCTCACCTGGTCACTGCCGGTATAGGGACTAACACTGAGGATGTCGCGGAGTAGATCCGGCTTGGCCCGTTCCATCTCGGCGATGGAACCAAAGGCTTCGGCATGGAAGGGGGTATAGTATCCCCGCATCTCCTTGCAGAGCTTCCAGGTCACCAGGAAGTAGCCGCCGAAATAGCTGGCCTTGATCAAATGGCTGGCAATCACCTCATGCTCTTTACGAAGATGCTGAACAACACTGAACAGCACCTGGCGCATGCTGGGATCATCCTGGGCCATGGTGGCGATCTCCATACAGCCGTATTCTTGAGCCTGCTTGCGGGCCACCTCTTCCAGAACCTTGACTTGGAAATAGACCAGGCCATCGGCCATGGAGAAGGCCAGAAAGCGGCGACCCTCAACCCGGTTGATGTAGGGCTTGAGCATGGCCAGGTAGCCTGCGGCATCGAACCAACTGGAGATGTCCATCCGCTGGGGCGGTGCGATCTCTTCCCGGCTTGGCGAAGGATTGATGGTTTCCCCGTATATGTCCGCCTGCACCCGTTGCATGGCTTCCCGGGATGACGGTTGTGGTGGCTTTTCTGGCGCTGCCTCTTCGTGCGACTCCTTGATTTCCTCGGCTGCCTCCACGCCCACCCAACGCTCAAGCTCCTGCTGCCGAGCCTGTTGATCGGCTTTTTTGAGGGTCTTTCCCAGCAGACCCTCGGGCATCTTGTGGTGCATCTTAATGGCCCGGAGGATGTCCTCCTTGCGGGAGAGTTCCTTGAACCCGGGGATGCCAGAGATGATGGCGCCGGCGGCCAGGGGATGTTCGCCCAGGGCATAGAGCGAACCCCGCGCTGATTTGAGTTTACCCAGGTCATGGGCAAGAGCCGCCACCATGGTATCCGGGATCACATGCCAGGCCTGATGGTCGGAGAGCAGTTTGACCACCTGTTGGGCCACGTTGAGGCTATGATCAAGCAGGGTGGTCTTGGCCAGAATACGGTAGGTGTTCTGCTCCCAGGCGGCTTCCACATCGCCCTGGACATCGACCACCGAAGGGCACTGCCCTTCACGGTCGAGCAGGCGAAGAATCTCCAAACAGACAGCCCGTTGCCCGGGTGCCTGGTTGAAAAAAGACCAGGTCCGCAACTGGCTGGCAAAGGAGCGGGCGCGTGGATGCACCAGCTCAAACTTCTCGATGCCCTCGGCAATCACCTGCTCGTTCCTCCAGAGATGAGCCAGCTCCGAGATATGCTTCACCCCTTCTATCCGGGTGGATAACTTGGGCCGCACCCACCGCTGTGAGAGCGCGCTCAGTGTCATCTGCTCCAGGAACGAGGAGGCATCCTGCTCCTCACTCCGCAGCACCAGGATGCCGGCAAGGCTCACCAACACCAGAGCCACCCCCAGGATGATCGTCGGCCAGGTGCCCAGCATCAGCCGATCTTGGTTTGTGTTTTGATGATCGTCTCTCCGGCCAGATCCGGAAAGACCACCTTGAGCCGGCCCTCCTCGACCGTGGCGGTCACCCCCTTGTAGGTGCCGGAGTAGGTGATGAGAAAGAGTTCGCGGGGTTTCATCTTGAGGATCTCGCTCGGCTTGATCCGCACCTCCTCGGTCTCGCGGATGGCCACGTTGCCGCCCAGGGAGATGATGGGAGAAAACCGTTTCTCTTCCCCCAAGTGCTCGGAGACGTGATTGGCGGTGCTGGGATCCGGCACCCGCATGAACAGCTTGGTGTTGCAGTTGTCGAGGATGGTGTTTGCCCGATCCTCGCCCACCTCGGCATACAACTGACTGATCGATTGGCAGTAGCCATGGATGAACACCCCAGCCCCGCCGGCTTTGGCAAAGAGGTCTTCGATGCCCTGATAGAGGACCGACTGGGCCTCGTCGATATGAAGCACCAGCGACGGGGTTACATTTCTCCCTGAGGAATAGACTCTCCCGACAAAGGCCTGAATCATGGAGATGATCACCTTGCCGGCGGTATAGGCGGCCCGCTTGGTCAACAGTGAGCCCAATTGCACCACCAGAATGATACCCTTGCCTTCTTCCAGCCGTTGGATGAAGCGGTTTTCATCAGCCTTACCGATGATCTTGCCGACATTGCCCGAGGTCAGCTCGGTGAGCGCCACCCGCAACGAACTGGCCACCTTGGAGTAGTAGTCCGCCGGCGTAGACAAAATTTTCTGGATATCCAGGGAGAGCTGCTTGGCCTCCGGGCTGTCGATGTAGTCGATCTTCTCCTTGAGCTGCTCCAGATCCTGATGGCTGATGTGGTTCTTGATGTCGTTGAGGTTGAACGAGGGCTTTGTTCCGGCCTGCTCAGCCAGCATGATCAGAGCCTGGACCACCACCAGGCTGACCTCGTAGGCCACCCCGAAGAAATAGGGTTCACGGCCGATGGCCACCCCGGCGGTAATATGGGCCACCAGTTCTTCGGGCATGTAGTAAGAGGACAGTGGATCAAGGATGGCACTGTACTGGGGGAAGATCGGGGTGATCAGCATCAGGTCGTCGAGCCGGTCGGTCTCGTGGGCCAGTTGGGTAATTTTGGAGAACAAATCGATATCTCCCTTGGGATCGATGGCAACCACCGAATACCCCTTGCAGATATCCTGCTCGATGATGTGCTCCATGATCCGGGTCTTACCAACCCGGGTGGTGCCAAAACACCAGAAATGGCCCTTGCGATGGCTGTCAGGAATGCCCAGGTTCATGACCGTCTGGGGATGATCAAGATGCACGCCTTGTCCAATATGGGTCCAGGGGATTTTTGGTTCCGTCGATTCTGGTGACTTCATGGTAGTGCCTTGACGATCCGGACCTCGATCCGTTCCTGGAGTTCCCGATCCACGGCGACGATCACCTCGCGCGGCAACCTTCTTGTGGTCAGGACAATGCTCTTGTGACCGACGTAGCGTGTCAGACAGCGGAAGTGAAACCGATGAGCCGCATCACCCAGATGATGGCGAAGCAGATTCTCGGTCAGAGTCTTCGAGACTCGGTCAAGGACGACTTTGGTGCGAGGGGTGCCGTTCACCAGCACCGGATCAACCCGACGCAGATGAAAGGCTCGGAGTTGGCCAGGCTGCAACCGGCCGGCATGTCGTTCATGCAGGCCGATCCGGTTGAATGGACAAACAGCAATAATCGGTTCGTCGGGGATGCTCTCGATTTCAACCAGGATATCGTCGCCGGCACTGTTACGGACGACCTCGCCCCAGAGCAGGCGCCGCTCAAACCCTTTGAGCAGGCGGACCTGCTTAATGACTGCGGCCGTGGCCAGATGGTTTTCCAGAATGGTCTTGAATTGATTGCGGGAGAAGACGGCAGGAAGATCGAGAATGTGTTGAACAGGAAGCCCGTTCCTTTTGCCGTAGGCAACAACCTCCAGGCGCATTCCTTTTCGAAGAAAAACCATGACCTCCTGTCGGTACCACTGGGAAAGCTGGCGAGCAAAGGCAGATTCAATTTCCTGGATGACTTCGGTGGTGGAAAGGGCGTACCGGCTGGCTAAAGATAGAATGATGGACTGCATGGATGATCATCTCCCTGGTGAGAATAGAAAAGGCGACCGTTCGAATCGGTCTCTCTTCTTTTTTCAGGGGTGATGACATCGCACCTGCAGCGTGACATGGTTTTGGGGAGAGTTGAGAAGGAAAACAGGGGGCATTTCAAGGCAAAGCTGAAACAATATTTACCTGGAAGCGAAAGGTGTCGATACGTTCAACCCATTGTATTTGATGCAAACCTGACGGTTGGTCACCGCTGGAAAAGTCTACATCTGTAATGGGCTTCATTTTTTACAACAATGCGTTCTGGTAAGAGATAATCGGTGGTTTTGAATGACGCGGCTTTACTTGGAATCTTTGGAAGAGTGGGTCTTCGAAGCTGTTTGCCTTTTAGTGCTTATCTATAAATAGCCATGATTTTGTTCAAGACAATCATAGCGGCCGCCAAGGTGTTGAGTGCAATGTACGAGAGGTCCGTCTTCTCGTATCGTGGTATCAATTTGCGAAATCGATTGAACCATGAATGCGCCAAC
>NZ_JAVBRQ010000036.1:0-29699 GCF_031547805.1 Desulfobulbus sp.
TCTGACTTTATCCAGGGCGAGGCTGAGCAGCCGTTGCATGGCTTCGGCCAGGTTCAAATCCTGCTGCTCTTCACTGCAGGCGTAAAAGAGCGAGCCAAGGGTACGGGGATCGTCATGACAGCGTTGCTCGAAAGCCAGAAAGACATAGCGACTCATGACAAGGGTGATATGGCCGATGATACCGTCAAAATCACGCAGTTGCGCCTCCCGCTCGAGGTTGAGGTAGTGTTTCATCATCCTGAAGAACACCTCGATATCCCATCGCTTGCCGTAGATCCGGACAATTTCCTCGTCGGCAAGGTCGATCTTGGTCGAGAGAATGGCCAGCCACTGGCGTTTGTGGCGGTGGCGGACAAAGACGATCTTGACCTTCTGTTCTTTCTTGGTTGCCACCACCACGCTGGCCAGAATCCTGGCCTTGCCCGGCCGTTTTTTCAACTTGTCGAAGAGCCGGCCCAATCTCAGCCATTGCCCTTGATGCCGGTAGAAGACCTTGGGCATGTCCTTGCCCATGCAAATCACCGGCAGATGTTTGCCCAAGGCGGCGAGGAGGGCTGGAAAAGCGAACCAGCTATCCATCAGGAGATAGTCGGCCCGGATGCCTAGGGCCAGCACTCGTTTCACCATGGCTTCCAGGTGCTCGGTGGATTTGACCATGGCCTCCAGTCTGCGTTTGTAGCCGCAACACCGCTTGTCCACCTCCTTCCTGATCCCTTGCAAGCGCTTGCTCGCTTTGGCCGAGGAACAGAGGATGAAGTCAAGCGGCAGGAAGCTCACGCCATCCGACCAGCCCAGAGTCATGAGCTTGAATCCCTTCACACTCCGATTGGCGTTGTGGTCATGCACCCAGGCGAGCAACTCAACCTTCTTGGATCGGGAACGGTCATAGGTACTGTCGTCGACGATCAATACCTTCTCGCGCCGCTCGCTGGTCAGCACGTCCATGAATCGAACCACCACCGTCACCAGGCTCAGCAGAAATTTCCGCCAGTTATACCGGGGATTTTTCAAGAATTCGTAGGCGGCGTCCTTACGAAAATCCAACTCCGGATTGTTGACAATGCCTCGGGAAAAGTTGACCCCGCAAAACGGCAAGGAGAAGATGGCGGTGAACACCGCCAGCGGTTTTGCTCCTCGCACTTTGCGAATGCCGCTGCCACTCAAAAGGGTGCCGACTTTGAAATCCTCCAGAAAGGAAGAAATCCGGTTGTGCAGTCGTTTTGCCTCTTGTTGCTCCCGGTGGCATTGAGTATGGTTCATCTGAGCCTTTTCTTTTTGATATCATTAGGTATTTTCGCAAATCCAATGTATCAGGAAGCAAAAGGCTTTTCACGTTAAAATGACATTATTTCAATGGGTTGACTGTCAATTTCCCCTCGGCCATGCCAACTCCGAAACTTGAGATTCAACATACCCTTTCCCCTTCATCATTCTTTCCTCTGTCTTTTCTTCTCTCTATGACGGATGATCACATCGGGACGAACTATGCTGTAAAACGTCCGGTATGGCATGGTTATCTTTCCCGCATCGAACAATGAATGATAGACAGAAGAAATTGAGTGCCCATCAATGAGCATCTTCTTTATTTCTTCAATATTTTTAATGAATTCCACCCGTGCATAACCACGTGGTTTCTGTGTATTGTCGTTCACTGGATATCCATGGTTGTGCCCTCAGCCATTTATTGAGGCCGGGAATCCAGCGGCCGCCATCCCGGTTCCAATCGACTGAAGTTTTATGCTGGTTGAGTATCCGCAAAAGACTCGCCATGTCAGGAAGACATCCGCGACGAAACAAGCGGATGAAGGTATTCCTGGCAAAATATTCGCCATAGACGCTCTTGCGCGGATAGGCCGCTACCAATGCCGCAAATTGCTGCTCCGGGGTAAGATTGCTCAAATGCTTCGCTTCAACCGCCGCCGATCTGTCCACAGCTGTCGCTTGCCGGCGCTCCAATTCTTTCTGCTGCCGTTGCTCTCGTTGCAAAGCGGCTCGCTCCCGCTTTTCTCGAAGCTCCGGCGCTTGGATGCCAAAAGTGAAAGATGAAATGCCCAAACCCTCTAGGACTTCGCCGATTTCCCGGCTCAGTTCCCGTTCGATCAGGTTGGTGACGATCACGTTCGGACCTTCCACGGCCAGCCCGGAATCGGTCATCCGGCCGGTGAACTGGTGCAGCAACCCCATGAAACGAGGATTTTTTCGAATCAGTTCCTTCCGGGCTTCACGCCAGGCCGGGTGATTGTCCGCCTCGTCTTCCTCGAAAAATTCTTTCTCGATTTCCTTCCTCTCTCTCCCTGCCGCGCAAGCGGCATCCGAATCGACCTCATCCAGTCGAGTCATCGAGGGGGGAAGGGGGGAATTTATATAAAAATCACTCCTTATAGTTAGGAGCTCCGGCATGTTGCCGACAACTTGCCGGGTTAAATCATCCTAGATATGGCCAGAGGTGGCGCATCTCCCTCCAGGAAATGAATCGTTTTCCTGTCCCTCGAAAGCCTGATCAAACCCACCTTTTCCAATCCCTGAAGATCTCTCCTGATCTCGTTCACTGTCCGGCCGAACTCCTGTTCCCAAGATTTCACCATCTCCTGTTGGGATGGATGAATTTTCGTCTTTTTTTCTGCACACATCAGCAGGACGACATGCATCAATTTCTCGTCGCCACTCATGTCCTTGCAGATCAAGTCCTCTGAAATCTTCAAATATTTTTTTTCTGGATTCCCAAATATCAATTGTTTCTGCTTCTTGTTCTTCATCGTGCTTTCTCCATGTAATTCCTTTAATTCTTACCAAAATGTTCAGCAGTGACGAATGGGCCAACAGGAAGAAGCCACTGCGCATATATCCATCAACAAACTTCGCCCCCTTGGTTATCCATCCATCTTCAATAAATTTTTTCAGCCATCGCTCAACAGTGCGGGTATGCACCCCTAATTCTTCTTCCATCCTTTTGAGAGTGACATAGGTAAAATCACGTCCACTCGTGCATTTGAGCATGAAGATGAAAAGGTCTCGCATGTCTTCGGAATACTTTTTGCGGCCCGATGATCTCTTCATTGCCGCGAACATTTTTTTGAGACAAAGCTCGATTTTGACGAATTGGCTCCCGCTGCAACTCACTGAAATAGTTTGCATTTTGTTCCTGTTCCTCCGGGCCGGAGAAAACAAAAAACTTCCTCATCTTCTTGACACACCGTTTTTTTTCGGTTAATCTGCATCCAACTTACTGAAAGTTGTTTGCAGAAGTCTCAAGACTTCAGGAAGGCCGTCGGTGTTGCGAGCACCTACGGCCTTTTTGTTTTCTACGGCTTAATGACTCAGCCCATGAATCCTCCGGGCTCGATGAATACCTTGCCGGCCGTGTCTCCGATCAGGGGCAGGGCCAGCGCCAAATAAAACAAAAAGGCCCTCCTGGAACGTGGACGCTCCAAGAGGGCCTTTCGTTTTGCGGGCGCTGGGCAATGCGTTCAAGCAGCCAGGCTGAGGGCGAAAACGGAAAAAGCCCTCCTGGAACGTGCGTTCCAAGAGGGCTTTATGCGACTAATTATCAGAAAAATATCTAATAATTTGGATGTGGTGACCCCAAGGGGACTCGAACCCCTGTTACCGGCGTGAGAGGCCGGTGTCCTAGGCCACTAGACGATGGGGCCGGAAAGAATGGCCCTATCTAAAATATCTCTCCGGCTTTGTCAAGCACCTTTCTTGCGACAGGTACGGACAGATGCAGCCGCCCATTCTTGCCCTGGGTGATCGTTGTGCGCTTTTCGCTCGTTCCGGGTAGCCAGCGACCTGGACAATGGATAACAGCCCGTTGAAAAAGGCCTGATTTTGTCAACTGTCATCTCGGTCCGGCGCGCCAAACCAAACTAACCAAACCAGCCTGGGGATAGACCATCACCTTGCAGTTTCAACGGGCTGATAAACGCGCATTGTGTCGATGGCGTATAACCGGTGTAAACCGCGCAGTCCACCGCGAGACCCAATGGACGCGAGGCGTGTGATTCCTTATCCTTCGTCCCGCCTTTTTGAAAGCAATCCGCAAGACGAACAGTTCGTCGCGTACCGAAACGGAAGCTGGATGGGCAAACGACCATGATCGGCTTTGACATTCCTTTGCTGACAGGGAATACAATCAGAACACCGCTTGCCGCTGTTTACCTTGTCCGCACCACTGGTTACATTTGTCCGAAGGTACGACAAGGGCCGGACTTTTCCGGTGGCCCGATGGAATCGACAAACAATCAGGAGATGCTGCCATGGCCGTTCCGCTCACCGATCCAACCTTGCTGAAAAACCGGGGCTACATCAATGGAAATTGGATTGCCGCCAGCGACCGCAAAGTGTTCCCGGTCACCAACCCCGCCACCGCCGCCCTGATCGCCGAAGTGGCCGATATGGGCGCGGTCGAAGCCGAGGCGGCAACAGCGGCAGCCGCCGCCGCTTGGCCGGCCTGGCGCAACCTGACAGCCAAGGCCCGGGCCGCTGTGCTCAAACGCTGGTTCGAGCTGATCTTAAGCCATGGCGAGGATTTGGCCAACCTGATCACCGCCGAGCAAGGCAAGCCGCTAACCGAGTCCCGGGGCGAGGTCAGCTATGGCGCCTCCTTTGTGGAATGGTTCGCCGAGGAGGCCAGGCGCGCCTATGGCGCGGTGATTCCAAGCAACCAGGACGACCGCATGTTGCTGACCATCAAGCAGCCCATCGGCGTCTGCGCCGCCATCACCCCCTGGAACTTCCCCCTGGCCATGATCACCCGCAAGGTGGCGCCGGCCCTGGCCGCCGGCTGCACCGTGGTCTGCAAACCCGCCGAAGCCACGCCGCTTACCGCCCTGGCCCTGGCCGCCCTGGCCGAACAGGCCGGGATGCCGCCGGGGGTGTTCAACGTCATCCCCTGCGACGGCCCCCGCGCGCCCGAGATCGGACGCATCCTGTGTGAAAGCCCGCTGGTGCGCAAGCTGTCGTTCACCGGCTCCACCGAGGTCGGACGGCTTTTGATGCGGCAATCGGCCGGTACGGTGAAAAAACTTTCGCTGGAACTGGGCGGCAACGCGCCGTTCATCGTCTTTGACGATGCCGATCTGGACGCGGCGGTGGATGGCGCCCTGGCCTCGAAATACCGCAATGCAGGCCAAACTTGCGTGTGCGCCAACCGGATCTATGTCCAGGAGGGCGTATACGACACCTTTGCCGAAAAACTGGCGGCCAAGGTCAGGGCCATGAAGGTGGGCGCGGGCACCGAGCCGGAAGTGGCGATCGGCCCGCTGATCGAACCCCAGGCCCTGGTCAAGGTCAAGGAACACATCGCCGACGCCCTGGCCGGAGGGGCGCGGCTGCTGGTGGGCGGCAATGTCCACGCCCGTGGCGGTCTTTTCTTCGAACCGACCATCCTGGTCGATGTCAATCAACAGATGCTGGTGGCCCGCGAAGAGACCTTCGGACCGGTGGCGCCGCTCTTTTGCTTCCGCACCGACCAGGAGGCGATCGACATGGCCAATGCCAGCGAATTCGGCTTGGCCGCCTATTTCTACGCCCGCGATATCGGTCGGGTGCTCCGGGTGGCAGCGGCCATCGAGGCCGGCATGGTCTGCGTCAACAGCGGCCTTCTTTCCACCGAGGTGGCGCCGTTCGGCGGCATCAAGCAATCGGGCCTGGGCCGCGAAGGCGCCCGCGAAGGATTGGAGGAATATCTGGAAATCAAGTACGTTGCTCTGGCGGGGATGTAGGCCGCGACTGTGCCGGTGCATCGGGCGAGCAAGAAGAACATCCTGGTGGTGTACCACTCACAAAGTGGCACCATGGCGCAACTGGCGCAGTGTTTCGCCCAAGGTGCGGCCATGGAGACCGGGGTCGAGGTCACTCTCAAGCGCGCACACCAAACCCAACTCGACGACCTGCTGCGCTGCCATGCCATTGCCATCGGCTCTCCCGAGTATTTCGGCACCATGGCCGGGATGATCAAGGATTTCTTTGACCGCACCTTTGAAGCGGCCCAGGAAAAGACCGTGGGCCTGCCGTTTGTGCTCCTGGTTTGCGCCGGCAACGACGGCCGTGGCGCCATCGCCCAGATCGAACGGATTGCGGCCGGGTACAAATGGCGCAAGGTGCTGGAGCACGTCCGGGTGGTCGGGACGCCCACGCCACAGGATTGCAAGGCCGTGGCCGAGCTGGGCCAAACCTTGGCCGCGGGGCTGGATTTCGGGATTTTTTGAGCAATGCCCGCCCGGCCATGGATGCTCCGCCTCCACGCGCCAAGCAGCGCAGCTTTTTTTGAACACGCATCATGCCGCACCGACAACCATTGCCAATGAAGACACATCATAGCCCCGCCCCTCCCCTGCCCCCATTCTCGGCAAGCGAAACCTCCGGTCCACCGCAGCTGCTCGCCCTGGCCATCGCCCTGGGCGCGACGGACGCGGTGCTGCTGCCGGTCGAGGCCCTGGTGGTCGAGGACCGGTACGCGACCATGTGTGCGGCCCCGCACCGCTGCCCCAGCTATGGCCTGGCGCCGGGATGCCCGCCCCATGCCCCCGCGCCCGCCGATTTTCGGGCCAGGCTCGCCGGGTTTTCCCGGGTCGCGGTGTTCAAGATCGATGTCCCGGCCGCGGATTTGCTGAACGACAATCGGCTGCCCGTTGCTCGTTCCATCCACCGGATCGCCGCCAGCCTGGAACGGGCCGCACAGAAATTTGGTTTTGTCCGGGCCCGCGGCATGGCCGCCGGTTCCTGCAAGGAGCTGTTCTGCACCGATGCGCCAGCCTGTGCGGTGCTGGACGGCTCCGGCCCCTGTTGCCATCCGGATCTGGCCCGGCCCTCGATTTCCGCCGTGGGGATCGACTTTGCAGCATTGGCCGACCGGGCGGGATGGCCCTTTGCCCGCATCGATTCCCAAACCGAGGAGGGCGAACCGCCCGCCATGGGGCTCATGGCCGGATTGGTGCTGCTGGCCTGATCCGCCATGCTCCACACGTTTTTTCGATTCATTCCGCTGTACAACCAGGAAAAAAACAATGCATACCGACGAATACGAAATCTCCATCAACCGTGAGCTGAACCATCACCAACATGTGGTCAAAAAAATCCGGGCAACGCTGGCGGAGCGGCGGCAACGCTACAAGATGGATTATGCGGAAGCGGCCGAAGCCGCGGCGGCGGGACGCCTTGTTATCGCCGCCAAGGAATTGGCGGCCTGGCAGGAAGACGTCGAGGCGCTGCCCCAATGGGAACAGCGCCTCGATGAGTATCGCAAGGCCTTGGCTATGATGCGAATCTCAGCCTCGCGGTCTTAGATGATCCGGCCGGATCAGTGGCCGCCCGGAAAGAGCCACTGGCTCAACCAATAAAGGATGAACAGGGAGCCGACCCCGATGCCGATGGACCACCGAATCAGGGACAATTCGGCGGGCAGCAGGGGTTCGTATTCCATTTTCTTGATTTCATCAGCGACTTTCGGTTGCTGTTGTTGTTCCATTGTCTGACCTCCGTACTAAATGGTGGGCGGCTTGACGCCGTGGAAAAAGAGCCATGAGATGAACAAGCCGACCCAGATGATGAAACCGAACAGGCTGATGCAATAAACCGCGGCCAACTTGCCCAGGCCCTCCTGCATCAGCTTCTTGAAGTTGGACACCAACCCGATGGTGAAGAAGCAGAGCAGGAAGAACAGGCCCCTGAAGACATCGCCCTGGCCGCTGGAGGACTTGGCCTGGCTCAGGAAACTCTTGGGTTCCTTGATCTTGTCGTTGACCTCTTTCTGCTGGGCCTTGACGCCATCGAGCTCCTTCTTCAAACCGGCCAGCGCCGCCGCATCGGTGGTGGTCTTCATCTTGGTCTCGATCGAGGTGACCGAAGCCTTCAACTCGGCCAGTTCCTTGTCGGCCGGTCCCATGACCTTGGCCGCCGGCCAGCACATGACCACCAGGATGACGAAGGTGAGCACGTAGCCGATGACGAATTTGGGGAAACGGTGCCAGATTTCGCCGGCATTCACTTTCTGGCCCGGTTTGACGTCGATCTTGGCCACCCAGATGTAGGCCAGCAAAAATGCCCAGACCCCGATGAAGATATCGATGAACATCTTGACCGTGGTGGCGGTCATGGTGATCCAGCCCTCGGCGTAGTTGATGCCGGCGGCATCCAGGGCCTGGGCCCGGATCAGGGCGTCGGTGATGGCGCCGCTGGCAATGGCGCCGCCGTCGGATTTCACCGCCAAGCCCATCCAGGCACCGGCGACCAATGGCTCGGTCCAGAGGAAGAATTTGGCCAGAAACGGCAGGATCACCATTTCAATGGCCACGAAGATGACCACCAGCGAGGACACCATGATCGGCACGATGGGCCGGGCCCGGATGGCGCCACCGGTGGCGATGGAAGCGGACACGCCGCAGATCGAGATGCCGGAAGCCAGCGGAGCCGACCATTCGCGGCTGAACTTGAAATACTTGCGGGCAATGTAGTAGACCACGGCCCAATAAATGAGGTAGGCCTCGACAATGGCGCAGAACCCCCGGAACATGATGTTCGAGGCCAAGCCGAAGGACTCGGCGGCCTTGATGCCCAGGCCGGCGCCCATGATGACGATACCGGTTTTGATGTACAGTTCCGGCCGGGCCGCCTCTTTCATCGAGTTGGCCAGCCCTGGGAACAGATTGCCGATGATCAGGCCGAGCATCAGGGCGAGAATGAAGCCGAACTCACCGCTCATGCTCAGGGCCCAGGGAATGCCGAACTTGGCGGCCTGCTCCTTGGTGGCGGCGATGTAGCCCCAGTGCCCCATGAACCAGCAGAGGTAGCTGAGCCAGAAGGCCAGGGTGAAACCGAACATGAATTTCGGCACGTTGGCGCCCAGGGCGATCGCGCCCAGGGTCATGACCACCAGGGCGAACACATAGGTCAGCACCACCGACACGATGGGCGACATGCCCGCCTTCTTGTACTGCTGCCCCACCTGCAGGGTGGAGGCATCGCCTTCGACGGTCACGGTCGCGTCCTTGCCGTCCTTGGTTTTCAGGGTCAGTTTCTGGCCGTCGATCTTGGTGATCTCCCCTTCCACTCCCTTGTACTTGGAAGACACGGTGCTGATCGCCTTGGCCGGATCGACCCAAACCCCTGCTTTCGCTCCCCAGCCCAGGAGATCCGTTCCTTTGAACGAACCCAGGCTGAGGCCGAAAATGACGAGACCCAGAATCAGCGCCAGCCAATCCTCGCTGATCCAGCCCCCTCCTCCTTCCTGTTTGCCTTGTGCAACTTCTTGTGCCATAAAGCCTCCTTTTTTTGGTGAATGACAAGCTCGTGAAACCGGCTGCGATTCCACGGGTTCTTCCTCTTGCTCCCATGTCGGCGGCAGCCACGGCGGCCTCCGCCAAGAAAAAAATTACTGGCCCTTGACCCGAAAAACGGCCGCCTGCTCCCCCAACCGCGCCAGGATCTTCTGCACCGCCACCCGCGACAGCCCGGAAATGCGGGCGGCCTCGGAAACGTTCCCCTTGGTTTTGGTCAACAGGTCGCGGACATATTCGACGGTAAAGGCGTTGACCACCTCGGCCTTGGCCTCCTTATAGGCCATCGGCGCGCCTGTCGATCCGGCGGAACGGTTGTGCCGGGCGGCCAGCCGCCTCGCCCCCCCGAGCACGGTGTCCACCAGGGCCAGGTCCATCCGCTCGCCGGTACAGAACACCGCCATCCTGCGGATGAAGTTTTGCAATTCCCGCACATTGCCCGGCCAGTCGCAGGCCGACATCCACTGCAGCACCTCCGGGGTCAGTTCCTTAGCGGGCAGTCCCATCTCCGCACAGGTCCGGCGCAGGAAATGGCGGGCCAGCAAGGGGATATCCTCGACCCGCTCCCGCAGGGGCGGCAGCAGGACGGTCAGGACGTTGAGGCGATAGTAGAGATCCTCGCGAAAGGTCTTGTGCTCCAGGCTGGCCTCCAGGTCCCGGTTGGTGGAGGAGATGATCCGCACATCCACGGTTTGGTTGCTGTTGGCGCCCACCGGCCGGATTTCCCCGTTTTGCAGGCAGCGCAGCAGCTTGATCTGCACCGCCGGGCTGATGTCGCCGATCTCGTCCAGATGGATGGAGCCGGTGTGGGCCACCGAAAAAAGCCCCTTGTGGTCCCGGTCCGCGCCGGTGAAGGCGCCCCGGACATGGCCGAACAACTCGCTCTCCAGCAGGTTTTCCGGGATGGAGGGACAGTTGACCGCCAGAAACGGGCGGGCCGCCCTGGTCCCGATGCGGTGGATCAGTCGGGCCACCAGCTCCTTGCCGGTGCCGGATTCGCCCCTGATCAGCACCGGGTAATCCGACTGGGCCACCGCGGCCACGGTCTGCCGCAGCCTGCGCATGGCCGCGCCCTCGCCGATCAACTCTTCCTGGCTCTCCTGGCGCAGGACGATCTGGCGCAATCGGTTGTTTTCCGCCAGCAGCCGGCTCCGTTCCAGCCCCTTGGCCACCACCCGGAAAAGCTGCTCCGGTTCGATGGGTTTGGTGAGGAAATCGTAGGCCCCGGTGCGCAGCGCCTCCACCGCCGTCTCGATGGTGCCGTAGGCGCTCAGCACCACCACGCTGAGATCGGGCTGGAGCCCGAGAGCCGTTGCCAGCAGTTGCATGCCGCTCATCTCCGGCATGCGCAAATCGGTGATCATCAGCTGCACCGGGCCGCGGGCCAGCAGGTGCAGGGCCTCCTTGCCGCTGTGGGCGGCCTCGACCCGGGCCTCACGAAAATGGCCGGCCACCAGCCGCACCAGGCCATGGACGAAATCCTGCTCGTCGTCGACAATGACGATGCCGATCTGCTCCGCCGGATCGTGGGCGGCCGGTGCGCTCAACTCGTTCATGCCGCTTCCTCCGAGGCAGTGGCCGGATCAAGGGGAACTTGGTCGGATACCCGCGGCAGCATCACCGAAAACCGCGCCCCGCCCAGATCGGGCGAACGGCCGACCTCGACCGTGCCGTCGACATCGGTGACCATGCCGTAAACCACGGTCAGGCCCAGACCGCTGCCGGCCCCGATCTCCTTGGTGGAGAAGAAGGGGTCGAAAATGTGGGCCTCGTGCTCGGCGGTCACGCCGGGGCCGTTGTCCTCGACCTCGATCCCGACCGTGTCGGTGCGCACCGGGCCGACGCGGATCCGGACGATCCCGGTCCGTTCGGCCACGGCATCGAGCCCGTTGATCACCAAATTGCTGAGCACCTGCTCCAGTTCGCCGACCCCGATGCGGACCATCAGCGGCCGTTCGGCACAGACCAGGCTGACGCGCACCCCCTTCTTCATCGCCTGTACCGAAAAGACCTCGGCAATGGCCGAAGCCACCGCGCAGGCATCGGCAACGCCCGAGCCGGCGGCCTTGGGCCGGGCAAAATTGAGCAGGTCCTGCAACACCCGCTGGGCCTGGCGGGTATGGCGCTCGATGATCTCCAAATCGGCGATCTGCTGCCCATCGGTGATGGCTTGCCGCAACAGGCCGGCATAGCAGAGGATCACTCCCAGAGGATTATTGATCTCATGGGCCAGGCCGGCGGTCAGCTTGCCCACCGTGGCCATGCGCTCCGATTGCCAGACCTGCATTTGCATCCGCTTTTCCATGGTGGTTTCCCGGAGGTACACCACCGCCTGCTCGGCCGTGCCCTCGCGCCCCCGGATCGGGTACAGCGATAAAGAGAACGTGCGCCCTCCCTCGAGGCTGACTTCGCGCAGTTCCGGCACTCCTCGGCCGATGGTGTCCGGCAGGGAGCAATGACCGGCGTCGAACTCGCCGAACAGGGCCAGGATGTTGCCGTCGGTACGCTCGCCGCCGGTCAGTTCCTGGGTCAGGGTTCGGGCGGCCTGGTTGGCGGTGAGCACGGCACAGTTGTTGTCCATCAGCGCCAAGGGGTCGGAAATGCCCTCCACGATCGTGGCCAGGATGTTCATCTGGCGAAAGAGGCTGTCGATGGCGGTCAGGTTTTCGGCGGCGATGCCCAACTGCCGGCCCAGGGCCAAAAGCACGTCCCGGTCGTGGCGCGCCGCCTCGTCCTCGTTGTGCCACTGAAGGATGAGCAGGCCCTCGGCATTGCCGGTGCTCGATTCCACCGGCACGAACAGGCGCCGGTCCATGGCCACGCAGGTACTGCCGGTCAGCACTTCGACATAATTGCCGGGCAGTTGGGGCAAGGATTTCTCCTCCGGCCAGATAAAGGAACTCTGAGAGGCCATGGTGCAGACATAGGCAATCTGCTCGGCCGCGAACCGCTCGCAGATCCTGGGCAGGGAAAGATGCCACAACTCGGCCCGGGAACGGCTTTTGTACATGTCCTCGAGCAGGCGGACAAAAAGCCGGACATCGGCCCGCCGCGCCTCCACCTCGCTGCTCAGGGCATCGGTGCGCTCCGCCACCATCAGGCGCAGGTTTTCGGCGTAATTCTGCAGCTGGCGTCGCGCCTCGAACAGGTGCTCGCCCATCTGCTCCATGCCGTCCACCAGCTCCTCGATCTCGTCGCCCTGCTCCAGCCGGCGCAGCAGGGCCGAGCCCTCGGCATCGGTGACGTTGCGGCGGAACACGGTGTTGAGCCGCTTGAGGTTGTTGACCACCAGAACCTTGAACAACAGGTTGGCGCTGAAGAAAACCAGCAGGACCGCCAGAGCGAAGAAGGCGAAATAATTAAAAATGGTCTGCTTCACCCGACCGACGCTGCCATGCACCGAGATACCGACGAAATCGACCCCGGCCACGTCGCCGGGATGCTTGCCGAAACCGCGTTCGCCGTACAGATCGATCAACTCGGTCGGCGCGTCCTTGACCTGGCCGTGGCAGTACATGCAGCTTTCGTCGAACCGGACCGGACGCACCATCAGATAGTATTGCTCGCCGCGAATGGTTCGGTAGCCCTGCCATAAATCCAGTTTGGGGTTGGCGCGAAAACGGCTGATCAGCTCGCGTTCCTGGTCGTTGGCCTCGTAATCGGGATTGCGGGCCCCGATCGCCACCCGACGAAAAATGGTGCCGTCCTGGGGGGCATTGATCGAGGCCATGATCTGGCGCGAAATGTAGGACGAAGACATCGCCTGGATGACGAACTTGGTCGGCAGCCGCTCGTACATGGCCGGACGCAGCACATCGCGCACATAGTGCTGAACCGCATCCACGTGATTGAGAATCAGCTTGGCCTTGTCCCGCACCTCTTCCTCCAGGACGTTGCGCATGTGCATATAAAAACCGAGGGAAAAGGCGATCCCGAAAAACAGCACCGCCAGCATCAGGCCGGAGAGGAATTTGGTTTGAATCTTGTGCGGTTTGGGCAGATGCATGGCCTGTCGATGGTGTGGTACTTCGGACTCGGAGGGCAAACGGCGCCTTGCTCGGCCTCGTGTTTCCACACGGCGACAATCAAGAATCGTGCCAGGGGAAGCGCTTTGGGTTTATCCAAATAAGAACAAGGCGTTATCCGGAGCGACTCGCACCGGAGCGTTTGCGCGTGTTTGCAATTGATAACATAAGTTTTCACCAAGTGAAAACCTATGTTATCAATTTATGCGACTGGCGATTGAGCGGGGATGCAGCGGAAAACGATCAATGGACGTGCGGGGTGCGTTGGGCGAGCAGCTGGCGCAGGTAGGCCAGCCATGCGGCAAAACCGTCGCCGGTGGTGGCGGACAGGGTGAAGATTTCCAGCTCCGGCTTCAGCAAGCGCGCCTGGCCGGCGGCCTCCTCCACCGAAAAATCGAAATGCGGCAACAGGTCGGACTTGGTGATCAGCAGCAGGTCGGCGCTCTTGAAGGTGGCCGGGTATTTGGCGGGCTTGTCCGAGCCTTCCGGGGTGGACAGCAGCACCACCCGCCGGTGCTCGCCGAGATCGAAGGTAGCCGGACAGACCAGGTTGCCGACATTTTCGATGAAAATCAGGTCAAGCGGCCTGCCCTTGGCAAAGTGTTCGAGCACATGCAGGCCGCCGTGCACCATGGGGGCGTCGAGATGGCAGGCCCCGCCGGTGGTCAGCTGCACCGCCGGCACGCCCTTGGCGCGGATGCGGTCGGCGTCGCGCTCGGTCTCGATGTCGCCCTCGATCACCCCGATGGCATAGCTTGCCTTCAAGGCGTCGATGGTCCGCTCCAGGAGGGTGGTCTTGCCCGAACCCGGACTGGAAATCAGGTTGATGGCCATGGCCCCCATGTGCTCAATGTGGTGGCGGTTCGCCTCCGCCTGCTTTTGGTTGGCCTCAAGCAGGCTCCGATTGACCTCGACCACCTTGGTGTCGTGCCGGTGGTGTTCGTGCAGTTGACAGCCGCAGGTATCGCACATGACGCTACTCCATTTCGAGTTGATTGAGGATCAGTTCGGTGCCGCCTTGCGGAGAAAGCCGGTTCGAACCGCACCACGGGCATTTCTTCGCCGCCAGGCCGCAACGGGCCAGCTCCAGGCGGTCGCTCTGGCGGGGAAAGGGAATCACCGCCACCTTGCCGCAATCCAGGCAGCGATATTCCGGGTCAGGGGTTTCCAGTTCCAGGCGGGCGTCGCGCACCGGCTCCTGCTCTTGTTTAAGGATGGAGAAGCCGAACTCGAACGAGTCGCGGACCACCCCGGAAAAGGGTCCCAGGGTCACCACCACCCGGCTGACCTTGCGGGCTCCGTGTTCGGCGGCCAAGGCCAGGATCTGCGTAATCAGGCTCTGGGCCAGGGATAGTTCGTGCATGCGCTCCTCCTTGGCGTGGCAGCCGGCTCAGCAGATGCGCGGCAACGGCTGGCCGGTCAGCGGTTCGAGCAGCCGGGAGCCGCCAATGCGGGTGGTGAGGCTGACCCGGCCCTCGGCTCGGCCCTCGCCCACCCAGCCGATCAGGGCGGCATCGCGTCCCTCGGGCAGGCGGCGCATGGTCTGGAGAAGCTCCTCGGCCCCGTCGCGGTCGCACACCACGATGCATTTGCCCTCGTTGGCCAGATAGAGCGGGTCCAGCCCGATCAGCTCGCAGGCGGTGCCGACCGCGGGCTTGATCGGCAGCCGGTCCTCCTCGATGGTGATATCGACCCGCGAGGCCGCGGCAATCTCGCACAGACTGGTGGCCAGGCCACCCCGGGTCGGATCGCGCAGGACATGGACCGAGCCGGCATCGTTTTCCAACAGGGCGCCCACCAGCCGGTGCAAGGGCTGGGTGTCGCTGGCGATGTCGCCGCCGATCTCGATCCCGGCCTGGCAGCTCATGATGGTAATGCCGTGGTCGGCCAGGGTGCCGGAGAGGATGACCGCGTCGCCCGGCTGGGCCTTTTTGCCGGAGATGTCGTGTCGGTGCGAGGCCAGGCCGATGCCGCTGGTGTTGATGAACAATTGGTCGACCTTGCCCCTGGGCACCACCTTGGTGTCGCCGGTGACCACCGCCACCCCGGCCGATTCGGAGGCGGCGGCCACCGAGGCGATGATCCGCTCCAGGCGATCCAGGGCAAAGCCCTCCTCGATGATCAAGGCCAGGCTCAGGGCCAGCGGCCGGGCGCCGCGCATCACCAGGTCGTTGATGGTGCCGTGCACCGCCAGGCAGCCGATGTCGCCGCCGGGAAAGAACAGCGGGTCGACCACATAGCTGTCGGTGGACAGGGCGATGCGGCCGGCGTACTCGCCCAGCACGGCGCAGTCTTCCAGGTCGCGCAGCTGGGGACTGGTCAGGTATTTGAGGAAAAGATTGCCGATCAGGTGCTGGCTGGCCAAGCCGCCGCTGCCGTGGTCGAGGTTGATGAAGGTATCCATGCAGATTTCAGAAAGGTTGGTTGTTCATCTTTTGGTGCCGCCCTCTGCGGACATGTCGGGTGCAGCAACTGGTTTCTCGCCGTCGGTTTGTTCGCATTGGCAGATAACACGCTTGTTCCGGTGCCCTTCTGTTCCGCTGAGCATCGCAGGTCAGGGCAGATACGTCATGAACGCTGTTCGAGCGAAGCGAGTTTGTCCATGCCCCCCTGACCGAGAAGCGCCAGGAAGCCCGCAGGGCTGGAACAGCGGGTGCTCTTTTCTTGGTCCTTTTTTGAGCAAGCAAAAGAAAAATGGCCCCACGCCAGCGGAACGTTGCTTTTCCCTGCGGGAGGCATTCTTTTCTTTGCTTGCCCAAAGAAAAGAATCAAAAGAAAGGGCAGCCCTGCCGCTGAGACAACCCCGTTCGCCGGGATACGAAACCGGCGGGGCAAGAACTCGCTGCGCTCGGACAGCTTGCCCCTTTCTTCCGGTTCCGCACCCCGACGCCCGGCTCAGCGGTAAGGGGCTTTTGGTCCCACAACTTTTTCTCATCATTCAACAGGCTGCAAGTTGGAGGTTTTTTATCAGTCCAATCTACGAACGCGCAAATCCGCTATGGGCTGGAAGAGCGAAACAACCCACTGCATATGGTTTTTCAATCCGAGGTGGCGATGGGCCGCTTCGATGTGCGGTTCCCATCCTGCCTCTGAATCCGGTCCGTTCATGTCCTTGTCACCAAGAAAATACAAAAAGACGAGCCACGCCTCCACCTGGTGCTTCCGAAGAAAATGTAAATGGGCGATCCGATTTGCGTACTGGTAATAGCCATGAAGCCAATCCGTGTGAAGTCCAGCGCCGACGACGTGTTTTGTTTCGTTACACGCGGCAACTATCTTCTTGCGCGAGGGGCTTCCTGCCTTGCAGGTCGACGCCATCTCCGCTGCATGAGCCTTCGCTTCAAACAGAAAGACCCCCTCCAGCCCCGTCCGAGGCCAGTGCATCCCATTGCGGACCCCGTTGCGGCCAGAATCCCTTCAATGCCGAGGCGAGATGTCCCTGGCCTATGCGGTTGAGGAAGTCCGCATCACGATACTCTGCATATCCATCTTCAAAGAATGGTGACAGCCAAACAAGCCGGTCGGTTGCCAGTGCTCCAACTTCCTGTAATCGTGAATTAAGAACGCTTGGGTTGTGCTCAACGAGCCGCTGTATCCATTTGAGGCTTCCCCGCGAGTCCGCCATCTGTTCTACACGCATTCATCCCTCCTCTTGAGCGACACCGGTATATCTGTGACTCCGATATATCTGTAATAGGCCGCGCAGGTCCCCTCGTTGGAAACCATGCAGGGGCCGACCGGCCGCATGGGGGTGCAGGCCGTGCCGTACAGCGGGCAATCGGGCGGCAGCAGCCGGCCCTTGAGAATCTCGCCGCAGCGACAGCCTTTGGGCTCCTGCGTCGGCCGTACCGCGATCCCCAGCCGGGCCAGGCCGTCGAACCGGCGATACTGTTTTTTCAGCCGCAGACCGCTGGCGGCAATGGCGCCCAGGCCGCGCCATTCGCTTGCCACCGGTTCGAACACCTGCTCGATCAGGTGCCGGGCCCGGACATTGCCCTCCTCGGCCACCGCCCGGGTGTAGCAGTTCTCCACCCCGGGCTCGCCGGCGTTGATCCGCCTGATCAGGCTGAGCAGGCCGGCCAGGATGTCGGCCGGTTCGAAGCCTGCCACCGCGCAGGCCAGGCGGTGGCGCTCGGCCAGCGGCCCATAGGCCCTGCTGCCGATGATGGCGCTGACATGCCCCGGACAGAGCAGGCCGTCGACCTTGAGCAGCGGATCGTCCATCAGGGCGGCCAGGGCTTGGGGCATGGTCTTGTTGGCCTCGATCACCGCGAAGTTGGCGATGCCCGTCCGCTCGGCCGCTAGGATGGTGGCGGCGATGGCCGGGGCCGTGGTCTCGAAACCGATGGCCGGAAACAGCACCAGCCGCTCCGGTTCCCGTTGCGCCAGCGCCAGGGCGTCCATGGGCGAATAGACGATCTCCACCCGCGCGCCCCTGGCCCGTGCCCCGGCCAGAGAACGGTCGCTGCCCGGCACCCGGACCAGGTCGCCAAAGGTGGCGATAGTCACCTCTTCCCGGTCGGCGGCGGCCAGCATGGCATCGATCTGGCTGGCCGGGGTGACGCACACCGGACAGCCCGGCCCCGAAAGCAGGGTGATGCCCTCGGGCAGCAGCGACCGGATGCCGTGGCGGAAAATCGACATGGTGTGGGTGCCGCACACCTCCATGATCCGGATCGGCCGTTCCAAGGAGCGGGCGATTTCGGCCACCAGGGGCGCGGTCACCTCCCGGCTGCGGAATCCCTCGGCCAGATTCACCGCACCGCTCCGGCCGGGCCGCCGTCTTGGTCCAGCATGTCGACCATTTTCCGCATCAACTCGAGGTTGTATTCGGCCTCCTCCGCGGTCAGGGTACGGATGGCAAAACCGGCATGAATGATCACGTATTCGCCCACCGTGGGCAGCCGGTCGGCCATCTCCAGGCGGATGGCCTTACGCACCCCGTCGCTTTCCACCAGGGCCACCTGGGGATCGAGCACCTCGTCGCTGCCGCCGTCAATGGCGACCACCTGCATTGGAATGGCTAAACACATGAAAAACCTCCAGTATAGGCTTGGCCCAGGGCCAGGCCACCGTCGTTCATCGGCACCTTCTCGCCGCCGTACACCGTGCATCCGATCTGGCGCAGCCGGAGGGCCAGGGTTTCGTAGAGCAGCCGATTCTGCATGCATCCGCCGGCCAAAACCACCTCGTCCAGGCGGGGGTGCCGGCACACCCGCGCCACGGCCGCTTCCAGGGAGGCGGCCAGCCAGAGATGGAAGCGGCGGGCCAGCACCGGCAGCGGCGTCCCGGCCCGCAGGTCGCGGCACAGCAGCTCGGCCAGATGGGCGCTTTCGATCACCAGAAGGCCGCTGTCCTCGCCCAGCGCCACCGGATAGACCGGCGCGGCCTCGTCGTCCGTGGCCAGGCCGGCCTGGCATTCGAGGAGCATGGCGGCCTGGCCCTCGTAGCTGCTTTCCAGGCACAGGCCCAGCAAAGCGGCAATGGCGTCAAACAGGCGGCCGCAGCTCGAGGTGGGCGGGCAGTGCACGCCCTTGGCCAGCATCTGGCCGATGATCCGGCGCGCGGTGTGGTCAACGGTTGCCAGCGACGGCGGCAGCCCCGGTTGGTCGAGGGCCTCCGGTCCCAGGCCCCGATGCAGCAGGGCCATGCCCATTCGCCAGGGTTGGGTCGCGGCCCGGTCTCCGCCGGGCAGGGGCAGATGGGCCAGCCGGGCCAGGCGGACAAAGCCGCCGCGATCGGCCCGGTAGACCTCGCCGCCGAACACCGTGCCGTCGCCGCCGTGGCCGGCGCCGTCGAGCACCAGGCCCACCACCGGTCCCGCCAGGTTGTGTTCGGCCATGACCGCGCCGATGTGGGCATGGTGGTGCTGCACCGCGCAGCAATCCGTGGTTCGGCCGCGGGCATAGCGGCTGCTGAGATAGTCGGGGTGGAGGTCGCAGGCCGTCCTGGCCGGAGTTGTTTCCAGCACCGCCTGGAGGTGGTCGACGCTCTCCCGGAAAAAATCGAACTGGGCCGCTTCGGTCAGCTCACCGATGTGCTGGCTCAGGTAAGCCTCGTTGCCACGGACAATGCAGAAGGTGTTTTTCATTTCCCCGCCGCAGGCCAGGATGTCGGCGGTCGGCCGGCCAAGCGGCACCGGCACCGGCGAATAGCCGCGCGCTCGCCGCAGCAGGCGGATGCGGCCGTCCATGATCCGGGCCACCGAGTCGTCCACCCGGGTGACGATCTCCCGGTCGTGGAGCAGGAAAAAATCGGCCAGGCCATGAAGTCGCCGCAGCGCCTCGTCGTTAGCGGTGCAGATCGGCTCGTCGCTGCGGTTGCCGCTGGTCATCACCAGGGCTCGAGGCGATGCCGCCTGGCTGAGGAGCAGGAAATGAAGCGGGGTGTAGGCCAGCATCACCCCGACGCGGTCCAAACCGGGCGCGACGCCTTCTGCCAGGCCGGCGCGCTCTTTGCGGCTCACCAGCACGATCGGACGTTCCGGCGAGGCCAGCAAAGCCTCTTCCGTATCGCTCAACCGGCAATAGCGACGAGCTGCAACCAGATCGCGGACCATGATCGCCAGGGGTTTGGCCGGCCGGGCCTTGCGTTGGCGCAGTGTCGCCACCGCCGCCTCGGAGCCGCCATCCACGGCCAGGTGAAAGCCGCCCAGCCCCTTGATCGCCACCACCTGGCCGTTGGCCAGGGCCTGGGCCGCCAGGGGCAGGCAATCGCCGGGCAAGGGACGGCCTTCGCCGTCGTGCCAACTCAAGCGCGGGCCGCAAACCGGGCAGGCGTTGGGCTGGGCATGGAAACGGCGGTCGAGCGGGTCGTGGTATTCCCGGCTGCAGGCCTCGCACATGGGAAAACAGGCCATCGAGGTGTTGGGCCGGTCGTAGGGAATGTGTTTGACGATGGTGAAGCGCGGGCCGCAGTTGGTGCAGTTGGTGAACGGGTAGCAAAAGCGGCGGTTGGCCGGATCGAGGATTTCGCGTTGGCAATCGGCGCACAGGGCGATATCCGGCGCGATCTGGGTGGAAGGGCGGGCGCCGTGACGGCTGGGCAGAATGCGAAAGCCGGTTTCCCCGCCGGTTGCCATGGGCAGGCTTTCGGCCCGGCTGGTTTCGATGCGGCCGATCCGGGCCATGGGTGGGGCTTCGGCGCGCAAAGCCTCAACGAACCGCGCCAGCGCCTCGGACGGGCCGCCGATGTGAATGGCCACCCCGTCGCTGTTGTTGGCCACGGTGCCGTTCAGCCCGTGTTGCACGGCAAGCCGGTAGACAAAGGGTCGGAATCCGACCCCCTGCACCATCCCATGAACCGAGATGTGCAACGCTCGGAGCGGACAAGAGGCGGATTGCGAAGCCACGGTCATGGCATCCTGGGTGCAAGAAGAAATACGTAACTCGCCGAAGTCAATATTCCTGCCATCGACGCACCTTAGCAAGGAACAGGGCTTTGCACCACTACAAATTTAGGGCCCGTCCATCGCGCCCAATCGGCACAAAACCGGGTCGATGCCACCGGTTGGGTCCGGGCTCAGGTGTCGGCCTCGCCTTCGGCCTGCCGCCGGATCTCCCGGTAGCGCTTGGAGTAGACCACCTTCTGCTTTTCCAGATCCTCGATCTCCTCGCGGCTGAGATGAATCAGGCCGCAGACCGGGCAGCTGAGATCCATGTCGTCGTGGGCGGCCCGCTGCTTCAACTCGTCGACCGTCATGTGGCCGACAAAACCGCAGGCGCAACCGGGCGCCTCCACCCGAACCAATGTTCTGTTTTTTCGATCTTTTTTCTCATACATCGCACACCTCGCGGTAAGAGCGGCAGGGATCATCGGCGCAGGGCGCGCAGTATCTCTCCACGATGATCGATCAACCGTATCGACAATGGCAGCCCGCCATCCAGGCGGTGCGTGGCACAGGAAATTCAGGGGTCGTAGGCGCGCACCGCCATTTCGATCCGATTGAGCAGCGCGGTATCGATCTGGCTCCCGTCGATGAGGGTGGCCGCGGCCCGGTGGACGCTCATGTTCATCGGCGCGATATTGTGCGTGGTGCCCACGATCAGATTGGCGCGGACAATGCACCCGTTGTCGTCGGTGGTGAAGTCGTGGATCAGGGTGCCGCGCGGGGCCTCGACCTGGCCGACCCCTCTGCCGGCCCGCGGCTCGGCCGGGGTGCGGACCAGCGGTTCGGCGATCCGTTGGTCCGCCAGCAGCTCAAGCATTCGCTCGCAGGCATAGACCAGCTCGATCAGCCGGGCCCAGTGGGCCAACAGCGCGCCTTGGGCCGGACGGCCGAACCCAGCGCGAAACGCCTCCAGTTCGGCCTGGGCCAGGGGCGTGGCAATGCGGTCGCAGACATTGATCCGGGCCAGGGTGTTGACCCGGTAAACCCCTCGAGGCGCCTCGAGATCCAGGGAAAAGCCTTCGTCCCAGGCGCGGGCATAGACCATCTTGGCCGTGGACCACGGCTCGGCCCGCTCGGCCAGATAGCGGTCATAGTCGGATGGCGCGAAATCGATGGTGTCGCCGCCCGGCCGCATCAGGCGCAACCGGCCCCGGTAGAACCGCAAGTTGCCCTGGTCGTCGACCGTGCCGAGGAAACCGGTCCTGATCGCGCCCAAGGCCGCTTCTTCTTCCGCAAAACGAACGAAAACCCGTTTTTTGGCAAGGTCCAGGGCCCGACAGGCAAAATCGAGCAGCACCCGGCCATCGGCCAACAAGCCTTGCCGTTCCTGTTCGGTCATGGGCTTGGAAAAACCGCCGATTACCGCGGCCACCGGGTGAGTGGCCTTGCCGGCGATCCGTTCGAGCATCGCCAGCCCCAGCTGCCGCATCCGCACCACCTCGGCCGCCAGTTCCGGCTGGCGTTGCACCAATCCCATCAGGTTGCGCACCGAATAGTCGCTGTTCGGCTCGAATAGGAAATCCGGAGCGGCGAGAAAAAAGAAATGAAGAATTTTATCGTGAATATGCGCCAATACAAGGCACAGCTCACGCAAAAGCTGACCGGCGGGCGGCGGGGTGACGGTAAAACAGCAATCAATGGCCTTGGCCGCGGCCACATGGTGCATCCAGGGACAAATGCCGCAGATCCGGCTGACGATCCGGGGAATCTCCTCGGCCGGCCGGCCGATGACGAACTGTTCGAAGCCGCGCAGGGCGTCGATCGACAGCCGGGCATCGGCCACCTGGCCGGCATCGTCGAGGTGGATGTCGATCCGGGCCTGTCCTTCGATCCGGGTTACCGGCTGGATGCTGATTACCTGGGGCATGAATTCCCGCTCCTTACCGGCCGGTCGAATCCGAAACTTCGGTCCGAGTGCGCGGCGATGCTGTGCGTTCCGGCCATCTATCTCTCCCGGATGTTCGGTTTGAGCAGGCCATGCGCCCCGCTGAACCGCAGCAGGGAGCGCCGGTCGACAATGGCGCGGTGATCGATGCCCTTGCTGGCCAACACGTTGAGCAGGTCGAGCAGCTGGTTGCCCTGGCGCCGTACCGGGCCATAGCAGCCCCGGCACGGGACCCGGGCGCGGATGCACAGCGGCATTTCCCGGCCGCCGCAGCCGCCGACGGTCACCGGTCCCATGCAGAGCAAACCTTGCTCGAGCAGGCAGCGCATCGAGTCGGTCGGCGCTTCGGGATCGTAGTCGGCATTGGCCAGAAACCGCCGCACGCTCATCCGGCCACTGCCGGTACGGGCCGTGGGACAGTGCTCGCACACGCTTTTTTCGGCCAGCTGCGGCCGGTGCCCGGTCGCCAGGGCGGCCACTGTCGCGACAATGGTTTCCGGCCGGGGCGGGCAGCCGGGCAGGAGCAGATCGACCTCCACCTGCTCGTCGATGGCATAGACCCGATCCAGCCAGTCCTCGGGATCGAATCCGCCTGAACAAGAACGCTCATCTTCTGGAAAAACCGTGCCAAGCGTCTGTTCGACTGTCCACTGGTTTCTCAACGCCGGGATGCCGCCATGGCTGGCACAGGTCCCGAAGGCAACCAGGACGCGGCATTGCCCGCGCATGGTCCGCAGCAACTCCAGTTGGGCCTTGCTGGCCACCCCGCCCGATACCAGGCCGATCTCGGCTGGGGGCAGGTCGGGTTTGCCTTCCGCGTCGTTTGCATATTTGCGGTCCAGCAGCAGCGGAAAATGAACGATATCCACCAGTTGCAGCAAATCGAGAAAAAGGTCGCCGCCGTTGAGCAGCGCCAGCTCGCAGCCGGAGCAGGCGTGCAGCCAGTGGCAGCACAGCCGTGGCCGCCGCGCCTCGCTCATTGTCCGTCCTCCTTGGCCTCGATCCAGGGCGGCCTTCCGGCCTCCAACCGCTCGCTCATGGCCCGGAAGGCCGCGACCAGCCGTTCCGGTTCGGACGACGACACCCAGACCAGCTGGAAGCGCTCGGCGGCAATGCCCAGGTCCTCCAGGGTATCGGCAATGATCTCCGCCCGGGCCAGAGCCATCTCGTTGCCCCTGAGGTAATGGCACTCGCCGAGGTGGCAGCCGACGACGATTACCCCGTCCGCCCCCTTGTTCAGGGCCTGGAGCACCAGGTCCGGATGGACCATGCCCGAGCACATCACCCGGATGATCCGGATCGAGCCGGGATACTGCAGGCGGGAAATTCCGGCCAAATCGGCGGCAGCATAGGAGCACCAGTTGCAGCAGAAGGCGATGATCACCGGTTGCCTTTTCATGGCCCTTCCTCCGCCGGCACGGCGGCCTCCAGGGCCGCGTCGATCTGGGCCTCGAGCTGGGCGGTGGTGAATCCGGCGACGTCGATTCCCCGCTTGGGGCAGGTACCCTGACAGATGCCGCAGCCCTTGCAGAGAATGCGGTCCACGGTCACGGTCTTGCGCAGGACGCCTTCCCCGTCCCGATATTCCGCCAGCTTGATCGCCTGGTAGGGGCAGACCCCGAGGCACAGGGCGCAGTCGTCGCACCGGTCCGGATCGACCAGGGCGATGTTGGGTTCCAGGGCGATTTCCTTGCGCGACAGGAGCCGCCCCGCCTTGGCCGCGGCGGCCAGGGCCTGGGAAATCGACTCTTCCAGCGGCTTGGGATAATGGGCCAGACCGGCGACGAACACCCCGTCGACATGGAATTCCACCGGCCGCAGCTTGGCATGGGCTTCCTCGAAAAAGCCGTCCCGATTGAGCGGCAGCTTGAACATGGTGGCCAGGGCCGCGGCCTCGGGATTGGCCAGGGTGGCGGCGGCGAGGATGACCATGTCCGCCCGGATCTCCAGGGGTCGATGGAGCACGTGGTCCCATACCTCCACCAGCACGCTGTTGTCCGCTTTCCTGATCCGGGGCGGACCGTGCTGCTCGTAGTTGATGAACACGATCCCCATCTCCCTGGCCTGGTTGTAGATTCGCTCTCGTTGGCCGTAGGTGCGGATCTCCCGGTAAAGGATGTAGATCCGGCGGTCCGGCGCCTCCTTCTTCAGCTTGATGGCGCTCTGGATCGAATGAGTGCAGCAGGACTTCGAGCAATAGGGCCGCTGCCGGTTGCGCGAACCGACGCACTGGATAAAAACAAAGGACTTGCCGTTGGCCACCCTGGTCTCGTTGTGCATGTGCAGCTTGTCGAACTCGATCGAGGCCACCACCTTGGGGATTTTGCCGTACTCGAATTCCTCGGGGATGTAGCGCTTGGCTCCGGTGGCGATGATCGCCGCCCCGTGGTCGATGGTCCGCTTGCGGCTCGTGCCGGTACGGATCAGGCTGGTGAAATTGCCCACATGGCCGCTGACCGCGACGATGGTGCTGCTGTAGCAGATCTCGATCAGGGGATGCTGCTGCACCGCCTCCCGCAGCTCCTTGAGAAAACGGGGCACGTGCTCGCCGCTCCAGGTCTGGTAGAGGTGGAGGGCATTGCCCCCGAGCTGCTGCGTCTTTTCGATCAGATAGACCTGGTAGCCCTGCCCGGCCAGATTGAGCGCCGAGGTCATCCCCGCCACCCCGCCGCCGATGACCAGCACCGAGGGGGCAATGGAGATGCGCAGCGGCTTGCGGGCCGTCTGGCCGCTCACCTTGGCCACCGCCATCCGGACCAGATCCTTGGCCTTGGCCGTGGCAAGCTCCGGCTCCTGGCCGTGGACCCAGGCGTTCTGGTTGCGGATATTGGCCATCTCGATCAGGTATTCGTTGATCCCGGCCGATTTGAGGGTCTTGCGAAACAGGGGCTCGTGGGTTTTGGGGGTGCAGGCGGCGACCACGATCCGGTTGAGCCGTTTTTCCCGGATCTGTTGGACCATCAGGTCCTGGGTGTCCTGGGAGCAGGTGAACAGGTTGCGGGCCACATGGGCCACCTGCGGCAGAGTCGCGGCATGGGCGGCCACCTCCTCGACATCGACCACCCCGGCGATATTGGTGCCGCAGTGGCAGACAAACACCCCGATCCGCGGTTCCTGGCGGCTGACATCCTGTTCCGGCGGCGGCGGCAGGTTCCTGGTCAGGCTGTGACGGACCGGATTGAGCAGGGCGGCGACGCTGGCCGCGGCCGCCGAACCGCCGATCACCGACTGGGGGATGTCGCGCGGGCCGTTGAAGGCACCGCAGGTGAAAATGCCCTTCAGCGAGGTGTGGACCGGCATCAGAGCCGAGATCGAGGCGAAACGGTCCGGGGTCATGTGAATGCCGATCTTTTCGGCCAGCCGGACCATGGCATCCGGGGTTTCCAGCCCCACCGACAGCACCACCAGATCGACCGTCTCTTCCACCTGCCGGCCATGGGCATCGATGTAGTGCAGCCACAAATCGCCTTTCTGCCCCTTGGGTTCGACCCCGTGGATGCGGGAACGGACGAAACGGATATTGTATTCGTTGCGGGCCTGCTCAAAGTAACGCTCGAACTCTTTGCCCGGAGTGCGCATGTCCAGGTAGAAAATGGTCACCTCCACCTCCGGACACGCCTCCTTGACAGTCATGGCCTCCTTGATCGCGTACATGCAGCAGACCGTCGAGCAGTATTCGTTGTTGCAGCGGTTCTTGTCGCGGCTGCCGATGCACTGGAGAAAGGCGATCCGCCGTACCGGCTGGCGGTCCGAGGGCCGGGCGAGGACGCCGCCGGTGGGACCGCCCGGCGACAGGAATCGTTCGAACTGGAGCGAGGTGACCACATTGGGATAGAGCCCGTAGCCCCAGGCCCTGGTCTTGCCGGGATCGAAGGGCTGGAAACCGAGCGCCATCACCACCGCGCCCACCCGCAGATACCGCTCCTGGCCGCGATCGGCGAAATCGATGGCGCCGGGCGGGCAGATTTCGGCGCAAATCCCGCATTTTTCCGGATCGTTCAAGCGGATGCAGGCCTGGGGATCGATCTGGTACTTGAGCGGCACCGCCTGGGGATACTTGATATAGATGGCCTTGCGCTTGGCCATGAAGATGTTGAACGAGTCGTCGATGCTTTTGGGGCAACGGCGGCTGCATTGGCCGCAGGCAATGCACTTGGCCGGGTCGACATAGCGGGGATGTTCCAGCACCCGCACGGTGAAGTCCCCTGCCCTGCCGCCTATGTCGATCACCGTGGTCAGCGTCATGATGTCGATATTGGGATGGCGGCCGCACTCGACCAGCTTGGGCGAGATGATGCACATGGCGCAGTCGTTGGTGGGAAACACCTTGTTGTACTGCGGCATGGCGCCGCCGATGGCGCCGGTTTTCTCCACCAGATGGACGAAATAGCCGGAGTCGGCCAGGTCGAGCGCGGCCTGCATCCCGGAAATGCCGCCCCCCACCACCAGGACCGCCCCGATCATGGCCTGTTCAGACACGGCGCGCCTCCCTCGTCTCCGTCGGCGGCATGACCAGGGCATTGGCCACCAGTTGCCAGAGAAACTGAACCTCGACGTGGAGGTTGAATTCGCGGTTGAGCGAATAGAGAATCTGGTCCCGGCAGTTGAGGCAGGAGGTGACCACCAGCTTGGCGCCGGAAGCGCTGATCTGGCGGGCCTTGATCCGGCCGTGGAAGACCCGCTCGGCCCCGAAGGGATCGGCCCAGGCGCCGCCGCCGGCACCGCAGCAGTAGTTTTCTTCCCGGTCCGGCACCAGGTCGACGTATCGCTTGCAGCAGGCCTTGGTCAAAATGCGGGCCTCCTCGAAATAGCCGTGGCCAAAGGCCTTGAGCGAATGGCGACCGTAGTTGCAGGAATCGTGGAAAGTGGCCAGCTTGGTTTGGCTGGCCGGATCGAGCCGGATTCTGCCCTCGTTGAGGTATTCGAGCAGCAAGTCGAAGACCGAGTAGATCTTGAACTGCTGCAACGACTCGGGAAACCAGCGCTCCAGGGCATAACGGGTGGCATAGTAGGCGTGGCCGCATTCGGGCAGGAGCAGGGCCGTGCAGTTGAGCCGCTCGATATTGTCGATGATCCGCTTGACCATGGTGCGCATCGCGCCGTAGTCGCCGGCATGGAGCCCCCAGTTGATCCCCTCCCAGTATTCGGAGGAGATGGTCCAGGATTCGCCGGCAGCGTGGAAGATCTTCCACCACCAGGTCATGGCCTCGGGCTCGGCAAAGGGCTGTTTGGAATTGACCGTCACCAGGAATCGGGTGCCGCGGACATCGATGGGGGTGACAAAACCGGGGCAGGAGGCGCGGGCGAGTTCTTCGCCCATTTCCCGCGCCAGGGCGAGAAAATCGTCCTTGGGAATGCCGAGATTGTTGCCCCTTTCCAGGCAGGTGACCACCCCCTTGCGGATGGCGGCCGGCACCTTGTCCCGGTCGCAGCGCGCCCGGATGCGACGCAGCAGCTGCACAATCTCGACGTTCATCGGGCAGACCGCCTCGCACTTGCCGCACAGGGTGCACTTCCACGGCCAGCTGCTCGCCACCACCTCGTCCTCCAGGCCCAGGAAGGCCATGCGCACGATCTTGCGCGGGTCGAGCTCGTCGACCCCGGAAATCGGGCAGGCACCGGCGCAGGAGCCGCAGGTCAGGCAGATGTCGGCCAGGCCCGGCGAGGTATCCAGATCCTTGGCCTTCGCGTCCAGGCAAACCGGCATCGAGGCCGCCGCGACCGGAGAACGGGGCGCCACCGGCAATTCGCCGGGCGCGGCCGCATCGGACTTCAACCGGGGCTGTCGACCATACTTCTCGCACAGCCGCCGGTAATCCTCCCATTGGATCAGGTAGCGGCGGCCAGGCCCCTCCTGGGCCGGGAGGATGCCTGCGTTGATCCAGTTGCGGATGGTGTTGCGATGCACCCCGAATTCTTCCGCCAACTCGTTGACCTTGGCTTCGTAGATCATGGCGCGACGCTCTCCGGGACGGCAAAGGGGGCGACGAGTTCGGCGATCCGGGCGCAGGCCAGGTCGACGGCGGCCCGAACCGGCGGCGACAGGCCAGGGGCGCACAGGGTGGCGGGCGGCTTGATGCCGACCAGAAAGAGAACGATCTCGATCCTGGTTTGGGCCGTCAGCTCCCGCAGCAGGTTGACGGTGGGAAATTGGTGGAGAGAGAAATCGTGGATCTTGCGGGCAGGCACATCGGCGGGCGCGCAGCGGCGCAGCAGGCCGGGCTCCGTCCCTTGCCCAGGATCGGCATCGATCACGATCAGCAGCGCGGGCCGCTGGCCGGGGTCGAGCAGATAATCGAGCAGATACTCCCTGATCGCGGTGCCGGCATCGACCAGGCGGACCGTCGACGGCAGGCCAAGGCGGGCCAGTTGCTCGACCACGGCCGGACCGAAGCCGTCGTCGCCGAGCAGGATGTTGCCGCAGCCGAAAATCGCGACCCGCGGCACTGCAATCCGGACTTGCCTGTTGTGCGAGATGTGCATAATGTCGGCACTATGCCACTCTTTTTTCAGGTTCCGCAAGAGCAAAAACAAGGCGGCTCGTTTTCCGACCGGGCGCTTGATTGACGCGGACGCAGCATGGACGAGCCTTGGGCCACGCGGCACCGGGTAGAACCGTGCCCCAACTGTCGTCCGAGGCCATGCAAACCATCGCTCCGAAGGATATCGCCGAGTATCACGACTGGAGGATGCAACGTGTGGGGCCAAGCTCGGTCATCCAGGACATGAGCTTCATATCGTGCCTGTACCGGATGGCGAGAGCGGAGTGGGGATTGCAGATCGAAGACCCTGGAAAGGAGATAAGGAGGCCGTCAGCGCCGAAACATAGGCTTTCCTTGCTCACGCCTGGGCAAATAGACAAGCTGCTCGATTATGGTTCATCCGGCAAACGCGTACCTGGGGTTGGAAGGAGTTGTGGAAAAGTGACATGACATGAGCGATGTTGTCTGGCGACGAAACCCGACAACAAAAGGAGCTCAGTCTGTCACAATCACTTTTGTATCATGCCTTTGGCATCAAAGGCGTCTCCTATCGCAGCACGCACGTCCTCGGCAATGCCCTTATCTTTTCTGTTGAAACGACCAACCGTCATGTTGCCTGTCATACCTGCGGACATCGGTATT
>NZ_JAVBRQ010000020.1:0-192715 GCF_031547805.1 Desulfobulbus sp.
AGCCTTTTCTTTTTGATATCATTAGGTATTTTCGCAAATCCAATGTATCGGAAAGCAAAAGGCTTTTCACGTTAAAACGACATTATTTCAAAAGGTTGAGCGTCAATTCTTCCTGGGCTACGGCAAAACCGAAACTTGAGAACAGGATCAATCTGATTTGTCTTGGGGTCAGAGACATGAAAAGATCTCTGAACTTTTATCGAAACATTGGGTTCAGCACCTATGAAAATGCGGAAAAACCGCCCATCGTTTTTTTCGACAATCAGGGCACCAAGCTGGAATTGTACCCTCTCGATGAACTGGCCAAGGATATAAACGCCGAAACCCCACCGCCGCTCTCGTCAGGCGGATTCGGCGGCATGACCTTGGCGTGCAACATGAAGTCCAAAGAGGAGGTCGATGCGGCCATGGAGAGGGTAAAACAGCATGGCGGAGTGGTCGTCAAACCGCCGCAAGATGTCTTTTGGGGCGGCTACAGCGGCTATTTTCAAGATCCGGATGGGTATTACTGGGAAGTGGCGTATGCCGCGTCTTGGCAATTCGACCGGAACGACATGCTGATTATCGAAGCCCGGAAGTGATCGCCAGCTCGAATCTTAACCCGGCATCATGGCAACGTCGGCATTCCAAGCCCTCAAACTGGCCGTTGTTTCGGCCGTCGGCTTGTCGAAAGACGCGCTCCACGTCTACGTCGGCCTCGCCGCTTTTCTCGCCACCGCGGTGGTATTGCGCAAACCACTTCGATCCGCAGTTCCCTGGCTTGCGGCCGTGGCCGTGGCCCTCGCGGGAGAAGCGCTCGACATGCGAGACGACATCGCCAGCTTCGGCCACTGGCGCTGGGCGGCAAGTGTGCACGATATCCTCAATACCGTCTTCTGGCCCACCGTACTCCTGCTTCTGGCAAAGTTCGGAGTACTCCGGAATGCGCAATGATCCCGGCCCCGGATGGAGGTGATATGCCCGCCATCCAAGCACATGTGGGTTTGATCGCCCGTTGCGGACTCTATTGCGGCGCCTGCGCATCCTACTTGAAAGGCAGGTGCAAAGGCTGCCACGAAAACTCGAAAGCCACCTGATGCCAAGTGCGTTCTTGTTGCGCCGACAAACGGATAGCAACCTGCGCGGATTGCGCCGAACTCACCGACCCGCGGGCCTGCGCGAAGTTCAACACCATCATATCCAAGCTCTTCGGCTTGGTGTTCAACACCGATCGCGCGGCATGCATCGCGCAAATCAAACGAATTGGTCGCGACGGTCACGCAACCGCCATGGCCGAGTTGGGAAGGTCGGCCCTCAAGCGCTCAACCTCGTCGCGAAGAATACACCTGAAGCCGAAACGATTCATGCGGGCTTGCGGACAAGGCACCAATGCGCGCAATCGTTGTTTCTCTCGATACGAAAGCCATGGGGCGCCCCTGCAGGGAACAGTCCTGTCTTTTCGAACTCTCCATTGAAAGGCCTTTTCGTGCCACGGATTGCAAACACTGCAATACGGCCAACGAACCAAGCAGGGGGAGATTGACCATTCTTGACCGGTGCGGAGATGATGAATAAAATGAAGGCATATTCCCGCTCCAGCTCATTTTACCTGTGATTGCACGACTTCTCTCCTGGTGGGAGAGACAGAGAAGGTCATCCGTTGCAACGGTTTTACCTTGAAAGCGATTGTCCATTGCTTTCGCAAAAGGCACACGCAATGCGGGCTGACTTTTCATTCAATAAAGTCGCAGGTGTTTTCCGGACAGCAGTTGGATAGTGCAATTCAACCTTAAGGAGAAACGTATCATGAAATTTTTCATTGTCGCGCTCTCGTTGTTAATGGCAAGCATGGCTCATGCTGCGGAAAACAGAGAGTTTCATGTAAAAAATGCGGAAGGCCTTGTGGAGATATGCGGAGTTTCCAAGGAGGACCCGCAATATGAAAAAGCCAAGGCTTTTTGCCATGGATATCTTGTCGGCGCCTATCAATATTACAATGCCACCGTGGAAGAAAAAGACCGATTCATTTGCTCATCCAATCAAAACATCTCGCTTTCCGAGGTGACGAACAGCTTTGTTGCCTGGGCGAAAAGACATCCGGAATATATGAAGGATCAAGCGGCGGATACGCTTTTCAGGTATCTGGGGGAAAAGTATCCTTGTGGCAGTGGCAAGTAGCGCCGAATGCGAATTTCATGTCAGGAGACCGATCATGAATCCTAAACCGATCATCATTTGTTGCTTAGTGGGTATGATGGCCATAACCGGTTGCGCGGGTATGACCGATACACAAAAACGCGTCACCACGGGAACGGCCATCGGCGGCGCGGCGGCGGGAATCCTTACGGGTGAATGGGGCTGGGCCGCTGCCGGTGCCGCTGCCGGCGCCGCTGGCGGCTACCTGTACGACAAGAGCAAGAAAAATGAGCAGAAAGCCTACCATCAAGGCTACAAGGACGGTCAGTCGAAAAAGACGAATTGATGCGCCTTGGTTGTGGCGGACGGCCGAACGGGACTCGGCGGCCGGCACCCGTATCGGGTGCCGCATCCCGTGTGTAAGCCTGCATCCCTTACTTGGCTTGGAACAGGTTGCGAGCGGGCTGGTTTCGATTTAATCGGGTAATCGTCTTTGTTTCGACGCTTTCCCCGTCCGATCAATTCGATCCGTTGAGCTATCCGCCCTTCGGTGGACGGCCGGCAAGCTCGGCGATGGCCCGGTTGGTGGCCGGGGCGGCGGGATGCGGCCGTTGCCCGTAGGCCAGGAGGTCAGCTGCGGTATCGATATCGCGCAGGGTCGGCAACAGGCGCACCGTGAGGCCGCAGGCCGCGCATTGCCGACTGGTTGCCGCCAGCACCGCCTCCGTGCTCCAGGGGATGCCGGCGAAAATCTCCGGTCGAAACCGCGCGCTCGTACAGCCGATGAGGCCGTAGCCGCCGTCGGCGGCCGGAACCAACACCACGTCGTGCGTGCCGAGCGCGGCAGCCGCAATGGCCAGGCTGGCGGCGTCGAGGCCGGGCAGGTCGCTGCCCGCCAACAGTACCCGTTCGATGCCGGCGGCAAAGCAGGCCGCAAAGGCGGCGGCCATCCGCCGGCCGATATCTCCTTCGCACTGTTCCCGCACCTCGGCCGCCCCGGCCGTCCACTCCGGCGGCAGTTCATCTGCGCTGGCGCCGTCGTGGTACAGATGCAGCGCCAGACCGCTGGCCCTGACCTGAGCAAGGATATCCGCCACCATGGCCCGATAAAGACGACAGGCAAAGCCCCCTCCCAACTCGGCGGCCAGACGGGTCTTCACCCGACCGGGCACCGGCACCCGCACGAACAGGACCACCACGATCGCGCCGCTATCAGCCATTACCCTCCCCTTGCCTCCGCCCGCGCCTCTCTCAATTGCGATGACCGGAAGGCGACGCCTGCTCGCCAGGTCATATCTGTCATTATATATTTACAGTTATACTGTCACAATATATAGTAAAAATCAGCGGTTCACTTTCATCAGCATTAAAAGGACTTTGTCCATGAACGCCAAGACATTTTCCCTGGACGAGCTGTGTTTGCTCACCGATTGCAGCAAACGCACGGTCCGCTACTACATTCAACTCGGCCTCGTTTCCCGTCCAGTGGGCGAAGCCAGGGCGGCCAGGTACACCGGCGAGCATCTGAGTCAGCTTCTGCGGATCAAAAAGCTGTCGGAGTCCGGGGTATCGTTGGAGCGCATTCGCGAGGTGCTGGCGGGCGAAGATTCTCCGGTTCCCCCCAGAGAACGGCATCCCGGAACGGTGGAGGTGCGCAGCCATATTTATGTCGCGCCGGGCATAGAAGTTCAGATCACTCCGGAAGAGGCGGGCATCAGCCCGGAGCAACTGCGAAAGTTCGTCGGGGAAGTCATGGCCCTCGCGAAGAGTATTTTGGGCGAGCGCGACAAAGATTCGCGGGGTTGAAAAGATTGTAGGCTGAAGTTCGATGGTAATCAGGGCTATAACTGGGGTGATTACCATCCCTCGCACTTTTTTTCCGGCAATACCCCCCGCTTTATTTTGACAGTTTAACTGTCATAATGTATATCACACAAAACAGACCATTGCCACCGGTGCCAGAGAGACTTTTCCCGTGAACTCCAAGAGTTTTTCTCCGTGCACCACCACACCCAAGACGTGCACACATCCCGGGCGAGGAAGATGATCACGGCACAAGACGCCAGCATCACTGGCACAAACGGAACCAAAATCGCTCTCAAATCCGTCCACATCGAAGGACAGGTTGACGGGCTGTTGGCGACCATGGCCATCACACAGCGCTACCGCAACGACAGCGGAAAGAAGCTGGAGATCGTCTATACTTTCCCCCTCGCCTGGGGAGCCACGCTTCTGGGCATGGAAGTCACCCTGGGGAACAGGCGGCTTCAAACCTGGGTCGTGGAAAAGAAAAAGGCGGTGGCACAATACGAAAAAGCCATTGACGACGGCGACGTGCCGGTGCTGGTGGAGGCTTCCGCGCCCGGTTTGTACACGACCAACCTGGGAAATATCGAGGACGGCGAGGACGTGACGGTGGAGCTGCGTTACGCGCAGTTGCTGCGGCTGGAACAGGGGCGGATTCGCCTGAGCGTCCCCTGTGTCTTGGCTCCCCGTTACGGGGATCCGCGCGGAAAAGGCGGCCTGGCCCAACACGAGACAACCACCCCCGATATTGCGGCGGAATACCCGCTGACCATCTCGATCTCCCTGCGGGGTCAGGCCGCCAAGGCCACGATCCAGTGCCCCAGCCATATGTTCAGCGTCAGGGAAAGGGAAAACGGCCTGGCCGTCCTCGTGAACGCGGAAGCCATGCTGGACCGCGACTTCATTCTTACGTTCGAAGAGATGGAGGAGCGTTCCTTTGCGCTGTTGTCGCCGGATTCCGGCAGATACATGATGCTGGCGGGCTTTTGCCCGAACCTTCCCGTGGCGCCGGAACCGCTCCGAATGAAAATTCTGGTGGACTGCTCAGGCTCCATGACCGGAGACAGCATCACGCAGGCGCGGCAGGCGCTGCGGCGCGTTCTTCGGGAACTGAAGCCCACGGACCATGTTTCATACAGCCGCTTCGGCAACACCGTCGTTCACGCGTGCGGTTGCCTGGTCCCTTGCGAAGAGGAAGCCTTGGAGCGCCTTGCCGCCGTTATGGACGATACGCAGGCGGACATGGGCGGAACAAAAATGGAGCAGGCACTCCTTTCGACCTTCAACGACATCTCCATGCCGGACGGCGACTTGTCTTCGCCCGCCCTGCTGCTCATCACGGACGGAGAAATCTGGAATATGGAAGAGGTTATCCGGGCCGCCCAGGTTTCGGGTCAGCGTGTATTCGCCGTGGGCGTGGGCAGCGCACCGGCGGAAAGCCTGCTCCGGCAGTTGGCGCAAAAGACGGGCGGCGCCTGCGAACTCGTCACTCCCAATGAGGATATCGGCGTGGCTATCGAACGCATGGTGCGCAGAATGCGCGGAGCCCCGGCATCCTCAATCGCTATCGACTGGAGGGACGAGCCGGTGTGGCAATCCGCCTTGCCTTCGCGCCTATACGCCGGAGAGACGGTGCATGCTTTTGCGCTGTTCGCTGCCGCGCCCGCGCGCCCTCCCGTGCTGCACTGGACTGTGGATGAGCAAAGCTGCCGGCTTGCCGCCGCGTCGGTCAGCCGGACGCACGATGACACCGTGGCCCGCCTGGGCGGCGCGCGGCGCATGACCGCAGCCGCAACGCCCGAGGAAACACGGGAGCTGGCCCTTACGTATCAACTGGTCAGTCAATACAGCTCGCTGCTGCTGGTTCATAAGCGGGACGGTGTAAAAAGCGCCGGGCTTCCCCTTCTGCATCACGTTCCCCAGATGATGGCCGCCGGGCATCAGGGATTCGGGTCGGTGAGGCAGTCTCGCCAGGTTTACCCCACCAGTGTGGTCCGTTCGCCGGAGTCGGGTAGCCGCCGTAGGGTCGACGAGGATCTGCTGGAAATGCCAGCGTTTCTCAGGAAGAGCGGGACTTTCCATTCGGATAAGCCCGGCCGGGGCGCCGGCCGTCTGCCGAATTGGAAGCGATATCCCGGCCGAAGCGGCCTGACCTATCAAGAGACGTTCACCGGCAACAAAAAATGCCTGGACTCTTTTTTCAAGGCCTTTGCCGAATTCAGCCCCACGCCGCTGGAACTGCTGCAAGAACTCGACAAAAACTCGCTTCAGGAAACGGACGGCCTACATGTGATGCGGCTGATCACAAAAGGCATAAACCAGCACCCCGGTCTGATCTTCAAGCTTGCGGAGATCCATGTAGGGCTGAAGCTGCCTGCTGAACTCGTCCTGGCGCTTTTGCTGGATTGGCTGCAAATCCGCTTCCACGATTCCTTCACCCTGTCGCGGCATGCTCAACGGCTGCTGCGGTCTCTGCTCAACACTATGCCGGACGAGGTGAAAAATGTTGCGGCCGAGGCCTTGGTGGAAGAATTTCTCCATGCCGCTGAATAGCGAGAGCTCTTACCAGGTTCATCCTCTGTATCCATGATAACGGCAAGGATGAAAATATGAAAAGAACCACTGCATTCATTTCTTGCATTTTCGAGAGTGACCCAACGGAGTGAAATGGATGCGGCTGGCCAAGGGATAGCTATGGAGCGGTTTTTCCAGTACCGATGTCGATCGATCAGAACAACCCACGACAACTGCTGGAGAACAACATGAAAACGCAAAGAAAAGTGAAGTATGCCAGGATTATCACCGTCGCCATGGCTCTGTTCCTATCCGGATGCGGCGCCAAGGTGCAAACCTTGGTGTATGACAAGCCAATTTCTGAAAATCAATCATTGATTTTAATCATACCATCTGCATATACAGTAACGAATTTTGATGGAGAACGCGTCAACTGGACTGCCTCTCCAGACGGGTTTTCTTTATTTGGAACGGATGCAGCAATAAGGCTACCATCCGGAAAGCACAATATTACATACAATTACTATCGACATACGCCAGACCTAACAACGTATGAGCATTATGGAAGCGGTGCCGTAGTACAAAGAACAACGCCTTCAACAACGACATCATTTGACGGGAACGTTACGATCAATATGGAAGCTGGTAAAAGATACAGATTTAAAGAGCGTGGAATTGTCGCAGAGACTAATGGTCAATATGATCAGTTACCATGACTGTCACCGGGATAAAAGGGGGAGGTTTTCCTCCTGCCAACATGAATCAATACAACAACCAGCTTTATGCGCGTCAGGGCGGCGGCAACGACGGTTCAGAAGCGGCTGTCGGCCGAACTCATTAAAATTACTCACGCAAGAATTCACAAGGACGGCAGCATCCTTTTTGGGGTGCTTTGCCGGAACGAGCGGAGCGACGGAAAGCTGCACGTCACCATTCTTGCCACAAACATGGGAATCAAGCCTCTGCAGATGAGAGAGGCGCGGTTCCTGAAGGAGGGGGGCTGATCTTCGAGTTCTCTCGCCACAACGGCCGGTTGAGAAAGCAAACTCTTTCTCGGCGCGAGAGCTGGTCAAGCGTCAGGGGCGTCTGCTGGAGCGGATTTTCCATCGGACGGCGTGACCAATTTCGCTCTCCCACTTTCAAGCCCGAACCAGGCGGCCAGCACCACCATAAACCAGAAAAAGCACAGTGCTCCGGCCAGAACGTCCATCGGCCAAAAATCGAGGCAGGGCGCGACCGGGCGGTCGTGCAGGCGCAAGAGCGGCGCTTCGTCCTCTCTCCGGTTCGGCCGCAGCCAGACATCGAGCAACAAAAAGGCCTGCCAAGCGTTCTCGCGCAACAGCCGGCCCAGGCGCAGGAAGATGCGCGCGGTTTGGGCCGGTCCCCAATCCTTGCGGACCATGGTCCACAGCAGCCCGAAGACCGGGCCGAGCAGCAGCCGGCCGGTTGCCGCCTGCACCCGGTACACGCCGGGGGCGCGGGCAAAAAACCGCTCTTCCCCGACCGCGTACATGCCCATCATGATCCCCATCAGCAAATAACGGCGAAAAAACCCTTCGCTCTCGAATCGCCGGGCCGACGTGGCGATCGTGCCGGGCAGGGTAAGCCATCGACCCTGGGCGCGGATCGCCGCGGCCAGGCGCTGGTCTTCGAGAAAGGGCAGACTGGAGTCGAAACCGCCGAGCCGCTCGAAGAAGGCGCGGGACAGCAGCATCCCCTGGTCGCCGTTGGTGGTGTGGGCCCGGTTGAGGCCGGTCTTGGCCTCCAGGAAGCGATAGGCCAGGTCGTGGCCCGGACGCGAGCGAAGAAAGCGCAGGCGGAAATGGCCGGCCACCGGAGGGTGATCCTGTTCCGCCCGGCGCAGGCAGGCCAGGGCGCGGGCCAACAGATCGGTGTCGTCCAGCCGCGAGTCGGCATGGAGAAAGAGCAGATAGCGGCCCAGAGCCCGGACGGCGGCGGCGTTCATCTGCGCCCCCCGGCCCCGCGCGGCCGGGATGAAGGCGGCCCCGTGCGCCCTGGCGATTGCGGCGGTGTTATCGGTGGAGCCGCCGTCGCCGACCAGCACCTCCAGCGCGAGCCCTCGCTGCCGGGCAAGATCGGCCAGCAGCACAGGCAGGGCCGCTTCCTCGTCGAGGGTGGGGACGATCACCGAAAGCAGGGGCAATTCGGCCGCCGCAATCCCTGGTTCAGCCGGCTGCACCGACGGCCCCCGACAGGCTCGCGGCCTCGCGATCGACCAGCCACAGCAGCCTGCCTTCCGGCCGGATCAGGTGCACCGGCAATGACGGCCGCTCCCCGGCCAGGGCGGCGCGCAGCATCTCGGCCTTGCCTTGGCCGCTCACCAGAAACACGGTCGTCCTGGCCCGGTTGAGCAGGGGCGCGGTCAGGGTGACCCGGACAAACGGCTCCTCGGTTCGGCCGGCCACCGCGGTCCAGCACTGCCTCTCGCCCAGGGCGGTGGAATCGGGCAGGAGCGAGGCGGTGTGGCCGTCGTCCCCCAGCCCGAGGAGCGCCAGATCGAAGCGAGGCAGGCTCTCGCCGAAAAATCGCCGCATCCGCTCGGCATAGTCCGCGGCGGCCTGTTCGGGCGCGGCAGCGCAGTCGATGGCATGCACCTGGTCGGGCATGACCGGCACCCGGTCGAGCAGCGCCCGGCGGGCCATGGTCTCGTTGCGGCGCGGATCGCCCGCCGGCAGGCAGCGCTCGTCGCCCCAGAAGAAGTGCACCCGGGGCCAGGGAACGCTGCCGGCCAACGGTTCCTCGGCCAGCAGTTCATAGGCGCGGCGCGGCGTTTCGCCGCCGGCCAGCAACACGCCGCACCGGCCGCTCTCGGCCACCGCGGCGCGCACCGTCTCGGCGAACAGTTCCGCCGTCGCCCGACCGAGCGCCGCCGCATCGGCGTACACCCGCACCTCGCCCCGCCCGCTCATTCCTGCACCGCCGAGGGTTGCAGCCAACTGTGCCGCTGCCGGGCCACCATCAGGTCGGCCGCTTCCGGGCCCCAGGATCCGGCGGCGTATTCGGAGAATCCGGCGGTCGGGACCGATTCCCACGCCTCCAGGATCGGGCTCACCGCCTGCCAGGCCGATTCGATCTGATCGGCCCGCATAAACAGGGTGGCGTCGCCGCGAATCACGTCGAGCAGCAGGGTTTCGTAGGCCTCCGGCGCCGGGGTGCGGAAGGCCTCGTGGTAGCGGAACCGCATCTCGGCCGTGCCGAGCAGCATCCGCGTGCCCGGCTGCTTGACCTGGATGCGGGTGCCGATCCCCTCTTCGGGCTGGATGCGGATGACAATCCGGTTGGGCTGCCAGCTCTCCACCGCGGCCGAGGGAAAAAACTGATGCGGCGGCTCGTGGAAAAGCACGTTGATCTCCGACACCTTGGCCGGCATCCGCTTGCCGGTGCGCAGATAAAAGGGCACGCCTTGCCAGCGCCAGTTGTCGAGGTGGAAGGTGAAGGCGGCAAAGGTCTCGGTGGTCGAATCCGGCGCGACCTTGGGTTCCTCGCGGTAGCCCCGCACATCCCGGCCGAGCACGATGCCCCGCCGGTATTGCCCCCGGACCGCCACCCGGTGGATCGCATCCGGATGAAAGGGCCGGATGGCTCGGAGCACGTCCACCTTCTTGTTGCGGACATCGTCGGCGGCAAAGGAAATCGGCGGTTCCATGGCCACCAGGCAAAGCAGCTGGAGGAGATGGTTCTGGACCATGTCGCGCAGGGCGCCGGCCCGGTCGTAATAGTCGCCGCGTTCCTCCACGCCCACGGTTTCGGCCACGGTGATCTGCACCTGGTCGATGTAGCGCCGGTTCCAGATGGGTTCGAACAAGGAGTTGGCAAACCGGAAGGCCAGGATGTTCTGCACCGTTTCCTTGCCGAGGTAGTGGTCGATCCGGTAGATCTGCGATTCGACGAACAATTCGCCGAGAAAGCGGTTCAGCTCCCGGGCCGAGGCCAGATCGCGGCCAAAGGGCTTTTCCACCACCAGGCGGTCGTGGGCGCAGTCGCGGCAGACCCCCAGCCGCTGGAGCATGGCCGCCGAGGGCTCCATCATCTGCGGCGGCACCGCCAGGTAGTGGATGCGGTTGGCGCGCAGGTCCCACTCCTGCTCGATGGCGGCCAGGCGGCCGTTGAGCGCCAGGCCCGAGGCGGGGTGGAGCACGTCCTCGGACAGATAGGACACTCCTCCGGCAAAGGCCCGCCAGCTGGCCTCGTCGACGATCCCGCGCCGGGAAAAGCTGGCCACGCCCTCCCGGAGGCGGTCGCGGAAGGCGTCGTCGTCCATCGGCCGCCGGGCCACGCCGACAATGGCGAACCGCTCGGGCAACTGGCGGTCCAGATAGAGGTTGTAGAGGGCGGGAATCAGCTTGCGCCGGGTGAGGTCGCCGGCCGCACCGATGATGACCAGGATGGTGGGCGGCAGGGATGCGGTCTGTGCCATATCAACCCTCCGCCGGCCGTTCGTGGTGGCCGCCGAACTGCGCCCGCAGCGCCGAGAGCAGCTGATCGGCGAAATCGCCCTGGCCGCGCGAGCCGAAGCGCTGGAACAGGGCGGCGCTCAGCACCGGCGCGGGCACGCCGGCCTCGACGGCGGCGTTGACGGTCCAGCGGCCTTCGCCCGAGTCGGAGACCCGGCCGGCGAAACCGGCCAGGGTCGGCTGTTCGGCCAGGGCCCTGGCGCTCAGGTCGAGCAGCCAAGAAGGGATCACCGAGCCCCGCCGCCAGAGTTCGGCGATATCGGCCAGGTTGAAATCGTAGCGGAAATGCTCGGGATGCGTCAGCGGCGCGGTTTCGGCGTCGCTCGCCCGGCCGGCGCTGCCGATGTTGGCGTGGCGGAGGATGTTGAACCCCTCGGCGTAGGCGGCCATCAGGCCGTATTCGATGCCGTTGTGGATCATCTTGACGAAATGGCCCGCCCCGCTCGAACCGCAGTGGAGATAGCCCTGCTCGGCGGTCGAATCCGCCGGCCGGCCGGGCGTGGGCGCCACCAGGCCGACGCCCGGCGCCAAGGCCTGGAAGACGGGATCGAGCAGCCGCACGGCCTCGGTCTCGCCGCCGATCATCAGGCAGTAGCCGCGTTCCAGCCCCCAGACGCCGCCGCTGGTGCCGACGTCGAGATAGCGGATGGAGCGGGCGCGCAGGGCCTCGCTGCGGCGGAGATCGTCCTGGTAGTGGGAGTTGCCGCCGTCGACCAGGATATCGCCAGCCTCCAGCAACGGCGCCACCTCGGCGACCACCCCGTCGACCGCGGCCGCCGGCACCATCAGCCAGACCACCCGCGGCGCGGCCAGGCGGGCGACCAGGTCGCGGTAAGCGGCCACCGCCACGGCCCCTTCGGCCACCAGCCCGTCCGCCGCTTCGGCCCGACGGGCGTACACCACGCAGGCATGTCCCCGGCGCAGCAGTCTCCGCACCATGTCTCCCCCCATCCTGCCAATTCCGATCATTCCCAGCTGCATGGTTGCCTCCGTTTCTCTTTTTCGTGGTTATGGGCGGACGTCGGACGGGCCGGCATCGGCCGGCTCGCGCCGCAGCCGGCGATGGATTCGGGCGCACAGGCGCTGGAACCCTTCTCCGTTCCGGTCGCGGGACCGCGCCAGATCGATGGCCCATTCCGCGCCGATGGCGCCGGACGCCCGATCCAGCAACAGCACCCGGTCGGCGAGAGCCACGGCCTCGCCCACGTCGTGGGTGACGAACAAGATGCTCTGCCGCCGGTACGACAGGCCGAGCAGCAATTCCTGCATCTCTTCCCGGGTCTGGGCGTCGAGGGCGGCAAAGGGCTCGTCCATCAGCAGCAGTCGCGGGCTGCGAATCAGCACCCTGGCCAGGGCCACCCGCTGCTTCATGCCGCCGGACAAGGCGTGGGGCAGATGGTCGCCGTAGCCCGCAAGCCCGACCAGGGCCAGCAGTCGTTCGACTTCCCGCTGCCGCCGCTCGCGCGGCCAGCCATCGCCGCCAAGGCCGAAGGCCACGTTCTCGCGCACGGTCAGCCAGGGAAACAGGGCATCCTCCTGGAAAACCATCGCCCGGTCCGGACCCGGCCGGCCGACGGCCCGCCCGTCCAGCAGGCATTGTCCTTGGGACGGCTTGAGAAAACCGGCGACGATATTGAGCAGGGTCGACTTGCCGCTGCCGCTGCGGCCGATCAGGCAGACCAACTCGCCCCGGCCCACGGTCAGGCCCAGGTGACGCAGCACCGAATCCGCCTGGCCATTGTGAATAAAATAATGCGAGAGGTCAACAAGTTCAAGAATCGGCTCCCCAGCCATGGCGTCCTCCGTCACCCCTGCCGCCGGGCGCTCTTGCACAGGCAGCGCACCAGCAGGACCAGCAGGCAGTCGCAGCCCCTGCCGATCAGGGCGATGAGGACGATGCCGGCGAGGATGAGATCGGTCTGGCCGGCCATGCGGGCGTCCATGATCGCCGCGCCCAGGCCGTCGGGCACCCCGGTCAGTTCGCCCAGCACCAGGTAGGCCCAGGAGATGCCCATGCCCAGCCGCAAGCCGGTGACGATATTGGGCATGGCCAGGGGCAGGAGGATGGCGAACACGCTCCGTGCCCCGGAAACGCCGAGCATGGCCCCGGCCTGGAAATAGATCGGCGGCGCCATTCGGGCACCGGTGAGGGCGTTCTGGTAGATGGGAAAAAAGGCGGCCAGGGCCACCAGGAACACCGTGGTCTTAAGGCCGATGCCGAACCAGATCAGGGCCAGCGGCAGCCAGCAAATGCCGGGCACGGCGCGCAGGCCGCCGACCATGCCCGCGGCCAGCCGGTCGACCGTGGCCAGGCGGCCGGAGCAGATGCCCAGGGGAATGCCCACAACCACGGCCAGGGAAAAGCCCAGCAGCACCCTGGACAGGGAGGCGGCGAGATCGCCGGCAAAACGCCCGGCATAAGGCCCCTGCCCGGCCGGGCCCCACACATATCGCCAGCCGGCATCGAACACCGCCGCCGGCGAGGGCAGCAGATAGCCCGGCACCAAGTCGAAGACGCTGGCCGCGCACCATGCCGCCACTACGGCCAGCAGCGGCAGTACAGCCAGGGCAAGGTCCTTGATCGCCATCCCGTTCCGCCCTCGTACCTACGGCCCCGCGACCGGCCGGCTACGGCCCACCCGCCGGTTCACGGCCGCACCTCGCGCTCGGCCTCGGCGACGAAACGAAGATCGAACAGCCGGTCATAGTCCGGCTGACGGTCGATGAAGCCCAGGGCCTGCATCCTTGCGCCCAGGTTCCTGGCCTTGCGGACGAAATCGGCATCCATCTTCCAGGCCAGCTCGATATTGTCCGCCGCCCGCTCCAGCACCGGACGCGGGGTGCCAAAGGCTTCGGCCGCCTGCAGCCAACGGTTTCGGTCGCGTTTGAGCAGTTCGGTGGCGCGGGCATGGGCGCCGACCAACTGCCGCACCCTTTCGGGGTGGCGGTCGATCATCTCGCGGGTGACCAGCATGGCGCCGTTGATCGTACCCACCGACTCGTCGAAATAGGGATGGCCAAGGATACGGCCGTAGCCCTGGGCCACGGACAGCGAGGGAAAGGGTTCGCCCGAAAGGAAGGCGTCGATCGCGCCTTGGGCCAGGGCGGTGCCCATGTCGAAGAAGTCGATCCGCACCAGGGTCAGGTCCCGGCCCGGGGCGAGGCCGCTTTGGCCCAGGGTTTCGCGCAACAGGATCTCGTGCATGGTGCCCGGCACATAGCCGACCCGCTTGCCCGCCAGATCGGCCACCTGTCGTATCGGCCCGTCGGCGCGGACCACCAGGGCCGAGCACTTGTTGCACAGGGCCGCGACCACCACCACCGGCTGATCCATGGCCGCCGATTGGATGGCATGGGCCAGGGTGGTCCCGGTCATGTCCAGGCTGCCGGCCAGCAGCGCGGTCTTCTGGTCCGCCGGATTGGTAAAGGGCGACACCGAAACCGTATCTTCTTTTGCCAGGAATTCCCGGTAGAAAAAGGGCTGAATGGTCTGGGCGGTCTTCCAGGTGCCCACCCGGTACCGGTCCGCCCGGACAGGTACGGACAGGCAGAGGGTGACCAGCAGGACCGAAGCGAGGATGGCGGTAACGGTGCGCATGGAGGTTCTCCTGGTTTGCTCATCAAGCGGTGCCGGCGCGTCCCGGCGCGGCCGTTCTTGCCGAGGCAGGGAGTGGCGCGTTTTTTTGCGGCCGGCGGTCACGAAAAACAATTCGACGGCAGGTCCGGATTCCACTCCATCTCGCGGAGCAGGACGGCGCATTGCCCATTTGAGTGGCCCCGGCCCTTGCCGGTGTCGGCCTGGCCGTCGCGCGGACTGGAGCCGACCTCGGGGAAGACCAGGTTGGCCCCGGCCACCAGCGACAGGCTGTGCGGCTCGTGGATGCAATGGGCCCGGACCGTATCGCCCATTACCAACCGGCTGACCGCCACGATCTGGGCCAGGCGCCGCTCGCTGATCATCCCGCAGGAGGTCTTAGGCGAGCCGGGAAAATTGATCCGCCGCATGACGCCGCTGTAGGTGGCCCCTTCCCGCCGGGCCAGCAGCATCAGCTCGACCATCTCCTCGGCGCTGTGCTCCGGCCCCACCGGTTCGACGCAGTTCATCCACTGCAGGCCGACATCGCGCAGCACTCGGACGGTCTGCAGGCGACGAGCCGGATCGAACGGGGTGTCACGGCCCTCGCCCAGGCGGATGGCATGGTAGAAGCCGACGAAGCCGGCCGCAAGCAGTTGTTCGCCCTCGGCATGGGTGATGTCGCGGGCATTGGCGACCAGCGGCACCCGCACCTCCCGCGCAAGCCGCCGGCCGATGGCCAGCAGGCGCTCGAAGGGAAAGGTGCCGGTGCTCATCAGGTTGAGGGCGTCCACGCCCTCGGCCTCGCCCTGCCGGGCCCAGGCCAGGATATCGTCCAGGGGAAAATCCATGCGCTCGCGGAATAGCCCGGCCCGCTTGGTCAGGGAGCAGAAGGCGCAGTCCATGGGACAGGGCTCGACATTGAGGCCGATGTGCATGTGCCGCTCGCCCTTGCGGCCGAAACGTTGGCGCGAAAGGTGGTTGGCGCAGGCCATCGTGGCGTAGGTCTCCGGGCTCTCCAGCTCCAGATGCATCAGCGCCAGGGCCTCCTCGCGGGAAATGCCGCCGCCGTCCCCGCCCTTACGGAGGATTTCCTCAATCTTCGGCCCGATCCGCCAACTCATGCTCGCTCCTTACGCTGAAGTAGGAAAACACCGTTTCGCCCGCCTCCCGGCAAAACCTCGTGCGACACACCCTGCCCGGTCCCGCCGCAGGATTCATGCCGACGGCCCCAGGGTACCCGATGCGCGCCGATCGCGCCACCAGCCGTACAGCGCCGGGATCAGGGCGAACAGGCCGAGCAGACCGAAGGCGGCCAGCACCCGGGGCGAGGCGATGGCGGCCACCGAATCGATGGCGGCCAGGCTGGCGCCGGCGTTGACGTAGACCAAGCCGCCGGGGACGATGCCGACCAGGGTGCCGCAGACAAAGGTGGACAGCGGCAGCCGGGTGAGGCCGGCGGCCAGGTTGATCAGAAAAAAGGGAAAGGCCGGCACCAACCGCAGGAAAAGCAGGTAGCCCAGGCCCCGGCGTTCCAATTCGCGGTTCAGGCCCTCCAGCCTGCCGCCGTAGCGGGACAGCACCGCATCGCGCAGGAGGTGGCGGGCGACCAGGAAGGCCAGGCTGGCGCCGACGGTTGCGGCCACGACCGCATAGGCCGTGCCCGCAACCGTGCCGAACAGGGCGCCGGCGGCCAGGGACAGGATGGCGGCACCGGGCAGGGACAGCGCGGTCTGCGCCACATAGATCGCCATGAAGCCGGCCACGGTGGCCACCGGATGGGCGGCCTGGAAGGCCGCCAGCGTCTGGCGGTTGGCCTTGAGCGCGTCCAGGGTCAGGAACCGGCCGAGGTCGAAGGTGAAAAAAACCGCCAGCACCAGCAGCCCGGCCGCCGCCACCGCCAGCCGGCCCCGGTTCATGGTGTCCTCCGCTTCGCCGGTGGGACCAGGGGCAGCCGCAGCAGGGCCCACAGGCCCAGATCTTCTTGGTTGCGCCACGCCGCCAGCCCGAGCCGCATGGCCTCGTGGCCGTCGCGGGGTTGGGCGGTGTAGCTGCCGAACAGCCGGTCCCACCAGGCCAGGTTGAAACCGAAATTGCTGTGGGTTTCTTGCGCCAGGATCGAATGGTGCACCCGGTGCATGTCCGGGGTGACCAGCACCAGGCGCAGCCACCGGTCAAGGCCGGGCGGCAAGTGCAGGTTGGCGTGGTTCCACATCGAGCAGGCGTTGAGCAGGATCTCGAAGGCCAGCACCGACAACGGCGCGATCCCCAACAGGGCCACGACCGCCATTTTGAGCAGCAGGGAAAGCAGGATCTCGACCGGGTGGAACCGGGTGCCGCTGCTGACGTCGAGTTCCAGGTCGGTGTGGTGCATCCGGTGCAGCCGCCAAAAGAGCGGCAGGCGATGAAACAGGCGGTGCTGGGTGTAGATCAGTAGGTCGAGCGCGAGCAGGCTGGCCGCCGCCTCGAATGTCGCTGTCAATCCGAGCAGGGGCAACAGGCCCCAGCCGCAATCCTGGAGCTGGAGCGCCAGGGCGAACGGGGCAACCGGCAACAGCAGGCGCGCCGCCAGGGCATCAAGGCCGACGATGGTCAAATTGATGCGCCAGCGCCGGCTGCGGCCGATTTCCCGCCTGCGGCGGGGCCAACGGTGTTCGGCCAGGGCCAGGATTGCAAAAAGCGCGGCAAAGACCGCCAGGCGCAGGAGGTCGGGATGGATGGGCACAGGGGTGTTCATCGTCGCTGCCAGCGCAGCCAGCCGGCCAGGAGCGTTTGCACCGGCCGGGTCAGGCGGGTGCGGTTGTAGGCGTCGGCCAACTTCCTGATCGCCTCGGCCTGGGTCGGATAGGGATGGATGGTGCGGCCGATGGCGTCGATGCCCAGGCCTGCGGTGATGGCCAGACTCAGCTCGCCGATCGTCTCGCCGGCGTGGCGGCCGACCAGGGTGGCGCCGAGGATCGTGCCCGAATTTTTGCGCAGGTGCACCCGGACGAATCCCTCGGTTTCGCCGTCGAGCACGGCCCGGTCCACGTCCGCAAGCTCCACGGTCAGGGTGGTGGCGGCGATGTTGCGCGCCTGGGCCTCTTGCCCGTTGATGCCGACCTGGGCGATTTCGGGGTCGGTGTAGGTGCACCGGGGCACCACCAGACGGGAAACCTTCCGCCGCCCCTTGAACAGGGCGTTGGCCAGGAGGATGCGGGCCTGGGCGTCGGCGGCGTGGGTAAACTTGCAGGGCGAGCAGATGTCGCCGGCGGCGTAGACGCGCGGATTGGCGGTCCGCAGCCGGTCGTCCACCCGCACCCCGGCCTCGGTGCTGGCGATGCCCACCGCCTCCAGGCCGAGCCCTTCCAGGTTGGGCACCCGGCCGGTGGCCACCAACACCGCATCCGCCTCGATCAAAGGCGCCTCGTCCGCTCCGGCCAGATACAGCAGATGGGTGCCGTCACGGCTGCTCACCCGCGCCACCGCGCTGTTCAGCCGCAGGTCGATCCCTTCACGGACCAGGACGGTCTGCAGGAGGACGGCGGCATCGGTGTCCTCGCGTTCCAGGATCCGGGCGCCGCGGTGGATAAGGGTCACCCGGCTGCCGAACCGGGCAAAGGCCTGGGCCAGTTCGCAGCCGACCGGCCCGCCGCCGATCACCGCCAGGCGCGGCGGCAGTCGGCTGAGGGTGAACACGGTTTCGTTGGTGAACGGCCGGGCCTCGGCCAGGCCGGGAATGGGTGGGATGGCCGCCCTGGTCCCGGTGCAGATCGCCGCCCGGTGGAAGAGCAGTTGCCGGCCCTCCACCTCGACGCAATCGCGGCCGGCAAACCGCGCCTGGCCGAAAAAGACCTCCACCCCCAGCTCGTCGCGGAAACGACGGGCCGTATCGTGGCGGCCGATGCCGGCCCGCAGGCGGCGGATGCGCTCCATGACTGCCGCGAAATCGCAGTCGGCCCGATCGGCCCGCACCCCGAAGCGGCCGCCGTTCCGGACATCGGCCAGGGCCCGTGCCGCCCGGACCATCCCCTTGGAAGGCACGCAGCCGGCATTGAGACAATCGCCGCCCATGAAGGCCCGTTCGACCAGCGCCACCCTGGCGCCCAATCCAGCCGCACCGGCGGCGCACACCAGGCCAGCGGGACCGGCACCGATCACCACCAGGTTATAGCGGCCCGACGGCACCGGGTTCACCCAAGCCGGAGGCCGGACATCGGCCGCCAGGGCTTGATCGTGGGGATCGTCTGCCAGCAGGTTCGGGTGAAAGTTCATGACCGCGCTCATTTTGGTCGATGAAGGTGGACGCTCGTTCCGAGCGTTATTTAAACAGCCGGCTGAATTCGCCCAAGCCTTCTTTTTCCAGGTTTTCGGCGGGTACAAACCGGAGCGCGGCCGAATTGAGGCAGTAGCGGAGGCCGGTGGGCGGCGGCCCATCGTCGAACACATGGCCGAGGTGGGAATTGCCCCGCTTGCTCCGCACCTCGGTCCGCACTGCGAACAGGCTGCGGTCCTCGTGCTCCACGATGTTGTCCGGCACCAGCGGCCGGATGAAGCTCGGCCAGCCGGTGTGCGAATCGTACTTGTCGATGGAGCTGAACAGCGGCTCGCCGGAGACGATGTCTACATAGACGCCCGGCCGCTTGTTGTCCCAGTAGGCGTTGTTGAAAGGCGGCTCGGTGCCGTTTTCCTGGGTGACCTTGTACTGCATCGGGGTCAGCCGGTTTTTCAGGTCGGCGGCTGCGGCCACGTCGGTCTTGGCATTTTTCCAGGTCGCCTCAAGAAAATCGTCACGCCCGGAGCGGGAGCGGTAGTAGGTGTAGCGGATCGGATTGTTCTTGTAATAATCCTGGTGATATTCCTCGGCGCGGTAGAAAACCGGGCCCGGGAGGATCGGGGTCACGATGGGCTTTTTGAAAATGCCGCTGGCCGCCAACTCCTTTTTCGAGGCCTCCGCCGCCTCGTGCTGCTGCGGGTTGTAGGTGAAGATGGCGGTGGTGTAGGCATGGCCCCGGTCGACGAACTGGCCGCCGTTGTCGGTGGGATCGATCTGGCGCCAATAGGTCGCCAGGAGCTGCCCGTAGCTCACCACCTGGGGATCGTAGACCACCTGCACCACTTCGATGTGGCCGCCGGCCGCGTAGTTTTCGTAGGTGGGATTGGCGGTGGTGCCGCCGGCGTAGCCGGATTCCACCGACACAACGCCCTTGAGCTGTTCAAACGGTTTTTCCATGCACCAGAAGCAGCCCCCGGCAAACAAGGCCCGTTCGGTGTTCCGCGGCGCCGGGGCCGGAAGCGTGGCGCCGGATTCTTCGGCGGCGCCGCTGTTGTTCCGCCACGCCGGGATTGCCACGGCCAGGCTCGCCAGCATGCCGACCAGGGAAAAAATGGTCAGGACTTTCATCGTTTCCTCCAGATGGTTGTCTTATCCCCCCCTCGGACAGACCGGAAACGCCGGGCGGGCGAGCCGGTTCACCGCCTTTGTGGTAGACGGTTTATCGCGTCGGACCTTGGCGCAAGGTGGTGGCCTGCGGCCGTTTCGTCCGCTGGCGCCCCTGACCACGCAACCAACTGAAAACACGATAAAGATTGAAACGATACAATGTAAAAAAATCGCGAAAACGCCGCGTGGTCGCGCAACCGGACAGGCGGCGGCAGGCTACTGCTTGCATTGCTTGCCCTGATTTCCCTCGAACTTCAGCCAGGTCCCTTGCGGAAAATCGGCGTTGTTCTTTACGGCTATGGGCGCGGGTGCCGATTAACAACAATGAGAGCTCTCACCGCGTTCGAGACGGCCAGGTGCCCCGCGTTGTCGCTGTGCCGCATTTCCACGTGGAACAACTCGGTGGCCCGGATGAGGCCACCCAATTTCCGGTATCCGCGATGATGATGGGGGAAAAGGAGGCGGTGTTGGAGATATATTGGCCGGCCCGGCCGATCATGGAGGCGCCGGTGGCGATCCTGCGGTCTCTTTCCATCCGTCCCTCCTGAAGCGACCGGGCTTGCCGGCCGCGATCCGCCCCTAGCCCAGGGCGACGTCGAGGATCATCATGGTGGCGAATCCGGCCAGGGTGGCCATGGTCACGAAGTCGATGTTGGCCTGCTTGCGCTGGGATTCGGGAATCAATTCCTCGACCACCACGAAAATCATGGCCCCGGCGGCAAAGCACAGCGCATAGGGCAGCACGTGCTGCATCTTGAGGACAAAGCAGGCACCGAACACCCCGGCGATCGGCTCGACCACTCCGGAGGCCTGCCCCAGGAAAAACGACCGCCCGCGGCTTAAGCCCTCGCGCCGCAGGGGCAGGGACACCGCCGCGCCCTCGGGAAAGTTCTGCAGGCCGATGCCGATGGCCAGGGCGATGGCCCCGCCCAGGGAGGCCGAGGGCAGATCCGCCGCCACCGCGCCGAAGGCCACGCCCACCGCCAGCCCCTCGGGAATGTTGTGGAGGGTGATGGCCAGCACCAGCAGGGTGGAGCGCTGCCACGAGGTCTTGATGCCTTCGCTCTCCTCCATGCCCAGGCCGGGATGAAGGTGGGGCAGGAACTTGTCGGTGAGGCGCATGAAGATGCCGCCGCCCATGAAGCCGATGGTGGCGGTCAGCCAGGGGACATGGCCCAGTTGCTCGGCCATCTCGATTCCCGGCGCCAGCAGCGACCAGAAGCTGGCGGCGATCATCACCCCGGCGGCGAAGCCGAGCATGCCGTCGAGCAGCTTCGGGCTGATCTCCCGTTGCAGGAACACCAACGCCGCGCCGGCGGCGGTCACCCCCCAGGTGAACAGGGTCGCCAGCAGGGCCTGCACGATCGGATTGAACTGTTGGATCGACTCAATCATACCCACCTCGGCTCCATTTCGACGCGGCCGGCGCCGCCGGGCGCACCGGCCGCGAGCGTTTGTCCGGTCAGCGCTTCTTCTTCGGCTTGTCCAAATAGTCGATGCCCTGGTCGTGGAGTTCCTTCAGCTTGGCCTCGACCCGGTCGCACACGGTTTTCAGCACCTTGATCCGGGCGAAATTCTTGCTGTTGGCCTCCACCAGGGTCCACGGCGCCACCAGGGTGCTGGTGCGGTCCACCATGTCGCAGACCGCCTGCTCATACTGTTCCCACTTTTCCCGGTTGCGCCAGTCCTCGTCGGTGATCTTGAAATTCTTGAAGCCGGTCTTCTGCCGGTCCTCGAACCGCCGCAACTGCTCCTCCTTGGTGATGGCCAGCCAGAACTTGACCACCAACAGGCGGTGGCGCACCATCTGCGCCTCGAATTCGTTGATTTCGCTGTAGGCCCGCATCCAGTCGAACTCCGAACAAAAGCCCTCGACCCGTTCCACCAGCACCCGGCCGTACCAGGAACGGTCGAAAACTGTCACCCGGCCCTTGCGCGGCAGGTGCCGCCAGAACCGCCACAGATAGGGTTGGGCGCGCTCCTCCTCGGTGGGGGCGGCGATGGGAATGACCTGGTAGTAGCGGGCATCGAGCGCACCGGTGATCCGGCGGATGCTGCCCCCCTTGCCGGCGGCGTCGTTGCCCTCGAACACCGCGATCACCGACATGTACTTGAATTTGGGGTCGCGGGTCAGCTCGTTGAGCCGGCCCTGCAGTTTGTCCAGCTTGACTTTGTAGTCCCGCTTGTCGATCTTCTGGGTCATGTCCAGGGTTTTCAGCAGGTGCAAGTTGTCGATGGGCGGCATCAGGGGCGGGGCCACGGTCCGGGGCGGCGGCACCGTTTCCAGTTCCAGCCGGTCCCGGATGGCCTTGAGGATCACCTTGCCCACGGTCAGGCTGCGGTAGCACGCGTCCTCGCCCTCGACGACCAGCCAGGGGGCCTCGGCGGTGCTGGTGAAGCGGATGACCTTCTCATGCACGGCCTGGAAGGTGTCGTACTGCTTGAAGCGCTTCCAGTCGCGCTTGGTCACCTTCCAGCGGGTCAGGGGATTTTTCTCCAGTTCCTTGAACCGTTTCTCCTGCTTGGCCTTGGACAGGTGCAGCCAGAACTTGAGCACCAACGCGCCCTCGTCCACCAGCATCTTCTCCAGTTGCACGGCCCGCTCCAGGCTTTGTTCGAGATCGGCGTCCTTGGTGCGGCCGTTGACCCGGTTCAGGATCGGCCAAGTGTACCAGGAACCGAGGAAAACGCCGATCTTGCCCTTGGGCGGCAGGGCCCGCCAGAAGCGCCACATCATCGGCCGGTCGAGTTCCTCGTCCGAAGGTTCGCCCATGCCGTGGGTCTGGATGTGGCGCGGGTCCATCCACTCGTTGAGCAGGTTGACGGTGGCGCCACGGCCGGAGCCGTCCAGGCCGCCCACCAGGATGATCACCGGGAAGGCCGTCGATTTCGCCAATTCCAGCTGGACCTCGAGCAACTCCTCCCGCAGGGCGGGCACCTCTTTCTCGTACGCCGATTTCTTGATCTTGTGGCCTAATTCCGCTGATTCGAACATCGTTGTCTACCCTCCCTAAAACCGCGGCCGCCGGTGCTCTCCGGTCCGGGGCCGCGTGGTTCACCTTGGTTCGATTCTGGCATCGATCGGCACCTGCCGCAGGTTGCCGGCAAAATAGCCGTCGACGATCCGTTGGTCCGCCTCGAAGGCATAGTCGACGCCCCCGTGCGCCCGCCGATCGATCCACTTCAACTCCTCCAGGTCGTCCCCGGGTTCGGGCCGGCCTGCCAGCGCCTCGCCGAGCAGCACGATCACCAGGGTATGGTGACAGTCGTCGAGATGGTTGGACACCACGTTGACGATGCCCTCGATCCGTACCGCCAGCCCGGTTTCTTCCCGAACCTCGCGATGGGCGGTGTCGATGAACGACTCCTCGTACTCGATGTAGCCGCCGGGCAGGCACCATTTGCCGCCGTAGCGGGCCGTGGCCCTGCGCCGGCCGACGAGGATTTCCCCGGCCGGCGACTTGACGAGCATGACGATACCAGGGGCGGGGTTGAGATGATGGACATACCCGCATTGGCCGCATCGCTGCCGCTCGAACCTGGCCAACGCCCGGTCGGCGAAGCGAAGGCCGCACTGCGGACAATGCCGGAGCCGCCGGTTGTTGCCGGCCAGCGGCCCGGAATGACTGAACACCTGATACAGATTCACCCCTCTCCCTCTCGAGGCTTTTCCGGGTTGCGTCCCTTTCGGTAACCTTTGTTGGTTGCGCCGATTTTTGCAATCATTATTTGCAGATCCACGCCGGGAGCCCCATAGTTTGCCGATGGCGGGGCGATAAGGCTTGTCCTGACCGCATCCCATGGGATAGACTTGGCCCTCTGCCTTGCCGTCGACGCCCGTCGCCGGCAAAGGACCGGGCCGCGCCAGGGCGGCCCGCGCAATCCATCAGAGGGCGCCGCCGGCGCTTCTCGTCCTATCCGGGCGGATGAGGGCCATCCCATCCGCAACCGCGCTTTTTCCCGGGAGAATCATGGAATGAGGCGAACGATCCCCTTGCGAATACTTTCTCCCCTGCTCTCCCTGCTCCTGTTCGGGGGAGCGCTGTGGATCCTGCATCGGGCCCTGAACGAAATCCATTACCGCGACATCCTCCACCACCTGCATGCGCTGCCGCCCCGGCAGATCGCCGCGGCCCTGGGGTTGACGAGCTTGAGCTACCTGGTCATGACCGGCTACGACTGGCTGGCGATCCGCTATCTGCGCCACCCGCTGGCGCCCCGCAAGGTGATCCTGACCTCCTTCATCAGCTACGCCTTCAGCAACACCATCGGCCTGTCGCTGCTGACCGCCGGCTCGATCCGCTACCGGCTCTACACCGCCTGGGGCCTGTCGACCGAAGAGATCGCCCGGGTGCTCTCCTTCACGGTCGTCACCTTCTGGCTGGGGGTCGGCGCGGCGGGCGGCGCGGTCTTTGCGACCCAGCCGCTCGCGCTACCGGGCCAGCTGCACCTGCCCTTCCTGTCCGTCCGCCTGCTCGGGCTGGTGTTCCTGGTACTGGTGGCGTCCTATCTGGCGGCAACGCATGTCCGCACCCGGCCCTTTGCGGTGGGCGGCTGGCAGTTTTCCCTGCCCCGGCCCACCCTGGCCTGGCGGCAGGTTCTGATCGGCGCCACCGACTGGGTGCTGGCCGGCAGCGTGCTGTACGCGCTCCTGCCCGCCGGCGCCCATCTGTCGTTCGTGCATTTTCTGGGAATTTTCCTGCTGGCCCAGGTGGTGGCCCTGGTCAGCCACGTCCCCGGCGGGATCGGCGTGTTTGAATCCATGATCCTGCTCAGCCTGCCGCAGCTCCCCCTGGATGCCCTGGCCGGCAGCTTGATGATGTACCGGGCTGTGTACTACCTGCTGCCGCTCACCGGCGCCAGCCTGCTCCTGGGCGGGCTGGAATTCTTCCGGCAGCGGGCCCTGGCCGGACGGATCGTCAAGGGGCTCGCCCGCCTGGGCGGCAGCCTGGTGCCGCAGCTCATGGCGGCCTCCACCCTGGCCGGCGGGGCGGTGTTGCTCTTTTCCGGGGCAACGCCCGGCCATCCGGGACGCCTGCATTGGCTGCACGGCATGCTGCCCATGCCGGTGATGGAATTGTCGCACTTCCTCGGCAGCCTGACCGGCGCCGGTCTGCTGCTGGTCGCCTGGGGCCTGTTGCGCCGCCTCGACGCGGCCTACCTGTTGGCCGTCATCCTGCTGGCCAGCGGCTCGCTCCTGTCCCTGCTCTGGGGGGTGGATTACGAAGCGGCCATTGTCCTGGGCCTGATGTTCCTGGCCCTGCTGCCCTGCCGCCACGCCTTCTATCGCCGCTCTTCCCTGCTCAGCGAGCCCTTGAGCAGAAAATGGACCATGCTGATTTTACTGGTGATGGGCTGCGCGATCTGGCTGGGCTTCTTTACCCATAAGCATGTGGCCTATTCCCGCGATCTCTGGTGGCATTTCGCCATCAGCGGCGACGCTCCCCGCTTTCTCAGGGCCACGGTCGGGGCCGTGAGCCTGCTGCTCTTCTACGCCACCGCCCACCTGCTCAAACCCGTCCGGTTCGTCGAGCCGTCGCCCCACCTGGCGGGGTCGAATCAGGCCAGGGCGGTGATCGCGGCCAGCACGCAGACCAGAGCCAACCTGGCCCTGCTCGGCGATAAATCCCTCCTGTTCAACCCGAGCGACACCGCCTTCATCATGTACGCCATCGAGGGGAGAAGCTGGGTCGGCCTGGGCGATCCCATTGGTCCCCAGGCCGAACACCAGGAACTGATCTGGCGCTTCCGCGAACTCTGCGAACAGGCCGAAGGCTGGCCGGTGTTCTACGAGGTCGGCCACGATACCCTCTACCTGTACCTCGACCTCGGGCTGACCCTGCTCAAGCTCGGCGAGGAAGCCAGGGTGCCGCTGGCCGGGTTCTCCCTCGAGGGCAAGGCGCGCAGCGGCCTGCGCTACTCCCACCGGAAGGCGGAAAAGGAGGGCAGCTCCTTCGAGCTGGTCGAGGCCGCCGCCGTCCCCGCCTTGCTGCCCGAACTGCGGCACATTTCCGACAGCTGGCTGGTCGGCAAGAAAACCAAGGAAAAAGGCTTTTCCCTGGGCTTTTTCCACCCGGAATATCTGCAGGCCAATCCCGTGGCCTTGGTGCGACACGGCGGCCGCGTCGTCGCCTTCGCCAATGTGTGGCTGGGCGCGGAACAGGAAGAAATGTCGATCGACCTGATGCGCTTTCTGCCCGAGGCCCCGAACGGAACCATGGATTATCTGTTCATCAGCTTGATTCTCTGGGCCAAACAGCAGGGCTACGGCTGGTTTAATCTCGGTATGGCTCCCCTGGCCGGCCTGGCCAACCGGCCGCACGCCCCCCTGTGGCACCGGGCCGGCTCCCTGCTGTACCAGCACGGGGAGCACTTCTACAACTTCAAGGGGCTGCGGACCTACAAGGAGAAATTCGATCCGGTGTGGGAACCGCGCTACCTGGCCTCGCCGGGCGGCCTGGCCCTGCCCCGGATCATGACCAACCTGGCCACCCTGATTTCCGGCGGGGCCAGGGGCATGGTGGGCAAGTGAGCCGGACCGGCGCCTGCCCCCGGAACGGATGGAGGGGAGCATCCATGCAAAGCGCGAACACATGCGGAGGGGCGCGGCAGGGCCGCTGCGGCGGGGACCGTCCCCGGCGACGGCCTGGGACTTGGGGTCTGGCGGCAATGGTGCTTTGGAGTCTGCTGACGGTGGCAACGATGGGACATGCCGAGCCGCGGACCGGACAGGAACCGGTGGCGGTGGGTGATCTGCCCCTGATCGAACTGCCGACCGCCGACCGGAACGATGTCTTGGCTGTGATTCTTTCCGGCGACGGCGGCTGGGCCGACCTGGACAAATCGTTCGGCGAGGCCTTCCAGAAACGGGGCATCGCCACCGTGGGCTTCGACTGCCTCAAGTATTTCTGGAAAGAGCGCGATCCCGCGGAGGTTTCGCAGGCCCTGGCCGCGGTGCTGAGGCACTACCTCCAGGCCTGGGAGAAAAAACGGGTACTTCTGGTCGGCTTTTCGTTCGGGGCCTGCTGGCTGCCCTTTCTCGTCAACCGCCTGCCCGAAGACCTCCTTGCCCGGGTGGATTACTGCGTCCTGCTCGGGCCGAGCACCTTCGTCAATGTCGAGATCCATGTCCTGGACTGGATGAAGGACGAGCGGCGGCCCGGAGCCCTGGAGGTGCTCCCCGAGGCGGCGCGCATCAAGGGGCCGGTGCTGTGCGTGTACGGCACCGAAGAGACCGATGCCATCTGCCCGGCCCTGAAGGGCGGCAACTTCAGCATCCTGCCCATGCCGGGCGGCCATCACTACAACTACCGCTACGATCCGGTCATCCAGGCCATTTTCAAGGGGCTGGAGGCCGCCCAACGACCAAAGCCGGCTGACCGCTGACCGGGTCTTCTTCGCATGTACAGTCGATGCCGGCTCTGGCGCCGGGTCAGGGAGTCGCCCAGGTCGCGGCCGGCGGCCAGGGCATCGGCCGTCTCGGCCTTGGGAGAGGGCTTCAGGCGGCGGGCCGGTCGCTGGCGTCGAGCACCTGGCGGAGCAGGGCCGCCAGTTCTTTCCGGGGCAGGGGCTTGAAGGCGAACCCCTTGATGCCCGCGGCCAGGACCGCATCCTTGGTCACGAGGCTGCTGTAGCCAGTGCAGAGAACGATCGGCAAATCCGGGCGGATCGCCAGCATTTGCCGGGCCATTTCCATGCCGGTCAGGCCCGGCATGGTATGGTCGGTGACCACGGCGTCGAACAGGTCGGGATGATTGCGGAAAGCGGCCAGGGCCACGGTGCTGTCGGTGCAGGCCGTGGCCTGGTATCCGAGCCGTTCCAGCATGGTTTGGCCCAGTTCGGCCAGTATCGGTTCATCGTCGACGAACAGGATGCGCTCCCGGCCGGGGAGCGCCCGTTCGGCGGTTTCCCGTTCGGCCTCGTCCGCCGGGGTGCTGGCCGGCAAGAGGACGCGGAAGCAGGTTCCCTGGCCAGGCGTGCTGTCGCAGCTCAGCAGGCCCTGGTAGGAGGTGACGATGCCGTGGATGATGGACAGCCCCATGCCGGTCCCCTTGCTCACGCTCTTGGTGGTGAAAAAGGGCTCGAAGATCTTGTCCCGGATTTCCGGGGCAATGCCGGTGCCGGTGTCGGCGACTGTCAGCTCGACAAAGGGGCCGGGCAGCACCTTGGCCTGGTCGGGAATCTCGTCCACGGCGATGTCCCGGTCGGCCAGGGTAATGGTCAGGGTGCCGCCGGTGGTCTCCATGGCATGGAAGGCGTTGGTGCAGAGGTTCATCACGATCTGCTGGATCTGGACCGGATCGGCGAGGATACTGCGGCCGGCGTCGTCGATCCGGGTTTCGATGGCAATGGTCGAGGGCAAGGTGGGGCGGAGGAGCTTGACCGCCTCCTTGACGATCGGCGCCGGCAGGAGCGTGGTCCGCTCGGTGACGGTCTGGCGGCTGAAGGCCAGAATCTGCTTGACCAGGTCCACGGCCCGGTAGCCGGCGTTGAGCACGTTGGTCAGGTCGCGGGCCACCGCCGAATCGGGCGGGCAGGCATCCAGGGCGATTTCGGTATAGCCGATGATCGCGCCGAGGATGTTGTTGAAATCGTGGGCGATACCGCCTGCCAGGGTGCCGATGGCCTCCATCTTTTGCGCCTGGATGAGCTGGGTGTGCAGCCGCTGCCGCTCCGCCTCGGAGCGCCGCAATTCGGTGATGTCGCGGCCGACCGACTGCACTTCGACGCAGCGGCCCGAGCTGTCGAGCAGCGGCGCTTCCATCCAATGGATATGGCGGGATGTGCCGTTGTCGAGGACGCTGAGGCTTTCGCGGGAAAGCGGGACGCCGGATGCCATCAGCTGGGCGTGGGCGGCCAGGATGGCGGGCCGCTCCGCGGTCGGAACCATCTCGATCCAACGGCGGCCAAGCAGGGATTCCTCTTCGGCAAAGCCGCACAATTCCGCATACTTGCTATTGGTAAAGGTCAAGGTGGTATCGGGCAGCCAACGGCAGACCGCATCGGGCTGATTTTCGATGATCGCCTGATAATGCTGTTCGCTCAGGTGCAGCCGTTGCTTGCTGTTGCGCATCCGTTTGATGAACAGGCCCATCACCAGCAGGCCCATCGCGGTCAGCGTCGTGGTGATGCCGGCCATCCGTCGCCAATCCGCGAACTGTTCGCTGGCGCCCCGCCCCACCAGCACATAGAAGGGGGAGGGCGTGAGGCAGTGAAAGGCGAAGATGCGGTCGACGCCGTCGGTGATGCCGGGGTAGCGGATCACGCCCTTGAAGATGCCGCGCTCGATCAGCCGCTGGGGAGGGATATCCTCGGCGGGACTGTTGAGTTTGGATGGCATCGGCGGCCACCGCAGCACCAGCGCGCTGGTATCGTTGCGCCGGATGCCGACCGCGCCGTCCCGGCCGACGTCCATCTGGGCGAACAGGCTCTCGAAAAATCCCAGGTCAATTGGGGTGACGATCAGCCCCTGGAAACTGCCGTCGGCCGCCAGAACCGCCTGCGAGGCGATCATGATCAAGGGCTTGGCGAGCAACGTCTGGGAAAAGTGCAGGCCTTCCGTGGGGAATTGTTTGCTCTGCAGGAAATAGGGTTGGTCGGCGATGCTGGCAGGGGCTTCGTCGGGGTTGCTGCTGAACACCAGCCGGCCTTCGGCATCGTAGAAGGCGTGCCCCCGGATTTCGGGGAACGCCCGGCACAGAGTCTGGAGATGGCTGGTGGCGTGTCGGATGGCCTGCGGCGAGAAGTGTCCTGCCCGCAACTCGGGGATCAGGTGCTGGCCGATCAGGTCGGAAGTGGCGTCGATGCGGCGCAGGGCCGCCTCCAGTTGGCTGGCGAGGACATTCGCTTCGTTGGCCGAATTGATGGCAATGGTCCGTCCTGTCTGGCGGTGGCTCACGAAGAGGAAGAAGCCAAGCAGAACGGCGGTCAAAAAGGCCAGCAGCAGAAAGCAAATACTGTAGGCGTGCCTGCGGACAGAGGCATACAGGCGGCCGGCAGACGGTTGTACGGTCATGGGGGAAAGCGCTCTCGGTTTTCGGAGAGCCGTGCAGGGGTGGAGGCTTTCCGGTTTCATTGTTTAGTTCCAAAAAAAACATACCCCAACGGACATGGTCAAGGAAAAGCGTACCCACCCGGGAGAATGCCCGATCGGGTGTTCGGCCGGACGGCACGCCGGCGCCCCAGGGCCAGGGCGAGTACAGGTTCGGCATGACGATGGCTGCTGCCTTGGCTGTCCGAGGAACGCAGGCCGGTCCGATCCCCTCGATGGCTCCATTCCCGTTCGCTTTGGCGCGGACCGGGCAGATTCCCGTTGTCTTTCCGGCGCAAGTCCGTTTAATTTGAAGGATTGATTTCGTAACTTACGGCAGAGACAAGGAAAATGATCCAAGGGGGAACAATGAAGACACTTGGCGCCCTGTTGAGCGAGTTGACCTACGACGACCTGGATCGCTGGGCCGGCGAAAAAATCCGCGCCAGGGGCAAGGCCTACATCGGCCGGGTGGACGGGCTGCACCGCACCGCCGAGGGCGAATTGGCCGCCTGGGTTTCGGGGACCGAAGACTACGCCACCCTGGTGCACCTCAACGAGGATGGGGACCACGACTGGTTCTGCACCTGTCCCTATGACGGTGGCCCGTGCAAGCACGCGGTGGCGGTGATCCTGGCGGCGGCCCGCCAGATCAAGGGCAAGCGAGAGATTCCTCTGCTGAGCGAGGACGACGACCTGCATCTGGTGTTGTTCAACGACCAGGAGGACGATTCGGTTCGGATGGAGGATGACGAGCCGGAAGGTGCGCGGCCCGAGATTTGGGAAAAGGGCGGCAAGCGGGAGCACTCCAAGGTGCGCAAGCTGCTGGTGGACAAGAGCCGGGAGGAACTGGTGGAGATGGTGGTCCGCCTGGCCGCCAATTTTCCGCTGGTGGAGCGCACCCTGCTGGAGGCCGAGCAGTTGCGGAGCGGCCGGATCGAGCCGCTGGTGCGGGCCCTGCGCCGGGAGATCGGCAATCTGACCGAGGAGCCGGCCTGGTCGAGCCCCTGGAGCGACGAACGCGACATTCCCGATTATTTCCATGTCCGCCAGCAGTTCGCCCTCCTGCAGGCCGCCGGCCATGCCGATGCCCTGCTGGAGCTGGGCGACGAACTCTGGCGGCGCGGCAGCGAACAGGTCGAGCAGTCCGACGACGAAGGCGAGACCGGCGATGCCATTGCCGGCTGCCTGGATATCGTGCTCCGCGCCCTGCCGGCCTCGTCCCTGCCCAAGGCGGCGCAGCTGTTGTGGGTGATCGACCGCCTGCTGGAAGACCAGTTCGGCCTGCTGCAATCGGGAGAAAAGGTGCTGGACGACGAACGCTACGGTCCCGACGAATGGCGGCAGGTGGCGGAGGCCCTGGAAGGACGGACGGAAACGGTGAAAAAGGGCTCCCAGGCCGCGACCTTTTCCGCCCTGTTCGGCCAGACCGAATTGCAGGAACGCCTGGTGGTTGCCTACCGGCGCAGCGGCCAGGCCGGAAAGATCGTGCCGCTGATGGAAAAAAACGTCGACCGGTTGGGCAATTACGCCCAGTTGGCCGACCTGCTCGTCGAGACCGGCGATCTGGATCGGGCCCGGCAGTGGTGCATCCACGGATTCGGCCGCAGCGCCCAGGACAGGACCGGCAGTGCCGCAGGGCTGCAGGAGCGGTTGCGGCGTATCGCCGAGACGCGGCAGCAGCATGAGCTGGTTGCCGCCCATCGGGCCGAGGAATTTTTCCACCGGCCCTGGCTGGAGAGCTACAAGGAACTGCGCCGGGCCGCGGAAAAACTCGGCTGCTGGCCGCCGGTCCGGACCGGCGCGCTCGGCTATCTGGAGAGCGGCCGTCGGCCCGACGGCCCGGCCAAAAAGGGCGAATCCCTCGCCTGGCCCCTGCCCGCGCCCGAGGTACGCTATCCCCAGGAAAAACTAAGGGGTGGCTCGCGCGATCGTTTTCCGGATCGACCGGTGCTGATCGACATCGCCATTTTCGAGAAACGGTTCGACGAGGTGGTGGCCCTGTATCAGGCCATGGTCAAGGGATCGTCCGGAACCATGGGGGTCGACGAAACCGTGGCCAGGGCCGTGGCCAAAACCCATCCCGAGGTGGCCTTGGCCATCTGGCGACGGCTGGTCGACGGCCTGATCGCCCAGGTCAAGCCCAGGGCCTATGCCGAGGCCGGCGGTTTTTTGCGGCTGATGTACAAGGTGTTCAAGGAGCGCCAGCGTCTGCCCGAGTGGGAGGCCTTGCTCGCCGAACTGCGACGGACCCACAAGGCCAAGCGGCGGCTGCTGGAGGTGCTGGATTCCCTGGGTGCCGGCGGCAGGAAAATCATCGACGGGATCAAGGAAGGCGAGGGCTGACTTGGCCGGGAAAGCGGCCACATGGTCATCTCGAACGTAGCGAGAGTTTTCGTTTGCTCGACCGGCTTGCCGAAGCGTCAAGCACACCGCCGACTGCCGGCGAACGAGCCTGGCCGAGGTTCGATGGTAATCAGAAAAAGATTTGACAGGCCAGAATGGCTTATGTAAGTAAATATTATGTAATTAGTGTGAGTTATGTAACCGTCGGCGGGCATTTTCGTCCGTCGTGAAGAACCCGCCGGAATGTTCCGGCCCCCACCAAGGAGGAGCAGATGATTCCCGCGCCCAATATGCAGACCATTCTTTTTGCCACCGATCTGGGCGAGAACACCCGGTCGGTCTTCCGCCTGGCCGTGAGCCAGGCCCGCCGCTACAATGCCCGCCTGCTGGTCCTGCATGTGGTCGAGCCCCTGGGCAGCACCGGCACCGCGATCATCGCCAACTATCTTTCCGGCGCGGCCGCCGACCGGATCAACAAGGACATGGCCGAGGACATCCTGACGATCATGAAGCAACGGGTCGAAACCTTCTGCCTGGAGGAAATGGCCGCCTTTGGCCTCGACTGGACGCCGGTGACCGAGATCATGGTGGCCTCCGGCAACCCTGCCGAGGAAATTTTGGATACGGCGAAAAAGTACGATGCCGGCATGATCGTCATGGGCACCTCGACCCGCTCCTTCCTCGGCAACGCCATCATGGGCACCACCGCCCGTCGGGTTTCCCGGTACACCTCGGTGCCGGTGCTGCTGGTCCCCATGGCCGAAAAATAACCCTGCTTCGAGCCGTACCTCTTCGCCCCGGTTCCGCGCCCGTCGGAGCCGGGGCTTTTTTTTGCGGCCACTACCGGTCGATCGGGGCGATGGCGGTCCAGAAGGCCCGGATCACCGGGTTGCGCAGGTGCTTTTCCAAGGTACAGGCGCCGATGGTGAAGGGCGCGAGCCCCGATTCGACCTCGACCAGGCGCACCTGATCCCGCAGCGGGCTTTTTTCCAGCACCAATTCCGGCACCACCCCGACCCCGCAGCCCAGACTGACCATGGCCAGCAGGGCTTCGTTACCCGCCACCTCGGCATAGATATTGGGCCGGATGCCGTTGGCCCTGAACCAACGGTCGATCCGCTCCCGGCTCAAGCCGCGTTCGGCCAGGATGACCGGAATGCGCGCCCAGTCGATCCGTTCGCCTTCGTGCTCCAGGAATTCAGCGCCGTCGGCCGGGGCGATGAACACCAGGGGGGTGAGCGCCAGTTCGACGAACACGACCGTGGCGGGCAGGCGCTCCGGCAGGGCGGCGATGGTCACCTCCGCCTGGCGGTTGTCGAGCCGGTCGAGGGCCTCGGCGGCGTCACCGGTCTGGAGCTTGATCTGGACTCCGGGATGCAGGAGACGAAAGGCCTTGAGGATGGGCGGCAAAATGGACATGGCGGCGGTGACCGAGCAGAACAGCGAGATTTCGCCGCCCAGGACCTCGGTGCCGGCCAGTTCCCGTTGCAGGGCCTGCCAGCGCTCCACCGCCTCGTCGGCATACCGCTTGAACGCGGCCCCGGCCGGGGTGAGGGCCACGGTGCGGTTGTCACGCCGGAACAGGGGCGCACCCACCTGCTCCTCGATCCGCTGGATGGCGCGGGTCAGGGCCGAGGGAGTGAGGTGGCAGGCGCGGCTGGTCCGGCCGAAATGAAGGGTCGCGGCCAGGTGGCTGAAAATTATGAGGGCGCGGATGTCCATAAAAATTGCGGAAAGAAGATGCGTTCCGTGGTATGAGGCAAGCCAGCGCCCATTGTGGATGCGTATTGCATTTTTTGCAACAATGAATTGCGGAGAATTCACTTTCCGCAATGAAAATTTCGGCTATGGTGAGGGAAATTGCGAGCTGGCAGTGAGATCGCCGTGGCTGGCTATCTTTCGTCCAACCACCCCAACAAGAGAGGAATGATCATGGGACAAAACTACTTCAATACCCTGCCGTTGCGCCTGCAACTGGAGGAACTGGGCAAATGCCGCTTCATGGACGCTTCTGAATTCGCCGATGGCGTCGGCAAGCTCAAGGGCAAGAAGATCGTCATCGTCGGTTGCGGCGCCCAGGGGCTGCACCAGGGACTCAACCTGCGCGACTCCGGCCTGGACGTCTCCTACGCCCTGCGCGACTCCGCCATCGCCGAGAAGCGCCAGAGCTGGAAAAACGCCACCGACAACGGCTTTGCCGTCGGCAACTACCAACAGATGATCCCCACCGCCGACCTGGTGATCAATCTCACCCCGGACAAACAGCACACCAAGGTCGTCACTGCGGTCATGCCGCTGATGAAGGAGGGCGCCTGCCTTTCCTATTCCCACGGCTTCAACATTGTCGAGGAAGGGATGCAGATCCGCGAGGATCTGACCGTCATCATGGTGGCGCCGAAATCGCCCGGAACCGAGGTACGCGAGGAATACAAGCGCGGTTTCGGCGTGCCCACCCTGATTGCGGTCCACCGCGAAAACGATCCCAAGGGCGAAGGCTGGGATATCGCCAAGGCCTATGCCGCCGGGACCGGCGGCCACCGGGCCGGGGTGCTGGAGTCGTCCTTTGTCGCCGAGGTCAAGAGCGACCTGATGGGCGAGCAGACCATCCTCTGCGGCATGCTCCAGGCCGGCAGCCTGCTCTGCTTCAACAAGATGGTCAAGAAGGGGATCGATCCCGGCTACGCCACCAAGCTGATCCAGTACGGCTGGGAAACCGTCACCGAGGCGCTCAAGCACGGCGGCATCACCAACATGATGGACCGGCTCTCCAACCCGGCCAAGATCCGCGCCTACTATCTGTCCGAGGAGATCAAGGAAATCCTGACCCCGCTGTTCGAAAAGCACATGGACGACATCATGTCCGGCTTTTTCTCCAAGACTATGATGAAGGACTGGGCCAACAGCGACAAGAAACTGCTCGGCTGGCGCGCCAAGACCGCGGAAACCGACTTCGAGAAGACCCCGGCCGCCGATGTCGAAATCAGCGAGCAGGAGTTTTTCGACAAGGGCATCCTGATGGTGGCCATGATCAAGGCGGGCGTCGAGCTGGCCTTCGACACCATGGTGGCCTCCGGCATCAAGGAGGAATCGGCCTACTACGAGAGCCTGCACGAGGTGCCGCTGATCGCCAATCTGATCGCCCGCAAGAAGCTCTACGAGATGAACGTGGTCATTTCCGACACCGCCGAGTACGGCTGCTACCTGTTCGCCCATCAGGCGGTGCCGCTGCTGGCCGATTTCATGAAGGCCGTCGACACCGACGTCATCGGCAAGGGGCTGGACGTGCGGGACAACGCGGTGGACAATATCGAGCTGATCGGGGTCAACGCCGCCATCCGCTACACCCTGGTCGAGCAGGTGGGCGAGGAGCTGCGTTCCCACATGGGCGCGATGAAGCCGATCATCTAAAAACGCACCTGCCACCAGTTCCGGTTACGGCCGGATGGACAAAAAAATCCCCTCGATCCCTCAGGATCGGGGGGATTTTTTTTGGGGGCTTGGACAACGGCGGGCGCCGTTGTCGGAATCGGCCGGGGTCGCCTCCGGCCGTCGGCCGCTTACAAGCCCTTGTCTTCCGGGTAGCTGGAGGTGAAGGTGTAGGAGGTCACGGTGCCCGTGGCGTCGAAGCGGATGGTGAGATCCCGGCTGAGGGTGTCGCCGAGGCCGTACTTGTAATAGCCGTAACTCCAGGTCTGCTTGCCGTCCTCGATCCCGGTCCGCCAGGGCGGGCCGAAGAGTGCTTCGATCTGGGCGCGGTTGGTCTGATGCGGCTGGATCTGGCGCACGCCGAGGACATTGAACTCCTTGCCGGCGCTGGCGCAACCGGCCAGCAGCAGGGCAAGGCAGCCGAGCAGCAGAAAACGAAACAAAGATGCGGGTGTCTTCATGGGGTGGGCTTGGGTTGCGGGACAGCGCCTGGCACTGCGGGTACCAGGAGGGCGTCTTCCCGATTGATCAGGGCTTTCTGGGCCGCGAGCTCGATCTTTTCGATCAGCTCGCGGACATCGATGGGCTTGAGGCAGTAATCGAAGGCGCCGCTTTCCATGCCTTCGATCCCCGACTTGACCGAGGCATGCCCGGTCAGGATGATCACCTCGACCAGGGGCCAGCGTTCCTTGACCTTGCGGAGACACTGGATGCCGTCCATGCCGGGCATGTTCATGTCCATGATCACCACATCGGCGCTTTGGGCTTCCAGCAGATCCAGCGCGTCGAGACAGCACGCGGACACGCTGAGGCGGATGCCGATCCGGCCCAGATGCCTCTGCATGATTTCCTTGAACTCAAGGTCGTCGTCCACCAGCAGCAGGTGAATCTTGAGCGCCGCTTCGAGTTGGACGGTCTGTTCACTCATGGTGCAGCATTTCCTCAATTGCTTGAATACATGTGTCGCGGCCGGCCGGCTCCGCGGCCAGCTGTCGGGCGCAAACGACGAGAGAGCCCAGGACCTTGAGCCGGTCAAAAACGACCGGACCGGACTCCCGATCCACCCGGGCGGCGAGCACTTCGCCGTCTCGTTCGGTCCGGAAGCCGAAATGCTCCAGCACCTCGGCCAGGATCTCGATCCGCCGGGTTTGGCGAGAGGTGCCGACCGTGCAGCGAAAGGCGATCGAACTGTCGTTGTCCCGGTCGTCGAGCATGGCCTCGACCGTGGCGAAGAGGCGGCCGAAACAGATGTTGAGATTACAATATTTTTGCGAAAGAAGGAAATAATTCTTCTGCCGGAGAAAGGATGCGCGGATTGACGCCGGACCGTTTCCCCCGCTGGCCAGGAAGAGCGCGGCGGCCGCGGCCCGCAGTCCGGAGGCGGACGGTTTTTGTCTTGGCGAATGCCGCATGCCCGTCCAGAAGGCGTGCAGCAGGGGGTTGGCAATATCGGTGATCTCGAGGTCCGGCCGGCTGCGATCGTAGTCGGGAATCAAGGCTCCGCCCAGATCGACCACCCACCATTGGCCCGGCAGGGCGCCGCCCAGCCGCTTGGCCGCCCCTTGGCCATTGCCGACGCGCCGGCTGAATGCGAATATCCCGGCCACCGCTTGCTGGTGGTACAACCGTATGAGGTCATCGAGGGTTTGGCACCGGTCGGCCTGGAAGCCGGGCGAATCGGAAACGGGCGGATCGAGGGGACCGACCAGGGACAGCACCTCGGTCAAAATGCGCCGGACCGGGCTGCCCTCCTGAGGATCGGGGCGGTCGACCGTCTGGCCCGGCCGGGAATCGATCCGGCCTTGGTAGACGGCCCGGGCGGTCGCGTCGACGGTGACCAGGGCGCCGTCGGCCAGCAACTCGGTGGCCCGGTCTAGGGCAACCAGGGCCGGCAGGCCGAATTCACGGGCCAGGATGGCCAGATAACAGGCTTCGCTGCCGGTCTCGGCCACCAGAGCCACCGCCCGGTGCAGCAACGGCGCCCATTCCGGCAGGGGATGCCGGACCACCAGCACGGCCCGTCGGGGGCAGCGCAGCGCCTCCGGCACGGTGCGGACCACGAAGACCTCGCCGCAGCCGGCACCGTCGCAGCCGGTCACCCCGCCGTGGAGCAGCGGCAGCGGTCGGCCGGCCGCCGGTGTTGGCGTCGGTCCCGCGGGGGCCTGCACCGTGCCGGCCGGCCTGCTCTGGAGCACGAACAGAGCGCCGGCCGGATCGATCGACCATTCGATCTCCCGGGGGGCGCCGAAATGGCGCTCCAGCCGCATGCCGATTTCGGCCAGGGCGACCGCTTCGGCGTCGGCCAGCCAGGGTTCGATCGCATCCCCGGCCTCCTGCCGCGCGACGATTCGGTGCGGCGCCTGGCGCTCCAGCCGCAGGTACCCGATGGATCGGGTGCCGTCGACAATGCCCTTGGCCATTCCGGGGGCATAGAAAAGATCCAGGGTGTCCTCCGGCCCGCCGATGGATCGGGTATGGCAAACGCCGCTCACCCTTGCCTCGACCATGGCCAGCACCCCGATGGCCATTTCGCATTGCTCGTGGAGCAGGCCCTTGGCCAGCCGGTGGGAGATGGCCTGGGGCGTGTATTTCGAGGCCAGCACCGTTTTGCAGGCATCGATCAGGTCGTCGCGGCCGACATCGAGTTCGCTGCGGTAGAGTTCGGCAAAGGCGGTCGGGCCGATCCCTTCGGCAACGGCGCTGGAGCGGACCGCCACCCGGCATGCGGTCCCGGCGTCGGCCAGGCGGTCGAACCGGTCGAGGAGCTGGGTTTCCAGTTCCGGCGGCATCGGGGCGTTCCGGATCAATTCCCGGATCGCGGCGCTCTTGCGGTACAGATCTTCCAGATCGGCGATCTCTATCTGCTGGAGGATGTGGTTGATGTGGCGATACAGCTGATTGTGCTGAAAAAAGAGGCCGGTGGCAGCGGCAGTGAACACGAACCCCGGCGGGATACGGATGCCGCCGATGGCCCCGGCTTCGGCCAGATGGGCCATCTTTTCTCCGGCGAGGCCGGCCCGGGTCCGGTCGATCCGGACCAAATCGAGGAGCGTCTCGCCCGCGACCGGTTCCCGCCTGGCCTCCAGGATGGTCTCGATGCGCTGCCGCAATCGGGAAAAGGTGCGCTCCGGCTCCTCGTGGTGGCCGTCGACGATCTGGTTGCAGTGGCGGATGATCTTGAAAACATTGACCGTGGCCAAGGTGCAGCGGGCCCGGATGAAGGATATGGACAGGGGGCGGCCGTCGCGCCGGGCGGCATCCAGTTCGGCCATGGCCTTCAGGGCACCGGCGCGGGCGGCCAGCAGATCGTGGAAGCTGCGGGCGCGGGCGGCGAACTTGCGTGCCGCCTGGTCGGGGTCCGGTTTGGTTGCGGCGGTTCCAGGCCGCAGTAACCGCCGCAGCAAGGTGGAAATCCGGTCGGGCAAAGGCATGGCGAACGGGAAAAAAAGGGCCGCGATGGAACGAATTCCCTCGCGGCCCCGGATGCGTGGACGGATTTAAGGATCAGTGGTCAAGCTTGATGCCCAATCCTTCGAACAGATACAGCAGACCGAAACCATACCACATGGTGTAGATAACATAGAAAGCCAGGGCCGCGATCAGCAGCACCATCTCTTCCTTCACCGGAGTGGCCTCGACCTGATAGTAGTTGTAGGCCGGTTCGATCGCCTTGGTGCTGACTCCCTTGATGAATTTCGCTCTGTCGAATTTTTCTTTCTTGGTCTGGTCCTTTTCCATAACCGCCAGGGTTTGATAAAAGGAGTAAAAAGCCAGCCTCGCGTCGATGCCGTATTTTGCCTGCAACGCATCGCCTTGATTATTGTACAGCAGCACCGCGTCATCCAGAATGGTGGCGAGCATCCCGCCGAAATCGTTGCCGCTGATTTTCACCGTATCCGTTTCCACCGAGGTCTTGACACCGTGGGCGGCAAAGACCTTGGCTGCGGCTTCCGCCTGGACGGTGGCGGGGAGTTCAACCTCTTTCAACTCTTGAGTATTGGGATCCTTGACTTTGAACTTCTCATTTTTGAGCTTCAAGGTCATGTCGAAGGCCTCGCCTTTGAAGGCCTCCGCCTTTTTTTGCTGATCCTTGATGTAGAAGGCTGAGCTTTTGGACAACTGGTTGAAAAAGTTGTCGAGGTAGTCAAGACCGTTCACCTTTCCTCCGGCGGTACCGGGAAAGAGCGGCATGAAGATCGCGAAGAGAACCGCGAAGAACGAAACCAGCAGGAGCAGTCCCGTGGTTTTGAGTTGTGCTGGGCTTGCCATGATTAATGAACCTCCCCCGATTTCAGGACGCTGAGATTAGTGAAGAAGCAATAGAAGACCCACGCCGCAAAGGCGGTGATAATGACGAAGAAACCCACATTGCCGATCAGGTCGACGACCTTGATGAAATCCTTGGACAGGGTGACATAGCCCATCTTCATCAGCTTTTCCGGCAGGGCGCAAACCCGGTTGAGGAAACCGGCGGTGACCGTCACCGCGTAGAAGCCGCGGATGGTGGTGCCGGGAACGACCTTGGTGACGATCGAGCCGATTTGGATGCCGATCAGCGAGCCCAGCAGCATGCCCATGGCCAGGGTGTAAAAGATGAAGCCATAAATGGCGTACTGGGTGATGGCGGCATAACCGGCGGTGAACACGATCTGGAAGATATCGGTGCCGACGGTGGTCATGGAGGACACGCCCAGACCGTACACGAACATCGGGAAGGTGAGGAAGCCGCCACCCACGCCCATGATCGCTGCGGCCAGGCCGACGATGAAACCGCTGATCACCAGGAAGATGGCGGAGATGCGACGGCCGCCCGGGGTGACCGATTCGTCGAAGGTCAGCATCGGCGGGATGTTGACGGCTTGTAGCCGCTTGCCCATGGCCGGGATTTCCTCGGCGATCTTGCTGGCACCTTCCTCGACCACCACCTTCTTGGAGCGGGATTTGAGGTAGTCGCTCATGGCGTAGAAGGCGAGGAAGCCGAGGATGATGACGTAGATCGCGGTGATGAACATGTCGCTCAATACCGGGTTGGCGTCATAGATTTTGCGGTTGAGGTAGCCGCCGGTGGTGGAACCGACGATGGCGCCGATCAGGAAGGTGACGGCCAGCGACACCGAGATGTTGCCCATCTTGCGGTGCAGAACCGAACCCATGATCGCCTTGGCGAAGATGTGGAACAGGTCGGTACCGACCGCGAGGATACCTTTGACGCCGGCGCTCATCAGGGCCGGAGCGATGATGAAGCCGCCGCCGGCGCCGATGCAGCCGGTGATCAGACCGGCGCACACGCCGACCAGCACCGAGGCGCCGAAGATGAGGTTGGTGTAATGCGAGGGGCCGTAGGCCTGTTTACCGCCGATAAAATCCGGAACGGCTTGGCTGATCGCATCGGCGAAGGCATAGCCGCCAAGGAAGACGGGAATCAACAGCAGCCCCAGGACCAGAAGCCGTTTGCGGCTCCGCAAGATGTTGTTGGACATCTCCAATTCCCATCGGGCATGGGCATGGGCCCCGGCCATCATGAATTGGTTCAGATCTCGAAAAAACTTCATTTTGCTCTCCTTTTGTTGTCGATAAAACGGTTTTTCGGGTTTATACGAAGGTCGCCGCCGATCAGGACGGACGCGCCGCATCCTTGGTGTTCTGGGCTCTTTCTATCTTCTCCTGCTGGGTCCGCTTGCGGTCGTAGGCCGCGTTCAGCTTTTCAAACAGCGGGTCCAGGTCCATGGGCTTCATCAGGTAGTCGAAGGCACCGTATTTGATGCCGTTGATGCCGGACTCCACCGAGGCGTGGCCGGTGAGCATGACGACCTCGGTCATGGGGGCGATCCGTTTGATTTCCCTCAGCGTTTCGATGCCGTCGCGGCCGGGCATCTTGACGTCCAACAGGACCACGTCGTAGCTCCTCTCATTGATCATGCCCAGGGCGGTATCGCCGTCCGGGGCGCAGGCGCACTCCAGGTCGCGCTTGCTCAGCCGCTTGGCGGTCATGTTCCTGAATTCTTCTTCGTCGTCGACGATCAGTACGCTATACAAGGCCATGCTTTTTCTCCTGATACGGGTCAATTGCTTGATGAAAACGATTGGCGTTGGGTGCGGTGGATTCGGGGGGAGTCCGAACCGGTCGAACCGGATGGCGCCGGGGAGGGGGATTCCCCGGCGGCCATGACCGGATTCGACCCAGCCGCCAACGCCAGGCGCTGACGATGGGGCAAGAAGCGAGTGCACGATCCCGGTGCCCGGTATCGCCGGCCATGCCGGGTAGGTACCACCCCGGCCGCATGCTTGTCGGTTGCCGTCGCGCGCATGGGTTCCCGCTTACTCGTTTAAAAATTGTTTGAGTTCCACGATGCCATCGGCGGCGAAGGTGTAGACGGGAGTGGCCCCGTTGCTCAATTTCCGGAGCTGCCGCGCCGGTTCCTCGTCGCCGGGATTTTCTTGCAACAACACGATTTTATCTGGATGAAAGGTGATGATTTTGAGCTCGATGTTGCTGTCGAGCCGGACAAAATCGAAAATGTACGCCGTTTCTTTCCGCAGGGCGTACAGAGCCCAGATGACCTCGATGGTCACCTTGTGCGGAATGGCTTCGTCGGTGAGGACGAAGAGAATTTTCTTGCTGTTGCCCTGCAGCAGCCGGTCGGGGATGGGAATATTGTGCCGGACAAGGTGCTGGACCAGATCGTGGGAATGAATCAGCTTCCTGCCTTTGACCTCAATGACCGGGACGACGCCTTTGTCGATCCATTTGCCGAACCGTTCCTCGGAAACGGAACAGATGACCGCGGCCTGCTTGAGATCGAGGTATTCGTGGTCCGTGGGTGCGTGTTGTTGTCCGTTCGTCATGATTATTTCCTGCCGCGTCCGGCATGATGCCCTCCGCTGATACCTTTCCCGTGCAGAACCGGGGCCAGTTGTGGCCCCAGACGCAGATAAATTTTTTTTGTTTTATATATCAAATTGTTAGATAAATAGGGGCGCGATACGGATAGCGGTATAATTTCGCCGAGCTACGGCATGGAATGTGTGGCGACGGTGACGCTCGGCGGCCCATTCTGCATAACATCTTGAAATTAAATAAAATTCAAGATGTATAGTTTTGGTGACAGGAAAGCGGGACGAACGGGTTTGTGTGCGGGAGGTGACAGTCGATTCCGATTCCCAAGGGAACCTCATCCAAGCTCAATGGCCCGATTCGGCACAAGGATCTGTTCGTTGCGGCCAAGGGGAGCAATCTCCGTCATCGTGAGATGCTGGCGGACCGGTCGTCCAACCGCCGGGCGCGGCCCCAGGCGAACCGGCCGCACACTTGCGGACCTTCGGCCACAGGCTGCTCAGTGCGCCAGGCTGTATTGGGCCAGGTAGCAGGCGATGCCGCCGAAATAGCCCAGCAGGGCCAGGGGGCCGATGCGGCGGGCATACCAGAAGAATTCGATCCGCTCCTGGCCCATGGCGGCCACGCCGGCGGCGGAGCCGATGATCAAAAGGGAGCCGCCGGTTCCGGCGCAATAGGCCAAGAATTCCCAGATAAAAGAGTCGGCTGGAAACTGGGCCAGGGGATACATGCCCATTGAGGCCGCAACCAGGGGGATATTGTCGACCACCGCGGAAATCAGGCCGATGATGACCACGATGAGCCCCTGGTTGCCGATGGCGGCCTGCAGCCACGCGGCCAGGGCCGGAAGCATGCCGTTGGCGGAAAGGGCGGAGACCGCAAGGAGGATGCCGATGAAAAAGACCACCGAGGCCATGTCGATCCGCTTGAGCGCCCTGGCCAGCCGCAGGGGTTCCCGGGTTTTCTCCGGTTTGTTGCGGTGGAGGATGTTGCCGATCAGCCAGAGCATGCCGAGCGACAGCAGGATGCCCAGGTAGGGCGGCAGATGGGTGGTCGCTTTGAACACGGGAACGAACATCAGGCTGCCCATGCCGAGAACGAACATCAGGTTTTTTTCGAACGGACTGGTGAGAGGGGTGTCGCCGTCCAACCGGTCCGGAGGCACCACGTGGCCCTTGAGACCGAAAGAGGCGACGGCCAGGGGGAGAAGCAGATTGACGAGCGAGGGCAGGAGCAGGGTTTTCATGATGTTGGCGGTGGTGATCTGGCCGCCGATCCACAGCATGGTGGTGGTGACGTCGCCGATGGGCGTCCAGGCGCCGCCGGCGTTGGCGGCGATGACGATGATGCCGGCAAAGAAGAGCCGTTGGCCGCGGTCGTTCAGCAGCCGTTTCATCAGGGCCACCATGACGATGGTGGTGGTCATGTTGTCGAGAATGGCCGAGAGCAGGAAGGTGATGCCGGCCACGACCCAGAGCAGGCTGGAGAGCCGGCCGGCCTTGATCCGGCTGGTAATGACTTCAAAGCCGCCGTGGCTGTCGGTCACCTCGACGATGGTCATGGCGCCGATGAGAAAAAAGACGATGGCCGCGGTTTCCGCCAGCTTTTCGGTGAGCTGGGCCGACACGGCCTCGATGCCCAGGGGGCTGGCGGCGGCATAGAGGGTCCACATCAGCCCCGCCGCGATCAGGGCGATGGCGGATTTGTTGATCTTGAGCACATGCTCCAGGGCGATACAGGAATAAGCCAGGACGAAAACAGCGGCGACAAGATACATCATGGACGGCAAAACCCTTTCCGGGCGCGCCGGTGCGGCCTCGGGAACAAGATGACAAGCAAACGGGGCCGACCGGCAACGGCGATTGTGCCTTGCCTTGCGTCCCCCGACATTCTGCGATCTGTCCTAACAGAGCGACATGGCGTCCGCAACTTCTGCGTGTGGTCCGGACAGTTTTTTGGCCGTTCGGCCCGGGTGTTGGCCGACGGCGCCTTGCCTCCGCTCCATGCCCCACCCTCCCCTCTGGGACGAAATCCTCTACCCTTGCGCCTTGCGGGAAACGTTCCCGTCCGTTCAATTTTATTCTTGACGGCCATCAAGAATTTTTCTATAAAAACTGACTGAGTGCTCAGTCTAGTTTTTTCCATCAACCTTCCCATACCCGGCATGAAAAAGAAAGACGTGATCCTCCAGGCCGCCACCCACCTGTTCTCCCGCAAGGGCTACAAGGATACGGCCATGGGCGAGCTGACCAAGATGACCGGGACCGCCGAAGGGACCATCTTCTATCATTTCAAGAGCAAACAGGGGCTTTTCCTGGCGATCCTGAGCAACTTGAAGGAGAGCATCCTGCCGGAGTTCGAGCAATACCGGAACGCGGAATCGGAAAAGACCGGACTGGACACGGTGGAGGAGTCGATCGCCTTCTATCTGCACATGGCCGCGAGCAGGGAGGACCTGTTCGCCATCCTTCATCAGCGTTATCCCTACGAACTGGCGGAAAACAATCCCGAATGCCGGGACCACCTCGAGGCGGTTTACAACTGCTTTGTCGATATCTTCGAGAACGCCATCGTCACCGGCCAGCGCGACGGTTCCATCGCCGCGGATCTCGCGCCCCGCAAATCGGCCCTGATCGTTTTTTCCATGGTCGACAGCATGGTCCGTTTCCGGATGAACAATCTGTACAATGTCGGAGCCCTCTACAAAGATCTGATCGAGTCCTGCCGGCGGATGCTGGAAAACAGGAAGCGATGATGCGATAACCAGGCAATCAACCTTTACTTTCGGACGATTTGAGGTGAAACGAACGGCATGATCAAACGTATTTTTCCCTTCCTCGATTGGTTTTCCGGCTACAATCTCGCCTTGTTCAAGGCGGACGGCATCGCCGGTTTGACCGTGGCCCTGGTGTTGATTCCCCAATCCATGGCCTATGCGCAGCTGGCGGGCATGCCCGCCTATTACGGCTTGTACGCCGCCTTCCTGCCGCCGATCGTCGCCGCCCTGTTCGGTTCGAGCCGGCAGTTGGCCACCGGGCCGGTGGCCGTGGTTTCCCTGATGACCGCCGCCTCGCTCGAGCCGCTGGCCACCGCCGGCAGCGAAGGATATATCGCCTTCGCAATTCTGCTCTCGCTGCTGGTCGGCCTGTTCCAGCTGGCGCTCGGCCTACTGCGCCTGGGGCTGGTGGTCAACTTCCTGTCCCATCCGGTGGTCAACGGTTTCACCAACGCGGCCGCCATCATCATCGCCACCTCGCAGTTGTCCAAGATGTTCGGCGTCAACGTCGACGGGGCGGACCATCACTACGAGACCATCATCCGGGTGGTGCAGTCCGCGATCCATTACACCCACTGGCCGACCTTCTTCATCGGCGCCTTGGGCCTGGCGATCATGATCACCCTCAAGCGCATCGCCCCCAGGGTGCCCAACGTGCTGGTGGCGGTGGTGGTCACCACCTTGCTGTCCTGGCTGATTGGCTTTGAGCACAATGCCGACGTCGACGGCAAGGCCATCCAATCGCCCAAGGCTTTGGAAATGATCGCCAAATTCAACGAGGCCGTCAATGGCATCCCTCCCCTGGCCGAAGAACGGACCAAGACCAGCAAGCGGCTCGAGGAGGCCAAGCAGGGCCACAACGCCATTGCCCGGCTCGATGCCGAGCACGACGACCGGGTGATTCAGTCCAAGATCGAGGAACTCAAGACCAAGGCCCATCTCTACCGGGAGGAAATCCGGCTGCAGCTGTTTAAGGCGGCCATCCAGCCCGACAACGGCGTGCTCTACTATTTGGCCGACGAATTGCCGGCCGGCGCCAAAACCGACGGCAGGATCTGGCGGGTCCGGGTGGGCAGCAAGGCGATCAAGCCCGACAAGGTGCCGCTGTCCGGCGGCGGCGAGGTGATCGGGGTGGTGCCCAAGGGTCTGCCGGCCCTGAGCATGCCCAAGATCGACTTGAGCGTCATGCTCCACCTCTTCCCCTATGCCGCCATCATCTCGCTGCTCGGCTTCATGGAGGCGATCTCCATTGCCAAGGCCATCGCCAGCAAGACCGGCCAGCGCATCGATCCCAACCAGGAGTTGATCGGCCAGGGCCTGGCCAACATCGTCGGCGCCATCGCCAAGAGCTATCCGGCTTCCGGTTCCTTTTCCCGTTCGGCGGTCAACCTCCAGGCCGGGGCCGTGACCGGCCTATCGAGCGTCTTCACCAGCTTGACCGTGGTGATCGCCCTGATGTTCTTCACCCCGCTGCTCTATCACCTGCCGCAGTCGGTGCTGGCGGCGATTATCATGATGGCGGTCATGGGCCTGATCAACGTCTCGGGTTTCCTCCATGCCTGGAAGGCCCAGTGGTACGACGGCCTCATCTCCATTCTCTCGTTCGTCTGCACCCTCTGGTTCGCACCCCATCTCGACAAGGGCATCATGCTGGGCGTGGTGCTGTGCCTGATGGTGTTCCTCTACAAGAATATGCGGCCGGTGGTGACCTCGCTGACCCGCGACCGCAGCCGGGTGCTGGTGTGCGCGGTCACCAAGGGGCTCGAGGAGTGCAGGTACCTGTCGATCATCCGTTTCGAAGGGCCGCTCTTTTTCGCCAACGCCAGCTATCTCGAGGACAAGATCTCCGACCTGATGCTGTGCAAGACCACCTTGCGCCATATCCTGATCGTGGCCAACGGCATCAACGATATTGACGCCTCCGGCGAGGAAACATTATCCTTGCTGGTCAGCCGGTTGCGCAGCGCCAAGATCGATATCTCCTTCAGCGGCGTCAACGAGACGGTGATGAAGGTGCTGGTCCGAACCCATCTGTACAATAAAATCGGCGCCGACCATATCTATCCGACCATGGAGGCGGCCTTGCAGACCATTCATCCGGCCGCGCACACCAAGGAAGAAATGCTGGTCTGCCCCTTGGGCACCCATCCCCAACCCGAGATCATTCATCCCTAAAAGAGGCGTCCCATGTCTGTGATTACCGTTTTCAACGCATTGCACTGCAACGAAGAGTCGATCATCCCGCAGTTGATCGACAAAACCGGCTATCGGCTGGTCGGCGATGGCGAAATCGGCGCCCTGGCCAGCAAAATGTCGGGAATCCCACCGGAGCGGATCGGCCGGGCCTTTGCCGCCAAGACCTCGCTGTTCAATCCCTTTACCCACGAAAAAGAACGCTCGGTCGCCTATCTCCGCCAGGCGGTGGCCGAGATCCTGGCCGAGGACAATCTGGTGGTGGCCGGCTTCTGCTGCCATTTCATCCCCGCCTCGATCTCCCACGTGTTGCGCATCTGCCTGATCGCGGACATGGCCTTCCGGGTCAAGCTGGCGCAGTCCCTGCCCGGGCAGGACAAGGATCCGCTCAAGGCGATCCACAAGAACGACGACGACAAGGCCTCGTGGGTGCAGCAGATAACCGGCCGGCAGGACCCCTGGGATCCGGCCCTGTACGACATCGTCATCCCCACCGACAAGATCGGGGCGCAGGAGTCCATCCATCTCATCGTCCGCAACCTCAATACCGACGTGCTGGCCCCGACCGAGGCCTCGCAGGCCGCCCTGGCCGATTTCCGGCTGCAGGCCAAGATCCAGATCGCCCTGACCCTGGAGGGCCATGAGGTGACGGTGGCTGTCCAGCAGGGCGCGGTCACCCTGACCATCGAGAAAAACGTGCTGATGCTGAGCCGGCTTGAGCAGGAACTCAAGGAAATCGTGGAGAAAATCGAAGGCGTCCGGTCGGTGTCCACCGAGGTCGGCAAGAATTTCCACCAGGCGGACATCTACCGCAAGCTCGATTTCCAGGCCCCGGCCCGGGTCTTGCTGGTGGACGACGAGCGCGAGTTCGTCCAGACCCTGTCCGAGCGGCTGCTGCTCCGCGACATGGGCTCGGCGGTCGCCTACGACGGCGAATCGGCCCTGGAGATGCTGCGCGAGGACGAACCCGACGTGATGATCCTCGACCTGAAGATGCCCGGCATCGACGGCATGGAGGTGCTGCGGCGGGTCAAGGCCACCCAGCCGGAGATCGAGGTCATCATCCTCACCGGCCACGGCAACGAGACCGACCGGGAAACCTGCATGCAGCTCGGCGCCTTTGCCTATCTCCAAAAACCGGTGGATATCGACGTCCTGAGCGAGACCATGAAGCAGGCCAACGAGAAAATCACGCGGCGGCGCCAGCAGCAAGGCGCCTGATTGCCGCACCGGACGGTTTGGGCGGCGGCTTGCCGACCGGCGCGCCGCCCCGCTTCTGTCACCGGCCTCCTTTGGCAGGCGTGTTCCCGGCGCCAGAGGCATTTGCCTTGTTTTCGCCCGGGGGCGGCCGCTTGCGCCCCTTACCGGCCACATCAATCTCAGCGCGTGTGAGCACTTGCCATGCAGGATGGATGGAAACGCTTTAAGCCCAGATTTCTTGAGCATTCCGAACAGACGTCGGGCACCAACAAATCGCTTTTCAACTTCAGGCGGCTGTGGAAGCAGTCGATCGTCATCACCCTGGCGGTGGTCCTGCTGCCATTGTTCACCCTGGCGGTGGTCGACTACACCGTCAGTTGGAAGGCCCTCGAATCCGAGCTGCTGCTGCGCACCACCCGCCTGGTTTCCAATTTGCGCCGCAGCCTGACCTCCTATCTGGACGAGCGCATCTTTGCCCTGAATTTTCTCATTCTCGACAACAGTTATGCGCAACTGGCCGATGGCAACCGGCTGAAGCAGATCCTCGAGAACCTGAAAAGCGGCCTGGGGGAATGGTACGACCTCGGCCTGATCGACCATACCGGCAAGCAGGTCAACTACACCGGGCCCTACAATATCCAGGGCATGGATTACAGCGGCCAGGACTGGTACAAGAAGCTGCACTACAAGGACCAGGACACCTATCACGACTCCATCGCCATGCGGTCGGATGTCAGCGACGTGTTCCTCGGCTTCCGCAAGACGCCCCACCTGGTCATCTCGGTGCTCCACAACGACGCCCAGGGGCGGCACTACATCCTGCGGGCCGGGCTTGACATCGAGCAGTTGAACGCCATTCTCTCCCATTTCGAACTCAGCAACAACGGCGACGCCTTCCTGATCAACCATGAAGGCATCATCCAGACCCCGACCCGGTATTACGGCGCCGCCATGGAAAAATTTCCCCTGCCGGTGCCGCCGTTCTCGGAACGGACCCAGGTCACCGACGGTGTGGACCATGTGGGACGGGAGATCGTCACCGGCTACGCCTATATTACCGGCACGCCCTTCATCCTGGTGGTAATCAAGCAGAAGAACACCCTGATGAGCGCCTGGGAGGCAGCCGGCGGCAGCCTGCTGGTGTTCCTGGTCGGTTCGGTGGTGGCTATCGTGGCGGTGGTTTTCGGAATCTGCACCTACCTGGTGAACAGCATCTACCAGGCCGACCAGAAACGGCTGGCCTCGCTGCACCAGGCGGAATACGCCAACAAAATGGCCTCGATCGGCCGCCTGTCCGCCGGCGTGGCCCACGAGATCAACAATCCCCTGGCCATCATCAACGAAAAGGCCGGCCTGATCAAAGACCTGTTCACCTTCCGCAAGGAATACGAGGGCGACCAGCGGCTGCTCGGCCTGGTCGGCGCGATTATCAGTTCGGTCGACCGCTGCGCGACCATCACCCGCCAGTTGCTCAACTTCGCCCGCAACCTCCAGGTCAATGTCCAGAAACTCAGCCTGCGGCGGGTGGTGGACGACGTGCTGGAATTCCAGATCAAGGAAGCCAGCCACCGCCATATCGCCATCACCGTCGACATTCCGGCGGAAATACCTGAATTTTTCAGTGACCGTGGTAAATTGCAGCAGGTATTCATCAACCTGGTCAACAACGCCTTTGCCGCGATGAAAGAGGGCGGCACCCTGGAGATCAAGAGCCGGCTGACCGATGACGGCGCCGGGGTTGTCACCACGGTGCGCGACAGCGGCTGCGGCATCCCGCCGGAGCATATCGCGAAAATTTTCGAGCCCTTCTTCACCACCAAGAGCGGCAGCGGCGGCACCGGTCTGGGATTGTCGATCACCTACGGCCTGGTCACGGAGCTTGGCGGCTTGATCGATATCGAAAGCACTGTCGGCGCGGGGACGACCTTCATCATCACCCTGCCGCTCAAATACCACGCGGACCAAGCGGACAAAGGAGACGCCCATGAGGGTACTGTTGGTTGACGACGAAGAGGAATTGGTGGCGACATTGGCCGAACGGATGGACATGCGCGGCATCGAGGCGGCCTGGGCCTCCGATTACCGGTCGGCGCTGGCCCTGGTCGAGGCACGGGAGTTCGATATCGCCCTGCTGGACGTCCGGCTGCCGGAGATGAACGGACTGGAACTGAAGCGGCTGATCGAGGCCCGACGGCCGGAGATGAAATTCATCTTCCTGACCGGGCACGGTTCGGAGGAGGACTTCGAGGCCTGTTCGGCCGAGAGCGGCAAGGAATACTACCTGATCAAGCCGGTCCAGATCGAGGTGCTCGTCGCCAAACTCAACGAAATTTGTCAGGGGCAAGGAGAGCGAGGATGAGCAGTTATCACGGCAAAGTCGACAGCCTGGGCTTGAGTTTTTTCGGCAGCATGACCGCTTCCATCTCCCACGAGATCAAGAATTCATTGGCGATCATCAATGAAAACGCCGGGTTGCTCGGGGATCTCGTCGCCCTGTCGGAAAAGGGGCGCCCCCTGGACCCGGAGCGGATGAAGACCATTGCGGACAGTATCCGGCGGCGGGTGCAGAGCGCCGACGACATCGTGCGCCGGCTCAACCGTTTTGCCCACAGCGCCAATCAGCCCGTGGTTTCATCGGGCATCCGCGACATTCTCGCCTGCACCATCGTCTTGTCCGAGCGGTTGGCCACCATGAAGGGGGTGAGCCTGACGCTTGCCGACGGCGACGAGATCGAGGTGCAGACCCTGCCGTTCGTGATCGAGAACCTGCTGTGGATCTGTCTGAAAAACATCTTTCTCCTGGCCGGTACCGGGCAGCAGGTGATGCTCGACGCGCGCCGCGAGGCCAGCGACATCGTCATAACCCTGCGCTGCACCCCGGAGATACCGGTCAAGCAGCTTGAGTCGTCGGTGGCGGCCGAAGGGCAGCCGTTGATCTTTTTTCTGCGCGTGCAGGTTCAGGCCGATCCGGACGGCAGCTCGCTGCACCTGCGGATGCCCATCAGGTTCATCGAGTGACGGCCGCGGGCCGCGTGGAGGGGAAGAGGATGGCGGTATCGGTGCTTTTGATCGACGACGACGAGGAATTTCTCGCCATCCTGGCGGAACGGCTGACCATTCGGGGGCTGGAGGTGACGACGGCGGCTTCGGGCCGGGCGGCGCTCGATCTGTTCGGCACCGCCTGGTTCAAGGTGGTCGTGCTCGATCTGCAAATGCCGGACATGGATGGCCTGGAGGTGCTGGAGCGGCTGGTCGCCCTGAATCCCGCCCAGCAGATCATTGTGCTGACCGGCCATGCCACGGTGACCAGGGGGGTGCGGGCCATGAAGTTGGGCGCGGCCGATCTGCTCGAAAAACCCGTGGATATCAGGGAATTGGTGGAAAAAATCAACACCGCTGCCGCCGGCGCCCCGACTGTTCCGGCCGGGAACCGGGCCGGCCGCTCCCCCTACCCGCCGCAGGAAGAAACCCCGAGGCCGGGACTGCTGCGGACCCTGCGCGGCCTGTTTGCCGGCGGGGAATAAGCCGCCCGCCCCGTCCTTCCCGCTCTCATCCCGCCATCGCCAGGCCACTGCCGGCTTGGCGTTACATCACCGCAGCGGCAGCCGCAAGGTGAAGGATGCGCCTCCCTGGGGCCGATTTTCCACCGTGATGGTTCCGCCCAGCCGGTGGGCGATGTCGCTGCAGATCGAAAGTCCCAAACCGGTTCCCTTGCCCGCTTCCTTGGTGGTGAAGAAGGGCTCCCAGATTTTTTCCAGCACCTCCTGATCGATGCCCGGGCCGTTGTCGGCTATCTGCACGCTGAGCTCCTTGCCGCTTCTGGCCGTGACGACATCGATCGTGCCCTCCGGCCCCACCGCGTCGAGCGCGTTTTCGATCAAGTTCAACAGGGCTTGCTGCACCTGGGCACCGTCGGTCCGCAACGTCGGCAACGATTCGTCGAGTTGCAGGTTGAAGGCGATGTTGTTTGCCCGGGCCTCGCTTTCGAGGAAGGAGATGGTTTCCTGGAGCAGCTCGTTGATCTGGACATCGTATTCGGCGCTGATTTTACGGGAGAAGCCGAGCAGGCGGTGGGTGATGGTGCCGGCGCGGTTGACGTGCTGCTTGATCTTGCTCACCGATTTCCGGTACTCCTCCAGATTGACCACCTGCTGCGGGTTTTCTTCCTGGAGCAACTCGTCGATCCAGCCGGCCTGCATCTGAATCAGCTGCAGGGGGTTGTTGATTTCATGGGCAATGCCGGCGGCCAGCCTGCCGATGTTCGCCATCTTTTCGATGTGGGCCATTTGCTGGTCCAGGGCGGTCTGTTCCCGGTCGGCCTGCCGGATCCTGGCGACGATGAATCGGCTGATGCCGTAGCTGATCACCAGGAACAGGGCGGCGATCGCCACCACGGTGAAGATGATACGGTCCCGATACTTGAAATAGCCGCTCAGGGAATCGGTGATTTTCGCCTTGATCACCAGCAGCCACATGTTGCCGTTGAGCCATTTGCCGACATAAAGGTAGTCGCTGTCCGAGGTGAGTTCGGTGCCGGTGTGATGGTGCAGCAGCGCGATTTCCGCCGCGTTCAGCCTGGAGGCCTTTTGCAGGCTCGGGGTTTGGAACTCGCCGTTGGAGTTGAGGATGAAGGCATCGCCGCCGGGCCCGATCTGGGCGCTGTGCAACAGCGAATTGAAGATGCCGGAATTGATGGTGGCCCGCAGGACAAAGGTTTTGCGGGGGTCGGTCAGGGCGATGACGAAATGGGGGTAATTGCGGAAGCCGCTGAACACGTCGCTGACATAGGTGCCGCGGGCCAGCACTTCCTTGAACCAGGGCGAATCCTGATAATCCTTGCCCTCGATCTTGTCCTGATACGGGCCGACATAGGCCAGCTGCCGGCCGTTGGTGCCGATGAGCTGCAGATCGACGATGTCGCCGGCCTTGTCGCCCCGGTTGACCGCCAGGAAGAGCTTGTTGAGGTTCTCCTGCTGCCGCAGATGATCGAGCTCGTAGAGGTTCATCAGGGTGGCGAGATAGTTCACCTGGCACTGGAGAAAGGTGTTGATCGCGTCGTTGCGATGCTCCGCCACCTGCCGGGCGGTCACTTCGATGTCGTTGATCGAGAGCTGCTTGAAGTTATAGATCGCTCCCAGGGCGATAATGATGATGGGGACGATGCCGCTGACGAAAAAGCCCGCGGAGAGCAGCCGTTGCAGCCGGATGTAGTCTTTATATTTTTCGCGCATGTTCATGGTGGCGGTGCGGTTCCGGGATGGGCGTCCACATGTCGGTCCCGCTCCCTACTGACGGGAATCGGAATTATTTTTTTTGTTGCGCATCCGGGCGCCGAGGACCAGGCCGATGACAATGGATCCGACGATAATAATCAGGAGAATGAGGTTTTGCATGGCTTTCCTTTGCGGTCGCGTATTGTGGGCGCCGACGGGGCCAAAGGGCGCGCAACCGCCCCTTACGCCTCGACCGGCGGAGCCGTGAGTTTATAGTTGCCGGCGACGAAGTTGTCCGCCACCCATTCCACGCTGTGCTCGCTGGTCATCAGCATGTCGAGCTGGCGGGTGAAGATCAGCAGCCGGCCCAGGATATCCATCCTGCTTTCGATGTAGGACTTGGGATATTTCTGCAGGCGGGCGTCCACCTTGTCGGCCTTGACCCGCACCCTGAATCCTTCCCGGTCGAGGATGTTGGCAATGGCCCGGACACGGCGGTTCTTGCGGGTGTCGTCGGCCGCGCCGCCCTTGAAGGTGAAGGTGATGTAATTCTTGTTGATCGTGTCGCCGCAATAGGCGTCGATGACGCTGTAGTGGTAGCCGACCCGCGAACTGAAGTTGAGGTATTTGTCGGCAATGATCGCATAGCTGCGGTCGCCGAACCGGTCGCCCACGTGGCCGGGGGCCAAGGCCTGCTCCCTCATAACCGACAGCAGGCCGGAAAAATTGACCGGCCGCGGCTCCAGTCCGTGGACCTCCTTGTTGAGCATGCCCTGCAACAGGGCCAGGAAGGGGACGGAGTCGATCTCCTCGACCTTGACCGAGTTCCATTTGGTCGTGGCGCCTTCCTTCAGGCCGTTGCCCAGATCGATCAGGTGGATGTCCATGGGCAGGGCGGCATCCAGCTTGAGCGACCAGCCGTGGAATTTGGAGGCCAGGTCGCTGATTTGGAACATTTCCTTGTAGGAATATTCGTGACAGTAGCGGGCGAGATCGTGCAGGGTGGTGCAGCCTGAGGGCGCGAACTCCGGCGCTTCGGGATTGACCAGGTTGAGCGGGATGACGTGCTTGGCGATCCGCTCCAGCTGGTCGTAGATCGGCGTGCCCTTCATGTGGGCCTCTTCCTTCTTGATCGCTGCCAGCAGCTCGGTGACCGTGCCGGCGTAGATCCGGCCGGTGTAGGCGTCCACCGTCACTTCCATGCCCGGCGGCAGCCGGTCCATCTCCAGATCGGCGCAAATGAGTGTTGGCACGTCGAATTCGCGGGCCAGGGCGGCCATGTGGCCGCTGACGCTGCCCGCCCCGACGATGATGGCGCTGGCCTGGCGCATGACGATCACGTATTCGGGCGAGGAGTGGCGGGCGATCAACACCCCGCCTTCCGGGAAATCGGCCAGGTCGTCCATCGAGCGGACGTGGACCACGGTGCCCTTGCCCACCCCCTGGGAGGCGATTTCGCCGCCGTCGACGATCAATTCGTAGCCTTTGAGCGGCGCGGCCTTGAGCAGGCAGAAATTGGTCGGGCTCTGGATCTTCAGCGGCCGCGATTGGAGGATCAGCAACTGGCCGTCCGGGTCCAGGGCCCACTCGACATCCTGGGGACACTTGTAGTGCCGCTCCAGGGCGGCGCCGTATCCGGCGAGAACGCGGATTTGGTCGTCGCTCAGGCAGGGCGCCTTCTGCATGTCCTCGGGCACCGGCCGTTCCTCGACCCCGCCCTCGATATTCAGCCGCAACTGCACCGGTTTGGTGGCCACGGTCTTTTCCTGGAGGATCAGACCGGCGTCCTTGGTGACGGTATAGGCGTCGGGGGTGATCACGCCGTCCACCGCATACGGCCCCAAACCCCAGACCGCGTTGATCAGGATGTGCTCGTTGGTGATGTCGTAGGGGTGGCGCGTGTAAAGTACGCCGCTGGCGCGGGAGTCGACCATTTTGAGGCAGGCCACGGCCATGGCCAGATCCTCGTCGTACACGCCCTTGGAGCCGCGGTAGGCAATGGATCGGGCGGAAAACAGGCTGCCGATGATCGATTTGTAGGCCTCGCAGATTTCGGGCCGGGTCACCCCCAGCAGGGTCAGGTACTGGCCGGCATAGGAGATGTCGCCGTCTTCTCCCACCGCGCTGCTGCGCATGGCCACCAGTACCGAGGGATCGTCCCCCCACAGTTCGGTGCAGGCGGCGAGGATATCCCGCTCCAGTTCGGGCGGCAACGGCTTGGACCGGACCAGCTCCAGGGTTTCGGCGCTCAGGTTGTTGAGCAGATCGAACTCGTTGACATAGATCAGGTTCTTCTGCTCGATGATGGCTTCCTTGAGGTCGTTGTACTCGAAGAAATCGTGGAACCCCTTGGTGGTGATGGCAAATCCCTCGGGCACCGGGATGTTGAGACGGTTTTTGATCTCGCCGAGGTTGGCGTTCTTGCCGCCGGCCCAGTCGGCGTCTTTGAGCAGGACATGGGCATAGGGCATGACCGCCTGGGGGGCGCTCTCGGCCTTGCGTTCCTCGATAATAGCCTTGATGCTGCCGTTGATCTGTTCCAGCGCCATGTACAGGTCGCGGTGCTTGCCGCCGGACATGACGTTGAGGCTTTTCACCATCTGGAAGGCGTTGCGGAGGGATTTGTTGACCTGGTTGGTGATGTACGACAGGCCGAACACGGTCTCGCCCTTGAGTTTTTCGTCCATGTCGGACAAAACGGTGAGCAGTTCGGAATTGGCGACCAGCAGCTCCTTGAACAGGGCGTAGCGGAATCGGAAAAGGGCGTTCATCTCCGACGAATTTCCGGATTGATCGGCAGTTTTCCGGCCGCGGAGTTCCTTGAAGAGCTGTTTGAGATTACCAAGAATGGTGGCCATGGCGTCTTCCTGCGGCTGAGGCCGGTCCGGCCGGCGACCGGCAAGGATCGTCGGCCGGAATCGGCCGGAAAGTGTTGGTGGTGGCGTATGTTCCGCGCCCTGGCGGCAACGGTACTCCGGTTGGTTAAGCGGCGCTCACTGGCCGCTGCCCACGGTCAGGTCGGTGTTGGTCTTGCGGACATAGGTTTCCTTTTCCGCTCCTTTCCAAAAATAGCTCACCCAGGCGCCCTCCGGAGTTGCCTTCAGCAGCGCCTTGTAAATGGGCGCGGCCTTTTCCTGGAGATACTCCTTGGCCAGGTAGGGATGGACGATCAGCTTGCCGTTCGGTGTCATGATGAAGACATAGGGGGTATAGGCGTTGGCGGCGTAAGCCGTGGCCTCCTTGCCGTTGTTGATGGCGGCCACCACCTCGTCGACGTTTTTCTGGATCGTCGCCTTATCCGCAGCCAGGCCGGGGATGGCCGGCAACAGGCACCAGAGCGCGACGGCCAGCGAACGGATTGTCTGTGTCATGGTGTCCCCTTGGTCAAACTCGCCCGATTTCCCGGCGATCGGCCCTGTTGTAAAACCAACGCCTCCACTCACGGCAGCAGGGTATCGATATCTTTGGTGAGCTTGTTCATGTAATAGGTGACCAGCCCGCTGTTGCCCATGATCATGTCGAGCTGGCGGGTGTGCAGGGTCAGATAGCCCAGGATCTTGAGCCGACCGATCATGTACTCCATGTCGTAGCCTTCGATGCGGGCGCTTAAGTTGTCGCCGTTGACCACGGCCCGGAAGCCGTAGCGCTCCAGGATCTCGCGGATGAAATGGACCCGGCCCAGGCAGCGCTCGAAATCGGCCGCGCCACCCTTGAACTTGAACCCGAGGTAGTTTTCGCCGGACCGTTCGCTGACCATGGCCTCCATGGTGGAGAAATGGTAGCCGAGCCGCGAACTCAAGGTGCAGTAATTCTTGGAAACCATGAAATAATTGCGGTCGGCGTACTTGGATTTCACCCCGGCGACCAGGGCGGTGTTCATGGTCGAGCGGAACATGATCGAGGTCATGCCCTTACCGTCCATGGCCGGAGGCCCGTCCCAGGGAATGGCGGCAAATCCCTCCCAAAAGGCCAGCATGGGGATCGAGGCGATCTCCTCCAGTTTGACGTACTTGCCATGGATTTCATGGCTGAAGCCGTCGTCGAGATTGAGAATCCACCAGTTCATCGGCACCCGGTAATGGAGCTGCTTGCTGGACCGCTCGGAAAAACTGTGGTCCTTGCCGAAATTGAACATCTCGACCACGGACTTCTCGTGGATAAAGCGGGTGATATCGTGAAAGGTCTGGCAGTTCTGCGGTGCGAATTCCCGCGATTCCGGGTCGAGCAGGTGCAGCGGGATGATGTGCCGGCTGACCTCCTTCAGCGCTTCGTACACCGGGCTGCCCAGCATCAGCTTGGGTTCCGGCCGGGTCCACTCGAGCAGGGGGCCGATGTTGCCCAGGTAGACCTGGCCGAGATCGGCCGCCACGGTGACCGAGTCGCCGTTGCGCATCTTGGCCATGGCCCCCTTGACGCCGAAGATGGCGGGGATGCCGAATTCCCGGGCCACGTTGGCCAGGTGGCCGGCAAAGCCACCCTGTTCGGACACCACCGCCGCCGCCCTGGCCACCAGCGGCGCCCAGGTGGGCAGGGCCTGTTCCACCACCAGCACGGCCCCTTCGGGAAACTGGAGGATGTCCACCTTCTTGGCCACCTTGAACACCCTGCCGCAGGCCACGCCGGGACTGGCGTTGATGCCGCCATCGACGATCAGCGAGGGCTCGAAGCGCTTGAGGTCCAGCTCCGGTCCGGGCAGCACGGCCTCCATCTGCTGCAGGGGACGCGACTGAAGGATGAAGATCTTGCCGTCGTCGTCGATGGCCCATTCGATATCCTGGGGCGTTTCATAGTACTGTTCGATGCGGACCGCATGATCGGCCAGCTCGCGGATCTGCTCGTCGGAAAGCGACGGCTGGTTGGCCATCTCGTCGTCGGTGACGGCCCGGATGCACCCCTCGCCTTCCAGGCAGATGACATGGTACTCCTTGGGCTGGACCTCCCGCTTGAGGATGGTCAGTTCGTCGTCGCGGCGGACCACGAACAGATCGCACAAATCGTTGCCGTCCACCACCGCCTTGGGCAGGCCCCAGGTCGAGTTGATGTAGATGGCGTCGTCCTTCGAATCGAGCGGGTTGCGGGTGTAGATCACCCCGCCGGCAATGGCGTCGACCATGGCCAGGCAACCCACGCACATGGCGATATCCTCGTCGCGGAAGCCTCGGCTGAGTTTGTAGGCAATGGCCTGCACGCTGTACTTGGAGGCGATGACCTGCTTGTAATAGTAGAAGAACTGGGAGAAGCCGACATTCAACTCGCTGCGGTACTGGCCCGCGAAGGAGCTGTTTTCCGCATCCTCGCCAAAGGCGCTGCTCCGGACCGCCATCTTGATTTCCTGGCCGTCATTGTCCGCCTTCATGGCGGAATAGGCCTCGACCACCGCCAGGTAGATGGGCTCGGGTACCTCGGCGGCCATGATCAACTGGCGGATCTGGGAGCTGACCAGGTCGAGGTTGCGGTCCTCGTCGGATCCGGCCACCTGGAACAGGCGGTCGATCTCCCGCTGGAGGCCGTCGGCCTGCATGAACATCTCGTGGGCAGCGGCGGTGATTCCGAATCCAGCGGGCACGTTCATCTGCAACCTGTTCTTGACGTCCCCCAGGTTGGCCATCTTGCCGCCGACCAGGTCGGTCATGTCGCTGTTGATCGCGGCCAGGGGAATGACCAACCGATGATCGACGATGGTCTTCCGGGCGCCGAGCAGGGCGTCGATCTGCTTCTGGATGGCAACGAAGCAGTCCTTCAGGGCGGTGTATTTTCCGGGGGCGATGTTCTCCATATCGTTGATCATCCGGAACACATTGACCGAGATCGCAGTGGAGTGCGTCTGCACGAACGACATACTGAAGGATTCGTTGCCCTGCAGTGCCCGCTCGATGTCGCCCATGCCTTCCAAAATCCGGTTGTTGGCGGCAAGCAGCAGCTTGAAGCTGTGATACCGGGACTTGAACGTCAGCCGCAGAGCTTCCATCTCTTCGGCTTCCAGAACCGGATCGTGTTCTTCCTGGCTCAGAAAGAAAAATTTTCTTGAGAATGCGGCCAGTTTTTTCAGCATGAATCGCCCTTGTCAGCAGGGGCGGGGCTCATTGCCCCGCTTCCCGTTGCTGCTTTTCGTTGAGTTTTTTCCGGGTGTAGGCGTCCTCGATCTTGTAGAGGAGTTCGTCGATGTTGATCGGCTTCATCAGATAATCGAAGGTACCCATCTGCATCAACTCGATGGCGTTGTCCACGCTGGTGTTGCCGGTGAGCATGATCACCTCGATCAGCGGGTCGATCTTCTTGATGGCGATGAAGGTGTCGGAGCCGTGCATTCCCGGCATCTGTTGATCGAGCACCACCACTTCCGGCGGATCGTTCTTGACGGATTCGACCGCGGCCTCGCCACTTTCGGCGGTGAGCACGATAAAGCCCCGCACCGACAGCTGACGGGCCGTGGCCTCGCGGAAGATATCCTCGTCGTCAACCAGCAATACTTTGAATTCTCGTTGTTTCTTGTCCATAACCAGCGTTTATTTGTCGTGTTGTTTTATCGTTTTTTGCGCCTGCGCGTTGATGGGGAGCAGGATGGTGAACGAACTGCCTGTCCCCGGAATGCTGTTCACCCTGATGACGCCGCCCAAGTACTTGACGATGCTCGCCGCGATGCTCAAGCCCAGACCGGTGCCCCGGCCACCGCCCTTGGTGGTGAAGAACGGGTTGAAGATCCGGTGCAGATTCTCGGGCGGAATGCCCCGGCCGCTGTCGGTGATGGTCACCAGGATCGTGTCTTCCTTGGCCTCGGTGGTGATGCTGATCGTGCCCTTGTCGTCGATGGCGTCGCTGGCGTTGATCAGGATATTGGCAAATACCTGGCGGAGCGGCTCGGGCTCGGCGAAGATGCGCGGCAGGTCCGAGGCCAGATTGTTGGCGATCTCGATATGCTTGGGCTTGAGTTCCACCTTTTTCAGGCTGGCCACCACTTCACCGAGCAGGCCGTTGACATCGCATTCCACCACGCTGGGCACCCGGCTTTTGCCCATGTCCTGCAATTTGCGGGTGATCCCCTTGGCCCGGTTGGCGGCGGTGTCGATCACCGACAACTCCTTGTAAATGGCCTCCGGACTGTGGTCGAGCTCGAATTCCGGGTTGAGCATGTCGCGGATGACGCCGCTGGTGGCCATGATGATCGCCAGGGGATTGTTGATCTCGTGGGCCACGCCCGCCGCCAGCTCGCCGATGGAGGCCAGCTTGGAGGCGTGGGCCAGCATCTCCTGAAGCTGCTGCCCTTTTTCGGCCATGCGCCGGGCCCGGTCGACCAGCCGCTTGATGGTGAAAAAAATCATGGTCGAGATCAACAGGCTGATGACGACCAAACTGATGGTCAGGACCAACCTGGCCTTGATCATGCCGGCCTGGGCCACGGAGACCGGCTGCATGGCCAGCAGAATCCAGGGGGTTTCCTTGATCGGGGCAAAGGCCACCAGCATTTTCTGGTCGTCGCGCTCGAATTCCTCCACTCCGGCCGGCGACGCCGCCGGCGGAATATAGTCGCTGCGGTTGGGGAATTGGCTGCGGCCGGGATCGACCACCTGATAGATCCCCTGATGGTTGATCAGGGTCGATTCCACCTCCTTGCCCTGGCTGATGGACCGCAGGAAAATATAGAATTTATCCGGGTCAAGCGAGGCGCGCATCATGTAGGTTTGGTTGTCGAACACCTGCTTGATGGCGATGGTGAAGTGGGGTATTTTGCGGAATCCCAGATAGATATCGCTGATCAGGTAATTTCTGTTGTCCTCCAGCAAGGTGCGGTACCAGGCCTCATGACTGTAGTCCATGCCGAGCAGCGCATGGAAGGGACCGGCGTAGGCGATCTGGACGCCCTTGGGATCGAAAAAGCCGACGTCGACAAAACCGTCGTTGAAGTTCTTCAGGCTGGCCAGCAAGGTGTCCATCTGCTCCTGGGTGGGATTGAGCGAGAAATCCTTGCTGTGGAACAGGTTGTAGAGATTGACCACCCGTTCCTGGAGATACAGGTCGATGGTGTTTTTCTGGCTTTCCGCGACCGCCGCCAGGCTGAGCTTGGCGCTTTCCTTCAGGGTGTGGGTGAATTGGAAATGAAAATAGGCGGAAAGCAGGGCGTTGGGCAAAAGAAATCCCAGGACCAGGCCGAGGATCAGGCGGGCCTGAAGCTGCTTGAAATGGAACCTGATGCGGTACAGGTTGGCCTGGCTGTCGGCAGGGTCGTAAACATGTTCGGCCGAGGCCTGCTTATGAGCCGGTATGTCGTCGAGCAGATGACTGGTATCCCAGACTCTCATAGCGTGTTCTCTGCCTCTTCGGTCACGGGCCAATGGCACCTGGCGCGGGTTGCGGCCATCCAGGCGGTCTCCCGTCCGCCGGACCTCCGTTGCCGCGCATGCACGGGGATCAGTGGATCAGCCCGCGTTTTTTGTTGTAGGCCTGGCCGATGGTGTCGAGCAGTTCGTTGAGCGGTGCCGGCTTCATGACGTAATCGAAGGCACCGAGTTGCATCCCCTTGAGGCCGAACTCCACCGAGGCGTGGCCGGTCAGCATGATGACCTCGGTCTCGGGTTTGAGCTTCTTGATATGCCGCAGGGTTTCGATGCCGTCCATGTCCGGCATCTTGACATCCAGGACAATGACGTCGAAATCCTTGTCCTTGAGCACCTCCAGAGCCTTGACGCCGCTGGCGGCGCCTTCCGACTGAATCTTCCGCGCATTCAGCCGCTTGACTATGGTCTCCCGGAAATCGTCCTCGTCGTCAACAATCAACACCCGCAATGTATCCATCGTCTCCCTTCAATGTTTGGGCAAAAGAATGGTGAAGACCGTTCCCTTGCCTACCTTGCTCTGTACTTTCATCTTGCCGCCCAATTTCTCGATGATGCTGTAGGAAATCGACAGGCCGAGACCCGTCCCCTTGCCGACCTCCTTGGTCGTGAAGAACGGATCAAAAATCTTGTTCAGATCGTTCTCGGCAATGCCCTTGCCGGTGTCGGCGACGTTGATCTCCACCTCGCTGGTTTTTTCGTGGTAGCGGCTGGACACCGTCACGGTGCCATCATGGCCGATGGCATCGATGGCATTGTTGAGCAGATTGAGCACCACCTGCTGGATCTGGGACAAATCGCTGGTGATCACCGGCACGTTGTCCTCGTATTGCTTGTCGATCCGGATGTTGACGTAGCGGGCCTCGTTTTCCAGGAAGCCGGCGGTCTCGTCGAGCAGTTTGTTGACGTCGATCTTTTCCTTGGCCGGTTCCATCCGGCGGGCAAACCCAAGCAGGTTGTGGATGATTTTCCGCGCCCGGGCGACATGTTGCTCGATCTTGTCGACCGATTCGTTGAACTCGGCGAAATTCGGGCTGCCGGCAATGTCTTCCTCGGCCAGGAGATCCTTCAGCCAGCCGGCCTTCTCGGCAATGGATGCCAGCGGGTTGTTGACCTCGTGGGCGATGCCGGCCGCCATCTTGGAGAGCGCGATCATCTTGTTCGCCTGGAGGAGCATGTCGGAATTGGTGTCGTTTTCCCGATCCGTTTCCTTGATCCGGTTGATCAGGGCATTTGTGAACAGGGCGGCTCCGGTGGCGATGATCGCCAAGCCGGCCGCGGTGAGCAGCAGCATCCAGTGCTGCCCCTTGACCAGCGGCGAGAGGATTTCATCGGGATTTTCCTTGATGACCAGAATCCATTTGGTGCTGTCGATGGGCACGGCGGCAAAGAAGGCATCCATGCCGCTGTAGGTCACCCGTTCCAGCTTGGTGGCCACCGCCGCGCTGTAGTCGGGGTAGGGATGGGATTTCAACGAATCCGACATGTATTCCGGAAATGCCGGAACTTCGAGGAAGTTGCCGCCAAACCGGGGGCGGGTTTGGAGCACGTTTTTCTTATTGACGATAAACGCGTCGCTCAAGGTGCCGGACCAGGCCTTTTGCACGATATCGTCGATATTTTTCAGGTTGATGGTCACCCGGAGGATCCAGGTGGTGTTCTTTTCGCGGACCATGACCGCGATGATGAAATGCGGCACCTTGCGAAAACCCATGAAGATGTCGCTGATGTACAGACCGTTGGCCTTGACCGCGTTGAACCAGAATTCGTTCTTGTAGTTGACCTGCTTGAGCATCTCGTAATACGGGCCCACGTAGGCGAGGTGCCGGCCTTCGCTGTCGATGACGCCGATATCCATGTAGGAATCGGACTTGGCATGCATGATTTCGAAGATCCGGTTGAGGTACCCCTCGTCGGTCATCTGCTGGAAGGTATTGGTATTGGCGATGGTATAGAGCTGGGCGATGCGCTCCCTGAAGAAGAGATCGATGGAGTCCCGGCGGTTCTCGACTTCGCTGCGCAGGCTGTCCATGACCTTTTCGGTATAGATCCTGTCGAACAGTTTATAGAGGGAATAGTTGACGATGAGCAGCGGGATAACGGAAAAGCCGATGATGGCCAGGCAGTGCTGCCACCAAAGTTTGCGATAATTTCGTTCCATGGCGGTCTTGTTGTGCCGATTCCGGTCAGATTGCGCAGGCGGTCTGGTCGGTAGGAGGAAAGAGGGAACGGGACCCATGGGGTCCGTTCATGTATGCTCCAGAGCCATTATTTGTTATCCTCCTGTAATCACTACAAAGCATGCCGGAGGTTGTCAATGACTTTTCCTGAAGGGCAAGGGCCTTACTCTGTCGCGGCCGCGATGGCCTCGGGGAAGGCGCAGGCCACGTCACCCAAGCGGACGAGTTCGGGAGAGTCGTCGACCACCATCAGCACCTCGCCGTTCTCGCAGCGGACGATCTGGGCCGAGCAGAGGCGCTCGCCGGTGGCGCGGTAGACGGCTCCTTCCATGCCGGGGCGCAGGAGATCGCCGCAGGGGAGTTCGCTGGTGATTTCCGTTTTCTGCCCGGTCCGCCGCAACTTATAGATCTCGCCGCAGTTATGGAGCTTGAGGTGGCGTGCCCACAGTCTGCCGAAAAGAAAGTTGGCGCCGGTGGACAAAAGACCGCCGATCGCCAAGGCCACGGCGAACAGGTAGGGGCTCAGCCCGGTCTTCCGGGTGAGAAAGGAGGCGGAGTGGGCGGCCAGCGTTTCCTGATCGGGCCAGATCCGCACGTGAAAGACCAAGCTCGGGTTTTGTTTCTCCCCGAATCGATCCTTGACGATGATGACATAATCGCCTTCCCGGGCCTCGGGGGCAATCACGATATGGCCGCGCCACATGCTGCCGCCGAGCCAGTAGCCGGTAAACACGGTTTCGGGCGAAAGCCGGATCGAACCGTCTTGCGGTTGGCCTTCGATGACGAAATCCTTGATCGCATCGGTGCGCGGGGGCATGGGGCCGCTGATCTGGTAGCGGGTGTCCGGAATGAGCTCGACGATCCCGCGGGAGCCGCCGAAACCGCCGACCAGGGCATCGGTCAAGGCCAGCATGGCCCCGACCAGGAGCACCATGGCCAATACGCCGGTGCGTTTTTGCCAGAGAACGTACCGGGCGCCTGCGATCATATCAGGGCCGGCCGGCGCTTGCCAAGCAGACGTTTGCCGATGAAGCCGAGGAAAAAGGTGGGGGCGAGCAGGAGGAAAAGGGTCTTGAAGAAAGTGGGGGTGAAATCGTCCGGGAAGAGCGAGGCCCGGTACATGGCGATAAACAGGGCGGTGAGCACCAAGATGTTGACGCTTAGGACCAGCAGTTTGTGCAGTAAAAAGAACTTGTATTCCGACATGGTCTGCCTCCACGAAAGCCGCGGGCGAAGCACGCTTCGCCCGCGGGTACTGGTAATGCTCGATGTTGAAGCGTTATCTCTTGAAAATATCGGTCTTGGAAATGTTCATGAAGCGCAGGGACTGGCCGGGGGTCCTGTAGGTCAGCCGCACTTCGTCGCCAGCGTCCCAGGTGCTTTCCGGGTAGCCGATGTACTCATCCGGTACCGAGAAGGTGCACAGCATTCTTTGGCGGCCGGAATAGATGGTCACGCTCTTCTTGTCCTTGTCGACAACCGGGAATTTCTTGGCCTTTTTGGCGTCCTTGTCATAAACCAACGGGTGTTCCTTGCCGATCGACTGCTGCAGGTCAACGATCGTGATCGGTATGTTTAACATCTTTTGCGTCTTGGTGTCGAATATGACGATGACTTTTTTCTCGGTGTCCAGTTTCATCCGCTGGCCGGGTTTCGGTTCGGGACCGGTCTCCGCGGGATCGGTCGGCAGTTTGAACACCGAAGGCGGCAGGACGTCATAGACCGGTTTCTGGGGATCCATGGCGCTGTCGTGGATCAGGGTCACTTCCCTGGTGTCCTTGTTGAAAGCGATGGTCCGCCCCTGTTCGACCTTGGGGTAATCTTCCTTGTTGCACCCCGAAATCGAGACGACCAACGAGGCGGCGGCCAGCGAAAGCAATATGTTTGTCCATTTCATAAGTAGGTTCTCCTTTGTCCAATCACGCGGTTAGGCGCTTTGTTGCTTGCGGCGCAATTCTTCTTTCACTCCGGCAACCATCCGTACGAAGATGTACAGCGACATCAGGCTGACCAGACCGAGAACCAGCACGGTCGACGAGACGTCGAGAGCGGCCTTGTACTGCGGCACCCACGGCTGGACCAGCTTCATGAGGATGGAGAGCGCGCAGCCGACGACCGCGAGACCGAAAGCGATACGAATGCCGTAACCTTTGATGTATTTGGTTGCAACCGCGCCAACCTGGGCGCCAACTGCCGCGCCGACCAGCATGATCATGGCGGCGACCAGTTCGGTACGTCCCTTGTAGGTGTAGGTCAGGGCGCCGTACAGACCGGAGATGGCGACTTCAAACAGGTCGGTGCCGACAGCGACGTGGGTCGGGCAGCCAACCATATAAATCAATGCGGGCATGCGGATCAAACCGCCGCCGATACCGAGGATACCAGCCAGCCAACCGGTCAGGAAGCTGACGAAAATGGGCAGCCAGGCGGAGCAGTAGATGCCGGCTTCATTGAAGTGGATCATCGGGGGGATTTTGATTTTGTGCAGCGTCTTGTGCCACTCGACGCCGGTGGCGCCGGCTTCCAGTTTCTCGCCCATGGCTGCGGCGGCCTTTTCCTTGGCTCTCCGCTTGGCGACATCGTGGAAGACCATCCAGGCGATCAGGGCCAGGAGGGCGATATAGAGCCAGCGTACGACCTTTTCAACCGAGCCGATTCGCTCAAGCCACATGACCATCTGGGCGCCGACCTCGAAGCCGATGACCGTGCCCGCCAGCATGATAAGGCCCAATTTGTAGTCGACGTTGCCGAATTTGCCGTGGCGCATTGTTGAAATCAGCGATTTACCCGCCATGTGGGCGATGTCGGTACCGATGGCAAACGCCATGGGGAAACCGAGGATGTTGAGGCCGGGGGTCACCATCCAGGCGCCGCCCATGCCGAAAAAACCACCAATGATACCGACGCCGACGCCGAGAATGATCAGGCCGGGCCAGAAAATTTTAACGCCCGCAATGGGCATGAGGATATACAGCCATTCCATGTGTCGCTCCTTTGTCGAGGATTAATGTTCAGCCAGCTCGCGGGATTTCAGGTCGATGCCGATCCAGTTCATGACCACGTCCGCCAGGACGCCGAAAATGACGCCGGTGACCGGGATGATGATGATGGTCAGGACGGCGAACTGCACATGGCTCTCGTTGTAGAGATTGGCCCACCAAGCCATGACGCCGTCAAGTTTGCGGGTGTCCGCCACAATGACGATGGGGGCGCCACCGCCTCCCGCTGCCAGAGACAGGCTGGGAGCGAACAAAATCAGGCCCAGGACTGTCCACCATAACCTCTGTAAACGTTGTTTCATCTTCTTCCTCCTCAGGGTGTTCTTTGTCGTGGTCTACGGATACCAAATTCCGGTTCGGTCCGAATCGAGCAATCCGCGATGAGAACGCAAGTAAGATCTGAGCGCGGCAGAGGGAGATTCTGGGCGCTCAGATCAGCCGGCTGCACACAACGGGGGAGAGCGGTTCCCGGAGAGTGAACGAGCTGCCTGGCCTAAACCAAAAGCCATGCCACCCGAGACGAAAAAAAATTGATGCTTATGTTCAGCTAGTTAGATAAACGAATTGCGCCTTTGCGCTTTTATTGCTAAATGTTTAGGCAAAAGGGAATTGTCAAGCGCAAGGTGTCGCAAGGAGAAAAAACATGCGGTATTCGCATCCACCGCTTCTGCACCCCGTCATTCGGGTGGAAAAGTCCATTTTTTCCTGGAGCATCGGCAAGTTTCTGGTGTTTATCGGCATGCTGCTGATGGGAGCCATCCTGACCACCATGGTCATGCTCGTCTATAAAACCGTCGCCGAGTATCTGGACCAGGCCTATTCCCGCAATGCACAACTCCGGGCCATGGCCCAGGCCCACGAGATCAACCAACTGCTGGTCGCGGCCCGCTATGAGTTGGATTTTCTGTCGCGGCTGCCGCTCACCCAAGAAGCGATGATGCATCATTGGGAAGACACGGCGCCGCAGGTACGCAACCGTTACCGTGAAATCGCTTTTCAAGGATTGGCGGCGGACGAGCATTTTGTGTTGCTGAACACTGGCACCGAAGTCGTCAACGTGCCGATCGATCAAGCCATGGGAGGAAAATTCGGAATTTTTTTGAGCCAGAACAACATGGTCGGAAGACAACCCGGCCAGATTCAGATCAGCGATCCCCTTGAAGTAGTGTATACTTCCGTGCCCGTACACGGAGCGACCAATGCGTTCAATATTTATGTCATCCGCCTGACCACGGGCGTGTATGGCGAGAATAACCAGTACAAGGGCCAGTTGACCCTTTCAGTCGACCTGTTGAGCTTGCGCGATATCATCTCCCTGCACACATCCAACCACTCTCCACTTTTCCTGTATCCGCAGGAAAGTGAACAAAAGAAGACATTTTTTTTCGATTCGGCTGGCTGGCTGCTCTTTCAATCCGAATCGCCCGATCATCCCAAAGAAGAGTTGTCGGTCGATCAGTTGCGCATGGGGGTCCCCGGCGATGTCGGCCGCCCAGGTTTCACCACCGCCTTTCGTCCCGGATCGGGCCATGACCGGTATTGGGCCATGGTGGCTGACGTGCAAGGCGGGAAGACGGGGCAATTTCTCGTGTCCCGGCCGTTTCTGGTACCCGCCTCCGGCGACCGCACCCTGTATCTCAGCTACGTCCCCATCACTTTTTTCGAAAGTCCCGATACCCAACGGATCGTCGGCGGTATCGGCTGCGTGGATGCTAGTTTTGTCTTCATGGCCTCGACCTACCGAATCGCCGGGACCCTGGCGATTTGCCTGCTCGTTGCCCTGATTCTGGTGTTTCTGGCCATGTACTTCATCGGCAGCTGCTTCAGACGCCAGTTGCTGCAGTTGCGCGATGCGGTTGAGGCCCGGGTGGGCAGCGATGATGCCCCTCCCTTGACACTGGAGCCCCTTTTTGACGAAATCAATTTATTTCAGCGAGCTATCAATATTTTACTGACCCAGTTGCGCATTGCGCGAAACGATTCTTTGTTGCACGAAGGATTTCTGGAGGATGACCGCGCCCGGCAACCTGTCGATCTTGACAAGGAAATCCGCATGAATCCGCTGCTCGACGCCCGCCTGCTGGCCTCGCCCCTGCACGGCATTATCGGCGGCGGCAGGGCCACGCACAATTTGCGCCAGCAAATTCACAAGGCTTCGCAGGTGCTCGCCGATGTCTTGATTGTCGGTGAAACCGGTACCGGTAAGGAACTGACGGCAGAGGCCATCCACCTGGTCAGCCATCGGGTGCAGGGCCCTTTCATTTCCATCAACTGTGGGGCATTGGACGAAAATCTGCTGATGGATGCGCTGTTCGGTCATGTCAAGGGAGCGTTTACCGAGGCCCATTCCGACCGGAAAGGCGCATTTGTGGCGGCTTCGGGAGGCACCCTGCTCCTTGATGAAATCGGTAACGCCTCAGCCCGGGTTCAACAGGTGTTGTTGCGGGCCTTGTCGGTCAGGCGCATCCGGCCACTCGGGTCTGACAAGGATATCGCTTTTGATGTCCGAATCGTGGCGGCAACCAATGTCGATCTGCTGAATTTGGCGGTGGCGGGTTCCTTTCGCGAGGACCTCTATTATCGCCTGGCGGTCATCACCATCAACACCCCGCCGTTGCGCGACCGCAAAGAGGACATCCCGGTCCTGGTCAAGGCCTTTCTGGAAGAAAATGCGAGTGCTACCGGATCGAAACCGGTGCAAGTCAGCCGAGGGGCGCTGGAAAAGCTGATGCGATACGATTGGCCTGGCAATATTCGAGAATTGCGCAACTGTATTACCCGTTCGCTGGCTTTTGCCGAGGGTGATTTGCTTCTTGCCGAGCATGTTCTTTTCGACGAGCGCACCGCCGAGGGCATCGCCGAAGACGAACCGCTATTGGCATTGGGTCCCGTACTGCCCGCCTTGCCTCAGCCTGCCCTGCCGGTAAGCCAGCCTGCGGCTTTCCCGGAAGGATCAATGGCCGCCGATGCCTTGGTCGAAGAGATTGCACATCTGCTCAACCATCGCCAGCGCAAGGCCTGGCCGGTGATTGTCCGCGGTGGCATGATCACGCGCAACGAATACCAGGCGGTCGTGGGCGAGTCCATATCCGTGCGCACCGCCCAGTATGATTTGCATGATCTGGTCGCCAAGGGGCTGTTGAGAAAATTCGGCCGGGGCCCATCTTCGCGCTATCTGGTCAGCCGGACTTAGGCCATGTCGGCCGGGGCGCCCTGCTCCAGCGGGCCAAGGTGACGCACGCATCGCCCGGGTGAGGTATCGGGATCGACGGACCTCTTCTTTTTTGCTCAGTAGATGACAAAGATGGCCCGGCAACCTCCGGTGACCCAGATGCCTCCTCGGTTCCACCCCCAATTCCTTCCCAGTTGGCAAGGGGATTTGGAAAGCTGGCGTTCTATCTCTACTTGCGCGTTGCCCAGCGGAATGCGGCAAAATGTCTGGCGATCACCCCAGGATTCGCACTTGATGGTGCCATGGGGCGCGTTGCCGCGATAATGGTCCCGCCGGTCATAGCGGTTGTCGGGAGGGGGGCCGCCCCAATACGGTTCGGCCGCGTAGGAGTTTATTTCAAATCTGGCCCGGCAACCTTTGCTGACCCATACGCCCCAGCGATCGTATCCCCAGTTGTCTTCCTCTCGGCAGCGCGTTTTGCTGAGTTGCTGGACCAAGCGCACTCCGCCACGGACATCGGCCCGGCAGTAGCGCGGCTGGTCGTCGAAGGATTCACAGGTAATGATTCGTGCTTGGCTTGGGGCAGCTTCAAAGAGCAACAGGGTGCCGGCCAAAACGGACAGAACGGCGATGCGGGGCAGGGGTAACGGCATGATCATTCTCCCTATCGAACGGAAATCCTATCGGGTTGTGGGTCTGGGTATCCATTCGGTAAGGATGAATCAATTGAGAAAAATTATGCAAGGCAAATCGATTACTCCGTCAACGCCGAAGATTCGCCGATGAATTTTTGGGCTTCATCCAGGTCGGATTGGGTAAGCCCGAGCTGCCTGGCCTCCGGGGTCGCAAGAATATCGTCAAAAAGGTTGACGACAATCATGCCGATCCCCATTTCATGGCAAATGTAATTAGCCATCCTGACGAGCACGAGCAAATAATTTTCCTCGTCGATTTTTTTCAGATGGTGATCTCTTGCTATCACCGAATAAAGAGCGGGCAGCCCCAAATGGGTAATAAGCTGGTAGCCTTGCTTTTCGTGCAACAGGTCCATCAAATTATAGATCGATTCGTCGGGCACCTTGATGGACTTGTTCTTGAGTTTCTTGTCGGAAATTATTTTCAAGATCAGCAGCTTTCCGATGTCATGAAACAATCCCCCGAAAAACGCTTCTTTTTGCATCACGCCGAAATCGAATTTATTCGATAGCCAGGCGGCAAGCAATGCGCAGCCGATGGAATGCTGCCAGAGCTTCTTCATGATGACGTTGATCTGTCTGTCTTTCGAGGTGAAGGATCGTCTGCTGATTTCGGTTGCGATCAATTTTGAAATCTCTGTCAAACCGATTCGTGAGATCGCATGTTGAACGGATGTTATTTCGACCAATCCGCAATAGCCCGCTGAATTGACGATTTTAAGGAGATTGCACGAAAGTGCCTGGTCAGATTGAATGAGATTTCTGATGGTTTTCAAGTTGGGCTCTTTCTTGGTCAGCTCAATTTGAATCCTCAGGGAAACGCTGTCGAAAATGGGCAATCTTAGCTTCTCGGACTCGATTGCATTTTTCAATGTGTCGAAAATTGTATCTTTTTTGTCCATGAATTCTTCGACTGACAGGCTCGTTGTTTGTCTCGATCGATTGTTGCGGTCCCAAATTGCCGGGTTGGCACGGTAAGGAAAGATCGGCAGCCAACCTTTTGCAATGATGCCCTTTTAACAGGATAAGCCTTTTGCTTTCCGATACGCTGGATTTACAAAAATACTTAATGATATCAAAAGAAAAGACTTGAATAAAGCATACCCAAAACTATCAGGAGCAACAAGAGGCAAAGCGACCGCAGAACCGAATTTCTTCCTTTCTGGAGGAGTTCGAAATCGGCACCCTGCTGGATGCCAGCGGTATTTGCAAAGTGCAAAAGGGAAAACCTTTGTCCATGAAGCGGTCGAACTGTTCGCCCGGGTGCATGACCACAACGCCGACCGGAGTTTGAGTTCACCTTGATGCAGGAGAATCGAAGGGGCGTCCACCGAATGGCGCTTCTGGGTGTGCGCCAGATGGGCCGCCACCTGGTCTTTCTGGGCCAAAGTCGGCAAGAAACGTTTCGGTCACCTGGTGAGGCTGGCGGAACTCCTGGCGGGTATACCAGAAGCCGAAAATCCGCGTACCGGACCCGGCATACAACACTATTCCTACCTGTTGCGCAGCTTGATCATCGACAGGAGCAACCAGGTCTGGTGCGCGAAGGTGAGAAACCTGATTGTCGCTCAGGAATTGAGGAACTTCGGCTCATGGAGCAATCAACCACCATCGGCACATTGCACATCAAAATCGACATGATAATGTTCATCGTGCCGCACCCATGGCTTTTTTACGGAAAAGCGCATCAATGTCGGTAGCTTTTTACCTGTAGGACTTGCAAAAAGCATTTCTTGAAAAGAATTGTCAAATATGATGACGCTAATACCGACTTCTTGCGTATCGGCTGCTTGTTTCAAAGCAAGCAGATGCCTCGCCATTGCCTCAAAATCAATGGTCATGTCTTCGTATCGAGCATTCCTGTCAAACTCGATATTGTAACCAAATTTATTCCAAGGGCCCACTGGCAATTTGACCGAAACACCAGCTGGATTGACAACAGGCACGAAGAAATCCACCGACAAGCCATTGGCATGTGTCTTGTGAGGCCTGAAACGGCCGCCATCTTCCAATCCGGTCTCGCCATAAACGAAAATCTTTCCCGGAGCTGAGGATTCAAGCGTTTTATAAGCATTCACTACAATTGCATAAACCTTGCTGTGAACGTAATTGCGGCCGAGAAATACGCCCAAGGAGCTATAGGCTTCGAAATTTTTTCCTGACGACGGCAACTGCCAGGCATTTTCCAGGCGACCATCCTTGGTGGTGCCGTAACAGGTACTGGGAGTTTCTTCTGCATATGCCCATTGACAGCACGAAAGAGCCAAGAGTATGGCGGTGAATTCTCTCTTCATTTTTTTGCAAACGTCTGATTTAACCGATGACCATTCAAATTCAGCCGATTGATCCCGGAGGGTATTATTTCTTGAGATTGCTCCTCACTGCGTTCGTCGAAACGACAAACAAAGGATGCCCGGGACAAGGATAACGCTGGCCACATGGTCATCTCGAACACAGTGAGAGATCTCGTTTGACCAACCGGCTTTCCGGCGCGTGAAGAACGCCGCCGATTGCCGGCAAGCGTGCTTGGCTTGGGTTCGATGGTAATCAGATTGATTTAAGCCGTGCCACGAAGCGGCCTCTCGCTGAAGGAACACCCGCCCGCTTCCTGTGCGTGCGCACAACCTCCCCTTGCACGCGCGCATTGCCCTGGCATCGCTCCCGGTGCCTGGATCGCAATGCTGGCCGCGACCCGCGCCCACTCCGGGCTGCCGAACCCGTCCGGTCGAGTATCTTTTTGCAGGTTTTCGTGGAGCACGGCGGGAACGTCGTCTGGTTACGAAAACAAGCTTGGTCGGTCGGGTGCAAGCAGCAGGAAAACAAGCGAGGCCAGATAGCAACAATGCCTACGATTACCCTTGATGCGTGACCAATCGCGTGTCTACCGCATCGATCCGAGGAAAGCAATCCGGTAGTTGTACCCTTGGTCACCACCGGTAAACAGCGGCATCTCACGAAAAGTCGGCCACCGTCTCCGGACAGGCAATACTCTCGTGGTCACCACGATTAGCGGAGATTTTCCTTTTCTTCAGCAACAGGAGCATTGAGCGGCGTCGGGATACCGACCGTCATCTGGGCACCGGCCCTGTCGAAAGCACCGCACCCTTACGGTCCGCGATCACAGCATCTTGAGTAACCAGTACCCGAGGTGCAGGGCCAGCAGGGCATAGAACCCGGCGACCACATCGTCGAGCATGACGCCCAAGCCGCCGTGCAGATGGCGATCGATCCAGCCCGCGGGGAAGGGTTTGAGAATATCGAACAAACGGAAAAGGAGAAAGCCGGCCACTGGAGCGGCGGGGTGCGGGGGGGCGAAACAAAGGGTGATCAGTTGGCCGACGATCTCGTCGATAACCACGATGGAAGGGTCGGGCCGGTCGACGATTTTCTCCGCCGCCCCGGCCCCGAAGACGCCGAGAACGAACAGTACCGCCACCGCGACGAGATAAGAGATCGCCTCCAGGCGGGAGAGCCCGAGCCAAAGCAGGACACCGACCGCCGAGCCCCAGGTGCCCGGCGCCACGGGCAGATACCCGCTACCGGCCCCGGTGGCGATGAACATCAGCACCCGATCCATCAGGCAGTCGCCTCGACGGCTGAAGACATGGAGGTTAGCCGCCTCAATTGGCGGGAACAAGCCGGCGGCGGTTCGGCCTGTTCCCGACCGCCATCCACCAAAACAACGAGACGCTTCATGGTTCGTCCTTGCGGTGCAGCGGGTGGCGGCCGACTGCGGCATACACCGTCTGCAGGGGCACACCGTGGCGCTCTGCCACCTCCCGGCACACCTCGTATTCCGGGGCGACAACCTCGCCAGCCGGGGTGGCGATTTGCTTTGCCGCCAGCTCGCCCCAAGGGGTGGAAACGGTAATCGTTTTCCGGGGCAGGGTGATCCGCTCCTCCCGGCGTAGTCGCAGGCCGATGGTGCTGGTCTCGCTGAACAGCGTCGTGGCGACGGCCAACCGGGTGGCCGGCTCCGCGATCACCCGCAGCAGGAAGCCGGGCCGTCCCTTTTTCATCTGAATCGGAATCAGGCAGACGTCGAGGGCACCGGCAGCCAGCAGCCGTTCGCTGGCAAGGGGCCAGAATTCGGGATTCCAGTCGTCGAGATGGGTCTCGATCACCTCGACCGTCCGGGCTTCGGTCGCCTCGACCGACTCGCCGAGCATCAGGCGGAGCAGGTTGGGGCGGCCGTCGTGCCGCACCAGGGAACCCGCTCCATAGCCGGTCCGGGCAAGCCGCATCGGCGGCATCGGCCCGAAATCGCGCGCCAACTCGCGCACCAAGGCTGCCCCGGTAGGGGTGACCAGTTCCTGATCGAGATGCTCGCCGCACACCGGCACTCCGGCCAAAAGCCGACAGACCGCCGGTCCGGGCAGAGGAATTTCGCCATGATCGCAGGCCACCCAACCCCGTGCCAAGGGCAAGGGCGAGCAGACCAGCCGCTCGACGCCGAGGAAGGCCAACCCGGCCACGGTGCCGACAATGTCGACGATGGCATCCACTGCCCCGACCTCGTGGAAGTGGACGGTATCGACCGCGGTGCCATGGACCGCCGCTTCGGCCTCGGCCAGGCGGGTGAACACCGCCAGGGCCGTGTCCCGCACCGACGGCGGCACGGTGGCGGCCGCGAGCAGATCGGCGATGTCGGCCAGATGACGATGCTCGTGGCGCTGTTCGTGTTGGTGCTCGCGGTGCTGGTGTCCATGGTGATGTCCGCCGCAGGCCACCGTGACCTTGGTGGCGGCAAAGCCCTGCACCACCTTGCGCTCCACCGCGAGCTCGACCCCGGAAAGCCGCAACCCGGCCACGACCTGGCGAAGATAATCCGCCGGCACGCCGGTGTCGATCAGCGCCCCGAGCAGCATGTCGCCGCTGACGCCGGAAAAACAGTCGAGATAGGCCGTTTGCATCAGGTGATCGGAGTATTGGGGAGAATGCGGAGGCCACGCAGGCAGGAGGCGGCATCCATCCGCTTCTTGCCCTCCGGCTGGATTTCCCGGATAAGCAGGCAGTCGTCGCCGGTGGCCACCAGCAGGCCCTGGCCGTCGGCCCGACAGATGGCGCCGGGCGGGCTGCCAGCGCGGATTGGCACGACTTCGGGAGAGAAAAAACGAAACCGCTTGCCGTCGATGAAGCCGTAGGCCGAGGGCCAGGGGTCGAGCCCCCGGATCAGGTCGTGGAGGCGGCGGGCCGGCAGGGTCCAGTCGAGGTGCCCCATTTCCTTCTTGAGCATCGGCGCGTGGCTGGCCAAATCGTGCGCCTGCGGCCGCGCGGCCAGGGTGCCTTGTTTGAGGCGGGCAACGGCGTTGCCCAGCACTTCCCCGCCCAGCAGGGCCAGGCGGCCGAACAACTCGCCTGCCGTTTCCTGCCGGCCAATGGGGACAGCGACGGTCAGCAGGATGTCGCCGGTGTCCATGCCCGCGTCCATCTGCATGATGGTGATACCGGTCTCGGCCTCGCCGTTGATCACCGCCCACTGAATCGGGGCCGCGCCCCGGTATTTGGGCAGCAGCGAGCCGTGAACGTTGATCGCGCCCAGACGCGGCAGGTCGAGCAGAGACTGGGGCAGGATTTTGCCGTAGGCGGCCACCACCAGCAGATCCGGCGCCAGGGCCTGCATTTCCTCCAAAAAGGAGGCTGTACGCACCGACTCGGGCTGCAGCACCGGAATACGGTGCCGTTCGGCCAGGACCTTGACCGGCGGCGGACTCACCTTCTTGCCCCGGCCCCGTTCCCGGTCGGGCTGGCAGACCACGGCCACCACCTCTTCCGGACCGTCGAGCAGGGCCTGAAGCGCAGGCACGGCGAAATCCGGCGTGCCCATGAAGACGATCCGCAAGGAAGCGCTCATTCCTGTTCCTGGAGGATTCGCTTGAGTTTCTTCTTGTACAGTGCGCGTTTGAGCGAACTCAGCCGGTCGATGAACAGGGTGCCGCGCAGGTGGTCGACCTCGTGCTGGATGATGCGGGCATAGCGGTCTTCGGCGTCGAATTCCAAGGGATTGCCTTCCACGTCCCGGGCAGTGACGTGGATCTTGCGGAACCGCTCGACCTTGGCATAGCACTCGATCACGCTCAGGCAGCCTTCCTCGTCGGTGACGCTGCCCTCGCCGTCGCTGATCTCCGGATTGACCAAGGTAATATAGGTACGTTCGTTTTCGACGGTGGAGCGGTCGACCACCACCACCTGCCGGGCAACGCCGATCTGGTTGGCCGCCAGGCCGACGCCGGGGGCCTGGTACATGGTTTCCGCCATGTCCTCGACCAGGGTTTTGAGCTCCTGGTCGAAAACGGTGATGGGTTCCGCTTCCTGGCGCAGGACCGGATGCGGATAGGTGACGATCGTTCGTAGGGCCATAATTGTCGGTGTTCCTGGCGCCGGGGCGCCGTCATGATGCTGAGGCATCGAGGTATGTAATCAGTTTGCGGGCCAAAGTAAAGGTATCTACGGCTTGTTGGGCGGATTTTGCGCGGTGGCCGCTTGTTTTTCGGCTTTTTTTTGTGTAGGGTGCGGGCCATTGTGAATGGATGCGAGATGATTGAACAAGATGCCCTGGCACCTGGGCGCACCCTGCTGCGACAGCCGGTTCTGCCTCTGGTGACCATTGTCCAGTTCCTGTATTTGACCGGCGACTTCGACTCGGTGGCCGAGGTGATCGGCCAGCTGACCGAAGAGATCGAAACCCCCTTTGCCCGGTACCCGCATCCGGCCGCCGACCTGGACCCGTACACCGATCTGCTTGCACCGCTGGAAACATTCAAGGCCGGAATGCCGGTGTCGGCCGAGGTAGTCGACGCCGACGATCGACCGGTGGATCCCATGACCGCAACCGCGGCCCTGGTGGCCCAACAGGTCCTCACCCGCGAGCTGGAGCGGATCAACAGCCTGCTCTGCGCGCCCTGCGGCTGCACGCTCTGCTGCGTCGGCCCGGAGGCGGCCATGGCCCACGGCTATTTCGAAATTCCGCTGCGATCCGAGGAAACCGGCCTGTTTCCGGTGACGCGGGTCGAATCCGAAACAACGAGAACGCGCCGGCCGGACGACGAGCCGCCGCTTCGGCTGGATGGGCGGGACTTCTTCGACCGGACCGCGCCGGTGCTGATCCGCTGGCAGCCCGGCTGGAGCCTGATCCTGCCCCGGGAAAGCCGCTGCCCCAACCTGGAGGCGCCCTCCGGCCACTGCCGGATCTATGGCGACCGGCCCCAGGTCTGCCGCCGGCCGCAGATTTTCCCCTATGTGCTGGAGCCGACAACCCTCGGGGACCGGCCGGTACTCCGCCTGCGCCAAACCCTGCTGGCCGTAGTGGACTGCCCCTATGTGCGCCGGCTCCGGGAGGACATCGCGGCCTTTGCCGCTGCCTGCGAACTGGACATGATCTTCCGGCACAACAAAGCCTGATTTTTCCGACCAACCCCTGTCGTTCAACAAAGGAACACCATGCTTTTCACCGCACCCGCGTGCATCCTCGGCTCGTACCTGATCGGAGCCATCCCCTTCGGCCTGCTGTTGTCCCGGAGCAGCGGCATCGACATCCGCACCCAGGGCAGCAGGAACATCGGCGCCACCAACGTGGCCCGCCTGCTCGGCAAGAAAATGGGCACCCTGACCCTGGTGTGCGACATGCTCAAGGGCTTCCTGCCGATGTTTATCGTCTCCCTGCTGTTGCGCGCCGATCCCAACCGCGACTTGTTGATCGCCCTCTGCGGCGCGGCCACGGTGCTCGGCCACATGTTCCCGGTCTACCTGCGCTTCAAGGGCGGCAAGGGCGTGGCCACCGCGTTGGGCGCCTTTCTTTACCTGGCGCCGCCGGCGGCACTGAGCTGTTTGCTGGTCTTCCTGGCCTGCGTGATTTTGTCGGGCTATGTCTCGCTCGGCTCGCTCCTCGGCTCGGCCTCGATCCTGGTGGTGCTGCTGGTGCTCCAGGTCCCGGCATGGAAATTCTGGCTGGCGGCCTTCATTGTCCTGCTGATCTGGATCAAGCATTCCCAGAACATCGGCCGTTTGCTCGACGGCACCGAGAAAAGCTGGCAGAAAAAGGACCGCGCATGAATGCCAGGGAGTGGCAGGCCATCGAGCAGGCCAGGGAGGTGCTGCGGCTCCCGGAACGGGCGAGTTTGGCCGAGATCAAGCGCAACTACCGCCGGCTGAGCAAGCAGCACCATCCGGATGCCGCCGAAAGCGGCTCGGCGGACAGTGGCGGACAGATGTACCGGATCACCGCGGCCTACGAGTTGCTGATGCGGTATTGCAACGAATACCGCTTTCCCCTGAAACGGGAGGAAGCCGAAGATGCCGGGCTCGACCCGTACGACCCCGAGGACTGGTGGCAGGCCCGGTTCGGGCCGGATCCGTTGTGGGGCAACCGCAAACCCAAAGGACGATGAGTCCCTGCGTCGCCGAATCGTCCGTCATGCGAATCGTTTTTTAGCCATGCCGCTCGGACCGGGTGTCCCGGCACGGCCAGCCACAAGGAGAATGGAATGCGAATTCCTCAATTAATCGAAAAAAGCGGTCCCTTTGTCTCCCTGGAATTCTTCCCGCCAAAAAAACAGGAGGAATGGCCGGATTTCCTGGCAACGGCCAAGGAACTCGCCCGGCTGCGGCCGCTGTTCGTGTCGGTGACCTACGGTGCCGGCGGCTCCACCCAGTCCAATACCCTGGAGATCTGCGAGAAGCTGATCGACACCTGCAGCTTCGAGGTCATGCCGCATCTCACCGGAGTGACGGCCAACCAGGAGAAGATCGACGGTTTTCTCGAGGCGATCCGCGCCCTGGGGATCGATAATGTCCTGGCCTTGCGCGGCGACCGCCCCGGCGGCTACACCGGCACCGATGCCGAACTGTTCGCGGCCTTTCCCCATGCCGCGGACCTGGTGGCCCATATCCGCGCCCGCCATCCGGACCTGGCCATCGGGGTGGCCGGATTTCCCGAAGCCCACGCCGAAGCGCCTTCCTTTGCCGCCGACCTGGAGGTGATGCGGCGCAAGGTGGAGTGCGGCGCCAATTTCGTCATCACCCAGTTGTATTTCGACAACCGGGTCTACTTCGACTATGTCGAACGCCTGCACGCCCGGGGCGTGACGGTGCCGGTGGTGCCGGGCATCTTGCCCATCCGCAACCTGGCCTCCCTGCGTTTTGTCCTGGAGATGTGCAACGCCCGCATTCCCGGCCGCCTGATCAATGCCCTGACCAAGGCCCACGAGCAGGGCGGTGCCGGCGCGGTGTACGAGATCGGCATGGCCTATGCGCGGGAGCAGGTCAAGGGCCTGCTCGACGGCGGTGCCCCCGGCGTCCATCTCTACACCCTCAACAAGGCCGACATGTGCCTGGCGGTTCTGGACGGCCTCCTGTAACCCTTCATTTCCTGCACAAGCCCTGGAGGCGACTCGATCCTTCCCCCCTGTTCAACCGGCGGTTTCAACCTTTTTCCGGACCAATAAATTCCTTGTGATTCTCGGCCGGCGCAATATATTGCCCGCACCAAATGCCCGGGCGCGTCGAAACGCACCGGGCCGATACTTCATTCCTACAGAGGCACGATGAGCGACTCAGACGGCAGCCACAGTTGCTGGTCAACGGATCAGGAACACGAACAGTTGCAACAACCCGAACACCCTGGATCGCGGTGCGCAAGCGGCGCGGCGGGTAGATTGGACAGTCGGCGCTCCGTACCCCTTTAGCCGTCGGTTCACTTCCGGCCGCCCCTCGATCGCCGCGGCCCCAACGGAGGTGAACCATGCGCATTCCCATCTTTCTTTTCATCGCATCCATCCGCCATCCCTTCTTGTGTGGACCAAGGCGCCGGCCTTGCCCCCTTTCCGCCCATTCTTCGCCCCTGTCATGTGATCGGCTGCGCGCGTTTTGACGGGAGGTGCAAGCATGAACCTCTTCCGTTCTTTTTCCTCCGCCGCATCGCCGGCAAAAAACAAGTTTGCCCGTCAACAGGAGAACGAACAGCACCTGCTGGCCAACTGCATCGCCCCCTTGGCAGCCATGGCGGCCGACCTGGGCGTCCGTTACCAGGGATTGACCGGCAAAGAGGCCGAGCAGCGTCTGGACCGCTTCGGCCCGAACGAATTGATCCGCAGCCAGCGGCTGAACGCGGTCGTTGATCTCGGCCACCGGCTGAAAAGTCCGCTGGTGATCCAGCTGCTGGTGATCGCCCTGGTATCGGCCCTGATCGGCGAGGCCAAGTCGTCGATCATTGTCGGAGCGATGGTCGCGCTCAGCGTCGGCCTCTCCTTCGCCCTCGACCGCCGGTCCGGCAACGCAGTCGAGACCCTGGGCAAGCGGGTCCAGTCGAGAACCTTTGTCCTGCGGGACGGGGAAGAGGCCGAAATCAAGATGTCGGAAGTCGTACCCGGCGACATCGTGCTGCTCCAGGCTGGTTCCATCGTGCCGGCGGACCTGCGCCTGATCGCGGCCAAGGATTTTTTTGTCAGCGAATCCGCGCTCACTGGCGAATCCATGCCGGTGGAAAAGACCAGCCTGGCGCCGGCCGTGGCGCCGGCCACGGTCCTGGAGTTGCCCAACGCCTGCTTTCTCGGCTCCTCGGTGATCAGCGGCACGGCCCGCGGTGTGGTGGTCAACACCGGTGCTCGCACCGTGTTCGGCGCCATTGCCGAACGTCTGGCCGACACTGGCAAGGAGACCAATTTCGACATCGGCGTCCGGTCTTTCACCTGGCTGATGATCCGCTTCATGCTGCTGTTGGTCTGCGCGGTATTCTTCATTGTGGGGATGACCAAGGGCAACTGGCTCGAGGCCCTGCTGTTCGGCCTGTCGGTCGCCGTGGGCCTGACCCCGGAAATGCTGCCGATGATCGTGACCGTCAACCTGGCCAAGGGCGCCCTGACCATGGCCAAGAAGAAGGTGATCGTCAAGCGCCTGCCCTCCATCCAGAATTTCGGCGCCATCGACATCCTCTGCACCGACAAGACCGGGACACTCACCCAGGACAAGGTCGTGTTGGAGCGCCATGTGGACATCGTGGGCCACACCAGCGAGGAGGTGCTCAACTACGCCTTCCTCAACAGCTATTTCCAGACCGGGCTGCGCAATCTGATCGACCGAGCCGTGATCGAATTCGCCGATCTCGAGGTCGACGCCAACTACCGCCTGGTGGACGAACTGCCCTTCGATTTCCAGCGCCGCCGCATGTCGGTGGTGGTGGAATACGAGGGCGACCACGTACTGATCTGCAAGGGCGCGGTCGAGGAAATCTATTCCTGCTGCAGCCATTACCAGATCAACGAGGAGATTTATCCCTTGATCGACCTGCTCCGGGCCGATCTGTTCGAGGAGGTCGACAAGCTCAACGCCGAGGGCTTTCGGGTGCTCGGCATTGCCTACCGCGACTTTTCCGCGGAAAAATCCGTGTTTGCGGTCGGGGACGAAAGCCGGCTGGTCCTTCTGGGCTACATCGCCTTTTTCGATCCACCCAAGGTCTCGGCCACCGAGGCCCTTGAAATCCTGCCCAAGGCCGGGGTGACCGTGAAGGTGCTCACCGGGGACAACGGCCTGATCACCCGGACGGTTTGCCGCAACGTCGGCCTGCCCGTGCGGCGGATGATCTCCGGCGCCGAGTTGGCCGCGCTCGATCAGCCGCGATTTTCCCAAGCCGTACGGGAATGCAACGTGTTCGTCAAGCTCACCCCCACTCAGAAGGAGCAGATTGTCCGCGAGCTCCGCCGCTGCGGCCATGTGGTCGGGTTCATGGGCGACGGCATCAACGATGCCCCGGCCCTGAAAGCGGCCGATGTCGGCATTTCGGTGGACTCCGGCGTCGACGTTGCCAAGGAGGCCGCCGACATCGTCCTGCTGGAGAAGAGCCTGCTGGTCCTGGAAGAGGGCATCATGGAAGGTCGACGGGTTTTTGCCAATATCATCAAATATATCCGCATGGGATCCAGCTCCAACTTCGGCAATATGTTCAGCGTGGTCGGCGCCAGCTACCTGCTCCCTTTCCTGCCGATGCTGCCGGTGCAGATCCTGGCCAACAACCTGCTCTACGACTTCTCCCAAACCGGCATCCCGGCCGATTCGGTCGACGAGGAGCAGATCGCCCAACCGTTGAAGTGGAATATCGACCATATCAAGCGGTTCATGGTGTGGATCGGCCCGATCAGCTCGCTATTCGATTACGCCACCTTTGCCCTGATGTGGTTCGTGTTCGATTGCTCCAAATACCTTGCGCCCGGCACCTCGCCGGCGCAGCAGGAGCAATGGGCGCGGCTGTTCCAGACAGGATGGTTCGTCGAGTCACTGCTGACCCAGACCCTGATCGTCCACATCATTCGCACCCGCCGCATCCCCTTTTTCCAGAGCAGCGCCTCCCTGCCCATGACCATGACCACCCTGGCGGTGATGGCGGTCGGGGCGTGGCTCCCCTATTCCCCCTGTGCCGACGCTCTCGGCCTGGTGGCCCTGCCCCCGGCGTATTGGGCCTGGATCGCCGCGTTCCTGGTCGGCTACGGCGTCCTGACCCACGGGCTCAAAACCTGGTTCATCCATCGGTACGGAGGCAATTGATCATGGAACTCCTGCTCGATGCCCTTCAGGAAGGGCGACTGTTCGAACTGCCCGAAAACGACAAAACCCATGCCTTGCAGTTTTTGGCGCATGTCATCGAGGCGTTTCCCGAAATTCCGGCCGGCACGGAAATCGTCGAGCTGGTCATGGCCCGGGAACAGGCCACCAATACCGGCATCGGCCGGGGCTGGGCCAGTCCGCATGCGGGCGTACCCTTTGACGGCGACCTGGTCTGCGTGGTCGGCTGGAGCCCGGCCGGGATCGCCTACGGCACCAAGGACCGGCAACCGGTCCGGCTGGTGGCGATGTACTTGGTGCCGACCAATCAGCGCAGCCATTACCTGCGCGAAGTCTCCATCATGGCCAAGGCGGTGGAGAGCTTTCCCGACAACGGCAGGCTGGAATCGGCCCGGGACCTGAACGATGTCCGCAACTATCTGCTCGACCTGATCGCGGCGGCCAAGGAAACCGCTGTTCCGGACACCAGGGCGAGGATGATCCGGCTGCAGGCCAAACCGGCTGTCGGACAGCCGGTCCTGACGGATCTTTCCAACCTGGTGGTGGAGCCGGTTGCCCTGGTCAGCGGTGCGGGCCTGCGGCAGTTCGCGCTGAGCCAGAATGCCGAGCTGACCCTCATGCTTGACCAGGCCGACGGACTGATCGACAAGCTCGAGGCCGACGGGTTCTGCCAGGTCAAGGGTTGGCGGGTCCTGCGCCGCAACACCGTGGCCTACGAGGGAGGACGAATCGTCCACAAATGTTTGGCCATTCGTATTCTGTCGGAAAAAACACAGCGAAATCGTGACATTTGATCAATAAATGGCTATGTATGGCTCGCACGCACAGCCCTTGTCCCCATGCCGGCCCCTTGCGTCCGGGTTGTCCGCATGGAGGGCGCGGTACTTTCCGGGAAACCGGTGTGCATTCTCTTTTTTTGTCCGTTGACGACTGCGGAAAAAGAACGAAAATGGAAAAAGACAGCAGTGATCTCCGCGTCCCGAAAGCCGGTCCGGGCTCCGGGACGCGTGGGGCGAATGACCGGGTTAAAATGGAACGAACGGGGCCACGCGGCGCCGACCGGACGGTCTGTTCGCCTTTGGCACTTTTTCCCGGTACGTGAGCGAGGTTGGCCCCGATTGCCATATATGCCTCTTGAGCAGACACAAGCACCTTCAAAAATAAAACGCATCGTCCGCCTGGTGTGGAAGTTCGTGGTCGGGCTGTTCGTATGCGGCTCCATCTGGCTCCTGTTCAACAAGCTGCAGGTCGAGGTTGCAAGCGATCCGGCCACCAAGGCCCTGCTGGACAACGGCGGCATCTGGAGCGACATCAAGGTAATCGCCGCCGCCATCGCCTCCTATGTGATCGATGTGCCGATCAAATCCCATCTTTTCGCCGGCCTGTCCGCCTTGGCCGCTTACCTGGCCTTGGCGTGGTACGACCGGATCGCCCTGATGCACCTCAACCGGCTCAAGGGCATCTCCTGGCCTTATGTCGCCATCTGTTCGTTCGTGACCTATGCGCTCGGCCACAACCTGGGGGCCTCGATCCTCTCCGGCGGCATCGTCCGTCTGCGGGCCTATTGCGCCAAGGGACTCAAGGCCACCGAAGTCGCGGCGCTGGTCGCCATGTGTTCGTTTACCTTCCTGTTCGGCAGCCTGCTGCTCCTAGGGGTGGTGCTGGTGTTCGAACCGGAAATCGTGCTTTCGCTCTCCGACCTCATTCCCCGGATGACTCTGCCGGTCTGGCTGGTCCAGGCAGCGGGCATTTTCCTGCTGATTTTGTGCACCCTGTATGTCGTGGGATCGTGGCGGACTTACAAACCCTTCCGCGTGGGCACGCTGGATATCGTCTACCCCCGGCTCGGCATCGTGGGCAGGCAATTGCTCGCGGCCCCGCTGGAAATCATGTCGGCGGCCGGCATCATCTACTTTGTTTTGCCCGAAGCCAGCAATCCGGGCTACTTCGTGGTGTTGGGGGCGTTCATTCTGTCCTTTTCCGCCGGTCTCGTTTCCCAGGCGCCGGGTGGTCTCGGGGTGATGGAAGCTGTCTTCCTGGCCATCATCGACACGGTCCCGCCCACCGGGGTGATCGCGGCCCTGCTCATCTGGCGCCTGCTTTATCTCATGTTGCCGCTTGCCCTGTCCATCCCGGTCATTTTGATCTTCGAACGTTCGCAGGCCTCCAAATACTGCCTGCTCCGGGAGGATGAAAACTAGGGAGAGGGGCCTGTTTTTTCCCCGCAATTCGGCACGGCCGGGAGAAAACCGTGCACCGGCCTTGCCCACGCGGTACAAGAAGGGTATCGGTGGAGAAATGTTTGATTACCGGGCGGTTACGGATAACGGGAGTGCGGTGGAACGAACGCTTTGAACTGGCGGGCTGCAGCGGGGAGACCGATGGCAGGCTCAAATGTTGCGTTCGATTGATGGCAAGGGGCGAAGGGTTCTCCGCACCGACTTACTGAAAATGCTTTTCCCAGGGCGATTAGCCACTTAGCAGTCGTATATTCTTTCGATGGGGCCTCACATAAAAGGCAAAATAAAAAAAACTCTGAGCAGCCTTGCCGGACAAAGCGCCCAGAGCCTCTTTCCTGATCTTTTTCAAAACGAATCAGCGAAGGCGGAGTCTTCCACGGTCATCGTTCCGCCGCCACCGGATATGAACTGGTTGGCGCACGCGGACTTTGGCGAGCAGCAGAAGCGTGCCGACAGCGCCCCTCCCGCGCTGCTCGCCCTCGGTGGGAAGCCCCAACAGGAGTTGATAGCGCAAAAACTGGCTCGGATGGGATACGTCGTAACAACGGCGAGCTCGACCGCGCAGGCCCTCGAACGACTGAGTGCGAACAAATACCGCCTGGTTTTCTGCGGCGCGGATGCGGCCTTCGAGGAGGTACTCCGGTTCGTCAACCGGCTAACGACCGACCAGCGGAGACACATTTATTTCGTGCTGGTAGGTGCTGATCTGCACACCTTTTACGATCTGGAAGCATTAGCTCTCAGCGCCAATCTGGTCATCAACACCCGCGATCTTCCCTCCCTCGAATTGATCCTGATCAAAGGACTTCGCGATTACGAACAGCTCTTTCGTCCCCTGCTCGATATCCTCGGATCCACTCCATAGTCAAGAACGGCGGGCGATCCGTTTCTGGTCATACGGGGGCTTCACGACAACAGAAATTTCCTCAAGAGCTGATTATAGGTCAGCCCGAACCTTCTCGTGTCGCTGTAACTTGCGATCGTGTCGTTGGTTTGCGACAGATCGACGGTGAACGGGGCGAGCTGTTTCTGTTTCTTTTCATCGTAGAGGATCTGGACGATTGGCCGCGTCATGTCTTCAGTGGAGCCGATCACCACCCCACTCCTGCCGTCGGCCAACACCACACAAGTGCCGACCGGATACATGCCGATGCACCGGATGAAATCATTGGCCAATTCCTTGTTGAAGTGCCCGCCGCCGCCTTCGTAAATTATGCGCAACCCCAATACCGACTCCATGCCGGCCTTGTAGCACCGCTCCGAGGTAACGGCGTCGAACACGTCGCAGACGCTGGTGAGCTGCGCCGCAAAACTGATCCGGTCTTTTTCCAGACCGTGGGGATACCCTTTGCCGTCGTATCGCTCATGATGATGCAAGGCTATGTCATACCCCTCCAAAGGAATATTTTTTGCCCTGGAAAGCATGTCCATGGACAACTCGGCATGCCGTTTCATTTCATTGAATTCCGCCTCGGTAAGCTTGCCGGGCTTGTTGAGAATAGTCTGCGGCACCAGCGCCTTGCCGATGTCATGGAACAAAGCGCCAACCGCTATGTCGAGGCTCTGCTGCTCCGGGATTTCGTAGTAATGGCACATGTTCAGGACATGGGAACTGACACTGACCGAATGATACAGCGTGTATTCGTCTTTTTTGCGGATGCGGCTCAGGAGCGAAAGAGCGTCGCGATTTCTTTGAATCGAAACCTGCATCTGCTTTGCGAGCTCATAGAAGGGCCCGACTTCGGGCATGCTCCCTTCCATGGCCTGCCGATAGGTCTGTTCGACAATCCTGACGGCATCCTCTGTGATTTTCCTGGATGATTGCAATTCATTTTTCAAGGGCACAGCAGGCCGCTCACGGTGGCGCTTTACTCCAAAAGGAGTAATAAAACTTACATCTTCAACAACAGATCTCGACGGCTCTGCGTCCAGCCCTCGGTCCGTATCGATAAAAACCTCTTCGATATTCCAATTTTTCAATATTTCAATAGTATTTTCACTCTTTATATAACTTGGCTCAATATATAGATTGCTCCCATTCCAGTCACAGTTAAAATCATGGACATAAACTCCGACTCGCAAACATTCAACATTTACCTTTTTTATCATAACTCATTGAAACCTGGCGCAGAAAACTATGATCAACAGTGACGGCAATCTCTTTTTTCCGTAAACACAGGGTGCTGTTTCCTAATTCAATAGTCAATCACATGTCCGTCTCCCGCTGGAAGAATCGCTCAAGGGAAGCAAATCAAGATGGAACAGACGGTGACGCGATGTAATTACAAAAAAACAGTAAATTGCACAGATAATCTCACAACCAGTGTGCCACGGGCAGCTTGAATTGCAAGGCCTTTCCGCGAGGAGGCGCTCCTCACACAAATCTATGCATCATGGATGGAGGTGGAAAGGAGGGCTCTCCGGCAAACCAAGTTGAAGTGGCGCAGCAAAATTGAACAAGCCGCCAAGTGAAAAATATGCGCCCCCCCTGACAGCCATGAACGGCAAGAGCACACGTTGATCGATTTTGGCCACAAGTGCCTGCAAAACCGGTCGGCAACAAAAAAGGAGTTGGGTCAACAACCCAACTCCTTCAATTTCTGGCGCGCCCGGAGGGATTCGAACCCCCGGCACTCGGATTCGAAGTCTTTATTTCGGGTTATTTACCAAGCATAACGAACCATAATTAAGTTGACTAATCAACAACATGACCATAATGTGGACCTTAACGAAACTTAACCAAAAACGCCCTTTTTTACTCTCAAAGGTAGCACCGAGGTAGCACCAAAAAACAGGGAAGAGCAACGGATTACAATCAAAACGGTCATTCAAAGGTAGCACCAAATGGCAAAAAATACAGTCAACTTCACCAAGACCGCCCTTGAACTAGTACAGACTCCGGCCGGAACAACAAGGTTTTACCTGCACGATGAGCGCGAAAGCGGGCTTGTTCTTCAGATCACGCCAGCGGGCCGCAAAACCTTTCAGCTTTACAAGAAGCACATGGGCAAGCCGATTCGCGTGACCATCGGCACCTTCCCGGAACTGACCGTGGAGCAGGCCCGGAAGAAAGCGCGGGAAATCAAGGTTGACCTGATCAATGGCGAGAACCCGAACGACAAGCTGAGACAGCAGCGGCAAGAAATGACCTTTGCCGGGCTGTTCGAAATCTACATGGAGCGGCATGCCAAAATCAAAAAGCGGACATGGAGGGAGGATCAGCGCTACTTTGACCGGCACCTCGTTGCACTTGGAAGAAAAAGGCTTTCTACCGTTACCCGGCAGGATATTGCCGCTATTCATTCCCGGATCGGCAAAGTCCGCCAAGTTCACGCCAACCGCGTCCTTGCCCTGATCTCCTCCGTTTTTGGCCGTGCCATCGAGTTTGGCCTGTGGGAAGGCTTGAATCCCTGCCTTGGGGTCAAGATGTTCTCCGAGCAGTCCAGGGACCGCTTCCTGTCCGCCGATGAGCTGGCCCGGTTCTTCCAAGCCCTGGAGCAAGAGCCGAACGGCACGGCCAGAGATTTCTTCCTTGTCGCCCTGCTGACCGGTGCCCGCCGGGCAAACGTCCTTTCGATGCGGTGGAGCGACATCGATCTGAAGACCGAAACCTGGCGCATTCCTGAAACCAAGAATGGCACCCCGCAAAACGTCCCCCTGGTTGGACCTGTCCTCGACATCCTGCGGGACCGGTGGAAAAACACGTCCTCCTTTTTCGTCTTTCCAGGGCGCGGCAAGACCGGCCACCTGTTGAACCCATTCAAAGCATGGGCGCGAATCTGCCAAGCCGCGGGGATCAAGGGAGCGCGCATCCATGACCTGCGGCGCACCATGGGGTCGTGGCAAGCCAAAACCGGCGCCAGCCTGCCTATCATCGGCAAGAGTCTGAACCACCTGAGCCCATCCACCACCAGCATTTATGCCCGGCTTGATCTCGATCCGGTACGATCCGCCATGGAGAAGGCCGCCACGGCCATGCTGGAAGCGGCCGGCGGCGGGAAGAAATAAGTGATAACCAATGATGGCTGCGGCGTTGCTGCTTTTTTGTTGCGCTAACGAGTCAGTAACCACTGGCGAATCCGGTGGCTTGGAAAAAAGATTTTTCTCCCGGCAAGACACCGGAGGCCTTCACCCACGATGAGGCTCTCAATGGTTGAATATCCGCTCACGGTACTTTTCCGCTATCCGCCGCGAAAATGTCATATGCATGGAAAACAAGTGGAATCTATATCCGTCCATCAAGATATGTATAGAGAGTGCCTTTTTTCTGTACACATCATGGCCGATCAATATAAAGTCGCCCTATTTCCCACTACCTTCTTTTTATGAGGAGCCGCGAATGAAAACGCTCATACCTTTAGAGCGGCGGTTATCGCCTGAACGTTTTGAAACCCCGGCCATTCTAAAAAAATTGAATACCGCCAGCCGTCAACTAGCAGAATTGAAAGGCATCGTCGCCTCCATCCCTAATCAGGCCATTCTGATTGACACCCTTGGGCTTCAGGAAGCCAAGGACAGTTCGGAAATCGAAAATATTATCACCACCCATAACGATCTTTTTCAACAGGCGGTCTTTCCTCAATTCTCCGGCAATCCAGCCGCCAAGGAAGTCGCTTGTTACCGCGAAGCGCTATGGGCAGGTTTTCAGCGTGTTAGCGACAGCAAGCTGTTGACCAGCAAGCACATTCTGACGATTCAGGCGGAACTGGAAAAGAACCATGCCGGATTTCGTAAATTGCCGGGAACGGAACTTCGCAATAACGCGGGCGCGACCATTTACATCCCTCCCACGCCCGAAGTCGTACCGCAATTGATGACCGATCTTGAGCGCTTCATCAACGATGACCAACTGTTCGTCGCCGATCCTCTGGTAAAGATGGCGCTGATTCATCATCAGTTCGAGAGCATTCATCCCTTTTATGACGGCAATGGCCGCTGCGGCCGCATTATCAATGTATTGTATCTTGTGCAGCAAGATTTGTTGAATATTCCCGTGCTCTATTTGAGTCGATTTATCGTTCAGCATAAGGGAGAATATTATCGCCTGTTGCAAGACGTGCGCGATGCCGATTCCTGGGAAAATTGGGTGATGTATATGATGGATGCGGTCGAGCAAACCGCTCTTGAGACCGTCGCCAGTATTCAGGCCATAAAAAATCTGCTTTTTCGGGTTAAACACGCGATACGGAAGAAATACCGTTTTTACAGTCAGGATTTGATTAACAACTTGTTCCGGCACCCCTACACCCGGATTGAGTTTATCATGCAAGATATGGGCGTTTCCAGGCTTACCGCAACCAATTATCTAAACCAGCTTACCGCAGGTGGCTTTCTGCAAAAACGGAAGTTGGGGCGGAATAATTATTATATCAACATGCCGCTATGCCGGATTTTGGCCGACAATGACGAATGGCCGGCGTACAACGAGTAGACTGAAAGGAAACCAAATGCCTCTCAAAAAGAAAAATTCTTCTTCCACTAAGCCGGACGGGTGAATCTACCTGACGCGCGCGCCCCCAATCTGCAGTTCACCTGGCGTGGCAAATATGAGTTGGAAGGCATGGAGAACTGAAGACATAGCAAAGCGGTTTGCGGCGGGAAGAGATAACGAAGATTTCACTTTGCGGGGATAGAGGGCACTCGACAAGCCGCCTATCCTGGGGCGGTTTCCCCGTGATCTCCACACCAGGGCGCTACAGGAGCGCGAAACAGATGAAACTTGACTTTGAACGCTTGCCGCCCGATACCCGCCTTGCCCTCCCCTTGGCGGCGGAATGCCTCCAGGTGGACCCCAGGGAGTTGCTGCTGGCGCTGCGCTCAACCGGCGCGGAAATTCACCTCACGAAAGACGGCGTCGAGGACGACGGCGCAAGATTGTTGGCATGCTTAATCAGTAAGAGCCGCTACTCGTCTCGCCGATATGGCTACAAAACGGTTTCCAACCTGAAGCGACATTCATGGGGTATACAGATCGCACCGGCCACCCGACAAGTACCAATACAAACAAGGGTGACCATCACCCTGAACGATGTTGAGGTCCTGGCAGGGGACGTCATCGCTTGCCGGGAACTTTTTACCATGGAGGCGGAACAGCAGCAGCCAGCCGAAGGAAGCGCGGATGAAGGCATCCCCCCGGGGGGTTACCCATTGGTGGGAAAGAAAGCGGCGGCAAAATATCTGGGCGTGCTTTCCGAGGACACTATTACGAACTACATCAAAGAGGGCATGCCGTTTGATAAAGTCGGCGGCACATACGTATTCAGCCACGAAATCAAATCTTGGTTTGACGAGAGAAGGGCAGCTATCAATCGAAAACTCCGCTCTAATTTAAGAAAATAAATATCCCCTCCATTTTATGTGTCCGTTCCCCGATCCGAGAAATGGACACACTCCGCGCAACTCTCCGTTTTTGTTTGCAAGTTGCGGTAGGCTTTTTTCCGCCGCCCTCTTCATTTTATGGGTCACCTTCCCCATTTTAGGGGTCCATTTTCCGGGTCCATCGGTAAACACGATTTTTTGAAATTGCGTATCTTTCCCCTCATGAATGGTGGGTAATCCGCCGCAACTTATCGTGAGGTAAAAGAATGAAATCGATCCAGAAGCCCCAACCTGCAACCAGACTCCTCTCGCCCGAAGAGGCAGCTGCCATGCTGGGAACAACCCCTGGGGTGTTATCGGTATGGCGAAGCACCCATCGCTACCCGTTGCCGTGGGTGAAAATTGGCAGGTCGGTTCGCTACCGGCCATCGGACATCGAAGCGTTCATCGACTCCCGGACCATTTCCCCGGTAGAGGTGTGATCATGGTTGCGACCAGCCGGATGTGCTGCCTTTGCGGGAGCACAAGGCCACCCATCGGCACCCATGTCTTCATTCCTCGCCCCGAACACGTCCACAGGTTTGGCGGCATTCCCGGGCAATCCCGGAGCATGGAGTATTACCTTTGCGCTTCCTGCAAGGCGCTGCCGAATGCGGAACGGCTCACCCGGGTGGAGTCCTCTTTGGAAAAGGCAGTCGATGAGATTGTCTTGACGGCCATCCGCGCCGGGACGGCAGATGAATCGTGCTGCTGGTGCGACGGCCCTGGCGACATGTATCACGTCATTCATTCGCAAGGGAGATCGGTGGTTTTCTCCACGTGCGCAGCTTGCAGACGGAAACGGGCTGGCCGGAAGTCGGCGGCTAAGAGAGCAGTCCGGAAGTTGCGGAAAGCGGGAGTGCCGAGATGAAGGCAAGAAAAGAATGCCCCGGTCCGGCTGGCGACGGATCAGGGCACAAAGGAAAAACTGTCGATCAACAAGATACCTTGCCAGAGGTGTCCTGTCAATCAACCTCTGTGGCTGCTCAGCGGCGGCGCATCCTCGACCTTCTCCGGCACGGCTCATTGACCACCCTGGGGGCACGGGCGGAAGACATCATGCACCCGGCGGCCCGTTGCATGGAGTTGCGCAAACAGGGCCACCCTATCCGCACGGAGTGGGCGGTTGAATACTGCGCCGGCGGCGTGAAACATCGAGTCGCCAGCTATCGGCTGGCTCCTGGCAACGAGGTGGAGCCATGATTGACGGCTTCAATAGAGACACCGTGCAAGCTCTGGTAGCCGGCCGCGTTGCCGAAGAGGAAGCCGACACCGCGCTGGTCGCCTCCGCTGTGCCGGAACGCAGACCGCTCCAGGTCGACCCGGAATTTTTTTCCAGCACCGCTTACCTCAACTATTTCCCGCCGAGTTACGAATGGCTCCTGGGCAAAAGTTTGCGCCGGGGCTGCCTGGGTGTCATCGCCGGGCCTCCAGGCGCCGGCAAAGGAACGCTCGCTATTCAGTTTGCCGTGGCCGTGGCGGGCGGGCTTCCTTTCCTCGATACTTGGCCGGTGCCATCTCCCGGCCCCGTCCTGTATTTGAGCGCGGAAGACGACGCACTGGTGATTCATCGGCGCGCGCATCACGCTTTGATGCAATTGCCGGAGAACATCCGGAGCACCGCTGCTGCCAGCTTTTACGGCGTGGCGGTGCACGGCCAGGTGCATCTTTGCACTGGCGGCCGTGGAACCGCCGTAACCCCCACGCCGCATCTTGCGGACCTACGCACCTTACTTGAAAAGGTCCGCCCCTCGTTGTTGATCCTCGACACCTTGGCTCGTTTCGCGGGTATCGAGGAAAACGACAACCCGGCAATGACAGGGTTTTGCGGCCACCTCGAGGACATCATTGCGGACCTCGACTGCAATATCATCCTGTTGCACCACTCCAACAAAACCGCCGGGGATTGTGTCGAAAGCCCGGATGAACTCGCCAAGGCCCTGACGCAAACAGCCATGCGCGGTGCCAGCGCTCTGTCCGGATGCATCCGCTGGGGGCTGCTCATGGCTCCCTTGGGCGCAAGCCTGGCGGTAAAACTCATTGGTGACGAGGCCAGGGGCCGGGCCGATGGCAGCTTTGTCGCCGTCCGGGTGGGGAAGAAGAACGCCGGCGCGCCAGAGCCCCGCTACTACCTTGCCAGAGGGGAACAGGGTCTCCTGTACCGTGTCGAGGCTGCCGGGCAAGAGAAGGCCGAAGGGGATATTATTGCCGACGCCCACAATTTGGCCGAGGAAGTAAGGCGGCGAGAAGCGGATGGAGAGAAGCGCATGAGCGTTTCCCGTTGCGGACAAGACGCTTTCTCCTGGGGAATTTCCCGAACTCGAAAAACTGTCGAGCGAGGGCTCGCGCTGGAACTCTTTTTCAAGGTGAAATCAGGGAAGCGCGAACACCTTTGTTCCGATTGTTCCGATTGTTCCGACGATCCCGGAACAAAAGAATTGTTGAATGAAATTCAATAATTACACAATTGTTCCGGGGTGCTTGTTTTTTGACGATGGAACAGCAGAAAAAGTTCAATGATTTCAGCAATGTTCCGATGTTCCGATTGTTCCCCTTAAAAGGGTGGTACAGGCTGGAACATTTGAAGTGTTCCCCCTGTCTGTACCACTTGGTCTTTTGGGGCGCGCGAAGCCGATACCAGAGAGGTTGGCCAAATGGATATTCTGAGTTTTCTCCCTGCCGGGCAGTTCAAGCATAAGGGGCACGGTGAGTGGGCGGGACCATGCCCAGGCTGCGGCGGAACGGATCGTTTCATTGCCTGGCCTGAACACCCAAGCGGTGCGACCGGTGGCAAGTATCTTTGCCGGGGGTGCAAGCCGGAAGGCGGCGATTGCACCCAATTCCTCCGGGACTTTCACGGCATGAGCTATCCTGACGCCTGTGCGGCGCTCCAGGTAGAACCCCGACAGAACAGCGCCGAGCATTTCGCAAGGCAGCCGACTAAGGAGCGGCCCTGGGAACCGGAGCCGGAGCGCCAGCCTTCAGAACAATGGCGGCAGCGGGCCGAGACTTTCCTTGCCGAGTGCCGGGAGCACCTTTCCTCCGAAGCCGGGCGGGCTGCTCTCTATGGCCGGGCCCTGGCCATAGAGTTCGCCTTGCGGCATGGCCTGGGTTGGAACCCCACCGACCGCTACGACGCCCCGGAAGCATGGGGGCTGGAACCTTGGCTGAACAGCAAGGGCAACCCCGGCAAGCTGTTTCTTCCTGCCGGGCTGGTGGTGCCCACCTTCCGCAAGGCCGGACCAGTGGCCGTGAAGATTCGCCGTCGCGACTGGCAACCGGGCGATGCATGGCCGAAGTATCAGGCTGTCAAGGGCGGCGGCAATGGTGCGCTCATCCTGGGCAAACCGGGACTGCCTGTGGCCCTGGTGGAGTCGGAACTCGATGCCCTGCTCATTGCACAGGAAGCGCCGGGGCTTTGTTCCGTCATGGCCTTGGGCTCCGCATCGAACCGCCCGCACACCGCCACGGTGGATTTCCTGAAAGCCGCTCCCGTCATTCTGGTTGCCCTGGACTTTGATCAACCCGACGCACGGGGGCAACGGGCAGGAGCACGGGCCTGGGCTTGGTGGCGAGAACACTTCCCGCAGTCGCGACGATGGCCGCCGGCAGCGGGGAAAGCCCCTGGCGAGATGCACCAGACCGGTATTCCCGTGCGAATGTGGGTAGAGGTAGGACTTGTGGGAGAAACGCGCCAGGATGCCCCACATGCGCCCCGTGCTGCTCGACATGATGCGGAGAGCGAAGCGGTGGCGGCGATGCAGCCAGTGGGCGCACACGAAGCGGAACAGCCACTCCCTTCATGGTGCCGGGCGGATTGTCACGGGCTGGAGAAGAGCATTGCCCAACCTCTGCCCGGATGGTGTTCCACCCGCTGCGAACACTTCCACCAATTGGCGATCCCGGCGGCTGGCATGTCGTGGTGGTGCTGCCAGGAGGAAGACGAAACCCATTGGCGACGGTCACGGCTCGGCTCCATGGCCGAGTGCCCCTTGGAGGAGGGAAGGAGGTGATGTGGGTACCGCGCCCGGCACATATTGTCTCTATAAGTAGACAGCTTTTGGGTCCTTCCGGTGGGCCTCCGGGCTGCGGGTATATCGCGCCCCGACCTGTCTCTGTTTACAGACAAAAAATACTCCATATCCGTGACCGCTCAGAACGCCGCCAAATGCCCCGTGTTCGATTTTACGGCAAACGCACCTAACTCTCCCTGGCATGAATTGCAGCCCGTAAAATCGATCCTGGCTCGCTTTGCGGCCCTCTAGGGCAACTCGTAAGGAATTCTTAACAGTTCGCCAGGAAGGCAGCCGGCGCAAAGGGGAAAATCCCACTTTGTGAAAACGCCCTCGCGGCAAGAAACCTCTCTCTTCGTTGCGAAATTATTTCGCAACAATGGCTCGCCACCGTTGCGGTAAGCGTTCCCCGTTGACAATCCGCCCGATCCAGGCAATGATACCCTTGCCGCGTCAAAAAGAGGCGTGGCCGGGCCTGGAAACCCGAATAGACGGCGGACACACCGCCACCAATCTCTGCCTGGCGGTTTTTTTGTGTCCACAGCACGGCACTGCTCTTCTTTCCATCACCTGAAAATTCAGGCGATGTTCCCTTGGGCGGTGGTATGCGTGGGGGCCTTGCGCCCACCGGTCTGTCCGTCTACCGGTTTTCCAGCCCGCATATCGCCGCCCTTTTTTGCGTCCTGGAAAACGCATCGGGCGGCTCAAATACCACCAAGACGGAGCCCCCCCCCATGGAAACCACCCACCACACCCGCACCCTAAACGACCTGGAAATCAATGGATAGAGGACAGCCGCGACCATATCGAGGCCACCACCTACACGATCCAGGACCTGGCAAACATGCTGATCACCATTGCCGAGATGATGGGCGACACTTCCATTGATCCGCATTACCACAAGGATCTTGGAGTGAGAGGGATTACGGCTATCGGCTTCGCCATCGACAAACTGACAGAGAAGATCACGGAGCACCACGAAGACATTCAGGACGTCCTGGAGGGCGTGGCGGAGGCGGAGCACAAGGCGCGTGAGGATTACCTGGCGACACGCTGGAAAAAAAGCCGCCCATGAAGCCGCTTGTTATTTGCGGGGCCAAGGCGATCGGCGAGGCGGTCGGCATCAATTGGCGGCTCTTGCCTCATTACGTCAAGCGACATGCCCTTCCGGCTTTCCGCATCGAGGAAAGGGGCAACTGGCTTGCCCTGCCGGAAGACCTGCGAGCCTGGGCCGAGCGCATGAGAGACGAGAACCTGAAGCGGTGAAAAGCCCTGTGGGCAAATGGGATCGTGTCACGGGATGTCACGAGGCGTCACAGCCGATAGCGAAACTTTTTTCGGCAGCGGTCAGCGGGCAAACACAAGACAAGCCCGGAAAAGGCAATAGCCAGCACCCCCTGATGCGAATCCAACCAAGAGGGAGTCCGAATATCAGGAGGAATACCAGCGGCCACGGACCCATCGTCTGGGACTACGGCTTCAGCTTCTTCCTGACCGCGCTTCATTCTCCTCCTCTTCCTCGATGATTGCGTTGAGTGCGTCTTCCACTACTTTGCCCCACGGGGTGAAAAGGATGCGCAGTATTCCAATCAGGGCATACCCGCAAAGCCCGAGGAAGGGGAGGACAAAGAAAATGAGGCCAAAAGCGACCGCACTCGGCTGAACCAGCTCGCAGAGCAGCCAGGCACTCGGCCCGGCAAGCAACAAGATGACAACCCATCCAATATTCCAGCGCATGGCGAATTTGGCTGCCGTTGCGAAATTATTTCGCAACGGACTTTTTTTATCTCTCGTTTACGGGCAAAGGGGAACTGCCGTTCCCATTTCCGGCAAAACGATACCGCGGTATCGTTTTCATCCACCCCAGAAGCCTCCCCCAATTTTGGGGAGATGTCAAGGCGGATCGTCCGGCCACCACCTTGGCGGCTACACCTTTTTTCAAAGGTAGCACCGAGGTAGCACCAAAAGAAAAAGGGCTCAGAGGAAAACCTCTAAACCCTTGTTTTTTTGGCGCGCCCGGAGGGATTCGAACCCCCGGCACTCGGATTCGAAGTCCGATGCTCTATCCAGCTGAGCTACGGGCGCAGCCGCTCGTGGCAAAGCGCCGCTATCTTACCCGGAAATCAGCGCCGGCGTCAACCCCACCTTCGGACTCGAATCCTGAAAAAGGATCAATCCAACAGCAGCGGCGTTTGTCCCGACGGTACCCGAAGCGCGGCCAGCAGCCGCTCGGGATCGCAATAGGGCGCAAGGCGGTCCCGATTTGCCGCCAGCACCGGCAGAGCCTTGGCCGCCATCTTGGCCGCTGCCTCGTCAAAACCGAATTCCTGTTTGATATACACCCCGGCCGCCCGGATCATGGCCTGGAGAAAAACCTTTTCCGTTCCTTCGGCCCGCATCCAGGCATGCTCGAGGATTTCGTGCACCTCGAAAAAAAGCCCGAGATCCCAAAGCACCAGCCCCTGCCACAAAGTGTCGTCCGGCCGCCGGGCCGCACGGCCAAGAAAACGTCCGTATCGCTCCAGCCGGCCGCGGATATAGGCGGTCCGCTCCGGACCCGGGGAATCGCTCAGGAACCGGTCGGCAACCCGGCGGGCGGGCTCCAGGCTCTGCGCCGCGAGGCAGCGCATCATGGCCGCGGACAAATCGTTGCGAATGTCTCGGCTCAACCGGTCTCGGAACGGGTCAAACGGCGTGGGTTTCATGGGTCGTGCTCCCTGCTGATCAATGGTATAGTGGCAGCCGGCAAGCCGCCGCCTCGGCGGTTTGCGCCTATTATACCGCCAACACCAAAGGTGCGAACATGAAACTGTACAGTTGTATTACCGGCCCCGACGACGAAACCTTCTGCAAACGCGTGTCCGACAAGCTCAATCGCGGCTGGCAACTGCACGGCGGCCCCACCCTGACCTTCGACGGCAAGACGGTGATCGCCGGCCAGGCCCTGGTAAAAGAGGTCGAAGGCGAGATCTTCACCATGGACACCAAGATCGGCGCCTACTAAGCGCCAACGCAAGGCCATGCGTCTTCTCCACACCTCGGACTGGCACCTGGGGCATCGATTTCACGGCCGACAACGGCACGAGGAGCAGGGCCGCTTTCTCGACTGGCTGGTCGAGCTGGTCGAGGAGCGGGCCATTGACTGCCTGCTGGTGGCCGGCGACGTTTTCGACACCACCGCCCCCGGAAGCCGGGCCCAGGCACTCTATTACCGCCTGTTGCATCGCCTGGCCGCCTCATCCTGCCGGCACGTGGTGCTTATCGGCGGCAACCACGACTCCCCCGCCCTGCTGGAAGCGCCGCGCGAACTGCTGCGCCGGCTGGACATCCATGTGATCGGCATGGCCGACGGCGATTATGGCAAGGAAATCCTGCAACTCGACAATCCGCAAGGAAAGCCCGAGTTGCTGGTTGCCGCCGTGCCCTATCTGCGCGACCGCGACATCCGCCACGCCATGCCCGGCGAAACCCTTGAAGACAAGGGCCGCCACCAGCGCGAGGCGATCCGCGCCCATTATCGGGACATCTGCCGGATGGCCGAAGAACGGAGGCGGCAGCTCGATCCCGGCCTGCCGCTGGTGGTCATGGGACATCTCTTCGTTGCCGGCGGGCGGACCGTCGAAGGCGATGGCGTGCGCGACCTGGCCGTCGGCGGGCTCGACCGGATCGAGGCAACCTGTTTCCCCGCGGACATCGATTACCTGGCTCTGGGCCATCTCCATCTCGGCCAGTTGGTGGCGGCCAATCCGTGCCGGCGGTACTGCGGGGCACCGCTGCCGATGAGCTTTGCCGAGGCGAAAACCAGCAAGCAGGTGTTGCTGCTCACCGCACAAAACCGGGAGATTGCCGTGGAACCAATCGAGGTGCCGCGCTTTCAGCCCCTGGCCTCGGTGCGCGGGGATCTGCCCACCTTGTTGCGGGAGCTGGACCGGCTGCGGATCCCGAACGCACCGACCTGGGTCGAACTGGTATACGAAGGCGACCCGGCAATCCCCGATTTACGCGACCAATTGCTGGCCGCGACCGCGGGGTCGGAGCTGAGCGTGCTGCGCATCCGCAACAATCGAGTCTTCGATTACGTGCTGCGCCAGACCGAGCGGATCGAATCCCTGGACGATCTCGGGGTCGCGGAGGTGTTCGAGCGTTGCCTGGCGATCAACACGATCGAGGAGCAGCAGCGGCGGATGCTCCGCGCCGCCTTTGCCGAGATCGTCGATTTCCTTGACCGGGAACGGGAGCAAACCGGGGGGCAGCCGTGAAAATCCTGGCCGTCCGCCTGCGCAACCTCAATTCCCTGGCCGGCTCCTGGGCCATCGATTTCACCGCGCCCGAGTTGGCCGCCGCCGGCATCTTCGCCATCACCGGCCCCACCGGCGCGGGCAAATCGACCATCCTGGACGCGCTCTGCCTGGCCCTGTTCGCCCGCACCCCGCGCCTGGGCCATATCAGCAAGGGCAGCAACGAGATCATGGCCCGGCGCACCGGCGACTGCTTTGCCGAGGTCGATTTCGAAACCGGCCAGGGCAGCTTCCGCTGCCATTGGGCCCAGCACCGGGCCCGGCGCAGTCCGGGCGGTGAACTGCAACCGCCCAGGCACGAGATGGTCGACATCCACACCGGCCGGGTGCTGGAGAGCCGGAGCAAGGAGGTCGGCCGGCTGGTGGAACAGGTGACCGGCATGGATTACGACCGGTTCACCCGCTCGATCCTGCTGGCCCAGGGCGATTTCGCCGCCTTTCTCGAAGCCGATGCCGACCAGCGGGCGCCACTGCTCGAGCAGATCACCGGCACCGGCATTTATTCCCGCATTTCCGTGGCCGTGCACGAACGAACCGTCGAGGAACGGCAGAAAACCGCTGCGCTGCGGGAAACCATGGCCAAGGTGGTGTTGCTCGACGCGGCCGAAGAGCAAGAACTGGCCGCCGGCATCCGCGAGCACCAGGCCACGGCAGCGGTGCTCGGAGAACGGTTGGAACACCTGGGCCAGGCCCTGCATCGACTGGATGCCATCGCCAGGCTGCACACCCAGATTACCGAAACCGACCGGCTGCTCGAACATCTGGCCCACCGCCGAGCAGCAGCCCAAAACGACCTGGCCCGGCTCGACCGGGGCCGGCGCGCCCAAACCCTACTGGCCGAGTACACCCAATGGCGCCAGACCGAGGAGCGGCTCGGCGCGCTGCGCAGCAAAGAAACCGCCCTGGCCGCCGAGTTGGAGCGCCAGCGTCAAGAGCGGCAACGGATAGCCATCGACCACGACCGGGCGGTCCGAATGTTGGCGGAAACCACGGCGCGGCGGCAGCGCGAGGACGAAACCATTGCCCTTGTCCGCGCTCTGGATCTTCGACTCCACGAAAAACGGCAGGTCATGGCGCAAAACCAGGCCCTCTGGCAGCAAAGCGAGCGGGAGCGCGACCAGGCCCTGCAGCAACGACACGAGCTGGAGCGACGGCTGGCGGAGATGGCGGATCAACAGACACAGCTGGCCGCCTTCTTCCGCGAGCGTGCCGGCGATGGCCTGCTGGTGGAGCAGTTGGCCGGGATCCGCCAGCAATTGCAGCAAGTAAGCGCCGGGGAACAGGCGTTGCCGGCGATGCGGCAGGAGCGCGAAGCCCGGTCCGCTGCCCACGGCAAGGCCCAGCAGCAGGTGATCGTCCTGGGGCGTGAACTGGAGCAGGCGGACAAGGACCTGGCCCAGGAACGGCAGCGGCAGCAGGCATTGCTAGTACGGCGCGACGCGCTCCTGGACGGACAGGAACTGTCCGCCTGGCGACACCGAATGGAAGCGGAAACCGAACGATGGCGCCAGTTGATACAGGCCGCCGAACTTCTGGCCGGCCTGCGCGCCACCGAAGCGGAACTGTCAAACCTGGAAGGCGTGCGCCTTGAGCTGTTCAACCACCAACAACAGGGCACGGACCGGCTCCGGACGTTCGAGGAACAGCGTCGATTGCGGGAACAGTTGCTGCGGCAGTGCGAGCTGAATCAGCAGTTGAGCGCGCGGATCAGGAGCTTTGAGGAGGAGCGCAAACGGCTGCGCGCCGGCGCGCATTGTCCGCTGTGCGGTGCCACCAGCCATCCTTGGGCCGAACAGCGGCCCGAGCCGGTGGAAGCGGATAGGGCAAATGAGGCGGTCGCTCAGGCGCGGGCCGAGCTGGAAGAGGTCGAGGCGGCTGCGGCCAAGGTCCGGGAAACACTGGCAGGACTGGCCAGGGACATCGACCATAACGAACTGGCCAGGACCAGGGGACAGCAACAGCGGCAGGAGTGGACAGCGCGGCTGTCCTCGTTGCTGGCCCTGTTCGGCGATACCGCCGAGGTGGACCGGCTCCACGCCCTGGGCGGCGACAGGATGGAGGAACCGCGCCGCCGCGTCCAGGAGGTCGATCGCCTGGAGGAGGAACTGCACGCCGCGCATGCACGGGGCGAACAGGCCACGGCCCGTCACCACGGACTGCAGCAACTGGCGCAAAAAGCCCGGCACGAGGTCGATACCCTTGCTGCCGACCTGAGGCGGCTGGAACTGCAACTCAAAGACGGGCAAAATCGAATCGCGGCCCAACGAGCCGATCTCATTCGCCAATTACGGCCCCTGGAGATCGACACCTGTCCGCCGGGACAGGCCGGCACGCTTGCAAACCACCTGGAGCACCGCCTGCGGATCTGGAAGGAACGTCAGGAACAGGATGCGGCACTCGCCGAACAGCGCAACCGGCTGCGGGCCGAATGCGGCACGCTCGATCTGTTGCTGGCAACCGTCGACAAATCCCTGGCGCAGCAAGCGGCCCGTCTGGCCGAGCTGGAGGCCGAGGCCGGCGGCTTACGCGCAGAGCGCCGCGAACACTATGGCGACCGCGATCCGGATGTCGAGGAGCAGCGCCTCCGCGCCGAGGGGGAACGGGCCGAAGCCCGGGAGCAAACCAGCCGCGCCCGCTTGACCGAGGCCGACCGGCAACAGCATGGCCTTGAGGAACAGGTCCGGCTCAATGCCGAGGAGTTGGCAACGCTGGTACCTGTAGGCCGAGTGCAGGCAACCCAGGTGCTCAATCTGCTGCCGGGCGCCGGTTTCACCGGCCTTTCCGAGTATCAGGCCGCCCTGCTGCCGCCGACGACCTTGGCCGCCCTGGATACGCTCAAGCAGGAATTGGACCGGGAACAGGCAGCGCTTGCCGCCCGGCGGGCCGAACAGGCGGCGGCCCTGCTCCGGGAAGAGCAGCTGCGCCAGGATAAACGCGGCCGGGAGGACCTTTCGGCCGAACAGGTGGAACTCAACCAGGAGTTGGCAGCGGTGCAGCAACGGATCGGCGCCAGTCGGGAGCGGCTGCAGGCCAATGACCTCAACCGCTGCGAATTCGCTACCCGCCAGCAGGAATTGGCGGCACAGCAGCGGGAGCTGGAACGCTGGGAGTTGCTGCATCTGCTGATCGGCTCGGCCGACGGCAAGAAATTCCGAGTCTTTGCCCAGGGCCTGACCTTCGAGGTGATGATCGGCCATGCCAACCACCAGCTGCGCCGGATGAGCGACCGCTACCTGCTCCTCCGCGACCCCAGGGAACCGCTGGCCCTGCAGGTGGTCGACAACTACCAGGCCGGAGAGATCCGCTCGACCCGCAACCTTTCCGGCGGCGAGAGTTTCCTGGTCAGCCTGGCCCTGGCCCTGGGGCTGTCCGCCATGGCCAGCCATCATGTCCGGGTCGATTCGCTGTTCCTCGACGAAGGTTTCGGCACGCTCGACGAGGAAAGCCTGGACACCGCCCTTCAGACCCTGGCCGAACTACGCCAGGACGGCAAGTTGATCGGCATCATCTCCCATGTACCGCTGTTGCGCGAACGCATCGATGTTCGCATCCGGGTGCAGCCGGGACCGGCCGGCACCAGCCGCCTGCTCGGGCCGGGATGCGTCCGGCTGGCCTGAGACGGCGATTCGCTCAGATGCGCTTCCCTCGCTGCGGCAACCACCCGCTTCCTCCACCGCACACCGGACAAGCCTGCAGGCGCAGCGGCGGTTCCAGATGGCATGCCGCCAGCAGGCGGTTGTCGGCAAAGATCTCGCCGGTGGGACCATCGGCCGCAACCTGGCCCTGTCGCAGGACAATGGTCCGCGGGCAGAGATCCAGCACCAGGTCGAGATCGTGGGTGGCGATGATTGTAGTGTGGCCGAATCCGGCCAGCAGCGCGGTCAAGGTCCTGCGGGCCCGGGGATCGAGGCTCGACGACGGTTCGTCCATAACCAGGATGGCAGGCTCCATGGCCAGCACCGTGGCAATGGCGGCCAGGCGTTTTTCGCCTCCGGACAGCTTGTAGGGCGGCCGGTCCCGGAGATGGGCCGCGCCGACCTGCTCCAGGGCCGAGGCCACCCGCCGCTCCACCTCCGCAAGCGGCAGTTTGAGATTGAGCGGCCCGAAGGCGACATCCTCGGCCACGGTCGGCATGAACAGTTGATCATCCGGGTCCTGGAAAACCATGCCCACGGTCCGGCGGATATCGGGCAGGGCAGCCTTGGCCACCTGGAAATCGGCGATCCGCACCGTGCCGTGCTGCGGGATGAGAGAACCGTTGAGGTGCAACAGCAAGGTCGATTTGCCGGCCCCGTTGGCGCCGACCACCGCCACCGCTTCGCCGGCTCGGATATGCAGGGAGATTCCGCGCAACGCCTCCGTGCCGTCCGGGTAGGCGTGGGCCAGATCCCGGACCTCGATCAGGGGAGGGCTCATGATGCCAGCAAGCCGGTGACGAACCGGCCCAGGAGCAGAGGACCATCGAAAACCCGCATGGCGAGCAACGCCGCCAGGGCGATCGCCAGGATCAGGACATCGCGGCCGTTCAGGCGCAGGGGATTACGGGTGCGGATGGTGCCGTCGAACCCCCGGCACCGCATGGCCAGATGAATACGCTGGGAGCGGTCCAGGGTGCGGAGCAGCAGGCTGCCGAGCAAAAAGCCGCAGGCACGGATCCCCAGGCCCCGCCCCTGAAAGGAGCGAAGCGCCCTGGCCCGGTTCAAGCGCAGCCCTTCCTCGACCAGGACAAACAGGTAGCGATACAGCAGCAGGAGCTGCACCGCCAGCACGCTGGGCATGCCCAGCTGTTCCAAGGCCCTGCAGACCGCGTTGAAGCCGGTAGTGGCGATCAACGCCAGCACGACGCCGACGGTCAGGCAGAAGCGAAGCATCAGGGAGAGCAGCGAGAGCCAGCCACCGGCAATGGCCAGGGTGCCGAGCCGCATCAGGGGCTGGTGGTCGTATACGGGATTGAAGAGCCCGATCAACAGGGCCAGGGGGGCTGCCAGAAGCAATCTGTTGAGGATGAAACCGGACGGGATGCCGGCCAGGCCGATGATCAGGGTCAGGAAGAGGGCAAAGGGCAGCAAGCCGGCGATCGCATACTTGTCAAAGGAAACGACACAGACGAGAAAGGCCAGGGTAATCAGCACCTTCACCCGGGGATCGAGCCGGTGCACCGCCGAATCGCAGGCCGCGAGGCGATCGAGGCGATGCAGGTCGAAGGATGCGGATTCGATGGCGCTCACGGCGACAATCGCCCAGGAAATCGTTGCGGTCCGGACACGGAACAGAAGACGCCGCCCTGGCGGCCGGATGCCCGACTCGGCGGGACCATCGGCTAGGCAATCGCCCGGCGTTTGCGGAAGAGCAGGGCCAGCCCGATGGTCAGCAGGAGAGTGAGGCCGCCGCCGACCAAGCCCGCAACCGAGGTGCCGGGATCAACGGCCGGCCAGGCCGTCGGACCGGCCTGATGGGCAACGGTTTCCCCAACGGCTTGCTGGTCGCCGGTCCTGAAGGCATAGCCGGGCAGCAAGGCGATCTTTTCCTGAACACCGGCGAACAACCCGTGGATACCCTCCGTCGGTGCGACCGGCTCCCCCTTGCCGCTTGCCTGCTCGATCGACCATTCCAGGCCGTCGGGCAAGGCCGAGGCGAACCAGGAGAATACCCCGCCGGTGAGCATCGCCGCCACGGCCAAAGCGGTCAGGACCTTGGCGATGGGTCGCGCTCCCGGCGCCCAGCCTCCGGCGGCGCAGTCGAGGATCTCCGGCCGGGCCTGGCGAACGAAAAGCACCACGGTGGCGGTGATCACGCCTTCCACCAGCCCGATGGCCAGATGGATCGGCAACATTGCCCAGAGAAAGGGCTGCAGAGGCAATGCGGAGATACCGGAAAGCACGGTTTCCGCCACCACCGCCACGGCCCCGAGCTGCAGGCCAACGATGGCAGCGAGGAGGGCGCCGGCCACGATCCGCTTGTGGTTTTGGCCGCTGCCGGCAAGAGGTTTATACAACAGGGGATAGGCGAGGAAGCAGGGAAAGAAACCCAGGTTGAAGATGTTGCAGCCCAGGGCGAGCAGACCGCCGTCGGCAAAAAAGAGCGCCTGCACCACCAGGACCGAGGCGATGGTCAGAAAGGCCGCGTGGGGGCCAAGGAGAATGGCCAGCAGCATGCCGCCGCCGATATGGCCGGAAGAACCGGTGCCCGGAAGAGTGAAATTGATCATCTGGGCGGCAAAGACGAAGGCGCCGAGTACCCCCATCAGCGGCACTTTCCGGTCATCGAGCTCCCGCTGCACTTTTTTGGCGCACCAGGCGGTGGCGCCGGCGGTGGCGGCCCAGAAGGTGCCGCCAACAGCGGGAGAAAGAAGTGCGTCGGCCATATGCATATGCGTATCCCCCTGATGAGGCTGCCGGAAACGGTCCATCGCAATCAGCCCGGCCCGGCGGCAATTAATAACACGAACCGCGACTCGGTGTTACGCCTTGTGTGTTACAGAATCGTCGTCCGTGTGTCAAACAAAAAAAAACAGCGGCTGCCGGGGAGGAGCAAGGAGGGAAGAATGGCAAGGGGGGGAGGAGGCGATGACCCGCGTAAAGAAGCGGCCATGGCCGGCCGCGAGCGGAGGTGCGGGCGATCAGGGCGAGATGGTCACCTGGGGGTGGAGCAAGCGGGCGATATTGACCAGGGTGTCGGCAAAGGTGAGCGGCGAGGGGCTGCAGACCACATCCGGGTCCAGGACATGCACCCGTTCGGTACGAACCGCTTCGATGGCGGGATATTCTTGCCAGCGCCGCTTTTCCTCGGCGCCGACGCCGTGTTCGGTGCCCATGACCGCGATGATGATCAGATCCGGATTAAGCGCCAAAACCTGTTCCATCTTCACCGCCCCGGAACGCAGGTTGCCGGCGACGTTAACCCCACCGGACAACGCGATGTAATCATTGGTGAAAGAGCTTTTGACCGAGGAAAACAGGGGATGGGCCCCGACCTGGAGGAAAACCTTGGGCCGGGGTCGGCCGGCAACGGCCTGGCGTACCGCCTCCACCTTGTGTCGGGCTTGGGCCACGATCGCTTCGGCCTGCGCTTTTTTCCCCAACACCTGCCCAAGCCGCAGAAAATGCGTGCAAATATCGACAAAGGTGGCCGGCTGGCGGAAAATTTCCACCTGGAAGCCCAATCGCTGCAATTTTTCGACCTGTGGCGGTGGGGTCAGGTTGCTGGCCAGGATCAGCTGGGGCCGCAGGGCAACGATCTTCTCGATGCTCAGTTCCTGCACCGAGCCGACCTTGACCTTGTCGCGGGCCGCAGCCGGCCGATGGCAGTAGATGGTATTGCCGACCAGGCTGTCGCCCGCTCCGAGCAGATAAATATTTTCGGTGAGCAGGGGACTTAGGGATACAATGCGTTCATAGGGCTGCTCCGGTTGCGGGGCGGCTCGCACCGTCTGGCCGGCGAACGCGGCAAACAGCAGCGCCAACAGCAGCCGGACGGCAACGGTCCGGATTCGCCTTGCGGCCAAATCGCCGGTCTCTTGCGAACAACGCTGCTTCACGGGGGGCAAACAAGAGAAAGGTGGGGGCGGGAAGAACGCAAGAACCATCCGCAATCAGATGATATCGTCGTCGCTCAGCTCATCGTCCTCGCCGATTTCACCGTCGAGTTCGTCCTCGCTGTCGTCGACATATTCGTCGCGTTCTTCGAATTCATCCTCATCCTCCGGAGAAATTTCCGGAGTCGAACTGTCGTCCAGGGACCGGGCGGCCTTCGGGATCTTCGATTCCGGCAGGACGAATTCCCGAATTTTTTCCACCTCGTCGGACAGGAGGAGATCGTTCTTGCAGATCGGGCAGCCTTTGATGTGTTGATCCACAAACTGCATCATCCGGGCCGGCGCCATGGTTTCCTGCTTGACGCGGAGATACCAGTCCTTGATCAGGCGTATCAGTTGTTCACATTCCATTGACTATCGGGACGTTGCTTTTTCGTCGTTTTTTTGATTTTCCGCCGTCACACCCTCCGCTTGAGCAGCAAGAAAGAGTTGTTTTTCCGGAGGACAACCGGTAAATGTTTGTAGGTGTGAGGAAGTGGAAAGGGCACTGGTGGCTCTCCCGGACTTCAAATCCGGTGTGCCGGGTGAATAGCCCGGCAGGTGGGTTCGATTCCCATGCACTTCCGCCATTTCTACCTATTCCCGAAAAGTATCCGCAGAACCCTCCGGCATTTTTCGCCCGCCAGTACACGTCCGGTGGACGTTGTATTCTACCCTATCCCGGCAAACGAAAAAAGAGGGAAAGCGTGTTTACAAAAAAACGTTTTATATTTCATCTGGTTGCCGATACAGCCCCGATGTGCGCCGGCATGTCGATGGACGACGGACTCGATTGCCCGCTCCACAGGCTGGGTCTCCAGGGTCGATGACGGTCTCCGCCGGGTCGGTGCGATCCGTTGCGTTTTGCTCCCCGCCCTTGCCCTTGGCCGCAAAAACCGCGTTGCGATGCGCCGCATACCGGCCCCGGACGGTTCCGAATCCGGCAAAAATAACAGATCCCCTTGATTTGTCCCTTAAAATTAAGGCACAATACAATTGATATCACTTTCCTGCCCGTGCAAGACTGTCGCGTTGCCCCTGGATTCCCTCTCATGACGAACGGGATGATGTGAGGCGTTGTGACCTTGGCGCCGACGCCTGCTTGCGCGCGGCGCTCGCCGTCATCGATCCCCATCCCGAAGGAGCTACTATGCAACAATTTGATTCGACAACGATTTCGTATTCATCAGTTGTTCCGTCTGTCGCCCCGTCAAATTTGCTGGACACCGTGCTCACCTTTGCCGTGGTCCGCTCCTTCCAAGAAGGCGAATCCATCTTGGCGCCCGGTTCGGCAACCGATGCCTTCTTTTTTCTGGTCGACGGCGCGGTGGAGGTTGGCTATACGGACCGAACCGACACCCGGATTACGGTTGCCCTGATCGGTGCGGGTGAATTTTTCGGAGAGATTGGGTTTTTCGACGGCGAATCGCGAGTGCGGGACATCCGGGCCGTGGGAGAAGCCCGGATTGCCATCTTCAGCGCCGAGGTGATGGCAGACCTGCGGGAGCAGCAACCCGAACTTTTTACCGATTTCATCCTTCTGCTCACCCGGAAAATCTGCGAAAAGTTCCGGCGGATTGCCGGAGAGAGAGAACCGCTCGCCGGATATGCCGGCTCGTTGTCGTCCCGACACGCCAGCCGCTACACCGAGGCCAAGCCGCTGCCCGCCCCCTTGGTACGCTCCTCCATCTGGCACGAAATCGGCAGTCGGATGGAGGCCTTCAAATCCGAACTGTTCAATCTTTCCCACCGGCTCCAAAAAACCGAAGCAGAGGGAAAGGAGGATCCGGAAAGCGAACTCCGCTGCCACGGTGTCCTCGGCGAACTCAACGCCTCCCTGCCCGAGTTTGCCCGCACCCTGGCCGGCAGCGGCTATGAAGAGGTCATGTGGGGCTACGTCTTCAAAGAGATTTTCCCCTACCTCATGCGCAGCCGCTTCGCCGAACGCGCCTATTTCAAGCCCAAAGGCTATGCCGGCGATTTTCTCATGATGGAGCATATCTATGCGGATATTCCCAAGGGCGAAGGCAAGCTTGGTGAAATCATCGACTCCTTCTGCCTGCAGCGCCCCGGTTCCCAGGCCATTCGCGGCCGGCGCATTCTGATGCGGGACGCGCTCGCCCGACTCAGCCGCGCCAATGCCGCCCGCGGCGCCACCACCCGGATCATGAACCTCGCCTGCGGCCCCAATCGGGAACTCTTCGATTTTCTGGGCGATTGCGAATACAGCGACACCATTGAGGCCCTCTGTGTCGACATCGATTCCGAAGCCCTGCAATACACCAATCAATACGTCAATATCTTCCCGCATCGCGCCTCGATCCGGCTGATGAGCGAAAATGTCATCAAATGGGCCCTGGGCCGGGTCAGCCATCATATCGAACCGCTCGACATCATCTACTCGGCCGGACTTTGCGACTACCTCGACCCACGCCTGTTCCGGGCGTTGATCACCCAATGCCATCGTCATCTCAAGCCCGGCGGCACCTTGTTGCTCGGCAATTTCACCCTGTATTCCGACTCGCTCTTTCTCGACAAACTGCTGAAATGGGAACTCATCTATCGCAACGAAGAAGAGCTGAGAGAGATTTTCGCTCCGACGCCCTTTGGCGAAAACATCACCATCATCGCTGAGCAGGCGCAGGTCAACCTGTTTGCGGTGGCCACCAAGAACTGAGCGAACCATGGAGCTGCCAGCGACCAGCGCACCGGCAGATTGCAGCCAAGAACTCCATGCCCTTTTCCTGCAGCGGACCGATGTGTGTCTGTGGCTGGGCATCGTGTTTTTTTCCGTATTCTCGATTCTCGACTACTTCCAGAGCCGCCAATTTTTCGAGCTTTTCCTGGCCTATCGCCTCTGCTACATTTGCTTTCTGGGCGCGCTTCTGCTGTTTCTCCGAACCGCCACGGGCACGCGGCATGCCCGTGGCGTCATGTTTGTCGCCATGCTGTGCGGCACCTTGGCCATCTCCCTGATGATCGTCGAACAGGGTGGTTTTATTTCCGGATACTACGTCGGCATTCTCCTGATGATCGCCGGCGGCTTTTCCGTCCTGCCCTTGAACGTCACCCAGGCGCTGGTTCTGGGAGGCGCCATGTATCTGGTGTATGTCCTGACGGTGATCATTCGCATCCATCCGATCAATGGGCAACAGCTCGGGGCATTGATCAGCAACAGCATCTTCTTTCTTTCCCTGGTCACCGTCACAGCCATTCAATGTTACGATGAGATCCAGACAACCATCCGTTCGTTGCGAACCAAAAAAAGCCTGCAGGCCCTCCATGCCGAGCTCAAGCAGTATACCGGCGACTTGGAGGCCCTGGTGCGACAACGCATGGAAATGCTGGAGGAATCCGACCTCAAATTCCACGATCTCTATGCCACCATCCCGGATCTCGTGGTGCTGATCAACCCGGAGGGAACGATCTGCATGGTCAATCAGCACGGCGCCCTGCTGCTTGAGCAGACCCCGGAAGCATTGGAAGGCACCCCGCTGCTTGACTGCGTCCAGCCGCAGTACCGCCCTGTCCTCGCCCAAAAGGTATTCGCCCGCTTAAACCGGAAGGAACCGGTGCAGGGCGTGCAGTTGCAGCTGCAAACCCCTTCGGGACGCACCATCGAGGTGGAAGCCAGCGGCAGCCGGGTCGAACTCGCCGAACAGACCGATCATTATCAGCTCATTATCCGCGATATTTCCCAAACCAAGGAAATCGAACGCCAGGTGATCGAATCCGGCCAGCTGCTCGACACCTCCCGTAAAGCCGCGATTTTTGGCCTGGCGCGTCTGGCCGAGTGCCGCGACGACAACACCGGCGCCCACCTGCTCCGCATCCGGGAGTACACCCGCATCCTTGCCTTGGAACTGACCGAGAACCCGGAGCTTCGCCACATCGTCACCGACCAGTACATTGAGAACCTGTGTTTGTCTTCGGTGCTCCACGACATCGGCAAGGTCGGCATTCCCGATTCCATCCTGTTGAAACCCGGCCTCCTTTCCACCGAGGAGTTCGAAACCATGAAACGCCACTGCCAGTATGGCAGCAATGCCCTCGCTTCGGCGGAATATGACGAGGAAGGGCTCGGTTTTCTCCGCATGGGCGAGGAAATCGCGCTCTACCATCACGAACGATGGGACGGGACCGGCTATCCCATGGGACTTTCGGGGATCGACATCCCCCTGTCGGCCCGGATCGTGGCAGTTGCCGACGTGTACGACGCCCTGACATCAAGCCGCAGCTACAAGCCCGCCTTCCACCACGAACAGGCCCGGACGCTCATTGTCCAGGAAAGCGGCCACCAGTTCGACCCGGCGGTGGTGAACGCTTTTCTGCGCCGGGAAGGCGACTTCAAGGCCGCCCGGCGCGATCTCCTGATGCAGACCGCACCGCCACTTTAAGGGAAAGGCGCCATGCACACCTTCGAACAGTTCATCCACGAGTCCCGGCAATTGCATCGCCAACGGGTTTCATTCATCCTCTGTGCCGGCATAATCGTCTTCCTGCTTTTCTCGCTCCTGGATTCTTTTCTGTGGCCCGTCCATTTTCAGGAATTGCTCCACGACCGGATCGTCGCCGTGGCCATCTGCACCATCCTGCTCGTGGTCAACGGCTATGACCGCGCTTTACGCCTGTCGTTGGTCATCGGTTTTTCGGGATATCTGACCGTCGGCATCGTCATCCTCTTGTCCGTCTTTCGCTTGGGGGGACTGGCGTCGCACTACTACATCGGCCTGATCATCGCCATCGCGCTCTATACGGCGCTCGCCCCTCTGACCGTCGGGCAAACCTTGGTGAGCGGCTTGTCGCTCGCTTTTCTCTACGCCTTTTCGATCTGGCTGGCCGAGGAGCCGTTGTCCGGCGCCCAGGGAATGCTTCTTTTCAACAACTTGTTTTTCATCGTCTGCTTCGTCCTCATTGCCGCGACCCAAAGCTGGACCGATACCGTTGCCCGCAGCCGTGAATATCAGCTGCGGGCCTCGGAAAACCGGGCGGCCGAGGTCCTGGCGCACCAGGCCGACAAGCTTGAAAAGGAAGTCCAACGGCGTTTCGAGGCCCAAAAGGTGAGCGAAAATCAATACCAGGCCTTGTACCAGGCGATTGCCGACGACGTGGTCCTGCTGACGCCCGAGGGCGAGGTCAGACAGGCCAACAGTTCGTATATCCGCAACTTTTCCAATGGGCCTCTCCGACCGGGCGCCTTGTTTCTCGATATCGTCTGCCAGGAGGATCGCCCGGCAATGCGGGACGCCCTGGCCGATCTGGTCGCCACGGGCAAGGCCTTGACCCACCTGCGCCTCACCCTTGTCTCGATTCAGGGGCAGGCCATTGAAACCGAAATCAGCGGCGCCCTGCTCCGCCGGGGAGAATCGATTCTCGGCGCGCAGCTGGTCATCCGCGACATCACGGTTCGTAATATCCTGGAAGGGCGGCTGATCGCCTCGTTGCGCAAGGTCAGGCAAACCGAGAACGCCACCATCATGGCCCTGGCCAAGCTCTCGGAATACCGCGATATTACCCCCGGCCACCATCTGGAACGCATTCGGGAATATTGCGTCACCCTGGCCTCGGAACTGGCCCGGCGCCATCAATTCGCCGCCACCCTTACTCCCGCCTATATCCAGAATCTCTATCAGGCGGCCATCCTCCACGACATCGGCAAGGTGGCGGTGTCGGACGACATCCTCGCCAAGACCGGGCGGTTGACCCGGTGGGAAGAAGAAGAGTTGCGCAATCACACCTTGAGCGGCGGGGACGTGATCAAGGCCATGGAACAGGAGGCCATGGGCAGCGGCTTTCTTTCCCTGGCCAAGAACATCGCCTATTTTCACCATGAACGCTGGGATGGCAAGGGATATCCCTATGGCCTGCAGCAGACCGAAATTCCGCTTGAGGCCCGCATCATGGCCCTGGCCGATGCCTATGAGGAGTGGACGGCGGCGCTTGATCCCGATAATCGGCTGCCCCACGAACAAGCCTCTGGAGCGATTGTCAGGAATTCGGGCCACCAGTTCGATCCGATCATTGTGGATGCCTTTGTGGTCCTGGGCGAGACCTTCGACCGGATCAGGCATGAGATGGCCGAGCCGGCCTGAGCGACGCCATAACCGCGATACTTTTCCGCTTCCTTGCCCCTTGCGGCAGTCGCCAATTCCTTAATATTTCGCTTGCCGTTCGCCGGTATATACACTAAAACCATACAGAAACAGTGAATCAGCGCATCCGGGGGAAAGCCGTTCTTCCGATGCGGGCCTTTTGCCTATCCGCGAGTGGATGGCGGTTTCCCAACGGAGGAATACTGTATGAAAGAAAATGTGATGCGTGCACCGCTCCTGAAGGCGGGAGTTGTTCTTCTGTTTTTCGTTCTACTGGCCTACCTGACCAGTGCCTCCCCTGATGGGGGCGTGCTCAACTCCGTCGGCCAAATCATCATCGGCGCTTTTCGATTGGTGCAATGGGCCATAGCCATGGTCATCGGCCTGGCATTTTGCATCGCCTTTCTCATCGGCATCTTCCTTTTCGCCGTTTCTTTGGTCAACAGGGAAACGGCCGTCTCCATGTACCAGACTGTCAAAGCAGACGTATTCGCCTTTTGCCGGCCGATCTGTGCTCGGTTTGTCGCCCTCGGTCAATACCGGGACACGGTCTCCTGTGCCGCTTCGCCGGCACCGGCCGTGCCATCGGTTGCTGCCACCCCGGATGCCTGCTCGAAGGAGGAGTTGCAGTCCATTGTTGCCGGTGAAGTGCGCAAGGTAACCGAGAACCAGCAGGCATTGAGCGATCAATTTGCCGCGCTCACGGGTAAGATCCAGGCCATGGAAGACAAGAGCGCCGATTTCGCCTCGGCCGGTCAGCTGAACGCCATAGCCTCCGAATTGGCCGCTTCCGGCAAAACCCTCGAGACCGTTCAAACGCAGGTTGCCACCTTGGAAGGCAAGATCGGCGAGACCGTGCAGCAGCTTCAGGGCATCACCCCTGAAAAAATGCTGGGCGACATTCCAGCCCGGCTGCAAAAACTCGAACAACCCAAGGAGGAGCAGGCAGCCTTCGACCCGGCACCGTTGACCGCAACCATCGAGAACCTGCAGATGGAAGTCGAGGAGTTGAAAAAACGGAAAAGTCCCGGCGGCCCTGCCAAAAGCAAGAAAAAAGCGTGATCCGGGCGGTTGCAAGCCGCTTCTCCCGTTTCATCCAAGCCATCCCGTCCACGAGACGGGATGGCTTTTTTATTGCGCGTTGCTGGCCTCCTTCCGGGGCAGCAGTTCCTTAAAATACTCGATCGATGGGAACGTGCTGGAATAGCTGACCCGCTGGCGGCTGCTTGGCCGGGCGACAAAAAGCGGATAGGCCAGTCCGTATTCCACGGCGGCAACGAGCACCTTCTCGGTGTCGTCCACCAGCAGGGTGCGAGTTTTGTCGAATTGCAGCAACTGCTCCAACCGATGCCAGAATCCGGCTTCCTCCTTGGCCAGTCCGATTTGCTCGGCGCAGACCACACGGTCAAACCAGACACCTAGGGCCGTTTTCTCCAGCTTGACGGACAGCGTGCCCGGATGGGCGTTGGTGATCAGGTAGAGTTTCTTGCGGCTTTGCAGACAGTACTCCAAAAATTCGATGACATACGGATGCACCCCGATCAGATGGTTGATCCGGAGTTTCAATTCCAGCAAGTCGAGCCCCAGTTCGCGTGACCAATAGCTCAGGTCAGACCAATCAAGGGTGTGCCGCACCCGATGATACCGGGCCACCAATTGCTCCTTGGCCGTCTCAATCGGAATGTCGTGCAGTAGGCTGTAGTGTTCGGGCACATACTGTTCCCAGAAATAATCGTCGAAATGCCTGTCCAGCAAAGTGCCGTCCATGTCCAGCAGCACGGTTTCGATCCGATCCCAAGGGATTTGCGGGGCGATCTTTTCGTCTGGCGCGGTATTCATAGCAGCCATCCCATTCATCCTTGCAGGAATGCCAGCGTCGACTGAATGCTGGTGAAGACGTTGTCCCGGAGGCCGAGCGGCACCACCAGTCGCTGGTCGGGGGTCAGGCGGGCGGATGTGGCCGCTGGCCCACGCTTTTTTTCCGGTTTCTGTGGCAAGAGCCCGAGGAGCCGCGCCGGATCAAAGGGCGGGTCGGGCACGAAGGAGTACACCAGGGCATTGGGGCCCTGTTCGAGCTTGACGATGCCCAGCGACCGCAGCCGTTGCTTGAGGCCGATGATGGCGGTCAGGTTCGCGGCCTCGGGTGGCAGCGGACCGTAGCGGTCGATCAACTCACTGCGCAGATCGTCCAATTCATCCTCTGTGCCGCAGCCGACCACGGCCAGCCGGCGGTAGGCGTGGTATCGCTGGCTCGCGTCCGGGATGTAGCTGTCCGGCAGGAATGCCGCCACTTTGAGTTTGATTTCAGGATCGAATTCGTCCGTCGGCGGCGGTACCCCTCCGGATGCCAGTGCCCTGCTTTTCAGATCGGCCACCGTGGCCTGCAGCAGCTCCAGATACAGGTCGTATCCCACGGCGGCGATATGGCCGGATTGGGACACTCCGAGCAGATTGCCGCCGCCCCGGATCTGCAGGTCGTTCATGGCCAGCTTGAATCCGCCGCCCAGCTCCGAGCAGTCCATCAGAGCCCGCAGACGCTGTTGGGCATCGGCCGTCAGGTGATCGAGGGATGCCACCAGCAAATAGGCGTAGGCCTGGCGCGAGGAACGGCCAACCCGGCCGCGCAGTTGGTAGATATCCGCCAGACCGAGATGATCGGCGCGATTGATGATGATGGTGTTGGCATTGGGAATGTCCAGCCCTGATTCGATGATGGTGGTGCAGACCAGCACATCCAGTTCGTGGTTGATGAACCGCACCATGATGTCTTCCAGCTGCTGGCCCGGCATCTGCCCGTGGGCGACGCCGATCCGCGCCTGGGGTACCAGAGAGGCGATGGTGTCGGCCATGCGATGGATGGATTGCACCCGGTTGTGGACGAAAAAAAGCTGCCCTCCCCGCTCCATTTCCCTGGTCACCGCCTCGCGGATCACCAGCGGGTCGTGTTTGGCCAGGAAGGTCTTGACCGAACGCCGCTGCTGCGGTGGGGTCGAGATGACGGAAAGATCGCGGATGCCCAACAGCGACATCTGCAGGGTTCGCGGAATCGGCGTCGCCGTCAGGGTGAGCACGTCCACCGTGGCCTTGATCTTCTTGATTTTTTCCTTGTGCGCCACCCCGAACCGGTGCTCCTCGTCGATCACCAGCAGGCCCAGCTTTTTGAATTGAATGTCCTTGGAAAGGAGTCGGTGGGTGCCCACCACCAGGTCGATGCCGCCCGCCTTCAGCTTGGCGGAGATCTCTTTCTGCTGCTTGCCGGTGCGGAACCGGTTGAGGCAGGCAATTTCCACCGGAAAGGAGGAGAAGCGCTCCCGGAAAGTGGCGGCATGCTGCTCGGCCAGCACTGTGGTCGGCACCAGAATCGCGACCTGATAGCCATCCTCGATGGCCTTGAAGGCCGCCCGGGCGGCGACCTCCGTCTTGCCGTAGCCGACATCGCCGCAGATCAGCCGGTCCATGGGCTGCTCGCGGGTCAAGTCGCCGACGACATCGTCGATGGCCTTGAGCTGGCCGCTGGTCTCGTCATAGGGAAAGGATTCCTCGAGCTGCTGGAATAGGTTGCCGGGCGGGGAAAAGCGGTGCCCTTGCTGCAGGGCTCGACGCCCGTAGATCTCCAAAAGCTCCTGGGCAATCTTCCACACCGCCTCGGTGACTTTCTTTTTGGCGCTCTGCCAGCGTTGCGAGCCGAGGCTGTCGAGTTTGGGCTCCTGATCGGTGAGGCCCTGATAGCGGCTCACCCAATGCAGCCGGTCCACGGGAACATAGAGCTTGTCGTCGTCGCGAAAGGCAATCTGCATGAAATCGCCGCGTTGGCCGGAAAACTCCATGTTGACCAACCCCTGGAAGACGCCGATGCCGTGATCGCGGTGCACGACGATGTCTCCCTGATTGAGCTGGTCGACCTGAACGGGCTCGCGCTCCTCTCCCCTTTTCCGCCTGCTCCGGCCCGATTGCAGCCGCTTGTCGCCGAACAGTTCGGAGGCCGAAAGAAAATGCACCTGCTCAGCCGGCAGGTCGAATCCCTTGCTCAAGGGATGCTCGTAACAGGCAATCAAGCCCGGCTCGGGTGGTTCGTCGGCATTGTAGGGAGAGGCGAAAGTCTGCACCCGCATCTGGTAGTTGGCGAGAATGTCCTGCAGGTGCCTTGCTTGCCGAGGCGATCGGCACGCCAGCACGATCCGCTCACGTTCCTGTTGCCACAGGTCGAGGCGATCGACCAAGGGGGCGAGAATGCCTCGCTTCTTGCGCTGCAGCTCGATTTCCTGGGCCAGCAAGCTATGGTCACCGGTGGCAAGCCGCAACTCCGGAGCCGCCGAATCGGGGTCGGGCAAGAAGGAAAACCGGGCCGCCAACCGGGCCTGACCGAGCTGTTCCCATTCCGGCTCGGTCACGAACAGTTCCGTGGGCGGCAACGCCGCCAGCCGGCGCTCGACCGCTTCCTGGTAGTTGGCCTGAATGCGGTCGCGCACCAACCGCATCCGTTGCCGTACCGCCACGGGATCATAGATCATCAACGACGCGGTAGGGGGAAGATAGTCGAGCAGGGTTTGCAGGCCTGAGCGCCCGCCGTAGAGCAAGGGCAGCATGAACTCCATGCCGGGATACCGTTGCCCGGTGGCAAACCGCTCGCGGACAGCCAGCAATTCGCGGCTCTGCCAGCCATGTTGGTCCGCCGCCTCGTCGAGCGCCTGCAGCACCGCAGCCCGCCCGCCCGACTTCGGGAAAAGCAGGTCCGAGGCCGGCACCAGCACCGCTTCGCCGATTTCCTGCCGGGATCGCTGGGTCAACGGATCGAAGGTGCGGATCGATTCGAGGGTATCGCCGAAGAAATCGAGCCGAATCGGCCCAACCGCCGCCGTATCCAGGCCGGGCGGATAGACATCGACAATGCCGCCGCGGGTCGACAAATCGCCCTCCTGCCGCACCATCTCGCACATCTGGTAGCCCGAGGCAACCAACGAGGCGACCAAGCCGTCCCGATCGGTTTCCTCCCCGGCGATCACCAGTTCGCAATGATCGCTCAAGGCCCTGGCCGGGAGCACCCGTCTGAGCATGGCCTCGGCCGAGGTCAGAACGATGCCGGGCTCGCCGTTTTTTTCCTGCAGTTGATAGAGTGTTGCCAGGCGCGTGCACACCGTGGCCGGATCGGGCGACAGCGGCGCATAGGGAGGGATTTCGTAGCTCGGGTGGATAACTACCCGTAGATCGGAGAAAAAGGCGATATCCTGGGCAAAAGGCTCAAGTAAATCGTCGGAAGGCAGCAGGCAGCAAAGGGTGCGCTGAAGAAAAACCGCCGCCCTGCTGAGGAGCAGAGCGGCGGAAGCGCCGTGAAGGCCAAAGATATCGGGGGGCGAACTGCTGTGGCGCAGCCGCTCGAGGATCGACTGCATGCAGACGCGGCCAGATCAAAGGTTAGATACGTGGCTCAGAAGGTTCCACCCATGCTGAAGTCCCAGTTGGAACTGTCTTCGCCTTCCTGTTTGTCGAGGTTGAAGCCCCAGGCCAGCCGGATGGGTCCGAGCGGCGATGCCCACAGGATGCCGACACCGGCGGTCTTTTTGTAATCACCTAAATCCCAATCCTCGTCAATGTCATAGACATTACCGAAATCGTGGAAAATCTCGCCATCGATGCCCATGTCCTTGACCAGCGGGAAAATGACGGCAACGGTGCCGTACCACATCTTGTCGCCACCGATCTTGTCGCCGGTTCTCGGATCAATCGGGCTGATGGAGGCCGATTCAAATCCGCGGATCGAGTTCATGCCGCCCAGGAAGAATTTCTCGTATACCGGCAGCTTGCCGTCCTCGTTTTCGAAGGCCTGGCCGGCCGCGCCCTTGACGTTCAGGACCGTGCTCCAGAACAGCGGGAAATACCAGGTGGACGAACCTTCCACCTTGGTGAACTCGGCGTCACCGCCGAAGGGACCGCCGGCATAGCTGACGGTGACGCTGTTGCGCGACCCCTTGGTCGGCGAGAACAGCTTGTCGCGGGTATCGCGCACCAGGCTGACCTCGGGCATGCTGAGGAGGTTGATATCCTTCGATTGCAGAATGGCGCTGGACACATTGTTATAATCGATGTCCGTCAGGTCGGTGTTGGAGATGGTGTAGGCATAGAAGATACGCCATTCCTCCCACAACGGATGTCCCAGCCGGAAGGTGGCGCCGGTGGAGTCCTTGGTGAAGTCATCGTATTCCCGTTCCCAGTTGAACAGATCGATACTGCCGGATACCTGGGAATCGTACAGACGCGGGTTGATGAATTTCAGGTTGTAGCGCGTGCTTTCGCTGCTGGTCGAGGCGGCCAGCGACAGCCGGTTGCCGGTGCCGAACAGGTTGTTTTCGGAAATCTCGCCCATGAACAGCATATTTTCCGAGGAGGAGTACCCGGCGCCGATCTGGAACGAACCGGTCGATTTCTCTTTGACGTCGACCTCGACATCCATCTGGTTTTCCATCATGGTCGGCTTGGGCGTGATCGACACGTCCTCGAAGTAATCAAGCCGTTTGAGCTTCTGGGTCGAGGTCCGGATCGCCTTGGAGTCGAAGCGTCCTCCTTCTTCCACCTTGAGTTCGCGGCGGATGACGTTGTCGCGGGTCCTGGTGTTGCCCTGGATCTCGACCCGGTTGATATAGGCAACCGCGCCTTTTTCGATATGCAGGACAATATCGATCGTGTCGCCGTCGCCGCTTTTGTTCATCTTGGGCACAACATCGGCAAAGGCGTATCCCTGCTCGGAATAGAGATCGGTCAGCCTGGTGATGTCGTCCCGGAGCACCTGACGGTTGAGGTATTCTTCCTTGCGAATCTTCAACTCGGCCAGCAGATCATCCTTTTTCTTGACCAAATCCCCGTCGATATCGACGGTTCCGACCTTGTAGCGGGTGCCTTCGTCCACCGGAAAGGTAATGAACAGGGCATCTTCCTTCTGCTCGACGTTCGGCTCGCCCACCTTGGCTTCCAAGAAGCCGTGGTTCTGATAAAAGGCGCCAATCCGCTCGGCATCCTGGCGGAGCACGTCCATTTTCAGGACACCCGCGTCGGTCAGCCAGGACAGCCACCACTTATGGGTGCTGGTCTGGATCACATCGGTCAACTCGCCATCGGAAAAAGTCTTGTTGCCGGTGAAAGCGATTTTTTCGATGGTGATCTTTTTCCCTTCCTTGATGTCGAACACCACTTCGGCATTGTCTTGTCCGGCCCCGGTGACCTTGGCGCCGACTTCGGTGTTGTAGTAGCCCTTGGATTTATACAGGTCCTTGATCTTCTGTACCGCTTCGTTGACCTTGGTGGGGTTCAGGATGGAATTGGCGGTGATGTTGGCGGCATCGCGGACGTCCTCTTCCTTGATCTCGCTGGCGCCGTTGACGACCACCTTGCCGATCAGCGGTTTTTCCTGCACCTTGAACACGATCGCCTTGCCGGCCTCGGAGTCCTTGGCTTCGATCTCGACGTTGTCGAAATAGCCCATGGAAAAGACCGCCTTGAGATCTTGGCGCAGGGTTGCCGGGTCATACACGTCGCCGGGCTTGGTCGATATTTTCTGGAGGATGGCGCCGGCATCGATCCGTTCGTTGCCTTCGGTGGTGACCGAGGACACCGTTGCCCCCCGGTTGGCGTAGGCGAGCATGGTGCCGACAATTTCACCGGTGACCTTGTTCAACCCCTCGAGCGAGTCGGCTTCCTTGAAAGCCGAATACGGCGTTTTGGGCGCGAGCACGTCCACAATGGCGCAATCGACGCTGATCCGGTTTCCCAGTTTGTTGAGGCTGCCGATAACCACGTAACCGGCGCCGGCCGATTCGGCGACCTTGGCGAGTACCGGCGTCGGTGGCGGCCAAGCCCCCTTGTAGTCGACAAGTTTTTCCGCCTGCCCGCGGGGCATCATTTTCATTCCCTTGGCCCCGGCTTCCCGCTCCAGCGCCTTGTCCGCCACTCCCGTGACCGCCGCCGCATCCGGGGCGTTGATCTTGAACGGCAAAAAGACGGTGTTCGACTCTCTGGCCAGGGAACCGGCTGGCAAGGCGAGGACACCGAACAGCACTCCGCATAAAAGCAACGCAAGAGCCGAATGGGGACGTGGGACTCGGGATGTCGACATCATGGGACGTTTCCTATTTGTCTCAATTTTCATCAGGGGCTGGACGCGACCTGCCCGCGAGCAACAAAGGTTGAAAATACGGCACGTTAAAAGAACAAATTAATCTTCTGTCAAATTGCGGCACATTATGACATGTTTCGTTGATTTTGCAAGAAATTCTGTTGCATCTTTTGCGATGCATAGTCCGTGGCCCGACCGGATATGCTGCTGTTTTCAATGCTTCATTTGTCGGCACCGTGTGCGGTCACCGCCGCTCGGCTTCCGGTGCCAGCAGCCGCGCCACGGCGGCATGCAGCTCCGTGGCCAGGGTTTGCTTGTCGGCGGCCTGGTAATGGGCGGAGGAGATCGGCGTGCCGATGCGAATGACGATCTCGCCGGCGCGGGGTAGCAGACGCCCCTTGGGCAGCACTTGGTAGGAGCCGTTGAATCCCAGGGGAACGATCGGTACCTTGGCCTTGATGGCCAGCATCACGGCCCCGGTCTTGAACTCGTGGAGGGTTCCATCCGGGCTGCGGGTTCCTTCGGGGAAGATGAGCACCGAACTGCCCGCGGCGATTCTCCGGGCCGCCTCATCGAGACTTTTCAGGGCCTGGCGGCCGTGGGAACGATCGATGGGAATATAGCCGACCCGGTGCATGGCCTGGCCGAATATCGGGACCTCAAACAATTCCTTCTTGGCGATCCAGCGGAAATCATGCGGAAAATACCCCTGGAACGAAAAAATATCGTACTGGCTGCAGTGGTTGCCGGCAAAGATGTAAGTCTGGCCGGAATCGATGTTTTCCATCCCTTCCACCCGAACCCGGACCCCGGCGAGCCGGCACAGGATCCGACCCCAATAACGCGGAAAAACCTGGGCCTTAACCTCCGATTTGCGCCCCCACAGCAAATCGATCAAAGACAAGGCCGAAACCACCAGGGTCAGGAACGGGGCGAGGAGAAGGGTGCACAGGGAACGGATGAATTGAAGGGGTGACATGCCTGTTGTCATCGGATGAACCTATCGTTAAGGACGCGCCGACCTGTTTGCCCCGCTGGTCGCATCGCGGCAACAGTCCGGCTCGCGGGTGGGTCGGGACATATATTTTCTCAAAAGCAACTGAGGATGCCCTTCGGCGCATGAAAACCACCCGGTACTTAGCAATCCTTTTTCAGAAGTTCAAGCAATTCCCGCGCGGGGAAAATGGTTGCCAGCCGGGTCAGGATTGACGGAAAGCATGGGATCGAATATACTGCCAAACCCTTTTTTGCTATCCCTCCGGCCGAATTCGAGCCGTATCTCCCAAGAGATGCCACTCAACGAGGAGTTTACCGTGACCGCCGATACAATCACCATCAACGCCAATGGTTCGCTGCATGTTCCCGCCAACCCGATCATTCCTTTTATCGAAGGGGATGGTACCGGCCCCGACATCTGGGCGGCCGCCCGCAGGGTGCTGGATGCGGCGGTCGCTAAAAGCTACCGGGGGGAGCGGGCCATCGCCTGGCTGGAAATCCTTGCCGGGGAAAAGGCTTTTCATCAGACCGGTGAATGGCTGCCGCGGGAAACCATCGAGGCCATGAAAAAATACGTGGTCAGCATCAAGGGACCGCTCACCACTCCGGTCGGCGAAGGCATGCGCAGCCTGAACGTCACCTTGCGCCAGGTGCTCGACCTGTACGCCTGCGTCCGCCCGGTCCGGTACTATCAGGGCGTGGTGGCCCCAGTCAAACGGCCCGAGGATGTCGACATGATCATTTTCCGGGAAAACACCGAGGATGTTTACGCCGGCATCGAATGGCAGGCCGGTACCGAGCAGGCCAACCGGGTGATCGAATTTCTCCGCAACGAAATGGGGGCGGGCATCCACGACAATTCGGGGATCGGCATCAAGCCGATTTCGGAATTCGGCACCAAGCGGCTGGTGCGCAAGGCCATCCAGTATGCCCTGGATCAGGGCCGCGACTCGGTCACCCTGGTCCACAAGGGTAACATCATGAAATTCACCGAAGGGGCCTTCCGCAACTGGGGATATGAACTGGCGGCGGAGGAGTTCGGGGATGCCGTCGTCACCGAGGCGGCCCTGTGGGGCCAGCACGACGGCCAGGTGCCGGAGGGCAAGATCGTGATCAAGGACCGGATCGCCGATGCCATGTTCCAGCAGATTCTGCTGCGGCCCGACGAGTACTCGGTGCTGGCCATGCCCAATCTCAACGGCGATTACATGTCCGATGCCCTGGCCGCCCAGGTGGGGGGGCTGGGCATGGCGCCCGGTGCCAATATCGGTGACGGTATCGCCCTGTTCGAGGCCACCCACGGCACGGCCCCCAAATATGCCAATCTCGACAAGGTCAATCCCGGCTCGCTCCTGCTTTCCGGCGTGATGCTGCTGGAATACATCGGCTGGCACGAGGCTGCGGACCAGATCAAGACCGCCCTGGCCACCACCATCTCCCAGAAGAAGGTCACCTACGATTTGGCCCGGCTGATGGATGGGGCCACGGAACTGCCCTGCTCCGCGTTCGGCAGCGCCATCATCGCGAACATGGGCTGACCCGCCACAGGTCGGGATGCGGATGCCGACCTTTGCCGAAGCGCTCAAGGACCTGCTGTTTCCGCCCCATTGCCTGGGATGCGGCCTACGGCTGGCAACTTCCCGACCACCGCTGCTCTGCCCCCAGTGCATCACTGGGCTGCACTTTCTCCGGTCACCGCTCTGCTCCTGCTGCGGCCTGCCCTTTGTCACCGGCGCCGACCATCTCTGCGGCGACTGCCTCACCGGCCGCCACGCCTTTGACCTGGCCCGCTCCCTGCTGCAATACCGTCCACCGGCCTCGGACCTGGTGCTGGCGCTCAAATTCACCGGCTCTCTCACCGGCCTCGCCACCCTGCGCGCCTTGTTCGCCCGCGAAGGATTTCTCGCCTCTTTCGGCAAACCGGATCTGCTCCTGCCCGTCCCCCTGCACAACGGCAGATTGCGCAGCCGGGGATTCAACCAGGCATTGGTCATTGCCAGGGAATGCCTGCCCCAATGGCGGGACAGGTTGGCGCCCGATCTGCTCCGGCGACACCGCCCCGCCACTCCGCAAGCGCTGCTGAGCGGCAAGGAACGGCGCGTCAACCTGCGCAACGCCTTCTCCCTTGCGCACCCGGACCGGGTCGCCGGAGCGAAGATCCTGCTGGTAGACGATGTCTATACCACCGGCACCACGGTCAACGAATGCAGCCGTGTCCTGCGCAAGGCGGGGGCCGAGCGGATTGAAGTCTTGACTGTGGCAAGAAGCCTTGCCCCGGGTGTTTTCGCGTGAATAGGGACGGAGAGGTAAAAAAGGAGGCGCACCATCGGCAGAGGACCGAGGTGCCGTCGTGATAAAAACCGTCCGGCATGGGAAAACACGATCGCTTCCCCATGCCGGACGCAATTGCTACCAGGTGCGGAACTGCCCGGAATCTAGATGGACGAAACCGTCAGCGGGATAGTACCCGATACCGCCGCTCTGCATGGCGAGCGCGCACTTGTAAACCTGGGACAGGTTGCCGCCGGAAAATCGGATATCCACCGCCTTGCCCTTCATGTGCAGGCTGTGGCTGGCCACTCCGGGATGCCCTCTCCTCAAGCCCCGGTTGGTCTTGGGCGAGCGGTAACCAGAAATAACCTCGTAGACCCCCTTGTTCCCCATTTCCCCCTGGACCGCCCAGAGAATATCCAAAAGCTTCGGATCGATGACATGCACCTGTCCGGTCTGGTAATCGCGGAGGAAGCGGTTGATCTCTGTCAAGGCCTTGCGATCGTACGCCTTCCCCGAGGCGTAGGTAATACGCAACTCCTTCTGGGTGCGGGTGTGGAAAAAAGACAACGACCGCCGGTCCAGTGCCTTGGCACATGCCAGGGTGGGAGCGGAAACAACGCCCAAACCGAGAACAATCTGGGTTGAAGCAAGGAGAAAGGAGCGGCGGGACAAAGCTGGTTGGGAATTTTTTTCTGTAACCATTATCCTCTTTACGCAAGATTACGTACGGTCAATCGTTCAAATCATTCAACAAAATGAACGTTGCCCCTGTACGGTTGCAGTCAAAATCAGGGGCAATTAAACTTAATTGGCGCCTCGTTGTCAACCTTTTGCAGGCCAGGGTTGCGGCACCTTTCAAATAAACAGTGTATTTTTGGCAGGTTAGCCTTTCATTTTGTTAGCGCCGGCTAAGATGTCCTGTTCTACGTGTCCAGCAGTTCCATCCCAGACTGTCACCTTGCTAATAATTTGATTTTTCTAAATTAAATATCGGATTGCCATGATGATCATTTCCGGCGGCCAGACCGGTGCCGATCGGGCCGCACTCGACGCGGCCATCGCCCTTGCCCTGCCCCACGGCGGCTGGCTCCCCAGGGGCAGGAAAACCGAAGCAGGCCCCCTGCCGGCACGCTACCGCCTCAAGGAACTGGACTCGCACCGCTATCGCGACCGCACGGAGAAAAACGTCCTGACCGCCGACGGCACCCTCATCTGCTCCTTTGGTCCGTTGACCGGTGGATCGGCCCTGACCGAGGCCTTGGCCATTCGGCACGACCGGCCCCTGCTGCACATCGATTTTGAGCTGGTCGACAAGGACCGGGCGCGAACATTGGTGGAGGAATGGGTGAGACGGCATGAGCTTGGCGTGGTGAATGTCGCCGGGCCCCGGGCCAGCAGCGAACCGCGCATCTATCAGGCGGTCCATGCGCTGCTGCTGGCAATCCGCTGGCCGGCGGACCGGAAAAGTCCCATTGGCGATGACAACGGGAGAGGCTACAGGGAAGCGCCGGGTTGATGGCGGTCGAGCGCGCCGCGCACCGCCGTGCCGAGCCCGCGCAGATCCATGGGCTTCATCAGCAGGTCGCATGCCCCGGCTTCCCGGGCGATGACGTAGTTGAGCCGGTCCGAATAGCCGGTGCAGAGGATGACAGGGATCTCGGGCCGCAGGCGCCGAATTTCCCCGGTGAGGTCGATGCCGGTCATTTTCGGCATGGTCTGGTCGGTCAATACCAGGTCGACAGGCGGTTGCGCCTGCTCGATCAGGGTCAGGACCTCCTGGGGATTGCCGGTGGTGGTCACGACATATCCCAGATGGGAGAGCATCATCCGGCAGGTTTCCCGGATCTCCTTTTCATCGTCCACCACCAGGATATGTTCCGATCCCATCGGCAGCGGCTCCTCGCTGCTGGTGAGGTTGCCGTTCATCCTATCGGCCTCGGGCAGCAGCACGGTGAAGGTGCTCCCCGTGTCCGGCTGCGATTGCACCGAAATCTCGCCACCGAGCTCGCGGACGATGCCGTGGACCACGCTCAGCCCCATGCCGGTGCCTTCGCCCGGTTGTTTGGTGCTGAAGAAGGGCGTGAAAATATTGGGCAGAATATCGCTTTCAATGCCCTGCCCCGTGTCCGCGACCGTCAGCTTCACCCAGCCCGTACCGCCGACTTCCCCGTGCCCCGCCTCGGCCCCTGACGCGCGCTCCAGCCGGATGGTCAGGTTGCCGCCCGTCTCGCGCATGGCGTAGAAGGCGTTGGCGCACAAATTCATGACAATCTGCTGAATCTGCACCGGCGCCGCCATGACCGTCGCATCCGTGGTTTGCAGATCCTGGTGGATCTCGATGGTGGTCGGCAGGGTGGCGCGCATCAGATTGAGGCTTTCCTTGATCAAGGACGACATCGGAACCGCCACCTTCTCCATCGCCGACTGCCGGCTGAAGGTGAGGATCTGCTGCACCAGATCGGCCGCCCGCTTGCCGCCCTGGCGGATATGGAGCAGGTTGCTGTGGACGTCGGTGCCGGGCGTGCAGAGCAGCAGGGCCATGTCGGTGAAGCCGATGATCCCGCCGAGGATATTGTTGAAGTCGTGGGCAATGCCGCCGGCCAGGGTGCCGATGGCCTCCATTTTCTGCGCCTGGCGCATGCGCGACTCGATTTCGACGTCGTTGGTGATGTCGCGCTGCACCAGGACGAAGTACGCCACTTCCCCGTTGGGGTCGAGCATGGGCGAAACCGTGGCCGCGGCCACGAACAGGCTGCCGTCCTTGCGCTGGTTGACGATGCGGCCCTGCCAGGTCTCCCCCTGTTCGACCACGCTCCCCATCTTCTGCTCGAAATGGGCCTCCTGCTCCTTGGCCCACAGCATCCGCACCGGCTTGCCGGCACATTCTTCCCGACCGTATCCGGTCATCTCGCCCAGGGTGGCGTTGACGTAATCGATCGTCCCCTTGCTGTCGGCGATCAGCACCGCTTCCTTGACCTGGTCGACGGCTTCGATCAGGCGCCGTTGGCGGGCGGCCGTTCGCCGTTCCTCGGTGACATCGCGCACCAACAGCAGAAACTGGGGCTGCGTACCCGTCCGATAGGGGGTGGCGGTGATGACCACGTCGCGCACGATGCCGCTGAAGCCGACAAACTGCACGGCCTCGATCCGGATCGCCTGTCCGTCCCAGGGCTGGGTTATGCCGTCGACCACCTTTTCCTGGCTGTCCCAATGGAGAAAATCGACAAACGAGCGGCCCAGCACCTCCTGGCTGTCGTCGGGGCCGATCATTTCCTGTGCCTTGCGATTGGCATACAGGACCGTGTGACGGCGGCCGTCCACCAGGAAAAAACCCATCGGCGCCAGATCCAGCAGACCGGCCAGCTGCTCCTCCTCGGCCCGCAGTCGCTGCTCCTCCCGGCGCCGGGACACGATGCCGCTCAGCACCAGGCTGAGCAGGCCGACGGCGGCGGCGGCAATGGCGGTCACCATCAGCCATTGGGAACGGAATTCGGACATGGCCCCCAGCACCTCCTTAGCCGGGGTCAGCAGGACCATCGACCAGCGGGTGTCGCCGGGCAGAACCACCGGGTGGATAACCGCGTAGACCTTTTCCGTCCTGGATTTTCCTCCTTCGCCAACCGTTCGGGAAAGTGTCAGAATTCTTTGTTCGCCGGCAATGACGGCCGCCCGCAGCAGGGCGAGTTCATTGGACGTGCCCTGCAAATGGTGGCTGCTTTTCCCGACAAGCGCCTCTTCGGGGGCCGCAAGCATGTCGCCACCCTGGCTGAACAACAGGATGGTGGTCTGATGGTGCAGGGGGATCTGCTCCAGATAGCGGTTGGCTACCCGGGAAAACGGCAGGAAAAAGGAGATGCAGCCGTCGAAATGCTCGTTCCGATACACCGACGCGGAAAAATAGACCTGCTGGCTGCCGTCCGGCAGGACGAGCAGGTCGCTGACCTCCGGGTTGATGCTGTCCCTGATCTGGCTGCAATGCATCTTGGCGCCGGGATCGTCCGCCCATTTTTCCGGCACGGCAAACAACGAGGCACCGGAGGCGTCGAGGCGCTGAATGGCGGCAATGTCCTGGGGGTGGATGGCCCAAAAATCCCGAAGCAGGGCCTTGCCGCCCTCGTCGAGGGACTGGATGGCCGGCTGCTGCACCAGGTAGACCAAGGCCTTTTCATAGGTGGTCGCATACTCCTGCAGGCCGGAGCCGGCCTGCTGCGCCAGCAGGGTCTGCTGGACCCGGAAGGCCTCGACAGTCTTGTTGCGGACCGCAAGATAAGGGAGATAGAACAGGCCGGCAAGGACCAAAGTGGCCAGAAGAGCGAGCGCGACATGCCGATAATCGAACCGATACCTCATAGCCCTGTCTTCGGAAAATATTCGATAAAACTTCATAAATTAATTAAGTAGAGTGAAATAAGTATAGCAAAGCATTTCCATTTTCATAAAAGAAAAACCCGCCACTCCTCGGATTCCGCCATGCAACCGCTTGCCCCAGGCCCCCGGCGCCGCCCGTACCGTCCTGCCCCCCCGTGCCGAGGGTAGCTCGTGTTTCTGCACCAATCCAACCGGTTGGAGATCCTGCTGCACCAGCTCCGGGCCGTTCTCAGCCATCCCCTGCCCGATCCCCTGGCGCCTGAAATAATTGTGGTCCACAATCCGGGCATGGCCCAATGGCTGGCACAGCAACTGGCCTTTGCCGACGGCATTGCCGCCCATTGCCACTTCCCGCTGCCGGCCCGCTTTGTCTGGGAGGTGGTCCGGCGGTTCGGGGATGTCCTGCCCGAAGAGGACGAATTCCGCAAACCGGTGCTGCGCTGGCGGATCGCCGCCCTGCTGCCGTCCTTGCTCGACCGCCCCGCCTTTCGCGAACCCGCCGCCTACCTCCGGGACGATGTCGACGGCGGCAAGCTCGACCAGCTCTCGGCCCGGGTCGCCGATCTCTTCGATCAATATATAGTCTACCGCCCCGACCTGCTCGACAGCTGGCAGCAGGGCCGCGACGACCATTGGCAGGCGTTGCTCTGGCGGGGCCTGACCGCCTCCGCCGTTGCCCATCGGGCCCGGCTGGCCGAGCAGTTCCGGACGCTGTCGGCCGCCGCCCGGCCGGATGCCGGCCTCCTGCCGCCACGCTGCCACCTGTTCGGCCTCAATTCTCTGGCACCCGTCCATCTGGATATCATCGCCCGGATCGGCTCCATGACCGAGGTGCACCTGTTCCATCTCAGCCCCTGCCGCCACTACTGGGGCGATTTGGTTTCGGCCCGGCGCCTGGCCGGAGAGCGGGACCGGAACCGCCGGGCCGGCGCCGTCGACGCCTATGTCGATCAGGGCCATCCGCTGCTGGCCTCGCTGGGTACAATCGGCCAGGACTTCTTCCGCCAGCTGCTTGAAGGCGATTTGCAAGAAATAGACCTGTACCAGGAAAGCGAGGCGAACCATACCCTGGCGATCCTGCAAAACGATATCCTCGATCTCAACGACCGCTCCGCGGCCGGGGCGGAGCGCCATGTGCTCGCCGTCGACGACCGCTCGCTCCAGTTCCACTGCTGCAGCTCGCCCCTGCGCGAGGTCCAGGTTTTGCACGACCGGTTGCTCGACCTGTTCCGGCGCACTCCGGACCTGACCCCCGGCGACATCCTGGTCAGCGCCCCGGACATCCAGGGGTATGTCGAGGCAATCGCCGGCGTTTTCGGGGAGGCCGGCGGCGAGCGGCGCATTCCCTGGTCGCTGACCGACCAGCCGCTGACCGACGGCCATGCCCTGATCCGCTGCCTGCTCGACCTGCTCGACCTGCTCCCCGGCCGATTCACGGCGCCCGAGGTCTTGTCCCTGTGCGAGACGCCCGCCCTGCTCCGGCGTTTCGGCCTCGATCCCGCCATCCTGCCGCGGCTGCACGACTGGATCCGCGAAACCGGCATCCGCTGGGGCCTGGACGCGCAGCACCGCGAAGAGCTGGAGATCCGCGCCGGCGATCTCCACAGCTGGCGTTTCGGCCTGGATCGGCTGCTGCTCGGCTATATGATGGGCGACTGCCAACACCCCCAGGCCGGCTGCCTCCCCTACGGCCATCTGGCCGGCGGCGAGGCCGAGGTCCTGGGCGGTTTTCTTGCCCTGATCGACACCCTGGCCGCTTGGCGCCTCCGCCTGCGGCACGACCGGCCGGTGCACGATTGGTGCTCCGCCCTGCTGGCGTTGATCGACGAGCTGTTCGCGGCCGAGGAGGAAGACCAGGGACTGCGGCTGTTGCGGGAGACGGTCAACGGTCTGCGGGCGGACTGCCGCTTGGCCGGCCACGACGTTCCAATCAGCTTTGCGGTGCTCAGGCGGCATCTGCACGCGGTCCTCGATCAGCCGGCCGGGGGCCAGCCCTTTCTCAGCGGCCGAGTCACCTTCTGCAACATGGTGCCGATGCGGTCCGTGCCCTTCCGGGTCGTCTGCCTGTTGGGGATGAACGACCAGGCCTTTCCCCGCCGCCAGCATCCCCTGGCTTTCGATCTCATGGCGGCACATCCGCGCCTGGGCGACCGTAACCGGAGCCAGGACGATCGCTACCTCTTCCTGGAGGCCCTGCTCTCGGCCCGCGACGTCTTTTATCTGTCCTGGATGGGCCGTAACCAGCGCGACGACGCCATTGCCCCGCCCTCGGCGGTGGTCGTGGAACTGCGGGACTATCTCGACCAGAGCTGCCTGCCGCCTGCGGCCGCCACCACGGTTGCCGACCAGCTGACCACCGTGCACCCGATCCAGCCCTTCAGCCGCCGCTGTTTCGACGGCACCCCGGCCACGGCCGGCTACAATCCGGCCTGGCTGCCGGCCAAGCGGGATACCCCGGCCCCGCCCTTTCTCGCCCAGGCCCTGCCGCCGCCCGCTGACGACTGGCGGACCGTCGATGTCGACGAACTGGCCCGGTTCTGGAGCCATCCGGCCCGCTTCTTCCTGGAGCGGGTGCTCGGCCTGCGGCTGCGGAACAAAGTCCTGGACATGGACGAAAGCGAGCCCTTTGCCCTCGACCGGCTGGACCAGTACCACCTGCGGCGGACCACGGTGGCCGGGCTGCTGGAAGGAATGGGCGCCGACCAAATCTACCTCGGGCTGGAAACCGGCGGCCTGTTGCCCCGCAACGGTTTCGGCCGGATCGAGTTCGCCGAGATCGCCGCCGACAGCATCGGCTTTGCCGACCGGCTCCGGCCCCTGCTTGCCCGGCCCCTGGAGCCGGTGGCGGTCGACCTTACCCTCGGTCCCTTCCGGCTCGTCGGCTGGCTGGGCGACTGCCATGCGTCCGGCCGGGTCACCTGGCGGACCGCCGCCCCCAAGGGCACCGACCTGATCGCCCTCCTGGTCCGCCACCTGGTCCTCAATCTTCAGGCGCCGGAGGGGGTGTTACCGGTGTCCGTGCACCTGGCCCGCGACCCGGCCCGATCCGACGATCCGGTCCGACGCCTCACCCTGCCGGCGATGGCCGATGCCGATATCCGTCTGCGATGGCTGCTCGACGGCTACTGGCAGGGCCTGTCCGTCCCCCTGCCCTTTTTCCCGGAGACCAGCCTGGCCTGGGCCAGAACACGGTACCGTGGCAAGGACGCACAGGCGGCCGCCCGCCAGGTTTGGGAGGATGGCTTTTCCCGCGACGGCGAGGGCAGCGATCCGGCCCATCGCCTGTGCTTTCCCTGGGAACGCTTTGTTGCCACCCCGGAATTCGTTGCCCTGGCCGAACTCTACGACCCGATCCTGCTCTATCTGGAGGACGACGATGCGGCCGCTTGACCCGCTCGCCCTGCCGCTCAGCGGCTGGCGCCTGCTCGAGGCCAGCGCCGGCACCGGCAAGACCTACACCCTGACCCTGCTGCTGCTCCGGCTACTGCTCGAACGGGAGCTGGCCATCGACCAGATCCTGGTGGTCACCTTCACCCGGGCAGCCACCGGCGAGTTGCGCGACCGCATCCGCCAACGGCTGCGCCAGGCCCTCGACCATCTGGACAACCGGGCCGCCGGCGCCGTCGATCCGCAACTTGTCGCCCTGCTGGCCGCCGTGTCGCCCGAGCCGGCCCGGCAACGGCTCGCCGACGCCCTGGTGCGGCTGGATGAGGCCGCCGTCCACACCATCCACTCCTTCTGCCAACGCATTCTCCAGGAGCACGCCTTCGAATCGGCCATGCCCTTTGAGGCCGAGCTGCTGACTGGCGAGGCCGACCTGCGGCTCCAGGTGATCGAGGATTTCTGGCGCAACCGCTTCTACCCGGCCAGCGACCGGGAAGCGGCCTGGGCCGCCGCCACCTGGACCGATCCGGCTGGGCTGCTCGGGGCTTTGGGTAAGGCCGCCGCCGGGCTGGATTGCGACCTGGTTCCGGCAATCGATCCGCAAGAACTGGCGGCCCTGCGGGAGGAAAACGACCGCCTCTTTGCCGAGGTGCGCGGCCACTGGCTCCGGCAACGGCAGCAGGTGGGCTCCATATTGACCGCCGATCCCGGCCTCAAGCGAAACGAGCAGGCCTATCGCCAGGCCGACCGGGTGCCGCAGCTGATCGCCGCCATGGACCGGCTGGCCGAATGCCACGAGCCGCCTTTGCTGCTGCCCGAGCGGATCGACCGGCTGGCCGCCTCGGTCATGGCCGGTCATATCAAGGCGAAATGCGCGCCGCCCGAGCATCCCTTTTTCTTCGTGTTCGACCGATGGTTCCAGCTCCACACCCGCCTGGGGCGCCTGCGCGTTCTGGAGGTGCTGCACCGGGCTCGGCAGTTCCTCGACCTTGAACTCGACCGCCGCAAACGCGCCCAGGGCTGGTTGTCCTACGACGACCTGCTGAGCCGCCTGGCCGAGGCCCTGGATCGACCCGACAGCGGTCCCGGCCTGGCCGCCGGCCTGGTTGCGCGTTATCCCGTTGCCCTGATCGACGAATTCCAGGATACCGATCCGGTCCAATACCGGATTTTCTCCCGCATCTATCGCCGCCACGGCACCCTGCTGCTGATCGGCGACCCCAAGCAGGCCATCTATTCGTTCCGAGGCGCCGACATCTTCACCTATATCCTGGCCCGCCGCGCCACCGAACCGGACAACCGGCTCACCCTCGGAGTCAATCACCGGGCGACCCCGGCCATGGTGCGGGCCGTCAACACCCTATTCGGCCAACGCGAGGATGCCTTTGTCTTCAAGGAAGACATCGCGTTCCAACCCGTGCGGGCGGCCGATCCGCCCAGGGCTCAGCCGCTCGCGTCCATGGGCCGGGACATGCCGCCACTGGCTGGCCTGCTGCTGGACACCGAACGCTTACAGCGCGGTAAATCGAAAACCATCGCCAAGGAACAGGCGCTCCGGGCTTCGACCGATTTCTGCGCCGAGGCCCTGGTCCAGCTTTTGGAAGCGGCCCGCCAAGGACAGGCCACCATCGCCGGCCAGCCGCTGGCGCCGAGCGACATCGCCATCTTGGCCCGCACCAACCGCGAGGCCGAGGCCATGCGCAAGGGCTTGCAGCGCCGGGGCCTGAACTGCGCCTTCCTGAGCCAGGACTCGGTGTTCGCCGCCCCGGAGGCCCAGACCCTGGCCCTGGTGCTGGGGGCGCTGCTTGCACCCGCCGACCTCGCGGGCATCCGCACCGCGCTGGCCACCGACTTGTTCGGCTGCGACGCCGAGGCCCTGCACCGACTCGCCGAAGACGAGCGGAGTTGGGAGGAGCGACTGACCGGCCTGCTCCACTACCGCCAGATCTGGACCGAACAGGGCTTTCTGCCCATGTTCCAGCATCTTCTCGCCACCGAGCGGGTGACCTGGCGCCTGACCGCCCAAAGCGGCGGCCGCCGCAGCCTGACCAACTATTTTCACCTGGCCGAACTGCTCCAGGCCAGCCCGGCAGGCCGCCACGGCGCCGGCGCCCTGCTGCGCTGGCTGCACCGCCAGATCGGCCAGCCCGACCCCGATGCGGACAATCAACTGCTGCGCCTGGAAGACGACGAGCACCTCATCCGGATTCTCACCATCCACCGGGCCAAGGGCCTGGAATTTCCGGTGGTGATCCTGCCGTTCTTGTGGTCCGGCCGCACGCCCGCCACCGACGGCCCCCTGGTCTTTCATCGCCGCGACAGCCTGCGCCTGGTTCTCGACCTGGGCACCGGCCGGCAAGAGCATCGGCGCTGGGCCGAGGAAGAGGCCCTGGCCGAGGAGATGCGCCTGCTCTACGTGGCCATGACCCGCGCCAAATCGTGCTGCCTGTTCTGCTGGGGGCGGGTGAACGGTATGGAGCGCACCGCCCTGGCCCATCTCCTGCACCAAGGCCGTTGCCCGGAAGACGACATCGAGTTGCGCCGCGAGTTGGAATCGCTGAACAGGGAACAATCGCTGCTCGAACTGCGGCCCTATCCCGAGACCTTTGGCAGCCATCGCCTGGCCGCCACGGAGGAAGTGCCGCGATTGCGCCCCGCCGTCTTTCCCGGCCGAATCGCCTCGAGCTGGTCGCTGACCAGCTATTCCCGCCTGAGCGCCGGTGCCGACCAGCCCGAGGCGACGGATCGGGACGAATGGGATCACCCGGCCGTGGCCAGGCCCGAGGACTTCGGCTCCATCTTCACCTTTCCTCGTGGCCCGAAGGCGGGCACCTGTCTCCACGCCCTGCTCGAACACATCGACAGTGGCCGGCCGGCCGGGGAGCAAGCCCCCCTGATCGCCCGCGAACTAGAGCAGGCCGCAATCGATCCGCGCTGGCTGCCGGCCCTGGCCGACTGGCTGGACGATGTGCTGGCGACTCCCCTGCCCGGCACCTGCGCCCTCGACCAATTGGCCGCCCGCGACCGGATCAGCGAACTCAGCTTTCTTTTTCCCCTGGAAGAGGTCGATCCGGCGCGGCTCAACCGCCTGCTCGCCCAAGCCGGCCTGCGCCCTCTGGCCGGTGGTTCCCCGGTGCTGCACGGCCTGATGAAGGGATTCATCGACCTGGTCTTCCGCCATGGGGGCCGTTATTATCTGGCCGATTACAAGTCGAATTTTCTTGGGCCGGAGCTTGCGCACTACGTTCCCGCAGCCCTGGACGCCTGCATGGACAGCCATCAATACCCGCTCCAGGCCCTGATCTACACCCTGGCCCTGCACCGGTTCCTGGGTATGCGCATGCCGGACTACCGGTACGACGACCACTTCGGCGGCGTCTATTATCTCTTCCTGCGGGCCATGCATCCCAGCCATCCGCCCGGAACCGGCATCCATGCCTTCAGGCCGGACCGGGCGCTGATCGCATCCCTCGACGACTGTTGCCGGGGAGGAAGGGAGCGATGATCGCCTGGCTCGATTCCGCCGCGGCCGGCCGTATGTTCCGCCCCCTCGATGTCCAGGCGGCCCGTCTCCTGGCCCGGATCGACGACGGCCGATGCCCGGAACTCCCCATACTTGCGGCCTTGGCCAGTTGGGCCAGCGGACAGGGCCACACCTGTCTGCCCCTGTCCGAGGCGGCCCGGCTGGTGGCCGAGGCCGGGCTGGACAGCGCTCCGTTTGCCGACCCGGCCGCGCTCCGCCGCTCCTTGCTGGCCTCGCCGGCCGTCGGCCGACCCGGCGAGATCCGTCCCCTGGTGCTCGACCGGGCCGACAATCTGTTTCTCTTCCGTCTCGACCGCGACGAAGAGACGATCGCCCGGGCCCTGCGCCAGCGGGCCGAAGCGCCGCTGCCGACCGTGCCGGCCGAGGCCCTCCCCCTGCTGGAGAACCTTTTTCCCGCCACGGCCAGCGGGACAACAATCGACTGGCAGCGGGCCGCCGCGGCCCTGGCCCTGTGCCGGCGTTTTGTGGTCATCTCCGGCGGGCCGGGGACCGGCAAGACCCACACCGCCGCCCGCATCCTCGCCCTGCTCGCGGCCCTGGCCCCGACCACTCCGCGCGTAGCCCTGGCCGCACCCACCGGCAAGGCGGCGCTCCGCTTGCAGGAGTCGATCCGCTCCGCCAAGGCGGCGCTCCCGCCCGCGCTGGCCGAAACCATTCCCGAGCAGGCCCAAACCCTGCACCGGCTGCTCGGCTATCGCAGCGATCCTCCCGGTTTCCGCCACCATGACGGCCATCCGCTCCGTCTTGATCTCCTCATCCTGGACGAGGCCTCGATGATCGACGTGCCGCTGATGGCCGCGGTCCTGGCTGCCCTGCCCCCGGCCTGCCGGGTCATCCTCCTCGGCGACCGGGACCAGCTCGCCTCGGTGGAGGCCGGCAACCTGTTCGGCGACCTCTGCGGCGACGGCACGCTGTGTTGGTCAAACGAGCTGGCCGAGCGGATGCGGCCGCTCCTCGCCCCGGCCCGGCTTTCGGATCGTGCCGGCAGCGAGGCCGGCCCCTTGGCCGACTCCCTGGTCGTGCTCCGCACCAGCCGCCGCTTCGGCGAGGACTCGGGCATCGGCGCCCTGGCCCGGGCGGTCAATACCGGCGACCCCGCCCAATTGGAAACGGTCTTGCAGGCCACAGCCCCGGACCTGCACCTTGCGGAAGCCGCCGGCGCCGAGGCCGTGGCCTGGCTGCAGCGGTGGATCGAGCGCCATTTCCAGCCGCTGTTCGCTGCCGACGGTCCGCAGCAGGCCCTGGAGGAGCTCGGCCGCTGCCGCCTGCTCTGCGCTTTGCGCGAGGGACCGGCCGGGGTCGAAGGAATCAACCGGTTGGCCGAGTCCCTGTTCCGACGCCAGGGCCTCGTTGCCGCCGGCGAACGGCTCTATCGCGGCATGCCGCTCCTCATCCTGCGCAACGACTACGATCTGGGCCTGTTCAACGGCGACACCGGCATCCTCTGGCCCGATGGCCAAGGCGTTCTCCATGCCTGGTTTGCCCAACCGGACGGCACCCCCAGGCCGGTGGCGCTCGTTCGCCTGCCCGCTTGGCAGACCGCCTTCGCCCTCACCGTCCACAAGGCCCAGGGGTCGGAATTCGATCGGGTATTGTGTGTCCTGCCCCAGGAAGACGCGCCGATCCTCAGCCGGGAGCTGCTGTACACCGGCATCACCAGGGCCAGGCAACACCTCACCCTTTTGGGCCGCCGGCCTCTGCTGCACCAAATCGTGCGGCGTCGGGTGCGCCGGTATTCGGGCCTGGATATCAAACTGCGGCAAAAGGAAACGGCGGGAATGGGGGATGCGCCCGGCACAACCGGGGAATGAGCGGAGAATGGCGGCGGCTTGACGGCGGCATCGAGAAAGCGGCCGCAACCGACATGAGCATAAGCGTTGAGGATGCGGCCAACACCGTATCCGGACAAAAAAGCGGAGCGACCGCCGAGCCCGAGCCGCAAGGCGGGGCCGAAGGCGGTCGCCCCAGGATTGGCATGGCCGCGGGCGGCGCGGCTCAAATCGCTTACCCGGCGGTGGGGCCGTCGCGCTTGCCGATGCGGCTCACCAGTGGCGCCTTGGCGTTGGCAGCGCTGTCCAGCAACCGGTCTTCAAGCTCGGCATACCACTCGTTGCGGTTCTGGAACCAGTCGACCAGGGTCTGCCGCTGCTCCTCCCGCCGGGCCGCCAGGCCTTGCAACCGCTCGCCGGCCAACATCGTCCGCAGCCGCAACTGCTGCATGGCGATGATCGCCCGCAGGCCGCGCAAGGCGCCCTTGAGTTCGCCGGCGGCCTGCTCCACCTTGGCCGCCGGACCGGGTGCGGACTGCGTGCCCGGCAGGGCCAGGTCCACCTCCTGAAGCGAGCGCACCTCGCCGGACTCGGTGAGAAAGATGCCGCTGGCCTTGATGGTGCCCATCACCGACCCGTCCGCCCGATCCAGGCGGAAGCCGGTGCCGGCGTGGACCACAGCGATGGCGCCCACACCCGCCTCCCGCAGGGACAGGAGCGATCCGCCCCCGGTACCGTCCGGGCTCCAGACCAGCAATTGGTCGAAACAGGGGTCGCTTTCGTCGATCCACATGTTGCCGTCGCTGTCCAGCTCCGCCAGTTCGCCGAAGCCCGAACCGCTGGCCGGGCCGAACAATTCCAGGCCGTTGTTGATGCAGCCGTCGTTGTTGCGGTCAAGGGCGAGGAAACCGCAGCCGCGGCCCAAACCGGCCAACTGCTCCTGGACGCCGTCGCTGTCGAGATCGAAGAGAAAGGTGCTGTCGCCCAGCAGGGGGGCGTTGACGTCGAATTGCAGGACCAACGGGTCGATGAACAGCGACGATACCTCCAGGGCGGCGGCGGTGGCGGCCGCGGAACTGCGCTCCATGGCCAGCCCGAGATCAAAGGCGATCTCGCGTCCGTCCGTGGTCCGCACCGAGCCCTGGGCGGAAAAAAGCAGGGATTCCTCCTGGCTGTACATTACGCCGCTGACCAAAGTGGCGCTCCGGCCCGCCACGGGGGGACCGGCGGCATCGGTCTGGCTGGTGCCGACCTTGACCGATCGCCCGATGATCTGTTCGGTCAATTGGGCCAGGGCGGTTTCGGTGCCGGCGCTTTGGCTGGCCGCCACCAGCGAGGTGCCGCCGCCGCAATCGGTCCGCCAGACCTCGGAGCGGCAGGTGAGGCTTGTCTGGGTTGCACTGGCGAGCACGGTTGCCAGCCGGAAGCCGAACGAATCGGCCTGCTCCGGGGATGCGGCCGCCGCCACGCCCATGCTCAATCCGGTGAATTGTTGTTCTACTTCCCTGTAGGTACGTGCTGCATCCATGCTGACCGTGGCCGCAGCTATGTTCATGTTGTCTCCTGGTTGGGGTTGGTATGATCCGGTCAAACTCTTTTTTTCCTATCGGCCGCTGGCCGCCCAGAATTAAGCCCATCCGTTCGTTCGACGAAAATGACCATCCACCAGCCATTTGACAATGCGCTCCGTCGCGCCTATTGGTGTACTTATCAACCCCTCCGACCAACTCCACCCTTCTGGAGAGAACGCTCATGACCTCACAGGCAAAAGCCATGGTGCTGGCATCTTTCGTTGCCGACAGTCTCGCCCTCGGCGCCCACTGGATCTACGACACCGCCGAAATCGACCGGAAAATCGGCCGGGTGGATCGGCTGCTGGCTCCGCTGTCCGGCTCCTACCACGACGGCAAGAAGCGCGGGGATTTCACCCACTATGGCGACCAGACCCTGGTGCTGCTTGCATCCCTGGCCCGAACCGGGGACTTCTCCCTGCCCGATTTCGCCGCCGCCTGGCAACGGCTGTTCACCGACGGCTACCGGGGCTACGTCGACAAGGCCACCGCCGCCACCCTGGAAAACATGGACCGCTCCCTGCCCCTTGCGCAGTGCGGTTCGCAGTCCTCGGACCTGGGCGGCGCCGCCCGGATCGCCCCGCTCATCTACCGATACCGCGAGGACCGGGAAGGGCTGCTGGAGGCGGTTCGCCAGCAAACCGCCGTTACCCACAACAATCCGGCCACCCTGGCCGGGGCCGATTTCCTCGCCAAAACGGCCTGGGCGGTGCTCCACGGCACCGAACCGGCCGAGGCCATGGCAAGCGCCCTGGACGAAGGCGTGGCGGATTTCGATCTGGATATCCGCATCCGGGCCGGACTCGATTCCGGCGGCAAGGACACCCGGACCACGATCAAGCACTTCGGCCAGATGTGCGGCATTGCCGCCGCCCTTCCCGGTGTCATCCACCTGGTCCTGACCTATCCGGACGACCTGCGGACCGCCCTGATCGAAAATGTGATGGCCGGCGGCGACTCGGCTGCCCGCGGTCTAGCGGCCGGCATGATTCTGGGGGCCGCCTTGGGAGAAGCGGCCATTCTCGAGGCATGGACGCGGGACATGGGCCGGGTAGAGGATATTGCGCACCTGCTCGTCGACATTGACCGATTGTCCCAGCAGTAGAAATTCCGGTTTTTCCGAAAAATTTCCGACATTTCGGAAAAGAACCACGTAGTGCTACTTTCCATCCGAGAATTTTTCTCATTGACGCGGCAATAGATACCATATATTAAGTAAAAAAAATTTCCTTCCTTCTTCCTGTCCGACCGCCCATGCCTGCAAAAAATTTCCAATCACAGTTGCATTATTTCGAACAAATCTGCAAAGACGCCGGCCTCAAGGTGACCCACCAGCGCCTTGAAATCTACCGTGAGCTGCTGGGGACGCACGACCATCCGTCGGCCGAAGTCCTCCACAAGCGGCTGGAAAAGCGCCTGCCTTCCCTTTCGCTCGACACGGTCTACCGAACCCTGGCCACCTTCGAGAAGCTCAAGCTGGTCCACCGGGTGGAAACGGTTGAGAGCCAAGCCCGATTCGAAGCCCAGACCAGCCGGCACCACCATTTTCTCTGCGATGCCTGCGGCCAGTTGGTCGATTTTTTCTGGCAAGCCTTCGACGAGGTGCAACTGCCCCCCGATCTGGCCGAGGTGGGTGCCATCGACCGCACCGCCGTGGTGGTTCATGGCACCTGTGCCGCTTGTGCCCGCAAGGCCCAGCGCAACGCCAAAGACCTGGCAATCGCCGCCGAGCCCTTCTTGCCCAGTTAATCGCTCCCCGCCCCGCTCACCTTTGTTTTCCGGTTTGCCCGCCCGTCCATAGCAAGCGCTTCTTTCCTTTCAGGCTTTACAGCGAAAGGAGAATGATTATCGTCTGCAGAATCGTTGCCGTTGGAGAAGGGGCGGGTATCCGCACGCATGCGGGGCCTCGAGTCCATTCTCCTGATTTCACAGAAGATATTTTAATATCATCCCCAAAGGAGACCCACCATGGCCACCATCACCCTGAAAGGCAATTCCATCGAAACCTGCGGCACCCTGCCGGCCAAATCCTCCCAGGCCCCCGATTTCAAGCTGGTCAAGACCGATCTTTCCGAAGTGACCCTGGCCGATTACAAGGGCAAGAAGATCGTGCTCAACATCTTCCCCAGCATCGACACCCCGGTGTGCGCCGCCTCGGTCCGCTGCTTCAACAAGGCCGCCGGCGAATTGGCCAATACGGTGGTGCTCTGCGTCTCGGCCGACCTGCCGTTCGCCCATACCCGCTTCTGCGAGACCGACGGACTCAAGAATGTCGAATCCCTGTCCGTCTTCCGCTCGCCGGCCTTTGGCAAGGACTACGGCGTGACCATCGCCACCGGCCCCATCGCCGGACTGCTGTCCCGGGCGATCGTGATCATCGACACCAACGGCCAGGTGGCCTATACCGAGCAGGTTCCCGAGATCACCCAGGAACCGAATTACGACGCCGCCATGGCCGCGTTGAAATAATTCCCGGCCCCGCGAGACCCCAAGCTCCGGCTCGCCATGGCCGGAGCTTTTTTTTGCCCGGAGTCCGGCAATCCTCCGCCTTCCCCACCGCTCCGTCCGCAAAACCGTCCCCGCCACGCATTTGCCGGATTCGGCAAAACATCATATCGCCATTGACAGAACCGTCGTTTTTCTTTAGCCTCGAATGGCGATCCCAATAATTCTCCGATTTCCTGTTCCGCCATGCAGATCGACGCCACCAACCTCGCCATCATCGCCCTGCTCAAGGACGGCAGGACCCCGTTCAGCAAGATCGCCGAGGAGCTGTCGCTGGCCGAAGGCACGGTCCGCTCCCGGGTCAAGAAGCTGATCGACGAAGGGGTGCTGTCCATCGGCGGCCTGGTGAATCCCGAGGTCATGCCCGATCGACAGATCATCATGGTCGGGGTGCGGGTCAAGGAAATGGATCTGGTCAAAAAAGGCGAGGAATTCAGCAGGCTACGCGGCGTGATCTCGGTTTGCGTGGTTACCGGCCAATTCGATCTGATCGTCACCGCCATGCTCAGCAAGGACTTCGGCCTGCTCGAATTCTTCACCCAGGAAGTGGCCACCATCGACAACCTGCGCTCGGTCGAGACCTTCGTGGTCTACAAGAGTTTCAACCTCAAGGTTCCCCTGGCCGGCGAACCCGTGCCGGCAACGGCGGCGGCAAACGAATAAAATCCAAGGAGACTCCCATGGCAATGCCCTTGAAAACCACGCCGCTGCATGCCTGGCATGTCGGCCACGGCGCCAAGATGGCCGCCTTCGGCGGCTACGAGATGCCGCTTTGGTATCCGGCCGGGGCCAAGGCCGAGCATCTGGCCCCGATCGCGGCCGCCGGCCTGTTCGACACCAGCCACATGGCAGTGCTGACCCTGCGCGGCCCGGCGGTGCGGCCGCTGCTGCAACGCTGCTTTTCCAAGGATCTGGATTGCTGCATCGGCGCGCGCAAGACCCCGCTGGTGCCCGGCCGCTGCGTCTACGGGGTTTTCCTTGACGACGCCGGCGGGGTGCTGGACGACGCCATCGTCTCCCAATGCGGCGAACACGACTACCTGCTGGTGGTCAACGCCGCCATGGGCGACCCGATCGCCGCCCACCTGCGGCAACACAACCAGGACAATCCCGACGCCAGGATCGAGGACCACACCGACGCCATCGGCAAGATGGATCTGCAGGGCCCGGCCGCGCCCAGGATTCTGGCCCGGATCCTGCGCGACCCGGATCGGGTCTTCGACCGGATGGTCTATTTTTCCTTCAAGGGCACCTTTGCTCCGCAACTCCTGGCCGGCGAACCGGTAACCCTTCTCGACGGCACGCCGATTCTGGTGTCGCGCACCGGCTATACCGGCGAATTCGGTTTTGAGCTGTTCGTTGCCCCCGAGCACGCCGTGCGCCTCTGGCAGATGCTGCTGGAGGCCGGGGCTCCCGAAGGGCTTTTGCCCTGCGGCCTCGCGGCCCGCGACTCCCTGCGGGCGGGCGCCGGCCTGCCGCTGTCCCACCAGGACATCGGCCCCTGGCTCTTTGCCTGCAACCCCTGGCTGTTCGTCCTGCCCTGGAACGAGGACGGCGGCGGCTTCACCAAGGAATTCATCGGCGGCCGGGCGATACGGGCGGCCCGGTCGGCCCCCTGCACCCTGGCCTTTGCCGGTTTCGACCCGCGCAAGATTGCCCTTGGCGAGGGCAGCCGGGCGACCGCGCTCGACGGCACTCCGCTGGGTACCGTGCTCACCTGCACCACCGACATGGCCATCGACCGGGTCAATGGCGCCCTGGTCGGCATCGCCACCCCGGTGGCGGGCGGCCGCCCCGAATCGTTTGCGCCGCGCGGCCTCTGCTGCGGTTTTGTCCGGCTCGATGCCCCCCTGCCGCCCGGCACCGAAATCCTGCTCACCGACGGCAAGCGCACCCTCAAAGTGGAGATCCGCGACCAAATCCGGCCGGACCGCACCGCCCGTACCCCCCTGACCGCCATGCTGGCGTAATGCTGACATAAAGGAGAACGTTCATGAAAGAAATCGACGAGTTGAACCTGCCGGACGACATCCGCTACACCGACGACCACGAATGGGCCAAACCCGCCGGCGACACCGTTTTGGTCGGGGTCAGCGACTATGCCCAGGACCAGATGGGCGACATTGTCTTTGTCGAGCTGCCGGCCGTCGGTGACAGCTTTGCCAAGGGCGACGAGTTCGGCACCCTGGAATCGGTCAAGGCGGTGTCCGAGTTGTACATGCCCATCTCGGGCCAGGTGATCGCGGTCAACATCGCCCTGACCGACGCCCCGGAATTGATCAACCAGCAGCCCTATGCCAGCTGGTTGGTCGAGATCAAGCCCTCCGATCCCGGCGAATACGAGCAATTGCACGACGCCGCCGGCTATCTGCAGCTGCTCAGGGGCTAGGCCATGCGCTATCTACCGCACACCCCCGAGGAAATCGACGCCATGCTGGCCACGGTCGGCGCGGCCGGGCTTGACGAGCTGTTCGCCTCGGTACCGACCGACTGCCGCATGGCCCGCCCCTGGGACCTGCCCGCGCCCCGCAGCGAATGGGAGTTGAACGACCACCTCCGCGCCCTGGCCGCCTCCATGGGGGTGGACGAGCAGACAGCGGTTTTGGTGGGGGCCGGCAGCTATCATCACCATGTCCCGGAGACCGTCCGTGCCCTGGCCGGCCGTTCCGAATTCCTCACCTCCTACACCCCCTATCAGCCGGAAATGGCCCAGGGCACCCTGCAGGCCATTTTCGAATACCAGACCCTGACCGCCCGCCTGCTCGGGGTGGACGTGGTCAACGCCTCCATGTATGACGGCGCCTCGGCCCTGGCCGAAGCCCTGCTGATGGCCCTGCGGATCGCCAAGAAAAAAAGGCGGGTGGCGGTGGCCAAGGCCATCCATCCCCATTACCGCGCCGTAGTGCGGGCCTATCTCCAGCCCGCCGGCTTCGAGATCGTCGAACTGGACACCCTTGCCAGCGGCCGCACCGACCTGGACGGGCTTGCCGCCCACGGCGACCTGGCCGCCGTGGCCCTGCAATCGCCCAACTTCTTCGGGGTGATCGAGGATCTGGACAGCGCCGCAACTACCATTCATCAGGCGGATGCGCTGTTGGTCGCCGCTTTCACCGAGCCGCTGGCCTACGGTCTGTTCAAGAATCCGGGCGCCTGCGGCGCGGACATCGTCTGCGGCGAGGGCCAGAGTTTCGGCCTGTCCCGCTCCTTCGGCGGCCCCTACCTGGGAATGTTCGGCTGCAAGGCCCCCTTCACCCGCAACCTGCCGGGGCGGCTGGTCGGCGAGACCAAGGATGCCGAGGGCCGGCGCGGCTACGTGCTGACCCTGGCCACCCGCGAGCAGCACATCCGCAGGGAAAAGGCCACCTCCAACATCTGCTCGAACCAGGGCCTCTGCGCCCTCACCGCGGCCATCTACATGGCCTCCCTGGGCGGCACCGGCCTGAGGCAACTGGCCCGGCTCAATTATGATCGCGCCGAATATCTCAAGGGGCTGCTGGTTCGGGCCGGGGCCAGGATCGTGTTCGCCGGTCCGACCTTCAACGAGTTCGTGGTCGAATTCGCCGCCGATTTCCGGCCGGCACGCGAGCGGCTTTTGGCCAAAAACATCGTCGCCGGCCTGGAGTTGGGCGCTCTCTATCCGGAACTGGCCGGACGCTACCTGTTCTGCGTTACCGAGACCATCGACAAGAAAACCATGGACATCATCGCAGCGGAGGTGGCCGCATGAGCACGACCAACGAATTTCCGGGCACCGGCGGCCTGATTCTCAACGAGCCCCTGCTTTGGCACAAGGGCAAGAAGGGCCGGACGGGCATGTCGATCCCCGCCGGCGAGGTGCCGGCCGCCGCCATCGATGCGGGGCTTGTGGGTGAGCCCGCCGACTTCCCCGACCTGAGCGAAGTCGACGTGGTCCGCCATTACACCCGGCTGTCGCAGTGGAACTTCGGGGTGGATAGCGGCATGTACCCGCTCGGTTCCTGCACCATGAAGTACAATCCCAAGACCAACGAACGCCAGGCCGCCACCCCGGCCATCGCCGCCGCCCATCCGATGCTGGCCGACGAGCTGTGCCAGGGCACCCTGCGGCTTTTGCACGAGTTGCAGACCTACCTGGCCGCCATTACCGGCCTGGACGCCGTCTCCCTCCAGCCGGCGGCCGGGGCCCACGGCGAGCTGACCGGCATGCTCGTTTTCCATGCCTGGCACCGCCACCGCGGGGCCCAGCGCCACAAGATCCTCATCCCGGACACGGCCCACGGCACCAACCCGGCCTCCGCCGCCCTGTGCGGCTACCAGGCGGTGGCGGTCAAGTCCGACGAACAGGGCATGCTCGATCCGGCCCTGGTGGCCGAACTGATGGACGAGGAAACCGCGGGCATCATGCTCACCAATCCCAACACCCTGGGCCTGTTCGAGGAGCGCATCCGCGAGATCGCCGCCATCGTCCACGCCAAGGGCGGCCTGGTGTACGGCGACGGCGCCAACATGAACGCGGTGCTCGGGGTGATGGATGCCAAGCGCTGCGGCATCGACGTGCTGCACCTCAACCTGCACAAGACCTTCTCCACCCCGCACGGCGGCGGCGGCCCCGGCGCGGGCCCGGTCTGCGTGACCGGCGAGCTCGAACCCTTCCTGCCCGTGCCCCGCGTCGTCAAGGAAGGCGACCGCTATCGCCTGGACAGCGACCGGCCGCTGTCGGTAGGTCGCATCCACGCCTTCCACGGCAATTTCGGGGTCCTGGTCCGGGCCTACAGCTACATCCTCAGCATGGGCGAGGCCGGCCTGAAGCGTGCCAGCCAACTGGCGGTGCTCAACGCCAACTACGTCAAGGAGCGGCTGAAGGATGTCCTCCACCTGCCCTACGACCGGCCCTGCATGCACGAATGCGTCTTCTCCGACCTCAAGCAGCAGGCGCAGAAGATCACCACCCTCGACATGGCCAAGCGGCTGATCGACTACGGCTATCATCCGCCGACCATCTATTTCCCGCTGGTGGTACACGGGGCCCTGATGATCGAACCCACCGAGACCGAATGCAAAGACGACCTCGACCAGTTCATCGCCGCGCTCAGGACCATTGTCCGGGAAGCGGAGGAACAGCCGGACCTGCTGCGCCAGGCCCCGCAGCGGACCAAGGTGCGGCGGCTCGACGAGGTGCAGGCCGCCCGCTGTCCCTGTCTGACCGGACCGTCGGCGGCCTGAATCGCCCCCTGGCACGTGCGGACCATGAGCAGTACGGCAGCCGTCTGCGACCTCGGCCTGGTAGCCTACCCTGCCGCGCACGCGCTCCAGCTCGCCCTGGCGGAGCGGCGGCGGCAGGGCGGGTTGCCCCATGACCTGTTTCTCCTGGTCGAGCATCCGCCGGTCTATACCCTGGGCCGGCACGGCAGCCGGGCGCACCTGGGGGTGGACGAGCATTTCCTTCGGGCCAGGGGCATCGAGGTGGTGACGGTGGAGCGCGGCGGCGAAATCACCTACCACGGACCGGGCCAACTGGTGGTCTACCCGATCCTCGATCTGCGCCGCCGTCGGCTGGGCCTGCACGACTACGTCCATCTGCTGGAGGAACTGATGCTGCGACTGGCCGCGGATTGCGGCGTCGTTGCCGGCCGTGACCCGCGCAACCACGGGGTATGGGTGGGCGACAACAAACTGGGCAGCATCGGCATCGCCATTCGCCACGGCATTGCCTTCCACGGACTGGCGCTCAATGTCGATCCCGACCTGGAACCCTTTGCCTGGATCAATCCCTGCGGCCTGGCCGGCATCGGAGTGACCTCGCTGGCGCGCGAAGGCTGCCGGTGCGCCATGGCCGGGGTCAAGGCCCGGATGCCGCGCCACCTGGCCGAGCTGTTCGCGGTCGATCCGCGTCCGCTCGACCGCGATTTGTTCTACGCCGACTTCCCTTTGCCGCCAACCCTGCCATGACCGTCAAGCCCATCCAAGCCAAACAGGCCAAACCCCACTGGCTGCGCCGCGCCCTGCCCACCGGCCCCCAGTACGAACGAATTCGCTCCCTGATTAAAGACCAATGCCTGCACACGGTCTGCCAGGAGGCCATGTGCCCCAACCAGTTCGAATGCTTTGCCAAGGGCACCGCCACCTTCATGATCCTGGGCGACCGCTGCAGCCGCGCCTGCCGGTTCTGCGCCATCGGCCATGGCCCGCAGGGGCCGCCCGATCCCCAAGAGCCGGACCGGGTGGTGGCGGCGGTACGCGCCATGGGCCTGAGTTTCTGCGTCCTCACCTCGGTGACCCGCGACGACTTGGCCGACGGCGGTGCCGCCCATTTCGCCGCCACCATCCGGGCGATACGCCAAGCCAATCCCCACACCCTGGTCGAGGTGCTGATCCCCGACTTGCAGGGCGATGCCGATGCCTTGAAAATAGTGCTCAATGCCCGGCCGGACGTGCTCAACCACAATCTCGAGACCGTGGCCCGGCTCTATCCGACCGTTCGTCCCGAGGCCGATTACCGCCGTAGCCTGGAGATGCTGCGGCGCGCCGGCAGCCTGGCGCCATCGATTGTCCGCAAATGCGGCATCATGGTGGGGCTGGGCGAAACGACTGCAGAACTGGCCGGGCTGTTTGCCGATCTGCGCCAAACCGGCTGCGACATCCTCACTATCGGCCAGTACCTCCAGCCCTCGCGCCACCATCTGCCGGTGGTTCGCTTCCTGCCGCCGGACGAATTCGAAACCCTCGAGACTCTGGCCCTGGCCGCGGGTTTCGGGGCGGTGGCCGCGGCCCCCTTTGTCCGCAGCTCCTACCAGGCGGAGACCCTCTACCGGCGGGTGACGCACTCCGCCTGAGCGCCTCGAGCCCTTCGACAAACCATCCGAGCTTCTTTTTCAGAGGACAGCCACGCCCGGCCGCACCCCCCGAGGCGTCCATGAGGAAGGTTGACACTTCAGGGAGAATGAAGCATTATAGGCCTCCTGTGCCTTGGCCCATCGCGGCGTCTTTGTACGCTTTGGCGCAATGTTCGATGGCCTCAACTTCCGGAACACCATGCTGAAAAGAAAAGACAGAGCGCTCCAGTTCGGCCAGTTTCTCGCCCTGGCCGCCAGCCTGCTGGTCGCTGGGCAGATCGGCTTCACCCTGTATCAGGGCACGCCGTTTTGTCTGAACGAGGGCTGCAAGATTGTGGAAAAGATGACCAAGGTGCCGCCCCTGGTCTTCAATGCGGTGGGATTGTTCTTTTTTCAGACCATCTACTGGAGCCTGCGGGCCGCAAAGGGCGAGCGGCGGCGGCTCCCGGCCTTTGTGCCGTACCTGTTGCTGGCCGCCCTCGGGGTGGAGGCGGTCCTGACCAGTTTTCAATACCTGGCGGCCCACACCTTCTGCGCCTATTGCCTGACCATCCTCGGATTTATCGTCCTGCTCAGCTGCCTGCTCGGCCTCCGACAGATCCTGGCGGGTGCCCTGGTCGCGGCCACCGTGGCCCTGGCCTTTGCCAGTCTGGACCTGTACCAGCCTGCCGTCGGCCGCCAGGCCTTTACCGCCGGCGTCTTCGCCAGCCGGCCGGGCGTGACCAAGTATCCCGAGCACTACCTTTTCTATGCCTCGACCTGCGCCCACTGCGAGAAGGTGATCGCCTCGCTGCAAACCAACGGCCGGGTCACCGTGCATTTCAACCCCATCGACCGGGTCAACTCCATCGGCCTGGACAATGCCACGATCAACCCCGCCTACGCGCCGGAACTCAACAAGGCCCTGCTGACCTCCCTGGGGATCAAGGAAATTCCGGTATTGATGACCAAAACGCCGGACGGCTGGAACATCCGCCGGGGCGAAACCGCAGTGCTGGCCGCTCTCAGCCTGCCCGACCCGACCGCGGCCGGCGCGCCACGGCCGGGCTCCCTGGCGCCGCCTGCCGGCCAATCCCTGATTCCCGGCCTCGACAGCAGCGACGGCTGCCAGGTCTCCTCCCCGAACTGCACCCAGTCGACCTTCCGCTGACGGTTCACCCCGCCCGGTCGAGGGCCTGATCCAGATCCCACAACAGGTCCTCGGCATCCTCAAGCCCCACGCTCAACCGCACCATATCCGGCGTCACCCCGGCCTGCCGCAGTTCGTCCTCGCTCAGTTGGCCGTGGGTGGTGCTGGCCGGATGGATGGCCAAACTCTTGGCATCGCCGACATTGGCCACGTGGCTGAACAGCTGAAGCCGGTCGATGAATCGCTGCCCCGCTTCCCGTCCGCCCTCGATGCCGAAGGTGAGCACAGCCCCCGCCCCTTCGGGCAGATACTTGAGCGCCCGCTGGTGACTGGGATGATCGGCCAAGCCGGGATAGGATACCCAGGCCGCCTGGCGGTGTTCCCGCAGAAAGCGGGCCACGGCCAGGGTATTGGCCACATGCCGCTGCATGCGCAGGTCCAGGGTTTCGATCCCCTGCACGGTCAGCCAGCTGTTGAAGGGCGAGGCGGAGATCCCCAAATCCCGCAGCATCTGCACCCTGGCCTTGACGATGAAGGCGGGTGGGCCGAGGCTGCTGTAGACCAGGCCGTGGTAGGAGGGGTCCGGTTCGGTGAAGTCGGCAAATCGGCCGGAATCCCAGGCAAAGGTGCCCGCGTCCACCAAGAGGCCGCCGATGCAGGTCCCGTGGCCGTTGAGGAATTTGGTGGTGCTGTGGCTGACGATGGCGGCGCCCCATTCGATCGGCCGGCACAGGTAGGGGGTGGCCAGGGTGTTGTCGATCATCAGGGGCAGCCGGTGCGCCCGGGCAATGGCGCCGACCTCCTCGAAAGGAAAGACGATCAAGCCGGGGTTGCCCAGGGTTTCGCCGTAGACCAGCCGGGTGTTAGGCCGGATGGCCTGCTGGAAGGAATCCGGCTCGGCCGGATCGGCGAAGCTGACCTCGATCCCCAGCCGTGGCAGAGTGTAGCGCAGCTGGTTGTAGGTGCCGCCGTAGAGGCTGCTGCTGGAAACGATATGGTCGCCGGCCCGGCAGAGGGTCAGAAAGGCCAGGGTCTGGGCGCCATGACCGCTGGCCGCTGCCAGCCCGCCGATTCCGCCTTCCAGGTCCGCCACCCGCCGCTCAAGCACCTCGGTGGTCGGATTCATGATCCGGGTGTAGATATTGCCCGCCTCCTTGAGCGCGAACAGGTCGGCGGCGTGGGCCGAGTCGCGGAAGCGGTAGGAGGTCGTCTGGTACAGCGGCAGCGCCCTGCTGCCGGTCGCCGGATCGACGGGTTGGCCGGAATGGAGTTGCCGGGTGGCAAACCCCCACGATTTCTTTGGTTCTGTCATCTGCCACCTCCATGGCAACCGGGCGGAATTGCGCCCATCGCCGGGGAATGCGCTTGTTTTTGCGCGCAACAGCGCGGGATTGCTTCGCGGCGGAAAACGGGGACGGCCCGCAGCACAACCGGGGTTGGCCTCAATACGGGCTGCAAATCACCCGATTGCGGCCGGAGCCCTTGGCCAGGTAAAGCGACTTGTCGGCCAGTTGCAGCATGCTCTTCGACGAGGTCGGGCAGTGATCGTTGAGCGAGGCAACCCCGATGCTGACCGTGACCGCCCATTCCCGTCCCTGGTCGCTGAACCGGTGCTTTTCGACGATGCTCCGCATGCGCTCGGCAAAAAAACGGGCCTGCTCCAGGTGGGTGTTCGGGAGCGCCACCACAAACTCCTCGCCGCCGAACCGGGCGGCCAAGTCACCCCGACGGACGTTCTTTTTCATCAAGGTGCCGATGGTTTTCAGGACATAGTCGCCGAAATCGTGGCCGCAGGTGTCGTTGACCGCCTTGAAATGGTCGAGATCGAAAAACAGGCAGCAGAAATCGCATTGGGAGCGCTGCGCCCGGACGAACATTTCCTCGAAGGCTTCCTGAAAATACCGCCGGTTGCGCAGCCCGGTCAAGGCGTCGTTGACCGCCTTGTCGTACAGGTTCCGGTTCATCTCCTCCAAGTGGCGCATGTGGCGGCGCAGGTTGAGATGCACCTGGACCCGGGCCAGCAGTTCCTCGGCGATGAACGGCTTGACCAGGTAATCGGTGGCCCCGGCCCGGAACATCCGCAAAATCGCCTGGGATTCGCTGGTGGCGCTGAGGGAGATCATGGGCAGGTGCTCGGTTTCGGGACGCTGGCGGGTCAGGTGGATGAACTCGTCGCCGCGCATGACCGGCATCTCGAAATCGACGATGACCAGATCCACCTCGACCCGGCTGTCCTTGATGAGTTCGAAGGCCTGACGGCCATCTTCCGCCTCGAGGATCTTCAACCCGATCTGTTCCAGGCAGAACCGGACCATCTTCCGCAGGGACGTTTTGTCGTCGACGATGAGGGCGGTCATGTCGGCAAAGGTGTTTTTCGGCCTGAGTACCTTGCTGACCGCGACGGCGATTTCGCCCCGGGCAAAGGGCTTGGAGATGAATTCCAGGCTGCCGAGATGAAAGCAGCGGCTGCGGTTGTCGAAGCTGTCGTTGGCGGAGACGAAAAGCACCGGAATCCGGGCGTCCTTTTCCTCGAACACGCCCTGGGCCTCCATGGCCCGCAGCTGCTCGCAGCAGGCAAAGCCGTCCATCCTCGGCATGTCGATATCCAAAATGAGCATTTCGGGCAGCCTGCTCATCCAACGAAGCGACGACAGGGCCTCCAGGCCGTCGCTGAAGGTGACGACCTCGTATCCGGCGGCGCGCAATTCTCTCTGGATCACGGTTCGGACGGTGGAACTGTCGTCCACCACCACCACTGTTTGCCTCCCTGTCTCGTTGCCTCGTTCTTTTGCTTTGTCCGCCAACATGTTCTCCGTCATGGTCGCGCCCTGTCTGCCCCATTGTGGCGATCAGTTCGTTCACGCCGTTTTACAGATGTTTTCAAGCCCCCTCCTCTCTCCGGGGACGAAATTGCCACAGATAATTAATAATGAATATACCATGGCTGAAGTGTAATCTCCATTTGACGGTTTAGCTTCGGCTTTTTATTTTGACGTCACCTTTGCGTACCGGTTTCTCGGGCCCGCATGCCTTGCCGCCAACCCGGCGCGACCAGCGCCTCCGACCGGACTTCACAGCTCCGGCGGACCACCAGGAGAATCACTATGCTCTCGTTTTCCTTCAGTAATGGGGACACCCTCCCCGCACTCGGACTCGGCACCTGGAAATCATCGCCCGGCACGGTCCAGGCGGCGGTCGCGGAGGCGTTGGCCGCGGGCTACCGCCATATCGACTGCGCCCCCATCTATCAGAACGAACCGGAAGTCGGCCGGGCCGTCGCCGAGGCCATCGGCACCGGCACGGTCGCCCGCGGCGATCTTTGGCTGACCTCGAAACTGTGGAACAACGCCCACGCCCCGGAACGGGTCCGGCCGGCCCTTGAGCAAACGCTGGCCGACCTGCGCACCGACTATCTCGACCTCTTTCTCATCCATTGGCCGGTGGCCTTTGCCCCGGGCGTGCTTTTTGCCCGCAAAAAGGAAGAATTCATCCCGCTGGCCGACCTGCCGATCGCCGAAACCTGGAAAGCCATGGAAGCCTGCGTCGCCGCGGGGCTGGTCCGCCATATCGGCGTCTGCAATTTCAGCGTCGCCAAGCTGGAGGCCCTGTGCCGTCGGGCCACCATCCGCCCAGAGATGAATCAGGTCGAACTCCATCCCTACCTGCAACAACGGGCCACCCTCGATTTCTGCAAACAAAACAACATATTGGTCACGGCCTTCTCACCGCTCGGCTCCGGCGACCGGCCGGCCGCCATGAAAAAGGCTGACGAACCGACCCTGCTCGACAACCCGGTGATTCTCCAGGTGGCGGCCCGGCACGGGATCACGCCGGCGCAAGTTTTGCTGGCCTGGGCCCTGGCGCGCCAGACCGTGGTCATCCCCAAATCGGTCAATCCGGAACGGTTGCGGCAAAACCTTGCCGCCGCCGAGGTGCGGCTCGACGACCGGGACATGGCGGCGATCGCCGCGCTCGACCGGGGGTATCGCTTTGTCGACGGCTCGTTCTTCACCGGACCGCAATCCCCCTACACCGTGGCAGCGATCTGGGATGAATGAGCAGGGCCGAAAAGGCAGCTTGACGATCAGGCAGCTTGCTGCCGACGGCCTGCGGATCGACCGCTTCACCATGGCCCCCGGAGAGGCCTGGTGCCTGGTCGGCGGCAACGGTTCGGGCATCGAACAGTTCTGCGAGATCATTGCCGGGGAAAAAATCGACTTTCGCGCCAGGAAGCTGAGCCTGCCGCCGGACATCGGCGTGCTGTCGTTCAAGCGGCAACAGTCGATTTTCGAGGCCGAGCTCCGCAAAGACGACACCGACTATCTCGACCGGCTCGACCCCGGCACCCCGGCCCGCGCCTTCCTCACCGACATCGACCGACATCGCCGGCTGATCGAGCTGTTCGCCTTCTCCGACCTGCTCGACCGGGGCTATCGCCAGTTGAGTTCCGGCCAGGAGCGGAAACTCTGCCTGCTCCAGCAGATCACCGGGGGCGTCGGCCGGCTGATCCTGGAAAATCCCTACGAGGGGCTCGACAAGACCAGTCGGGTGGAACTGGACCGGGTGCTGGCCGGCCTGCGGGACCGGGGGCTGGGGCTGCTCATCCTGGTCAGCAACAGTGCCGACATCCCGGACTGGTGCACTCACCTCGCGGCCTTCCGCGTCGGCACCATCGCCGCCCAGGGACCTAGGACCGAGGTCCTGGCCGAGGTGACCGCCTGTCTGGCCAGCCAACCGCCGCTCTTCCGAGTGACGGTGGAGGACTTCCGCCAAGACCGCGGACAAGCGGAAGCAGCCGACGACTCCAACCTGGTCTCCCTGCGTTCGGGTTTTGCCCGCTACGGCGAGGTCGAGGTCTTCACCGGCCTTGACCTGGACATCGGCCGGGGCGACCACACCCTGATCACCGGCCCCAACGGCTGCGGCAAATCGACCCTGCTGCAGCTCATCTGCGGCGACCACCCGCTGTGCTACGCCAACGATCTGGCCCTGTTCGGCCAACGGCGCGGCAGCGGCGAATCCATCTGGGAGCTGAAACGACGCATGGGGATTCTCAGCCCGGACCTCCACCGCAACCACCGCGTGGCCGGCAGCGGGCTTGCCATCGTCGTTTCCGGGCTGTTCGATTCGATCGGGCTCTACACCCACCCCAGCGAGGCGCAGTTGCGGCTCGGCCGCCGCTGGCTGGAACGCCTCGGCCTGGCCCACAAGGCACAGCAGCCCTTCCGCCAGATGAATTACGGCGAGCAACGGCTGCTGCTGCTGGCCCGGGCGCTGATCAAGTCGCCGCAGCTGCTGCTCCTCGACGAGCCGACCCTGGGGCTCGACGAGCCCAATCGCATGGCACTGCTCGATTTTCTGGCTGGGATCGCCGGCGAGCAACTGGCCACCATCGTCTACGTCAGCCACCGCCCGGACGAGTACCGGGACTTTTTCCGGCAACATGTCCGGTTCGGATGAACACGGGCTGGCGGCGCCCGAACACCCGGCAGCCGGAGGCGAGGTCCCCGCTTCCCGCGCCGACGCGCTTGCACCCGGCCGGCCGCTGAGTGCCGGATCTACCGAACGCGCCTCAAGGAGCCCCATGTTTTTCGCATCGATCCGTTTCAAACTCATCGTCGGCGGCATCCTGGCGGCGCTCATTCCCATGGCGATCTGCGGCTATGTCGCCATCACCGATTCCACCAAGGCGGTGTCCCTGCTGAGCCGGACCAACGAGCAGTTCATCGCCGAGGGGACCGCCATGCAGGTCGAGGCCACCCTCGAGGGCGAGATGAAATTCACCGCCGCCTTTGCCGCCCGCACCCAGGTCCGGAACGCCGCTGAGGCGATCAGCGCCAAGGGTAACGGCGGGACCGCCGAGGCGCTCAGGCTGATCCGCCAGGATATCAAGAAACGGTTCGAGCTGCTCAACACCAACTATGCCGGCATTTTCCTTACCGATGCCGCCGGCATGCCTTTTGCCGAAGCCATGGAGGCCGGCGAAAGCCTGACAGCCTGGCACATTCCCGAGCATCCCTGTTTCATCGAGGCCCGGACAACCAGGAAACCGGCTTCCGGCGAAATCGCGTTCTCCCTGTCCACCCATGAACCGGTGATGATGATCTGCGCGCCGATCTTCACGGAAAACGGGCTTTTTCTCGGGGTTGTCGGCACCTTGCTCAAGGCCCCGGTCATCACCGACATGATCGTCAAGAGGAAGATCGGGGAGACCGGCTATTGCTTCATGGTCAACCAGAACGGCATCATCATCGCCCATCCGGACGAGAAGAACATCCTCAAGCTCGACCTTTTAAAGATACCAGCCATGGCGAACATGGCCCAGGCAATGATCGACGGACGGGCCGGGGCGGAATCCTATGTCTTCAAGGGCATCCGCAAGGTGGCCGGATTCGCCCCGGTCAAGGGCAAGGGCTGGAGCGTGGCCGCCACCCAGAACGCCGACGAATTCCTTGCCGGCGTCCTGTCGCTGCGCAACAGCATCGGCCTGATCATCCTGTTTTCGATCATGGTGACCTGCGCGATCATCTTCGTGGCCGCCACCTCCCTGACCCGCCCCTTGAATACCGTCATCCGGGGCCTCGAGGACATCGCCCAGGGCAAGGGCCGCACGGCCCTGTCCAAACGCATCGAGGTCACCTCCAACGACGAAATCGGCATTCTCTCGGAAAAATTCAACAGTCTGATGGAGTCGCTCCACAACATCGCCAACTTCAAGAAGGCGATCGAGGAGGAAGGCAACCTGGAGGATGTCTATCTGTGCATGGGCGAGGTCTTCACCCGGAAACTGGGGCTTGCGCACTGCTTCATCTTCCAGGTCGCCGCCGAAAAGAAGACCATGCTCCTGACCTACCCCGAGCAGGAGGAGGGCTCGGCCGCGCTCTTCTGCAACCCGGAAATTCTCGAGCGGTGCGAATTGTGCAAAGCCAACCGCATCGGCCACGTCGTGTCCTCGGTCCACTTTCCGGCCGTCTGCCGGCAATTCACCGGCCCGGACGGCACGGGCCACCATTGCCATCCCATTGTTGCCGGCGGCGCCACCGTGGCGGTGGTGATGTTCGTGTTCGAAACCGGACCCGCCGCTGCCGACCGGGTCTCCAAGGCGGAAGAGTACATCAATGAATCGCTGGCCGTCATCGAAACCAAGCGCTTGATGCGCTCCCTGCGCGACACCGCCCTGATCGACGACCAGACCGGCATGCACAACCGACGCTACCTTCAGGAATATACGGAGAAAATCGTGGCCGGCGTTCTGCGTCGGGGCAAGTCGATCGGCCTGATCATGTGCGACCTCGACTTCTTCAAGCAGGTCAACGACACTTACGGCCACCAGGCCGGCGATGTCGTTCTCAGGGCAACGGCCCAGGTCATCAAGCAGTCCGTGCGGGAAGCGGATATCGTCATCCGGTTCGGGGGGGAGGAATTTTTGATCGTGCTCCTGGATGTCAGCCGGAACGAAACCTTGCGCATCGCCGAAAAGATCCGGGTGCACATTGAGCAATTGACGGTCAAGCTGCCGGAAGCGGTCATCCAGACCACCATCAGCCTCGGGGTGAGCGAATTCCCCCTTGACACCGACACGCTCTGGAGTTGTATTAAATACGCCGATATCGCCCTTTACCGGGCCAAGACCGAAGGCCGCAACCGCTGCGTCCGGTTCAGCCGGGAGATGTGGACGGCGCCCGACGGCTTGGCGGGCTCGCGGCCCGGCCCGGCGGCGGCCGCGGCAAACCCCTCATAGAACGCAGGAGAAATCATGATACTGCCATATCGAGAATACCGGCCCCAGGTCGGCAAGGGCGGCTGGGTCGCCCCCAACGCCACCTTGATCGGCGACGCGGTCCTGGGCGAGGATGTGTCGCTCTGGTTCGGGGTTGTTTGCCGGGGCGATGTCCACCGCATCCGCATCGGCGCCCGCACCAACATCCAGGATCTCACCCTGCTCCACATCACCCAGCACGCGGGGACGGAGCGGGACGACCAGGACGGCCACCCGACGATCATCGGCAGCGAGGTCACGGTCGGCCATCGGGCCATTCTCCATGGCTGCACGGTGGGCGACCTCTGCCTGATCGGCATGGGGGCGATTATCCTCGATGGCGCGGTGATCGGCAGGGAGTCGATCGTGGGGGCCGGGTCGGTGGTAACGCCGGGCAAGCATTTTCCTCCCCGTTCCCTGATCATGGGGACACCGGCCAAGGTGGTCAAGGAGGTCAGCGACGCCCAGCTGCAGGAGATGCAGGCCTCGTGGCGGCGCTACGTGGCGTTGAAAAACGAATATCACGGCGCCGGGCTGGGCGACTGTTTTTAACGGCGGCCGCCGCTGGCCCGACGCCGGGCTGGATCAGAGGACCAAAACCGAGTTGGCCTCGCCAAACGCGTTGGGAGAATAGCCATCGGCCTCGACATCGTTGACCCAGACTCCGCCGTCGAGCACATAGCGAAAGCAATAGGAACGGCCGGCCGGCAAGGAGAGCGTGGCGGAAAAACTGCCATCCTTGAGTTTCTTCATGGGCGTCTCCCGCAGCGACCAGTCGTTGAATTCGCCAGCCAGCACCGCGGTTTCTGCCTTTTCCTCGTTTTCGTACTTGAAGGTGACACGGCACACCGTTCCGGTTTTGGAATAGCTTTTCTTCAACATGGGTGAGATCTCCTTGCCCCTGGAGGGCGGCTTGACTCAAGTTGTGAAGCAACGCGGCGGTATTCCGAAAAATAGTATAACAACCGCTTGCCAGGGGCAAGCACTATCTCAATGGGCCGCCCGCCGGACCGCCCGCACCCGATAGCACGCAGGCCCGACGCGATACCACGAAGTGGCCTGCAAATCCATTGTTCCCTGCACCCGACCCCTGTTGTTCACCTGTCAATCCACTTGTACCCGTCTTTGACTTGTCTTTATTCTTCCGTGTGAACCAATCATGATGCCCATATCCTCCCCTGTTGCGCAATCCGTCCCACGCTTGCCCGAACTGCTGGCCCCGGCCGGCAATTTCGAAAAACTGGTCACGGCCATCCACTATGGCGCCGACGCCGTGTATCTGGGAGGCAAGGCCTTCAGCCTCCGCGCCCGGGCCGCCAATTTCGAGGAAGACGAATTGCGGCGGGCCGTGGCCTACGCCCACGGGCGCGGCGTTAAGGTCTACGTCACGGTCAACATCTTCGCCCATGGCCGCGACCTGGAACCGCTGGAGTCCTATGTGCTCTTGCTGCGGGAGATCGGCGTCGACGGCTGCATCGTCAGCGATCCCGGCGTGCTGGCCATCGCGCGGCGGCTGGCTCCCGAGTTGCCGCTCCATTTGTCCACCCAGGCCAACGTGACCAACGCCGCCAGTGCCCGCTTTTGGGTCGAACAGGGCGGGGTACGGCGGCTGAATCTCGCCCGGGAGCTCGGTTTGGCCGAGATCCGGGACATGCGGGCCGCCACGTCCGCCGAACTGGAAGTGTTCGTCCATGGGGCACTGTGCATTTCCTACTCGGGACGCTGTCTGCTCAGCCAGTATTTCACCGGTCGCAACGCCAATCAGGGCGACTGCGCCCACCCCTGCCGTTACGCCTACGCTGTGGTTGAAGAAAAACGGCCGGGGCAGTATTTTCCTGTAGAAGAAGACCAGCGCGGAACCTATATTTTCAATTCCCGCGACCTCTGCCTGCTGGACCGGCTGCCGCTGTTGATCGCTGCCGGCGTCGATGCGATCAAGATTGAAGGCCGAATAAAATCGGCAGGTTACGTTGGGGCGGTGGTTCGGCTGTACCGATTGGCCCTCAATTGGATCCACCAGCAACTTTTTTCAGGCCAATCGCTAGTTAGCCTCGCATTGCCCGAAGTTTTTCACAAGGAATTGAACAAGATCGGTACTCGGGGCCAAACGGAAAACTTTTTTACCGCCACCCCTTCATCCGCCGACATGTTGTATGATAGAATGCGTTTTGAACAAAGATTTGTGCCGGTCGGCATTATTCGCGCCGTCGACCCTTTTCTGATCGAAACACGGCATGCGATTGCCGTTGGCGACCGCGTGGAATATCTTGGCCGGACCATCGAAACGGAAGCGGTGACGGTCAGAGACATCCGATTGGAAGACGGCACGCCGCTGCACCGTGCGAACCCGGGCAACAAAGTGATCCTGCAAACCGAACCTTCCCTGGCAACCATCGAACCCCATGCCTTGTTGCGCAAAGAGATGAAACTCGCATGAAACCTTTTCTCAATGTCCCCTTTCTTCCGGAGGACAAATATGTCGATTTTCTCTGTCAATGTGCCGCCGATCTGGACAGCACCTACTTCAGCCTGCTGCACAGCCAGATTCTCGACTGCCGCACCCAGATTGAACCGGTGCTGGCGACCAGTCAGGCGGCCAACATTGCGGGTTTGAAACGTCTGCGCGGACCGAAAAAATACGCCCTGCTCAACAGCCGGTTCTATCCCCCCGATCTTTTGACCGACCCCGGTTTCGCCAAATCAATCCTGGACAGCCTCGACCAATGCCTGGACCACGGTGTGCTCGACGGCATCGTCTATTGCGACCATTACCTGCTCCAGGCACTGGCCGACGGCTCCCCCGAGATCGCGGCCGAACTGGAAGCGGTGCCCAGCATCAACACCATGCCGGACTCGGTGCACAAAATCGAGGCCCAGCTGACCTACATCGGCGAAACCGGGTTCAAGCCGCCCGGCAAGATCATCCTCGACCGCGCGCTCAACCGCGACCTGGATCAACTGGCCGGGATCAGCCTGACCCTGCACCAGGACCTGCCCGGAATCAAGCTCGAGGTCCTGGCCAACGAAGGTTGCCTGCCCTATTGCCCCTTCAAGCTCTCCCACGATTCCTACATTGCCCTGGCCAACATGGAGTGCCGGGATCTGACCCGCAACTTCAACTTCGATATCGGCTGCATGCGGCTGCTGGACGAACAGCCGCACCGGCTTTTGCAATCGCCCTTCATCCGCCCGGAAGACATCGATCTGTACCTCTACCATGTGGACACGATCAAGCTGTGCGGCCGCACCCTGGGCACCGATTTCCTGATCAACGCCATCACCGCCTACCGGGCCCGACGATACGACGGCAATCTGCTCGACCTGCTGGACGCCGTCGCCTGGCTGGCCGATCGGCTCTATGTCGACAACAGCCTGCTGTCGTTCGATTTCGCCAACCTGCTCTCCCAATGCGACAACCGCTGCGACCGCTGCGGCTTCTGCCGGGAATTGTTCGACTCCATCACTCATCCCCTGCCCCTGATGATCAAAGACCTGCGCGTGACTGCCGATTGACAGGGGCAACCTGCACGGGTAAGGTGCGGTCGTTCGCCCGGTCCGCGTCGACAAAAATCTGCCTCGATGCGGCTCGGCGGCCGGTTCACTGCACCGGACACCCCAGACCTCTTTCGGCGGCCCGAGATGGAATCATTTGAACAGCTGTTGACCGAATCGACGCGTATTCACGGCCATATCTGCGCCGGACAGGTGATCGGCGTGCGCATGGCCATGGCCGGACTCGACCGGATCGGCATCACCGATCCCAAGAAAACGGAGCGGAAAAAGCTCTACGTCCTGGTCGAAATCGACCGGTGCGCCACCGACGCCATCCAGTCGGTCACCGGATGCAGCCTGGGAAAACGCTCGTTGCGCTGGCTCGACTTCGGCGTCATGGCGGCCACCTTCGTCAACCTCGACAGCGGCCGCGCGGTCCGGATCGTGGCCCGCGAAGAGGCCAGAACCCTGGCCGAGAGCTATTGTCCGGAAGTGGAGGACAAGTACCAACGCCAGTTGCAGGCCTACACCGTCATGCCCCTGGACGAGCTGTTCCTCTTCCAGGAGGTCGAGGTCAAGATTCCGGAATGCGCCCTGCCGGGACGGCCGTTGCGCCGGGTCCAATGCGACCAATGCGGCGACTGGGTCCAGGATTGCCGCGAACGGGAAAAAGACGGCCGCACGCTCTGCCGCGCCTGCGACGGCGAACGCTACTACCGGGTGCTCGACCGGACCGAACCGCAACCCGGCACCCCCGGCTGACATCATCCCGCCCGCCGGCCATGGCGGCCGCCGACCTTGCCCCTCCCCATGAGCGCGAACCGCCCGCGTCTACGCAGCTTCAGCCATCACTGCCGCGAACGCTACGGTCGGGCCATCGGCAAAATTCCGCTCGACCTGGGCCATCCTTGTCCCAACCGGGAGCGGGGCGGCTGCCTCTTCTGCCGGCCGGCCAGCTTCACCCCCCTTTCCCTGCGCCCCAACGACAGCCTGGACGAACAAATCCGGCGCGGCAAGCGGTTGCTCCTCAAGGGCCGGTTCCGTCATTATCTCGCCTATTTCCAGCAGGAGACCCCCACAGTCGTGGCCACGGCCCGGCTCATCCCCGCGCTGGCCCGGATTCTTGCCGACCCGGATTGCCTGGGAACGATCCTTTCCACCCGGCCCGATGCCATTGCCGACGATCTGCCCGCCGCCCTGGCCAGCCTGGTGCGGGACTGCGGCAAAACCTGCCTGGTCGAACTGGGCTTGCAGTCGATCCACGAACGCAGCCTGTGCCTGTTGCACCGCAACCACGGCTTGGCCGATTTCCTTGCGGCCCTGGCCAAGCTGCGGGCCGTGGACGGCCTGGAGGTCGGCGTCCACCTCATCCTGGGGATTCCGGGAGAAACGGAAGCCGACATGCTGGCCACGGTGCGCACCGTCGGCGCCCTTCCGATCCAGGCTCTGAAGCTGCACCATCTCCAGATCATCGCCGGCACCCCGCTGCACGATATGTACCGGCAGGGCCGGGTGCCGGTGTTCACGCGGGAACAGTATCTCGAATTGCTCCTGCGCCTGCTCCCTCATATTCCCTCCCACATCACCCTGCACCGCCTCTGGTCCACGGCCCACCCCGACCTACTGGTGGCGCCGCACTGGCATTGCCTGGCCGGCGAGTTGAGCCGGCAGCTTCTGCGGCACATGGAGGCGCGGGGAATCTGGCAGGGGCAGGCGGTGGACCACCGGAACGGATCACCCGAGGAAGAGCAGCCGTTCCAGCAGGGATGAATGGTTGGTGCGGCGCAACCGCGTGAGAAAGGGAGCGAAATCGATGCCGTAGCGTTGGCGGAAATCGGCACTGAGCTTCCGGGCGCGCCGGAGCGTTGCCCGGGAAATCTCGTTGGCAAAGCCCAACAGGATCACGTTGCTCCGCTTTTTGACCTGCATCCGCAGCAGCCGGCCCTCGCAGCCCTCCCAGGCCGCAGCCATGACTTGCTCGTACAGCTGGCGCTCGCCGCTCCATACGTTCACGGCCATCACCCCCTCCGGATGGAGGCAGGCGACAAGTTCCCGGTACAGGGCGGGATCGGCCAGGGCCGGTGCCATGCATCCCGGTCCGAAGATGTCGAGGAAAGCGACATGGTAGCTGGCGGGCGAGGCGGAACGGAGAAACGCCTGCGCATCCCGGTGGATGACCCGCAGTCCTTCCTGTTGGTGCGGCAGCAGGAAGACGCCATGGGCCAGCTCGATCACCAGTCGCTCCTTCTCCACGATGTCGATCCGGGCTCCGGGGTGATGATGGAGCAGGAAATGCGGCAGGGCACCGCCGCCCAGACCGACGACCAGAAAGGATTCCGGCCGGGGATGGAGCAGCAGCGCGGTGGTCATCCACCGGGTATAGGCAAGCTGCAGCTCCCAGGGCCGGCTGAGGTCGATGCTGGTCTGGCGCTCCTCGGTGCCGAAGCGCAGGCTCCGCACCCCGTCCTCGTCGGTGACCAGCACCGGGTGGTCCTCGGTCCGTCCGTTATACACCAGCTGGCGCATCGACCTTGCCCCGAAAAAAAAGGCCGCGGCTCCGAAAACTCGGGGCCGCGGCCTGCGATGAGCCGTCGACAAGCTGCCTGGCCGGAGCGATCCGCCCCATAAGAGCGATCACCATCCGGAGGCGGCGCACAATCTCACGTTGTTTTCATACACGATGAAAATCAGTTACATCCCTTGAGGCTTCAGCCACCGCTTTTGGCCGGAGCTTGCTTCTCGGCCTCGGAGGCCGAACCGGCGATGGCGCCGCGACTGATCTTGATTCTCACGTTATCGGCCACTTCCAAGGTAACGATCGTGTCACTCAATCCGGCGATCACGCCGTGGATGCCGCCGCCGGTGATCACCCGGTCGCCTTTTTTGAGGTTGGCCAGGTAATTTTGGTGTTCCTTGGCCTTTTTCTGCTGCGGGCGGATGAGCAAAAAATAGAAAACGACAAAGATGAGAATCAGCGGCACGAATTGGACAATGTTCGCCATTCCCGCAGGGGCCGCAGCGTCAGCGGCCCAGGCAACTCCACTCATGGATTTTCCTCCGGTTCAACTTGATGTTCGGCCAATGGTTCGGCCCGTTGCTGATAAAAGGCGTGGCGAAAGGCGAGAAAACGGTCCTGCCGGATCGCCTCCCGCATCCCGGCCATCAACGTGCAGTAGTAGTGCAGGTTGTGGATGCTGTTCAGCTGGTAAGCCAGGATCTCGCGGCTTTGAAACAGGTGGCGCAGGTAGGCGCGCGAAAAGTGGCGGCAGGTGTAGCAACCGCAGGTTTCGTCCACCGGTCGCTGGTCCTGCTGAAAACAGGCGTTTTTTATAACAAGTCTGCCCTGCGAAGTAAAGAGCATTCCATTGCGGGCATTGCGCGTCGGCATGACGCAATCGAACATGTCGATGCCGTGGTACACCCCTTCGACCAGATCCTCGGGCGTGCCCACCCCCATGAGGTAGCGGGCGTGGCCGGCCGGCAGCCGGTCGGCGGTGGCGGCCAGCACCTCGTGCATCAGCTCCTTGGGTTCCCCCACCGACAGTCCGCCCAGGGCATAGCCGTCGAAGCCGATCTCCACCAGCTGTTCGATCGCTTCCAGCCGCAGATCCGGAAACATGCCTCCCTGGACGATGCCGAACAGATGTTGGCCGGTCCCGCTCTGGGCGGCTCGGCAGCGCCTGGCCCAGCGGGTGGTCAGGGCGGTGGCCGCGATCGCCTCGTCGCGGCTGGCCGGATAGGGAATGCAGGTGTCCAACGCCATCATGATGTCCGAGCCGAGCGCCTCCTGGACCTGGACCGCATTCTCGGGGCTGAGAAACAGTCGGGAACCGTCGAGATGGGAGCGAAATGCCACCCCTTCCTCGGTGATTTTGGCCAGCTCCTGCAGGCTGAAGATCTGGAACCCGCCGGAATCGGTGAGAATCGGGCGCTGCCAGTGCATGAACCGGTGCAGCCCGCCAAAGGAGCGGATCAATTCGTGGCCGGGTCGGATGTAGAGGTGGTAGGTGTTGCCCAGAATGATCTGGGCCCCGATCTCTTCCAGGTTCGCCGGGGTCATCGCCTTGACCGAGGCCTGGGTGCCCACCGGCATGAATACCGGCGTGGACACGGTCCCGTGGAGGGTCGACAACTCGCCGTATCGGGCCTTGCATTCGCTGGAGCGGCCCAGCAGGGTAAAGGGGGAAGCGACGGTCATGGCGGCTTGCGGGGCTGGAATTATTCGACCCGGAGAATGGTGCCCTCGAAGTGGAGCACCTGGCCGGCGAGCGGGTGGTTGAAGTCGATGGTCGCGGTCGTGTCGCCGATGGCGGCCACCATGCCCTGCAGCTCCTGGCCTTCGGGCCCGACCGCGGTGAGGATCAGGCCCGGCTGCCGGGCCTCCTCGGGCACGTGCTCCAGGGGCACCTCGATCAGGGCCTCCTCGATCACGGCCCCGTAGCCGTCCTCCGGCTGGACGCTCACCTTGAAGGAATCGCCTGCTTTTTTCCCTTCCAGAACCCGCTCCAGGCCGAAAATGAGCTGTTCCTCGCCATGGGTGTAGGTGAGCGGTTCCCCGTCGGCGCTGGATTCCACGGTCTCGCCGTTGTCCAGGCTCAGAGTGTAGGTGATGGCCACGGTGCTGCCTGGGCTGATGATCATGGTGTCCTCGAAAGAAAAAGGGCCGGCCGGGACATGCACAGGAACATGGATAAAGCCGGGGGTGTCCGTCTGGAGTCTGTCCGCTGTCGCTCGCGCGCGGCAGCTGCGTGCGCACAGCTATAGCCTGCCCGGAGGACAATTGCAAGGCCGCTCTGGCCGGCTTTTCCGTCGGTTTCTCCGATCAGGCTACAAAGCGGCCAGCCGGCGTTCGAGTTGACCCTGCTGATTGTGGATCGAGAGCGCGAGGTGCAGCTGGACCAGGGCCCGGTGCAGGTTTTCCCCCGGTCGGCTGACCTTGAAATAGCGGTTGCCTTCCAGGTGGTCGGTGAAAAAGCGCAGGCCGAGTTCGAAGCCGATCAGGCCGGCGGCGGCCACCAGCAAGCCGCGATCCGCCGGGGTCAGCAGATCGGCGGCCCGGCGCAGATAACCGGCCATCAAAAACTGGAACAGGTCCGGATCGAAGACCGTGGCCTCGGGGTCGGTCCGGTGCTCGCCCTGTGGATTGCAGCAGGAGCGAAGGCAGTCGCCCAGATCGTGGAGCACCAGCCCCGGCTTGACCGTATCGAAATCGATCAGGCTCACCGCCCGGTCCCCGTCGGCGGCAAACAGGAAATTGGCCGCCTTGGGATCGCCGTGGATCACCCTGCGGCCGAGTCGGTCCCCGGCCTCTTCGAGCAGGGTGGCAATCGGCCGCAGGCGCTCGATCATCTCGCGGCACAGATCTTCCCGCCGATTGCCGCTCCAGGCCGCATGCCGGCACACCGCGTCATAGTGGGCCAGATACCGGGGCGTGACATGGAAATCGGGCAGCGGGTCGGCCAGGAGATCGGGATTAAGATCGGCGGTCAGCAGGTGAAAGGCGCCCAGCAGGCCGCCGACCGTCTCGGCCTGGGCCGGGGTCGTCAGGCTGGCCAGGGTACGGGTGCGGTCGAGCAGGGTCAACAGCCGCCAGCAGCAGCCGGCGGCGTCGATGCGATGGTCCTGGCCGTCGGGGGCGGCAATCAATTGGAAAAAAAACAGGCCGGGCGCACGCTCGGCAGCACGGCCGAGATGGGTGGTCACCAGCCGCATGTTGGCCATCACCGCCCCCATGTCGGGAAACACGTGGGGATAAAGCCGCTGCAGGACCACCTGCCGGCCGGTGGCCAACGTCACCTTCCAGGTGTCGTTGATATTGCCCCGGCCCAGCGGTTCCAAGGCAGCAACGGCCTGGTTCGGCAGGAAAAACGCCAAGGCGGCGGCGATGTCCGTGGTTGGGGATCGGCTCATCGTTGTCCGGGAGCGGGATATTTTTGCGCGTTGAGCGCCATTTTGTCCGCCGTCGCTGCCAGCGGGTCGATACCCAGGCGATCGGCCAGACGGGTCAGGTAGATGAGGACATCGGCGATCTCGAGCGCCACCTCGTTCCTGACGGCCGGCGGCAGGTTTTGGCTTTGCTCCGGGGTCAGCCATTGGAAGTGCTCCAGCAGCTCGGCCGCCTCGACGATCAGGGCCGAGGCCAGGTTTTTCGGGGTGTGGAAGGCTTCCCAGCCGCGCTCGTCGGCAAAACGGCGCAGTTGGACGGCAAGCTCATCAAGATTGGCAATCCGGCGGGACAAGGTCTGGGCCACGGCTCTCCTCCTCTATGCGGCAACCCGGCCAAGGTAGCGCAACGACGGCCGTTTGTCATCCTTGGCGAGGGGCCACGGCTCGGTTTGCCTGACGGCCGGCTTGCCCTGGGGCACCGATATCGGCCGCTATTTCGGCCGGGGCATGCAAAAAAACTTTCGCCGTTCCGCCCGCGACGATGATTTTGCTCCCCGTCGCCCGCCGGAACGCGCTATGGTGGCACATGCTGGCATATTGTGGCGGGAGCGGTGCGTCAACGAAACCTGCGCAGGCCAGGAAACCCGTCGGTTGCCCGGCGAGTTGCCAATAATAGCCCCATTCATGCGGAGTCAAAAAACCATGATCAACATCAAAACCCTTACCATCGCCGTCGCCCTGCTCCTGCCAGCCCCCCTGCTGGCCGCAGCGCAGGACCGCTTCGTCGCCAAGGTCAAACTCCCCACCGGCCAGACCGCGGTCGTGGCGGAAGGCGATTTCGAGGCGCGGTCCCTGGGCAGTTTCAGCGTGCGGCTGTATGAGGCGGCGCCCGCCCCGGACGAAACCACCTTCTTCATTGCCGGGCTCATTCGCCCCCGCGACGGGGTCATCGAAAAAACCCTGCTGGCCGACATCGATGGCGACCGTCAACCCGAGCTCATCGTGGTGGTGCGCTCGGCGGGAACCGGCGGCTATCTGTCGGCGCACGCCTTTGCCTTTGCCAAGGACCACCTGCTCTTTCGCGCCCAGGCCGAAGATCTTGCCGCGGATGCGGATCCGGTGCCCGCCCTGCGGCAAGCCGCGGACAAGCGAAGCTGAGGCAAGATGCGGCCGGGCGCCATGCCGGGCCGGATGCGCCGCTTGCCGCATTTCCGGCCATTCCATCTTCTTTTTTCGACAACGGAACAAGGGATATGACCAAGCTGTTTGTCTCCCTGCTCATGGTCCTCCTGCTGGCGGCCACCACCTGGGCAGCAGACCCGATGATGGCGCGAATCCGGGCGCTTGAACCGCTCATCGGCACCTTTCCCCCCAATATCCGGCCAGCGGAAGCCAAGGCGACCAAAAAGCGCTACGAGGGCCTGAAATCGGAGCTGGATACCCGCATCGCCGCCCACCCGCAGGACCTGGAGTCGTTGTACATGCGCGGCTATCTGCAGGGCATGGGCCACAACTTCGACTATCCGGGGGCCTGGCAGGGCGCCACCGACGACCTACAGGCGGTGCTTCGCGCCAATCCCGGCCATATTGCCGCCATGACGGCCCTGGCCACTTTGTGGGTGAACAGCAACCCCGCGCTCGCGCCCGAAGCGGAAAAGCTGTTCCGCAACGCCCAATGCCGCCAGGGCCGCGAACCGGTGGAAGAGGCGCAACGGGGCCTGTTCTTCGCCTTTTACTACCAGGGCAAGATGCGGGAGGCCTTGCGCCAGTCCGAATACCTGCTGCAAACCTGGCCGGACAACGAGCAGTATCGGCGTTACAACGAAACAATCCGCGCGGTCTTGCTGCGTGCCGAGGATTACCAGGCGCCACCGCCGGGCAAAGTCGACATGGCCGCCTGCGACAAGTAGCAGCGCCGATACCCCGACACGTCCCGGAGCCACCTCAACCAATGGCCGACAATCCCATGAGCAACGCGATCAGCAACACGCCCCAGCCGCCGTACAATGCGGTCATCTTCACCTCGCTGCGGACGCCGGGCGACCGTGGCTACGCGGGCACGGCCGCCCGCCTGGCCGAACTGGCCCAGGCCATGCCGGGTTTTCTTGGCGCGGAATCCGTCCGTGACGAGCACGGCGCCGGAATCACGGTCTCGTACTGGCAGAGCGAGGCCAGTATGCGCCATTGGTTGGAACAGGCCGAGCATGCGACGGCACGGCAATTGGGCAACAGCGGGTGGTACGAGGATTTTTCGGTGCGGGTGGCGCGGGTCGAACGGGCCTACGGCAAAGAGCGGCGCGACTGATGGCCCAGGTCCGGATGCCGCACTCCAAAGAGGCGGCCTCGGCCATGAATCGCGAGGCCTACAACCGGATCGCGCCGCAATGGCACCTTGCCCGCAGCACATTCGGCAAGCGCGAGCGCCTCTATCTCGAGGCCTTGCTGGCGGCGGTACCGGTCGGGGCGACGGTCCTGGATCTGGGCTGCGGCACCGGCCGGCCGATGGCCGAATATATCGTCGGCCAGGGCCGCCGCGTGCGGGGAATCGACCAGTCGGAGGCCATGCTGGCTTTTGCTCGGCAGTTGCTGCCGGATGAGCAATGGCTGCTGGCGTCCATGGAGCGCTGCGATCCAGGGCGGGGATATCATGGCGCGCTGCTGTGGGATTCGCTCTTCCACCTCCCGCGTGCCGAGCACGAGCCCATCCTGGCCAAGGTCGCGCTAGGGCTTGTACCGGGCGGTAGGTTGATGCTGACCGTGGGCGGCTCGGCGCAGCCGGCATTCACGGACGCCATGTTCGATCAAGAGTTCTTCTACGATTCCAATACACCCGAGGAAACGGAAGGGATTCTCGGCCGCCTCGGCTGTCGCCCGATCCTTGCCGAGTTCATGGAGCTGCCCGATGGCGGCAGAAACAAGGGCCGCTACGCCATCGTGGCGGAAAAGGCCTGACAGCGCGCGGCGACGCCTGTCCGGACGGCCGCTTCTTCAACTTACCCCCCCTGCGAGGTCACGCCATGTCGCTTGCTCTCTTACTCATCGACATTCAAAACGACTACTTTCCCGGCGGCGCCATGGAAGTGCCGGGCGCCACCGAGGCCGCGGCCAAGGCTGCGGCCCTGCTGGCGGCTTTCCGAAACAAATCGCTGCCCGTCATCCACGTTCAGCACCTCGCCGCCCGTCCGGGAGCGACCTTTTTCCTGCCCGGCACCACCGGGACGGACATCCACCCGTCGGTTCAGCCACTGGCCGGTGAGACGGTCTTCCAGAAGCACTTTCCGAGCTGCTTCCGACAGACGCCGCTGCTGGAGCATTTGCAGCGGGAAAACATCACCCGGCTGCTGGTCGCGGGCATGATGACTCAGATGTGCATCGACACCACGGTGCGGGCTGCGGCCGATCTCGGCTTCCCCTGCCTGGTGGCGCACGACGCCTGCGCGGCCCGTTCCCTTGCCTTTGGCGGTAGAGAGGTCGTTGCCGAGGATGTGCAGGCGGCGTACTGCGCCGCGCTCAACGGCCCCTTCGCCCAGGTGCTGCCATCGGCGGAGTTGCTCGCCAGCCTCTGAGCTTGCGGGTAGGGTGTTGCTCATCGGCCGAATTACTTCCCGCTGCGGACGATGCAAACGATATCGGCATTGCCAATTTTTCCAATTTTTCGGAATCACTTGCCGCGACTGTTATTTTTCATAAAAATTACAGGATGTTCTTGCTCTTGGCGTTTTTTCGGAAAACGAGAAAAAAATCTCATATGCGGAATATATTCGAGCAGAAAATCGATTTACCCTCAATTTTTGCAAAAATTTAACCTAACAATACCAATTAGTTGGCGTTGATTTTGCATGTAAAACATGCGTCTGCAAATTGAAGTCTATCCAACATGGTCAACTGATTTTTATTTCCCATGGAGGAGAGAACTTGTAACTTTGGCGCGCTGTCGTATTGGTGGCACAGGGATACCCCCCATGTTTTTTTCATTTTAACGCGAGGATTGCCCGTGAGAAACATTCTTTTATTGAGCTTTTTGGCATTTTTTTTAAATCCGACTCATGCAAAATGCTACGTCCTCAACGGCCTCGATTATCAAGGGGGAGGATCGTTGTATGAGTTCCAAAGTTACAATGATATCGTTGCCAGTTTAGAAGGAACCGGAAGTCGGCTGGCCACAATAGAAGAAATATCCAACCTCTTTGAACATTTCAACTTATCAATAGGCGCCTTGAGTTCAATCGAAGAAGATGATTTAAAAAAATTTGAAAGCTATTTTCCGGTTTCATACGGAGACGGAGCATTATTTACAGATATGTCATATTCTATTATAGCCGGTAGGCTCCAAATGGAAGAAGGCCAAACAGAAGTCCCTTTTGCAACCCTTTACATAGGTTCACAATGGAGTCTTGTTAATGGCGAGAACAAATTGACATATAATGTATGGACCGAAATATCCGACACTGGAATTAATCCAGATGATGATTCAAGAGAAGGAATGACGGCTTGGATCGTTACCCCTGTACCGGAACCTTCCACCATCCTTCTCTTTGGCGCCGGGTTGATGGGGATTTGTGCTGCTTCAAGAAGAAGAATCCGCTCATAGCCGACAGTTCGATATGAAATCCACAGCCCGCCTCTCGGCGGGCTTTTTTGTGGCCCCTCCTGTGGCCAAGCCCAGGCCTCCGGGAGTTTCAGGTCTTGATCGCCGGCCGTAGCGGAGCCGAAGTCACAGGTTCAGAAGGAACTGCGAAGACAACAAAAAGCGCCATGCCGGGATCGGCCATGTGAAGATGGAGATCAAGCTGGGTCGCAATCACCACTTGGGCACACTCGGCGACAATATCAATACTCTGCCCTCTTGGACGGGCTACAACTGTCTCATCGTCAAAAAATTGCGGGAGGCGTTGCTTCTTTTTTCGCCGAATTGCTGCGGTGCTGCGCTTGCGCCCGGATGTCCGAAGGAATTTGCGAGTTGCCTAATCCGCACGCACAATGGCTTCATCAGAGGCAACGGGCCCATTCAGGCCGCCGGCGCCGTCACCAGGTCCCTGATCCGTGCAACCACCTCGGCCACCGCTCGCTCGACCTCGGGCGACATCTGCTGGGTGAATTCCTTGATTTCCTTGACCTCGACCAGCAGGATGCGGATCTCGGCGGGCATCTCCTCGGGAAAGCAGACGTAGCCGGTTTTCAGGGTGGTGCCCAGGGTGATGGCATGCGAGTTGACCAGGGCATGGGTGGTGAAGATGTCGTCTACGCCCACCTCGAGGATGGTGCCAGGCGCATTGCCCAGCTTGCAGGCATCGACCACGATCGCCCGTTCGTAGCCCCGCACCTTGTCCATCACCTCGAAGCCGACGGTATAGACCACCTCGGTGTGGCAGGCCAGTCCCTCGCGTTCCAATCGCTCGACCACCACCACGCCGGCGCGGTCATCCTGGAGATAGGGATTACCGATACCGATCACCACGCATTTTGCTTTCATGTCCGCCCTGTCGTCGAAGGGAAAGGGCCGGAAGAGGCAAAAAACCCCTTCCGGCCCGGGGAAGTGAAACAGAGGGGGGATGGATTCGGACGGCCACCGGTCCACCGGGATTGTGCTCGGACCGGCACCGGCCGAACGCTCCGTTCACTACCTTAAAAGTTTTTCAAGGTCTTGTACAGCGCGCCCCGGCTGTCGAAGATCTCGACTTCCAGCGGCGACTGGCCTCCGGTCACGGTGTGGGTGGAGCAGGCCAGGCAGAGATCGTAGGGCCGGAAGGCCATCTCCACGTAGTTGAGCATGTTCGGGGAGACATCGCCGTTCTTGATGAAATGCTTGGCCGCCTTCTTCACCGCCAGGTTGATCGGGGCGTTGTTGTGGGTGGTGGCCACGATCAGGTTGGCGTCGGTGACGATGCCCCGGTTGTCGGTGAGATAGTGATGGATCAGGGTGCCGCGCGGCGCCTCGATGATCCCCACGCCCTCTCCCAGACAGGAACTCGGCTTGTTCCAGGTCTCCTTGCCGGTGATCTCCGGATCTCGGGAGAGCTCCAGGCATTTTTCGGCGGCGCTGAGCAGCTCGATGGCCCTGGCCCAATGGTAGGCGAGGATGTGATGCACCGGCCGGGCGCCGAAGGTGGCGTGGAATTTCTCGAAATGCTGCTGCGCCTTGGGGGTGTCCATCGACTTGATCACGTTCATCCGGGCCAGCGGGCCGACCGCATAGATATTGGTGCCCGGCCCTTCGACAATGCCCTTCCAGGCTCCGATCTTCTTCTGGTAGGGGAACTTGAGATAGGTCCAAGGCTGGACGCGCTCGGCAATGAAATCGAGGTATTCCTTGCCCTTGAAGGTGCCGATCACCGCCCCTTGGCTGTCGACCACCTTCTGGGTGCCGTCGTAGTAGGCGATCCGCTCCTGTTCGTCCACCGAGCCCATGTAGCCGACCTCGACCTTGTACATGTCGCCAGTGACCAGCCGCATGTACTGGTCGTTTTTCAGCACCACGTCATCGAAAACCTGAAGCGTTAACTCGCCCAGCCCCACCAATTCCTCCGACCAGGCCTCGATCTGGCGGCGCTCCTCCTCGGTCAGCCGTTTGGACCAGCCGCCGGGAATGGCCGCCACCGGGTGATTGGGCTTGCCGCCTAGCAGTTCGAAGATCTTGACCGCCAGGCCGCGCCGCCGCAGGATCTCCTTGCCGGTGGCGGCACCCACCGCGTTGATCAGACCGACCACGTTGCGCTCGGCCGGATTGGCCTCGGGCCCGACCACGAAATCGGGAAATCCGAGGGCATAGAGAATGACCGAATGGTCCTCGACATAGTGAGCGTTGAAAAAGAGTTCGCGCAGTTTGCGGCCGGTCGGCGGCGGGGTAACGCCGAAAACGCCGTCCGAGGCCTTCATCGAGGCGGTGAAATGGACGCCGCGGCAAACCCCGCAGACCGTGGACACAGTCCGCGGCACCTCCTCCATGGGCATGCCCTGGAGGAATTTCTCAAACCCCCGGAATTCGACGGTCTGAAAGAAGGCGTCGTCGACATTGCCTTGGTCGTCGAGGAAGATGGCGATCTTGCCATGCCCCTCGAGCCGGGTGATCGGATTGATTTCGATTTTCTTCATAGAGCTGCTCCTTGCAGTCGTAACCGGAACGCTTGGCGCCGGGCCAAAACCGAATGTGTTTTTGAGCGCTTGAAAGATACCCACGAACAGACCTCCCCGGTTGTTCGTTACGGCGTCCCGAAATGCTCGTGCTCCTTGTGTTCGGCGATGCGATGGTTGAGTTTCGAGGCCGTGTGGCTGTAGCGGTAGACCAGTTTGGCCATGTTGTTGTATTTCTCGATGAACTGGGCCGCGGTCTCATCGTCGGCCATGCTCGCCGCCAGCATCGAGACGCAGCGGGCGCCGAAATCCTTGACGCCAGGGACCGGGCCGCCACAGCCTCGGCAGGGAATGTTGACGTTGAGACAGGAGCCGCCGCAGTCGCCCAGGGTCACCGGGCCGAAGCACATGTAGCCCTGCTGGAGCAGGCATTTTTCCGGGTCGGGGCGGTCGTCGACGGTCCGCTTGATCTCGCCCACCGGCAGCCGTTCCTGGCCGGTGATCGCCGGATTGCGCTTGCACACATCGCACACCGCCTTGCCGGCGGTCAGCCAGGAGCCCGCCGGCGGCAGCTTGCCCGCCAGGATGGCGCCGACCAGCTGGCCGACAAAGGCAGGATGGGGCGGACAGCCGCCGACGTAGTATTCCACCGCCACCACCTGATCGATGGTCGAGCAGTTGTCGAGGATGGCGGGGATAGTCAGATTGTACTTGCCGTCGAGCATGTATTCCGGCGAGGGATAGACTCCGTCGGGGTTGTCGGTGGAAAAGGTGGTTTTGTAGGCTTTTTCGAACAATTCCGCCTTGGTGTGCAAATCGCCCATGGCGGCGATGCCGCCCATGGTGGCGCAGGCGCCGAACGCCACCAGCACCTTCGATTTCCGGCGCAGCACCTTGACGGTGTGCAGGTTCTCGCTGTTGCGGATCATGCCGTCGACAAAGGCCAGATCGATGGATTTGTCGGGCATGGCTTCCAAATCCTTGTACTTGACGTCGGCCACGGTCGGGGCCCAGAAGACGATTTCCAGCGAATCCAGGGCGTCGACCAAGGCCTCGGACAGGTCGACCACGCTCATTTCGCAGCCGGCGCAGCCGCCGGCGAGCAGAAAGGCGGTTTTCAGTTTATCTGCCATGACCGTTTCCTCCCTTGAGCGGATTGGGACCCATCTCCTGCAGGTCCTTGGTGAACTCCTCGACCACCTCGGCAAAACGGTAGCCTTCGGCGCCGGAGATCCATTCCAGGCGGAACCGGTTGCGGTCGAACCCCGAATCCTCCAGCAACTGCCCCAGGATCTTCATCCGGTTGGCGGTCTTGTAGTTGCCGCTCTTGTAATGGCAATCGCCGAAGTGGCAGCCGCCGACCAGAACCCCGTCGGCACCGTTGGCAAAGGCCTCCATAATGTATTCCGGCTCGACCCGGCCGGAACAGGGCACCTTGATCAGCTTGATCGAGGGCGGATACTTGGCGCGCAGGTTGCCGGCGAGATCGGCGCCGGCATAGGTGCACCATTGGCAGGCAAATCCGACGATATTGGGTGTGAACGACATCAGGCCACCTCCTTGATCAGACGTTTTTCGCTTTGCATCTCGCCAATGACCGCACTGCGGTCGATCTGCGAAATCGCGGCCACCTGGGTGGGATCGAATCCCATGGCCAGGGCAAGCACCTGGGTGTAGTAGAAGGTCGGGATCGGGTCGAAATCGATCAGCCCGCGTTCCTTGAGGATCGGCTGAGACATGTCGAACTGGAGGAAGCAGGAGGAACAGGTGGTGACGATCATGTCGGCCTGGGTCTCCTCCTTGATCGACAGCAACTTTTCCCTGAACAGTTTCAGCGCTTTTTCCGGATCGGTGGAGCGCATGCCGCCCATGCCGCAGCAGCCTTCCAGACGCGAGTAATGGGGAACCGTGGCTCCGGTGGCCTCGCACAGTTCCCGTAAGATGGCCGGATGATAGGGATTGGTCTCGCTGACCTTGTAGACATCGGTGGGCCAGAGGGCGTGGCAGCCGGTCTGGACCGCGATCTTCAAACCCTCGAGCGAATATTTCAAACTCTCCCGGATCTTTTCGGCGCCCACCTGGCGATGGAGGACATGGGCGACATGGTAGATGTCCGAGGTGCCCTTGAACCTGCGATTGATGGTCGCCAGCTGGGCATTGACCGCCTTGCGCCGGTCCCTGTCCTTCATGAAGTGCTTGGCCTCCGACAGGATGCCGAAACAGGAGTTGCAGCCGGTCATGATGTCCACGCCCAGGTCCTCGGCAAGGGTGATGTTGCGGCAGGACAGGACACACCAGGTGTTGAGGTCGAAGGACGGCGCCGTGCCCCAGGCCGGACAGCAGGATGCCCCCTGCAGGTCCACCGGCTCGATGCCCAGGGCCGGGAAGATCTTCCGGAAGGATTGTTCGATGTCCGGGGCCTTGAGCGGGATATTGCAGCCGAGATATAAGCCTATTTTTTCCATGCGTTGCACCTCACCTTAAAAGAGTCCCAACTGGCCCATGGGGCTGTTGTTGATCAGCGTCTGGATTTCCTGCTTGGCCTGCTCGTCAAAGGCCGAGGTGGGCGTCGTTTCCGGCAGCCCGACCTTTTTTCTCGCCTCTTTCGGATCGACGTAGACGGCATGGCCGGTCTCGAACAGATTCATCTGGCTGGTGACCGACGAGGTGGAAAAGGCCAGTTGATTGGCCTGATAGCGGCGGAAGGCGAACACCACCTCCTGCGGCCGCACGCCCTGGGGGCACACCTCGGTGCAGCGGCTGCAGGCCTGGCAGCCCCAACTGGACGAATCCTCGATGATTTCTTCCAGCTGCCCGTTGAGCAGGTGGCGGATCAGGTTGCGGCACAGCAGGGGAAAGCCGGCCCGGACCCCGGGACAGACCGCCGAACAGGCACCGCATTGGACGCACTCGCGGATATATTCGCCGCCATGGGCGATGATGGTGTCGATTGCTTCATCGATTTTTTTCTGGTCGATAATCATGGTTTGTTCTCCTCAGGCCGTCAGGGCCTCGATCTGGGCGAAGATCTGCGCTTCTTCATAACCATGGAGGACAATGGCCCCGGACGGGCAGGCCGAGGTGCAGACCCCACAGCCCTTGCAGGCCGACATCTCGATCTGGGCCCTGGGCCGGTCGGCGTAGGTGGTCATGTTGATGGCATGGTACGGACAGAGCGGGATGCAGATACCGCAGCCGCTGCACACTTCGGGGTGGACCTCCGAAATCACCGCCTCGATTCGGACCTTGCCCTGGGACAGCGGAGCCGAGGCGGCGGCCGCCGCGGCCTTGGCCTGGGACACGGTATTGGGGATGTCCTTGGGGCCCTGGCAACAGCCGGCGAGAAAGACGCCCTCGATGGCGGTTTCGACCGGTCCGAGCTTGGGGTGCAGTTCGCGGAAGAAGTTGGAGCCACAGAACTGCAGCCCGAGCTTCTGCGCCAGGACGTTGGCGTCCTTGGGCAATTCGATGGCGGTGGCCAGGACCACCAGGTCCGACTCGTACTCGATGTTGCTGGCGGTGTCGCCGTCGTAGGCCAGCACCCGGAGCTTTTCGCCGGGCAGAAGTTCCATGCCCCCGACCTTGCCGCGGAAAAAATTGATCCCTAGTTCGCGGGCATTGATGTAGTACTCGTTGTAGCCCTTGCCGCCGGCGCGCACGTCGATGAAGTGCATGTTGATGGCGATGTCCGGATACTTCTCCTTGATCAGCCGGGCCTGCTTGATCATGTACATGCAACAGACTCGCGAGCAGTAATTGTGGAAATGCTCGTCCCGCGAGCCCATGCAGGAGACGAAGGTGATAGTGTGCGGCTTTTCCCCGTCCGAGGGCCGCAACAGCTTGCCCTCGGTGGGCCCGGTGGCGGAGATGATCCGCTCCATTTGCAAGGCGGTGACCACGTTGGGCGAGGCCGGCGCCATTTCCTTGAACCAGTCCTTTTCCATCACCTGGAAGCCGGTGGCGACGATGATCGCGCCCACCTCGATCTCCTTGATCGCCCCTTGGGGATCAAAGGCGATCGACCGATTGATGGCCTCGGCAGTGCACGCCCGCTCGCAGGGGGCGAGGATGGGCCGTCCGGTTTTTTCGTTGATCTTGGGCTGTGTACCGATTTCGCGGCCGGCGCAGTTCAGGCAATGCTCGATGTCGACCACCGCCTTTTTCGGCACCGCCTGGGGAAACATGATGTAGGCCGCGCGGCGGTTCGACATGTTGCAGTTGAAGGCATCGGGCGCCTTGCCCGGACACTTCTGGGTGCAATCGCCGCAGCCGGTGCATTTGCTCCAGTCGACATAGCTCTGTTTCTGCCGGATCTTGACCTGGAAATTGCCGATGTAGCCGCTGACATCCTCGACCTCGGAATAGGCGAGGATTTCGATGTTGGGGTGACTGTGGACCTCGACCATCATCGGGGTGAGGATGCAGGCCGAGCAGTCGTTGGAGGGAAAGGTCTTGTCCAACTGGGCCATGACCCCGCCGATGGAGGGTTCCTTTTCCACCAGATAGGTCTTGTGCCCCATGTTGGCCAGGGCGAGCGAGGCGTTGATCCCGGCGATGCCGCCGCCGATCACCAGGGCGGCATCGGTGACCGGCACGAAGGTGTCTTCCAGGGGTTCGAGGTTGCGGGCCTTGCCGACCGCCGAAGCCACCACTTTCTTGGCCTTTTCGGTGGCGCCCTCGTGGTCGTGGCTGTGAACCCAGCTGCCCTGGTCGCGGATGTTGGCCATCTCGAACAGGTACTTGTTCAGTCCCGCCTTTTCGACGGCGGCACGGAAAATCGGCTCATGGGTGCGCGGGGTGCAGGCGGCCACCACCACCCGGTCGACCAGGCCGTCGCGGATGTCTTTCTTGACCATCTCCTGCCCGGAATCCGAGCACATGAACAGATCCTTGCGGGCGACCGCGACTTCGGGCAAGGTTTCCGCGAACGCGCGGACCGCCTCCACGTCGATGACGCCGGCAATGTTCGAACCGCAGTGACAGACATACACACCGACTTTCGCCATACTGGCCTCCTTTCTCAGAGTGTTGAATCTCCCAAAGGTTGCACAAGCGGCCACGTGCTGCGGTCCCGCGCCCAGCCCGCGCGGGCGAGAATCCATTCGTACTATCTATCTATTTTGCTGGCCAACTTTCAGGCAACCGAATAGCATGGCTCTCTGTAGAAAAGAATGATGTCGTTCGCAACTTTTTTCTTTTTTCGCACATTTTGCACAATTGCCCTCGCAAATTCGTGGCCTTTTCATGCGGTAGCGCCAAACCCGGGGCCACGCTTGCATCTCACAGCTTATCCCATAGGTAATTTTGATAAATTCGGCACCGAAATGAATCGATGCCTTGACGAGGAGCAAGCACGTTCCCGTTTTTTGTCGCCCATCGTTCGCCTTTTTATTTGCACAATTCGCACAGCGAAATCTCTTGATTCGCGCTTTTTTGCGTTCTTGCTTGCTAACCGGTTAAAATGACAAAGCCCGTGGCCGGGCGAGCAAGGCAAAGGAGTGGGCCGCAATCAAGCCACCTTGGTCAAGGAATGGCGAAGGCTGAAGACTCGGGACGGTATGGGGGAAGGAACAGCGGTCAATCGAGGTCGCGGCGGGTGGCCAAGGGGTGAAAAGGCACCGAGAGCGGCGCGTATTTGGGGCGTACGAGCGAGGTCAATCCAGGGGAGCCAGCAGAGGCGCCCAGCCGGCGGTCTTGCTTTCCCGGATATCGGGCACGATCACCACGGTCTCGGGCAGAGCGTAGTCGGCCAGGGACTGGCGGATTTCTGCCAGCGTATCCTGCACGATCTCCCGGGGATGATCGCCAAACAGGTTGTAGACCGTGCCCAGCAGGCGAATGCCCCTGGCCTTGATCGCTTCCAGGCTGAGGCTGGTGTGATTGATCGAACCCAGCCGCGGCGAGGTAACCAGCACCAGGGGGAGTTTGCGGGCGGCATAGTAATCGAGGAGCCGGCATCGGCCATCGAGCGGCACCATCAGCCCCCCTGCCCCTTCCACCAGCAGCCAGTCAAAATGGCCCTGCAAGGTGGACATGGCCCGGTCCAGCTCCGACAGGTCGATGGAGGCGCCGGCCATCCGCGCGGCCAGACGGGGAGAGGCGGGAAAGGGAAAGAGATAGGGACAGGTAGTCCCGTTGCGGTCGAATTCGGTGAGCGGCTGTTCCATCAGCCGGCGATGGAGGACAATATCGTCCGATATTTCCTGGCAGCCGGTCTGAACCAACTTGAGGGTCGTGACCGTATGTCCAAGTTGGACCAGATGTCGGGCCAGCAGGCCGGTGACGTAGGATTTGCCGACATCGGTGTCGATGCCGCCCACGGCGATGGTGCGATGCGGGGGTGTCATGTTCGGGTTCTCCGTCAAGCAGGCTTTTCGGCTGTCCAACTCGCCCTCACCGGGGCCGGGCCACGATGAACATGGGATGATAGGTGAGGCGGACCCCCTGTTCCCCGGCAAACCGGTCCTGGTAGCGGGCGGCAAAGTCCGCGACCTGGCGCCGGGTCCACGCCTGCTGGCCGATCGAGTTGACGCCGGTGGCCCGCAGGTGCTGGAGTACCGCGATCGGGGTCGGATACCACAGGGTTTCCCGGGTCTCTTCGACGGCCAGAATCTGGAAGCGCTCGCCAACCACGGTTTGCAGCTGTTCCAGGCTGCGATAGGCCAGGCCCATGCCGGCGATCTCACGAATCTCGTGCAAATTCTCCTTGCCGTACAGGGAAAAAGCGAACAGCCCCTCGGGATAGAGGTGCCGATGCAGCTTGTCGCACAAGCCCGGTAGGTCGTGCACCCAGTGCAGGGTCGAGGAGGACAGGACCAGGTCGTAACGGTCGGGAAGCGGCAGGATTTCGATGTCGCCGGCCAGGAAGGTGATTTTCTCGACATGGGTGCCGATCCGTCGGCAGACCGGCTGCTCGAAGGAGGCGACCAGGTCGCAGAGGGTGAAATGGTCGATCCCCGGAAAGCGGCTCAGGGTTTTTTCGGTCAAAAGCCCGGTGCAGCAGCCGATCTCCAGCACATCGGCGGGCTTGAAGCCGGCAACTGTCTCGGCCAGCAAATTAAGCAGCCGGTTCGCCACCCTCGATTGCACCGTGGCCTGCTGCTCGTAGGTGGCCGCGGCCTGCTCGAATCTGAGCCTGATGCGTTGCTTGTCGGGAATCATGGGCAATGATCGGGTTACGTCGTACATGTGGTGTAATGCCTCGCAACCCTGCAGTGCGGAAACGGCGCAAAGCGAAAGGACCGGCACAGGCGGCCGGCGAAAAAGCGGTGAACTTCCCTGGTTTTCTTCCCCTACAGGCCCCAGAGCAGGCGGCCGTCCACCCACCCGGTCACTCCCTGGCCATGCTCGACCTTGCCCCATCCGCCCTGCTTCTGCAGCACCTTGAACACCACGCCGTAGCCGGCTTTGGCGACGATGTCGGCATTCAGGTCGGGCTCCTTGCGGACATTGATTTGTCCGTCGGTCCCCTTGTTGGCCTTGACGATTGCAAATTGGCCTTTCTGCGTCGTCTTTTTATGCACCCAGCCGCTGCTGCCCTCGAAATCCCGGACCTGGAGCCATTCACCCTTGGTGCCGACCACTTCAAGCGGAAAGCCCGAGTCCAGCTTCCACAGGACTTCTTGCCCGGTACCCGGACCGGAGCGCATATTGATGTCGTCGCCGGCTATGGCCACCATCTCCCCTGCCATGACCGTTCGGGCCAGCAACAGGACAGAGAGGGCGCATGCTGGCAGGAAAGTTCGCGTGTTCATGCACAGCCGTTCAGCGCGCGGGTTGATCGAAGGGGGCAGGCCGTGTCCGCCAGACATGCCCCGCTATCTCCACGGAAAGCGCGTCGTATTGACAAGCCTCGGTGCAGCAGCGCAGGCAACGGATGCATTCGCCGCTGTTCGGCGATTGCTCGACCCGGATGTCAACGGGGCAGATCCGGTGACAAGCCCCACACTTTGTACAGTTATCCGCATTAAATTTCAACCGAATCAGGCTGACCCGGTTGAACAGCCCGTAAAAAGCGCCCAGTGGGCACAGGCTGCGGCAAAAGGGGCGGAATGAGGCGATGGACCACAGCAAAACCAGCGCCAGCAGGCTGAGCTTGTACAGATACAAGACACCCACGGCCGAGCGCAGATCCGGCATCAGCAGCACCATGGGAATGCCGGCCTCCAGGGTGCCGGCTGGGCACAGGAATTTGCAGAACCAGGGGAGCCCCAGACCGAAATCGTCGACCACGGTCAAGGGCAGGACAACGACCAACACCAGCAGCACCAGGTATTTGCCCCAGCCAAGCCATGCGGGGACCCCCAGCTTGGGCGACGGAATCCGGTGCAGCATTTCCTGCATCAAACCGAAGGGACAGGCCCAGCCGCAGATCAGCCGGCCAAAGGCGGTGCCGAACAGCCCCATGCACCCCAGGACATAAGTGCCCAGGTAGGCGTGGCCGCTCTGAAGCGCAAGCCGCGCCCCCAGCAGCAACTGCTGCAGGCTGCCGATCGGGCAGAAGGTGGTGGCTGCGGGGCAGGAGTAGCAGTTGAGTCCGGGCGAGCAGAGCACCTTTAGCGGCCCTTGATAGAGGGTACCGCTCACCGGAAAAGCCCAGTAGCCGTTACTGAGGAAGAGCCACAGGGTCTGGATCCAGAAACGCAGCCGTTCCATGCTCAGCCGATGCCGATGCAGGGCAGGCACACGGACCGTGCCTGCTCCAGCACCCGGGCCGGTTCGTCCACCGCGATCCCGATGAAGAATAGAAGCAGGAAGACCAGCAGCAGGAGCAGCGGCACCCGGCGAATGCGGCGGACAGAGGTCCGCCGTCCCTTGTGCGCGCCAACCGGTGACTCGGCCGTCGACATGGCCGTCCCTTAACCGGCCAGCAGGCCGACCAGCCGGTCGAGATCGTCGCGGGAGTAGTACTCGATCTCAAGCCGTCCCCGCCCGCCCTGTTGGACGATCCGCACCTTGGTGTGCAACTGGTTGGTCAGCTGATTGACCAGAGTGGCGCAATGCGTGGGCGACAGCTCGCCATCGGGTTGCGCGGCCTCGGTCTTTCCTGCCGCCGGTTCCGCGGGGCGGGCGGCGCACAGTCGTTCGGCGGCCCGCACCGATAGTCCCTGGTGGACGATCCGGTCGCGCACCTCCTTCAGGCGTTCCGGCTGATCCTTGAGCCGCAGCAGTACCCGGGCATGGCCTTCGCTGATCGCCCCCGCAACCACATCCTGCTGCACCGCATCCGGCAAGTGCAGCAGCCGCAGGACATTGGTGATGGTCGACCGTTGCCTCCCTACCTTGCGGGCGACCTCTTCCTGCGTAAGATGGAATTCCTCCATCAGGCGGCTATAGGCCAGGGCCTCTTCAATGGGATTGAGATCGTGGCGCTGGATGTTCTCGATCAGCGCCAGCTCCAGGCTTTCCCGGTCGCCGCCCCGATCCATCACCACCACCGGCACCTCGTCGCGGCCCGCCAGTTTGGCGGCGCGCAACCGCCGCTCACCGGCGATCAAAACGTAGCGATTCTCGTTGCTGCGGCTGACCAACAGCGGCTGAATCACGCCCTTTTCGCGAATGGAATCGGCCAATTGCTGCAACTTTTCGGCATCGAAATGGCTGCGCGGCTGCTGGGGATTTGCAGATATCTTTTCGATATCACACATAAAAAAACGATCATCCCCTTCCAGACTCTCTTCCGGTAGCAAGGCTCCCACGCCACGCCCCAAAACATTTTTCGCCATGCTATCCCCTCACCCGGTTGGCTCGCTTAAGAAATTCCGTGCCCAGTTGTTGATAGGCCTTGGCGCCGCTGCTGGCCGCATCGTATTCGAGGATGGTCTGGCCATGGCTCGGACTCTCGCTCAGCCGCACGTTCCGCGGGATCACCGTCCGATAGACTTGCTCGCCGAAGTGATTCTGGATCTCGCTAGCCACGGAGTGGGTCAGGCGGTTGCGGCGGTCGTACATGGTCAGCAGTAGACCTTCGATGTACAATTCCCGGTTGAGGTTCTTTTTCACCTTGCGGATGGTCTGCACCAGCAGGGCCAGGCCCTCTAAAGCGAAATATTCGCATTGCAGCGGGATCAGCACCGAATCGGCGGCGGTCAAACTGTTGATGGTGATCAGTCCAAGTGAGGGTGGACAATCGATGAGCACATAGTGAAATCGGTCCATGACCGAGCGGAGCACCGACTTCAAACGCTTTTCCCGGCTCTCCTGGTTGACCAGTTCGACCTCGACCCCGACCAGATCGATGGAGCCCGGCAGCACGGATAGATTCTTCTGTTTGGCTGGCATGATGCAATCGGCAGCCTCTTTGGCGCCGATGTAGCAATTATAAATGTTCTTGTCACCGCTGGTCGCCCGCACCCCCAAGCCACTGGAGGCGTTGCCCTGGGGGTCGGAATCGACCAGCAGCACCTTTTTGCCCTTTGCGGCCAGAACGGCGGCCAGATTCAAGGCCGTGGTGGTCTTGCCGACCCCGCCCTTCTGGTTCGCCAGAGCAATGATTCGCGTATCCACTAGAAATATACCCCGATGATGCTTTGTTGATGAAACATTCGGGGAGTATACTATACTCTCGCTGCCCAGAGAACCTTTCTCTTTTTCTTCAACCACATTTACCCATGTTTCACGTGAAACATGGTCCGGGACTCGCAGGTTATGGCGGAATACAGCGATGTGCTGATCATTGGCAGCGGCGTTTCAGGGCTTTCCTTTGCGCTCAAAGTGGCACCCTTTGCCCGGGTGACCCTGGTTACCAAGAAAAATAAGGCGGACACCGCCACCAACCTGGCCCAGGGCGGCGTGGCAGCGGTCCTTTCGGTGGAGGATTCGATTGAGGCGCACATCGACGACACCCTGGTGTCCGGCGATGGTCTCTGCAACCAAGACGTGGTCCGGATTGTCGCCAGCGAAGGGCCGGACCGGGTGCGGGAACTGGTCGAATTGGGGGTATGCTTCCAGAAAGGCAAGAATGGCGAAGGGTTTGACTTGGGAATGGAAGGCGGCCACTCGGCGCGACGGGTAGCCCACGCTTCGGATCTCACCGGCAAGGAAATCGAGCGGGCCCTGCTTGAGCAGATCGCGGCGACACCCAGTATCAAGGTCCTGGAAAATCACCTGGCCATCGATCTTTTGATCGAATCAAAAGCGCAAGGGCGGGAGCGGAACAACGGCGACCGCTGCCTCGGCGCCTATGTTCTGGACCGGACAAGCGGCGAGGTCGAGGCCTACCCCGCCGGCGTAACCGTGCTCTGTACCGGCGGCTGTGGCAAGGTCTATCTCTACACCACCAACCCGGATATCGCCACCGGCGACGGCGTGGCCATGGCCTATCGAGCCGGCGCCAAAGTGGCCAACATGGAATTCATCCAATTCCATCCCACCTGCTTTTTTAACCGGGAGGCAAAAAATTTCCTTATTTCCGAGGCAGTCCGGGGCGAGGGCGGCATCCTGATCAATCAGCAGGGTCAGGCCTTCATGAAAAAATACGACGACCGCGGCGACCTGGCCACTCGCGACGCGGTAGCGCGCGGCATCGACGCGGAAATGAAGGCCACGGGCACGGATTGCGTGTTCCTCGACATCACCCACAAGCCCGCGCCGTTTCTCATGAAACGATTTCCCAACATTTATGGCATCTGCAAAAAATACGGGGTGGATCTCACCAAGAAACCCATCCCGGTGGTGCCGGCGGCCCATTACATGTGCGGCGGGGTGATGGTGGACGAGTGGGGCCGCAGCTCGATTACCAATCTATTGGCCCTGGGCGAAACCGCCTGCACCGGCCTGCATGGCGCCAATCGACTTGCCTCCAACTCGTTGCTCGAAGCCGTGGTTTTTGCCCACCGGGCGGCTCTTTGGTTCAAAGGAGCCATAGAAACCACGGCCAAGCCGCCCCGCATCGAGGTGGAGCCCTGGCGTACCGGCGGCGCCGCGGTGCTGGATGAATCCATCCTGATCAAGCACAACTGGGACCAACTGCGGCAACTAATGTGGGATTATGTTGGGATTGTCAGACGAAAAAAAAGGCTCGATCTGATCCAGACCAGGCTGAGTTTCATGCTGGCGGAAATCAAGGAACATTTCTACGACTACCTGCTCACCCCGGATCTGGTCGAACTGCGCAACCTGGCGGTGATCGCCGACCTGATCGTCCAAAGCGCCAGCTTGCGCAAGGAATCGCGCGGCCTGCACTACATTCTCGATTACCCGACCAAGGACGACACCGGGTACCTCAAGGATACGATCCTGCAAAGATAAAAAAACGGCCCCGAAAGAGTGTTCCTTCGGGGCCGTTGTCCGTATTTGGTCTATTTGACCGGCTGTTTCGCCTTCTGCATCTGCTGCATGGCCTCATTGAGCTGCCTCATCGCCTCCTGCTGCTGCTCGGGGCTCAGCCCCTACTCCTTCATATCATCGGCAAGGGAAAAATGACCCAGTTTGTCGTCTGTTCGGCAAACAAGAATTGACCCACCGCCTGGTTCAGTTTTCCATTTGTACAGCGTTGAGTTGTTGCCCAAGCACCCCGGCTCTGCATTTCTCCTTGAGTCGATAGCTGTCGCCACTGATCTGGACCACATGGGCATGGTGCAACAGCCGGCCGAGCATGGCCGAGGTCAGGGCGGTGTTGCCGCCGAAAGCCTGCTCCCGTTCATCAAAGCTCAGGTTCGAGGTCAAAATCACCGAGCTGGATTCATAGCGTTTGGCGATCACCTGGAAAAAGAGATTGGCCTGGGTGTCGCTGAACGGCAGGTAGCCGATCTCATCGATGATCAACAATCTCGGGCCAAGCACGCTCCGCCGCAGGACCTCTTTGGTAGCGTCCCTGGCGCTGGGCACTTTCCAGATGCAGCATCAGGTCGGCCGCCGAGATGAATCGGACCTTGACCCCGGTTTGTGTCGCCCGATAGCCCAAGGCAATCGCCAGGTGCGTCTTGCCGGTTCCACTCGGCCCCAGCAAGACCACATTTTCCTTCCGCTCCAGGTCAAGCAACCGCTGCCGAGGAGCACCGGTGGCGAAATCGAAATCATACTCCTCAAGCGTCTTGATGGCAGGGAATCCGGCCAGTTTGGCCAGTGTGTGGCGAGACCGTCCTTGGCGCATGGCCTGTTCCGCTTTGAGGATCTCTTCCAGGTAATCGATATAACTGGTCTCGCTGGCAGCCGCTGTCTCGGCCAGATCGGGGTAGCATCCCTGAATGGCCTGGATCTTCAACTGGTCGCAAAGGATCTGGATCCGCTCGTGTGGACTCAGCATGGCGCCTCTTCCAGAAACAGGGCTTCGTACACCTGGGGCGACCGCTGCAGCGATTCCACCGGCCACAGGGGGGAGGGCATCCGGCACAACCGCGGTTGTGTCCACCGTCAATCGGGGCAGCAGAGGCTGGAGTGATCCACGCTCGATGATCAATGCTTCATCGGGCCGTTGGCCGGTCTCGCCATGCACTCGGCTGTTGGCCACCTCGGCAAGCCACTTCCGCACTTCCGCGTTGGCCGTCGCCGCATCGAGCTGCAAGCCCGCTTGGGAAAGCCGCGAGGTGAGCGGTATGTAAAAACTGTACCGCAGGTACCGGCTGAAACGTTCCACCTTGTCCTTGGTCTTTGCCCGGTACGGCCGACATAATCGGGGCACAAAGCCGAAGTGACGGGCCATGGCCCACAAGCCCCGATGAAACCGGTGTCCTTGTCACTTCAATTTATCTTTTGTACCAAACCGACGCCCATTGGTGACATCAAGCTCATAAGCGTTTTTTCGAAATTCTTTTTTACCGCCACAAGTAATTTGCTATAATTCAACCAACGCACATCAGAAATTTCGCTTTACTTTTTCTCACGAGACTTCATACGCTCAAACCAGACATAGCGTAATTTGCAAGGCAAAATCTGACCAAGAAGCATGTGGCTCAATGTAGAAAAAGAAATTTTTCACTCAGAGCCTTTCTTTGCACACCGAAGCAACGCAACAATACCCACCGGCGAGGCATTCGGCCAAACGCCGACGGTTCAGAACCGTGATCCAGAAATTGAAGTATCTGCTCCGACGGCTGGTCACCACCGGCCGGCGGTTGCAGTTGCGCTGCAGCCGGCATTTTTTCAATGATTGAGACGCCAAAGTGACCTTTGCGTTCGGTTGAAAAACACCAGTATCAGCCAACAAGGCGGATAGCCGCCCTCGACAGACCTAAAAAGGAGGTCTAGCCGAGGGCGTCACGGATCCAGGCAACATATTGCGAAACCCCACCGATTCCACCTACTAATTCAGCTAAAACAGCATTTGATTCAAAATAACCAATAATTTTGCGAGGAGAAAATATGAAAAGGATAATCATACTATTTATTGCATGTTTCATGCTTTTTATTACACAAATATGTTACGCTGAAAACAAATCACAATCGCCAAATGAAATATACAACAAAATTCTCAATTTAATTGAAAAAAAATCATTTTCACAAGCTGACTTAATTTTACGTGAAAATCTTGTTTCAAAAAAATTAACAGACGATGGCTTTCGTACAAGCGAAAAACTGTACAAAAAGTTCTCATCATTAAATGATGAAGATCTATTAAATGAATGGTGCAATGCGAATACAAACTCACATTTCTCATTTTCTATAAGAGGAAATTATTATTTACGGAAAGCATCAGAATCGAGAGGAAATGAATTAGCGAGAAAAGTAACAGAAAAGCAATGGCAAGATATGAAAAAATTCCTTGCACTGGCTCAAGCTGATTTTGAAAAATCTTACGAACTAGAGCCGCAAGACCCGTATAGTGCCTCAGAAATGATCACTGTGTGCCTGCTGAAAGGGTACCCGCGTGAAGTGATGGAAAATTGGTTTAGCAGAGCAATCCAGGCCGATAATTATTGGCTTACTCCGTATTATGGAAAGATGTATTACTTGGCGCCGCAATGGTTTGGAAAAGAAAATGAATATCAGGATTTTTGGAAGAAATGTTTCTATGATTCACCAAAAGGGAGCGCTGTTTTTTCAATAGTATTTGATGTTTTGACGTCTAGAGTTGTTCCTAGCATGTTTATAGTCAAAGCACGAGGTATTGGAAATGGAAACATCGACCAAGAAACACTAAGTATAATTCAAAAAGGAGTTCAGCGGTTAAAAGTTGATTTTCCTAAATCAAGCCTTCCCGCATACTATGAAGCACTTTTGAGTATTCGTGAAAATAATTACCAGCAAGCACTTACTTCTATAGAAAGTCTAGTTAAAAACAATCCTTCTGAGGAGAAGTACATTGAAGCGAAAATTTCACTGTTATTTATTTTGAACAAGGAAGATAGTGCTGAAAAAGAATTAAATATTTTATTGACACTTAACAAAAAATCAAAATTTGCATTGGCCAATTTAGGATCGCTAAAAATAGATAAATATAACGATATAGACGGTGGAATTAATAATTTTATAAAAATAATTGAGCAAAAAAGTGATAATTCGCACAAAAGCTTTTATTATTACACAATTGGAAACATACTTTTTTTTAAAGAAAAATATAATATCGCTATAGATAACTACACAAAATCATTGTCGCTTGATCAAGAATACTCCTTGTCCCGTTATCAACGAGCGAATGCAAAATATAAAATTGGCGATATTGATGGTGCTATTGAAGATATGTTAATTCTCAAAGAAGACAAAAAATATAGAAAAGCTTCCATTGAATTTCTTGATAAATATATGAGCAAAAAAACAGAAAAAATTACTCAAAAAAATATTAATGAGGAACTCACGTCACAAGCTGATGAAAAACAAAGTGATCAGATTGTAGATTTTCAGAGCGAAAGGAAAAAAACGATCAAACAGTCTTTAGATGAAAATTCCTTATATAACTTAAAAGATTGCGAGGGGTTTTATTATCGGAAAATGAAAGAAAAAGCCCGTGATTGCGTGGCCAGCCTTCTTAACCGTGATCCTGAAAATGGCTCTCTCTATTTTCTAGCTGGGCAAATTGCAGAAAATTTAGAATATAATTTTGATAGCTCGTCAAATTATTATGGAGCAGCTGTTAGCAAAAATCCAGAAAATGAAAAATATATATTGATATTTGGTAAATCATTATTCATGCAGCAACGATACGATATGGCTATTACTGTTTTAAGTAAACTAATCGATATGAACTCTTCAGTAGGCGAAGCATATTATTACAGGGGACTAAGTCTAGAAAGCATTGGTAACCGTGAAAAAGCAATTGAGGACATGCAACTTTCCGCTATATATGGCCCAATGATTGAAGAATCACGTATATTTGTTGAAAAATATGGAATGAGAGAACAACAGATACATAATATTGACAAGCTAGAACAGCTGGAAATACTTGCGAATGATAACTTGCAACTTGGGCAAATAGAAAAGGCAGAAAAACAATTCAACGAAATCTTGTCACTTGATCCAAAGCATAATAGATCATGGTATCAGCTTGGCGAAATATACTTTTCAAGAGGCGACAAAGAACAAGCAAGGCGCTGTTTCACTCGAGCCATTGAATTAAACAATGAAAATGATGAATATTTATCTAGAAGAGGATTTTTATTAAGAAAAATGAATAAATTTGATTTAGCCATAAAGGATTACTCGAACGCAATCCACATTAAACCAAAAGGATATCATTATATTGAAAGAGCACGGTGTTACAAAGAACTAAAAGAGTACAAAAAAGCAGAAAATGATTTAATTACATCGCTAAAAAACACAGACGGAAGCTCCACCAGCGCCTTTATTGAGCTAGGAGAAGTACTTACAAAAACAGGGACGAAGATGAAATTTAACAACGAAAACAAAAAAATACTACTGTACAGAGCAGGAGAGTATTTCAATCAGGGTAAATTCGATTTATCAAAAAATGATTATGAAGCATTTATCAAAATAGATCCCAACAACGATGAAGTATATGATAAACTCGGAACCTTACTTTTTGAAAAAATGAAAAATACAGATGCAGGTATATTAAATTTGAATAAGGCCATTGATAAAAATAACAATAAGAGCATATATTATATCAAAAGGGGAAAAATGTACCTTGCAAAAAATGACTTCAACAAAGCAAAAGATGATTTTTCAAAATCTATCGATCTGGAACCTATTAACGGTATGAACTTTTTACATCGAGGTAATTGTTATGCAAAGCTTGGACAAAAGGACCTTGCATTAAATGATTACAAAAAAGCCAAAGAAGTGACACCAAGTTTGTTTCAGCATGTGCAACCTGAGGACATGTTGAAATAATAGAAGGGTATTTTGAAAATTAGATGCAGCAATCTGCGGCGAATTAAACTATTAACTTGTTGATTTATCGAAAATATGCCATTGTTTCCATCGTTTTAAAGAACCTTGTCACCTTCTGACCCGATGGAGAGCCGCCATGATTCAGCCCGGTTTTTTTGATCTGCAGGACCGATTACACAAAATCGACAAAAACGGTGACCCGCTTACCAAGATCAAACAGGCCGTGGACTGGGATATGTTTCGTCCGGCGCTCGAAAAGGCCCGTGACAAAGACCGGCAATCCAATGTGGGGCCGAAGGGGTACGATGTCATCTTGCTGTTCAAGATTCTCATCCTGCAGTCGTTGTACAATCTGTCGGATGATGCGATCGAATTTCAAATTCTCGACCGGCACTCTTT
>NZ_JAVBRQ010000028.1:0-161594 GCF_031547805.1 Desulfobulbus sp.
GAGATGGTCATGCCCGGTGACAATATTCACATCACCGGAGAGCTGATCACCCCGATCGCGATGGAGGCTGGTCTTCGTTTTGCGATTCGCGAAGGTGGACGCACCGTTGGCGCTGGCGTTATCAGCGATATTATCGAATAAGAGGAGTTCTGATGATTCCCACGGATAAAATTCGTATCAGACTGAAGGGATACGATCATAAGCTGCTTGATCTTTCTACCAAGGAAATTGTTGATACTGCCAGACGGACTGGTGCAACTATTGTTGGACCTATTCCGTTACCGACCAGCATTAATAAATATACTGTCTTGAGATCTCCGCATGTTGACAAGAAATCTCGCGAGCAGTTTGAAATGCGTACCCATCGCCGTTTGCTGGACATTTTAGAACCAACCCAGCAAACGATTGATTCGCTTATGAAACTTGAACTCTCGGCAGGTGTCGATGTGGAGATCAAGCTTCCTTAAGGATGTTCGGATAAAGAACGCAGCTTGCGCTTTTGACATAGCAACATCCAAGTGACTAAGAACTGAATTCAGGTAGACAAATGCCGAAGACAAAAGGAATATTAGGGCGTAAGGTTGGCATGACCCGTGTGTATGACGAAAATGGTCGGTCCATACCTGTTACCGTCATTGAGGCCGGACCCTGCACGATACTGCAGAAAAAGACCGTTAATAAGGAAGGCTACAATGCTATTCAAGTTGGCTTCATTGAAAAAAATGAGTCACGTTTGAATAAGCCTGAAGCAGGTCATTTTAAGCGATCCGGTGGCAAGGGATATTATCATATTAAAGAATTCAGAGTTTCGGACCCTGAATCTTATGAAGTCGGGCAACAGGTTACCCTAACCGATGTATTCTCGATTGGCGATCTTGTCGATGTCTCGGGAAAGAGCAAGGGGCGCGGGTTCCAAGGTGTTATCAAGCGCCACGGTTTTGCCGGCGGTCGCAAGACACATGGTTCCAATTTTCATCGCGCACCCGGATCAATAGGATGTAGTGCTTGGCCTTCAAGGGTGCTTAAGGGAAAGCGGTTGCCAGGCCGCATGGGCAACGACTTGGTCACTCAAAAAAATTTGAGAGTGATCGATATCAGGACCGAGGAAAACGTTCTGCTTGTCCATGGCACAACACCTGGGGCTAAGAACGGCATTCTGAATATTTATTCAAAAGCGTAATCGCCAAAACTGCTTTTAAGGAGATTCTCATGGCAGTTTGTGATGTCTTAAATACTCGAGCTGAAAAAGTTGGCGAAATCGAACTGAACGACCTGCTCTTTGGCGTAGAGGTGAATACTGGAATTTTGCACGAAGTAGTTTGTATGCAGCGTGCAAATCGTCGAAGCGGAAATGCCTGCACAAAGACACGTGGTGAAGTGAGTGGTGGCGGTGCAAAACCTTGGCGGCAAAAGGGTACCGGCCGTGCTCGCTCGGGAAGTAGGACTTCACCTCTTTGGCGAGGTGGTGGCACTGTTTTTGGGCCGAAACCTCGTGATTACAGTTATACAATGCCCAAAAAGGTTAAGAGACTTGCGCTGAAAATGGCGATGAGTGCTCGGCATCAAGAAGGAAATCTTGTGATTGTAGATGCTTTCGAATTGCAACAGGTCAAGACAAAAGACTTTGTTGGCATCATGAAAAATTTCCAGTTTGAAAATTGCTTGATCATCACTGGCGATGTTGATGAAAAAGTCTCTTTGTCTGCCCGAAACGTAGTCGGTTTCAAGGTGTTACCTGTTGCGGGACTCAACGTCTACGATATTTTAAAACATTCCAAGCTAATGTTGGTACAGACAAGTCTTGCAAAAATAGAAGAGAGGCTGATGGCATGAAAGCGATATACGATATTATTAAAAGCCCTTGTTTGACCGAGAAAGGTAATTTTTTGCAGGAAGCGCAAAACAAGGTCGTTTTCAAAGTTGATGGCCAGGCAAACAAAATTGAGATAAAAAAAGCTGTTGAAAAACTTTTCAATGTGAAAGTGTCTAAAGTGACAACAGCTAACATGACTGGCAAACAAAAACGTGTAGGGGCTAAATCCATTGGTAGGACTAGTGATTGGAAAAAAGCTTATATAACACTTGCAGAAGGAAAAATTAATTTCCTTGATGAGCTTTGATCTAGTTTGAACTGATTTAAATCTGCCGAGATTAGATTATAGGAATTGCAATGTCTATAAAAATCCACAAGCCGACATCACCCGGGAAGCGCCATCACGTATCGGTTCATCAAGACTATTTGTCAGATAAAGAACCGGAAAAAGCGCTCATCGCTACTTTGCAGAAAACCGGCGGTCGCAATGCCTACGGTAGAGTTACTGCACGACACAAAGGGGGCGGTCATAAGCGCAAATACAGAATTATTGATTGGAAGCGGAACAAGGCTGATATTCCAGCCAAGGTTACTGCCATAGAATATGACCCCAACCGTTCGGCTAATCTTGCTTTGCTGACCTATGCCGACGGGGAGAAGACATACATATTGGCTCCAAACGGATTGGCCGTCGGTGATACGGTTGTCTCCGGGGCAGGAGTGGATATCAAGTTGGGTAATTGCCTCCCCATGATCAATATTCCTTTGGGTACGGTAATCCACAACATTGAAATGAAGATTGGAAAGGGTGCTCAGTTGGTGCGATCTGCCGGAACTGCAGCTCAGTTAATGGCAAAAGACGGCAATCAGGTGCTTGTGAAGTTGCCATCTGGCGAGGTCCGCCGTTTTCACAAAGATTGCAGGGCATGTATTGGCCAGGTCGGCAACTCGGAACACGGAAGCCAAAAGCTCGGAAAAGCAGGCCGGTCCCGGTGGAAGGGGATTCGCCCCTCTGTGCGTGGCGTGGCGATGAACCCTGTTGACCATCCTATGGGTGGTGGCGAAGGTAAAAGCTCCGGTGGACGTCATCCTTGCTCGCCTTGGGGTATGCCGACCAAGGGATATAAAACAAGGAAACCTAAGACTTCCGATCGTGATATTGTCAACAAGCGGAGCTAGTGAAAGGAGAAGATTATGGCCAGGTCAATTAAGAAAGGTCCATTTGTCGATGATCATCTGATGAAGAAGGTCGAGCAAGCTCAGGAAACAGGGTCGCGTAAAGTTATTAAGACTTGGTCTCGTCGTTCTGATATTTTGCCTGAAATGGTTGGATTGACTTTTGCTGTGCACAATGGCAATAAGTTTATTCCCGTCTATGTAACGGAAAATATGGTTGGTCATAAATTAGGCGAATTTTCACCGACACGGACCTATTATGGTCATGCTTCGGATAAAAAAGGTAAATAAGCCTGCTTGATTTTACTGTGAGTCACTTTCAGGAGTGAAATGATGGAGACGAAAGCCGTCGCAAAATACATTCGCATTTCTCCCCAAAAAGCACGTTTGATTGCAGACGTCGTCCGAGGAATGAATGCTGAAAAAGCGGTAACCACTTTGCGTTTTATGCCTAAAAAGGCAGCCAGGATGATTCGGAAAGTACTTGAGTCAGCTGTTGCAAATGCCGACCAGATGGAATCGGTGGATGTTGACACTCTTTACGTTAAAGAGATTACTGTGGATGGCGGACCGATGCTCAAGCGCTTCAGTCCACGAGCTCAAGGTCGCGCTACACGAATTCTTAAGCGCACTAGTCACATTACTGTTGTTGTTGCCGAAGCCTAGCCTGTCACGCTGAATATTTCGAGATTAACTGTAGAGGGAACGGAGGAACATCTTGGGACAAAAAGTTAATCCCATCGGACTGCGCATCAACATTACGCGATCTTGGGAATCCATCTGGTATGCTGACAAGGAATATGCCAAGAATTTGCATCAGGACCAACTTATTCGGAAATTCCTGAAACAAAGGTTATACCACGCCGGTGTTTCGAGGATTGTGATTGAACGGACAGGCGATAAAGTTAAAATCAAGCTTTTTACTGCTCGACCTGGAATTGTTATTGGCAAAAAAGGCACTGAGATTGAAGGATTAAAAAAGGAACTCGAACAAAAATTTAATCGTTTTTGTTTTATTGATATTCAAGAGGTCCGCCGTCCTGAAGCAGACGCTCAGTTAGTTGCCGAAAATATCGCGACTCAACTTGAAAGGCGTATTGCTTTTCGCCGGGCAATGAAAAAATCTATTAATTCGGCGCTTCGTTTTGGGGTCCAGGGGATAAAAATTTCTTGCTCTGGTCGTTTGGGAGGTGCCGAGATGTCACGAACCGAGTGGTTTAAAGAAGGGCGAGTTCCTTTGCATACTCTTCGAGCTGATATCGATTACGGAACCGCAGAAGCAAAAACTACTTATGGAATTATTGGCGTCAAAGTTTGGATTTTTAAGGGTGAGATTCTCTCTGACACCACGCCGATTGCTGAACAAATTTCGCAAACAAATTGATCTGCTGTTGTGCAGTCTTATTGGGCGAAGCCTATAGGAGCTCAAAATCATGTTAAGTCCTCGCAAAGTTAAGCATAGAAAGCAATTCAAAGGAAGAATGCGCGGAGCAGCCTATTGCGGTTCTGATCTGGCCTTTGGAGATTTTGCCCTGAAAGCTTTAGGGTGCGGGCGGATGACTTCCCAGCAAATAGAAGCTGCTCGAATTGCTATCAACCGTAAGGTTAAACGTGGTGGGCAGCTTTGGATACGGATTTTTCCCGACAAACCAATTACCAAAAAACCTGCCGAAACCCGTATGGGAAAAGGAAAGGGATCTCCCGAATATTGGGTTGCAACAATTCGTCCGGGAAGAATTTTGTATGAAATCAAAGGAGTACCCGAAGAATTGGCCCTTGAAGCACTGAAATTGGCAAGTTTTAAGTTGCCTTTTCCAACCACAGTCATCAGCAAGAGTAATTCGATATGAAAGTTAAAGAACTTAGATCTCTTTCTGTTGAGGATCTTTTGAAAAAAAATGCTGAATTGCGTGAAGATCTCTTTAAATTGCGTTTTCAGCATGGTATTCGTCGGCTTGAAAATCCTGCCAAGCTTAGCTTGTTGCGAAAGGATATAGCTCGCATTCAAACCTTGCTAGCCGATAATAAAAATAAATAGTTGCCTAACTTCAATCATTGTTCTTGGATGAAAAAATGAGCGAACAAGTAAAGAAAACACGACAAGGCTTTGTTGTCAGTAATAAGATGGATAAGAGCGTTGTCGTGGTTGTCGAACGAAAGATACCGCATAAACTTTACGGGAAATATATTCGACGACAGGTAAGATATATGGCTCATGACGCCACGAACCAATGTCAGATTGGTGATTTGGTTCTAATAGAAGAATGCCGTCCATTATCAAAAAGAAAAAGATGGCTTGTGCGTAACATTATTGAACGCGCCGCTTAATGTGGCTTATGAACAAACGAACTGCTTAAGTGTCGATTCGAGTCGATAATCGGGTGAGGTCATGATCCAGACAGAAACTGTTTTAAATGTTGCCGATAACTCCGGTGCCAAAAAAGTGCTCTGCATTCGAGTCTTGGGAGGAACCAGGAAGCGGTACGCCAGTATTGGTGACATTATCGTTGTCACTGTTAAAGAAGCGATACCACACGCCAAGGTGAAAAAAGGCGACGTACTGAACGCTGTAGTTGTTCGTACCGTTAAGTCGATCAAGCGCCCCGAGGATACAAGCGTTAAATTTGACGAGAATGCTGCAGTTTTACTGGCGAATAACGGTGAACCTATAGGTACACGCATCTTTGGACCAATTGCAAGAGAACTTCGTTCTCTTGGATTTATGAAAATTATATCCCTTGCTCCAGAAGTACTTTAACTGAAATTTAATCATCAGAGCGATTGAGGACATATAATAATGCGTCAGGGACACACGAGCTTGCGGGTAAACGATAAGGTCGAAGTAATTGCCGGCAAGGACAAAGGAAGAGTGGGAAAAGTTTTACGCATCGACAAGGACAAGAGTCGTGTAGTTGTCGAGCGTATTAACATGATAAAAAAACACCAAAAAGCAACCGCTTCACAAGCCGGACAAATTATTGAAAAAGAAGCATCTATACATCTTTCAAATGTAATGCTTGTTTGTCCTGAATGTGCTGAAACAGTAAGAATTGGAATAAAATTACTGGAAGACGGAACAAAAGTTCGTGTGTGTAAAAAGTGCCAAGCAACAATTGCAACTGCAAGCAAATAGTTTTGTTTGTTTACGGAGTACATAATGGCCACGCTTAAAGAACAGTACGAAAAAGAGTTGAAAGAATCCCTTCAAAAGCAATTGGGTATAGCCAATGTCATGGATATACCTAAAATTGAAAAAATTGTTTTGAATATGGGCCTAGGGGATGCGGTTCAAAATCCTAAAGTTGTTGAGAAGGCGGCACAAGAGCTTACGTTAATAGCTGGCCAAAAAGCAGTGGTGACCAAAGCAAAAAAGTCTATCGCTACTTTTAAATTACGTGCTGGCATGCCAATAGGTGCTCGTGTCACGCTTCGCAAGGAAAGGATGTATGATTTTCTTTCCAAGCTTATAAATATTGCCTTGCCAAGAGTTCGTGACTTTCGAGGTGTATCTCCGAAGGGCTTTGACGGTAAAGGAAATTTTTCCATGGGTGTCACTGAACATATTATTTTTCCGGAGATCGATTATGACAAAATTGATCAAATCCGCGGATTGAATGTCACCATTGTCACATCGGCAAAAAACGATGATGGGGCCAAAGCGTTATTGGATGCTATCGGCATGCCATTCAGAAAGAAATAATATCCGTAGAGTTATCTACTTTTGAGGAGGAATCTGTGGCAAAAAAATCACTCATTGCCAAGGCGAGTCGTAAACCCAAGTTTTCTGTACGCGCATACAACCGTTGTCCACTGTGCGGGCGGGCTCGTGCTTATTTCCGCAAATTTGGATTGTGTAGATTATGTTTCCGCAAACTCGCTTCCCAAGGCGAGATAACCGGCGTCACCAAATCGAGTTGGTAAAGCTTGATCGTTGTGAGTAACCAGTAGTTAATCCAAGCAAGAGGAACGTTCAATGTCCATGAGTGATCCGTTAGCAGACATGCTGACAAGAATACGGAATGCCACAAAATCTCGTTTCCGCACCGTTGAAATGCCCCTTTCGAAGTTGAAAGTGAGTGTCGCCAGCGTTCTGAAGAGTGAAGGATTTATTGAGGAATACCACATCATTGATGATGGACCTCAAGGTACATTGAAAATCGATCTGAAATATGGGTCTAATAATGAGCGTGTAATTAGTGGTGTGCGCCGGGTGAGTAAACCGGGGCACCGTCAATACAAGCCAAGCGACCGGATTCCGAAAGTTATGAGCGGTCTTGGTATCGCCATTCTAACTACTTCCCAAGGCGTCATTACAGACAAGCAAGCACGTCAGTTGAATGTGGGTGGCGAAGTGCTGTGTGAAGTCTGGTGAGATACGATTGCATTTTGTGAAAGGAGAACAGCATGTCCAGAATCGGTAAACAACCGATACCAGTTCCTAATGGTGTCAAGGTTGAGATACAGGGGACAAGTATCAAAATTTCGGGGAGCAAGGGTGTCCTTGAGCGTTCTGTCCGGCCTGAGATCGAGATCAAGATGGAGGATAACCATCTCGTTTGTACGCCTAAGGGTACGAGTAAACGTGTGATGGCTTTTTGGGGGATGACTCGTTCGCTTGTGAGCAACATGGTTACCGGAGTCAACCAAGGGTTTTCCAAAAAATTGATGGTTGAAGGCGTTGGCTACCGAGCAAGCGTCGCTGACCGAACACTGTCCTTGAATGTCGGCTATTCCAGTGCGGTTGATTATGTTTTGCCCGAAGGTGTCTCTGCCACTGTGGACAAAGATAATTCGATCACCTTGCAAGGAATTGATAAAGAGCTCATCGGATTGACGGCTGCGCAAATTAGAGGCATTCGCAAGCCTGAGCCATATAAAGGCAAGGGTATTCGTTACGAAAATGAACACATCGTCCGCAAGATTGGTAAAGCTGGCGGTAAAAAATAACTTTACACTAGTGGTCAATTAGAATGGCTAAGACAAATCCAAAAGTTACAGCACGGAAAAAGCGAATTCAAAGAATTCGCGTTAAAATCTTTGGAACTGCTGAACGGCCTCGGATGAGTGTGTATCGGAGCAATAGGCACATTTATGTGCAACTTATAGATGACGCTCAAGGGCGAACTTTGGCTGCCTTGTCTACCGATGACAAGGCTTTTGATAGCAGTGAGTTGAACAGTAAATGTGAAAGAGCCAAAAAAATTGGTCTGCTCATAGCTGCAAAAGCCAAAGCTGCTGGAATCGATAAAGTTGTCTTTGATCGCAGTGGCTATTTGTATCATGGCAGAGTCAAGGCGCTATCGGATGGTGCTCGCGAAGGTGGGCTGGAATTCTAGCAGGCATTGTTCTTCTTTCATCGATTAGATAACCGAACGGGGGTGTTTCTTGGCTGAGTTTAAGCGAGCAAAGGAAGGAGTTCAGGAAGAACTCGTTGAAAAAATAGTATATATCAACCGAGTTGCCAAGGTTGTTAAAGGCGGTCGCCGTTTTAGTTTCAGTGCCATCGTTGTTGTTGGCGATGGGAACGGCAAGGTAGGCTATGGTTTGGGTAAGGCAAACCAAGTCCCTGAAGCAATTCGGAAAGGAATAGAACAGGCGCGTAAAGACATGCAGAATGTCTCGTTAACCGATGTGTCTATTCCTCATGATATAATCGGAAAGTTTAAGTCGGGAAGTGTTATGTTGAAACCGGCTTCTGACGGAACTGGCGTGATTGCCGGTGGAGCTGTTCGTGCGGTCCTTGAAGCAGCTGGAGTACAGAATATTTTGACCAAGTGCCTTGGTTCAAATAATCCGCACAATTTGGTAAAGGCAACTTTAGACGGCTTGAGAAAATTGAGAACCGCCGAGCAGATTGCAAAGTTACGCAACCAGAAAGTAGATGAATTGGTTGCGTAACATCTCATACGGGAAGAACTTGCCATGAAGGATACAGTCACATATTCGCAAATCAAAAGCTATATAGGCAGCACTCAAACTATCCGTTCAACTCTCATTGGACTCGGGCTCACGAAAATGCATAAAACTGTGACCCGAAAAAATACACCTGAGTTGCGCGGGATGTTGTCCAAGGTTCTGCACCTTGTCAAAATTGAGGAGTAACACATGCTCACATTAAATAATCTTGCACCAAGTGAAGGGGCTCGAAAAGCCAAGAAACGGGTTGGCCGAGGCCCAGGTAGCGGCAGTGGCAAAACGGCGGCACGTGGTCATAAGGGTGCCAGGGCACGGTCAGGTTACAGTGCCCGGGCTGGCTTTGAAGGCGGCCAGATGCCGTTGCATCGGCGGCTCCCCAAAAGAGGCTTCAACAATATTTTTAAAAAAATTTGCACCTTGATTTCTTTGGATCAGCTTAACGCTTTTGATGCTGGTACTGTTGTCGATTACGAAACATTGGTAGCCGCTGGATATGTAAAAAAAGCGGGTCCGGTCAAGGTGCTGGCCAACGGAGAGATCAGCAAGGCTCTCAAAGTACGAGTTGAAAAGGTGAGTCAAGGTGCCAAAGATAAAATCATCGCCGCTGGTGGTTCGGTCGAGGAGTAACGGATGAGCGGTCTTTTCAGCGCAGCCAGCATACCGGAATTACGCAAGAGAGTGATTTTCACTCTCTTGATGCTTTTGGTCTATAGAATGGGAGTGCAAATTCCCACACCCGGTATCAATGGTGATGCTCTTGCTGCTTTTTTTGAAAAAAATGCAAGCACACTATTTGGCATGTTTAATATGTTTTCCGGTGGTGCGCTGGAAAATTTTTCCATTTTTGCATTGGGAATCATGCCGTATATTTCGGCATCGATTATTATTCAATTATTGACCGTTGTTGTACCGCAACTGGAGGCTCTTTCCAAAGAAGGTGAAGCGGGCAAAAGAACCATTACCAAATACACTCGGTATGGAACGGTTGTTCTTTCCGTGATTCAGGGTTTTTTTATTGCGACTGGTCTGGAAAATATGACAAGTCCCAATGGTGTGCCTATCGTTATTGATCCGAGTTTGCAGTTTCGGCTGATGACTGTACTTACGCTCACATCTGGCACAGCCTTTATTATGTGGCTCGGTGAGCAAATGACAGAACGTGGTATTGGCAACGGCATTTCAATGATTATTTTTTCCGGCATTGTCGCCCGGATGCCTGCTGCGGTAGCCAATACGGTTGAGTTAATTAAATCAGGTGAGTTGTCACTGATTTTCTTGCCAATTATTGTGGCAATGATGTTTTTAGTGGTTGGTTTTATCATTTTTGTCGAGACATCGCAAAGACGTATCCCTATTCAATATGCGAAAAGAGTTGTAGGTCGGCGTGTATATGGTGGCCAATCTTCTCATTTGCCGCTAAAAATTAATGTGTCCGGCGTTATTCCCCCAATTTTTGCGTCATCAATCATGATGTTTCCCGCAACCATTGGTTCGTTTATTCATGTTGATTGGGTGCAACAATTTTCAGCGGCATTGTCGCCTGGAACCGTATACTACTACCTCATGTATGTGGGCATGATTGTTTTCTTTTGTTTTTTCTATACTGCTGTCACATTCAAACCAGATGATGTTGCTGAAAATTTAAAAAAGAACGGTGGTTTCATTCCTGGCATAAGACCTGGAAAAAAGACTGCGGAATTTCTTGATCATGCCCTTGTTAGACTTACTGTTGTCGGTGCTGTCTATTTAAGTGCAGTTTGCGTTATGCCAACATTGCTCATTCAGCAACTTAATGTACCTTTTTATTTTGGTGGTACAGCCTTGCTTATTGTCGTTGGTGTTGCCATTGATACCATTGCCCAGATTGAATCCCATTTAGTCATGCGTAATTACGATGGATTCATGAAATCCGGACGTATTAAAGGAAGGCATTGATCTGTCGTGGGGCACAATCGACCTGAGCAAGCGATAACAATTAAAACTCCTGAAGAAATAGAAATTCTTTTTCAGGCCAATCAGATTGTTGCTGGAGTCCTTGAACTTTTAAAGACAAAGGTCTTGGAAGGGATATCTACCTACGATTTGGATCGTCTTGCTGAAACATTTTGCTGTGATCATGGTGCGCAACCAGCGTTTAAAAACTACAAGGGGTTTCCCGCAAGTTTATGCGCATCGGTGAATGAGGAAGTAGTTCACGGAATTCCTTCAAAAAAGAAGATTCTTCGATCGGGTGATATTATTTCCCTTGATTTTGGTGTTTATTATCAAGGGTTTTATGGTGATGCCGCAATCACCGTTGCGGTGGAAAATGTCGTACCAGAAGTTTCGCTTTTGATGGAGATAACGGAGGCGGCGCTTTTGAAAGGTATCGAGCAGGCCAGAATTGGCAACAGAATTTCCGATATCTCCCGTGCGATTCAGGACCATGTTGAGTTGCATGGCTTTTCGGTGGTCCGGCAATTTGTTGGCCATGGTATAGGCTCCAGCCTTCATGAGCCCCCTGAAATTCCAAATTTTTATCAGCAGCGGCAAGCATCGCCAAGAATTGTTGAGGGCATGGTATTGGCCATTGAGCCTATGGTCAATTTGGGAGGGGCAAAGGTTAAAATTCTACATGACCAATGGACGGTGGTCACGGCCGACCGAAAACCTTCTGCCCATTTTGAACACTCAGTAGCTATTTGTTCCCAGGGCCCAAGAGTTCTCAGTCAGAAGCCTTCGGTGTGAGCTTTGTGGGTGGCAATTAAAAATGCTTGAAAAAACATTCTTAATTCGATATTAGTAAAAGCTTCGTTTGATTGACTAGGAGTAGCAGAGATTTATGGCAAAAGAAGAGGCCATTGAAGTTGAGGGGACTATCATCGAACCCCTGCCCAATGCCATGTTTCAGGTTGAACTAGACAATGGACACAAGGTATTGGCTCATATTTCCGGCAAGATGCGTATGCATTACATAAAGATTTTGCCGGGTGATAGAGTAACGGTCGAGCTTTCTCCTTACGATTTGACACGAGGAAGAGTGACTTTCCGGGCAAAAGGCGGAAAAGGCAAGAGCAAATAATATAGTTAGAGGCGTTCTTATGAAGGTTCGGTCATCTGTTAAAAAGATATGCAGCGAATGTAAAATTTTGAAACGAAAGGGCGTCGTTCGAGTCGCTTGTGCGAATAAAAAACATAAACAACGCCAAGGATGAACGGGTCTGTAACTAACCTGAGCAAGTTTCGATAAAGGAGCACGAATTTGGCACGCATAGCTGGTGTGGATTTACCACGCAATAAACACATGGATCGAGCACTGACCTATATTTACGGTATTGGTTTGACAACAGCCCGCCAAATTCTTGATAAGGCAGATCTTCCTTATCAGATGAACAGTGATGATTTAAGTGCTGACGATGTCAATCGGGTTAGAACTATCATCGAAAATGAATATGTCGTGGAAGGTGACAGACGGCGTGAGGTATCCATGGATATTAAACGCCTTATGGACCTGGGTTGTTATCGGGGCCGGAGACACAGAAGAGGGTTGCCTGTCAACGGACAGAGAACAAAGACAAATGCTCGCACTCGGAAAGGTCCTCGCAGAGGGGCAGCTGTTCGGAAAAAATAATTGATGTTTTATTGAACCTTTGCTAGGCGGATCATCAGGAGAAAAAATGGCTAAAGCAGGGAAAGTTAACGTTAAAGTTAAGAGAAAAGACAAAAAGAATGTCCCGGAAGGAATAGTGTTCATCTATTCGACATTTAATAATACTGTTGTCACAATTTCCGACCGCCAAGGGAATACCTTGTCTTGGGCAAGTGCCGGTGTTCTTGGTTTCAAGGGATCGAGAAAGTCGACACCGTTTGCTGCTCAAAACGCTTTAAGCGATGCCGTTGCCAAAGCCAAAGAACACGGACTGCGAAAAGTAGAGGTACGGGTGAAGGGGCCCGGTCCGGGCCGAGAGGCTGCTTTGCGCGCCTTGACGACCGTAGAGCTTGATGTTACCCGCATCGTCGATGTCACTCCGTTGCCGCATAACGGCTGCAAGCCTCCCAAAAGAAGGCGTGTGTAGACTTTCTTTTCATCTGTTATTGACGTCTTGTTGGTGATCCAAGGCAATTATTGGAGGTAAAAGTTGGCTAGATATACAGGCGCATCCTGCAGGCTTTGCAGACGAGAAAATTTGAAGATGTTTCTCAAGGGAGACCGCTGCTATTCGGATAAATGTGCATTCGAGAGACGTTCATTTGCCCCGGGACAGCATGGCCAAAACCGATTCAAAAAGGTTTCGGATTATGCCGTTCAGCTTAGGGAAAAACAAAAAGTCAAGCAAATGTACGGCATGCTAGAGGCTCAATTTCGTCGGTACTTTGAAAAAGCAGATAGGGCAAAGGGTGTTACCGGTGAAATTTTACTCATCATGTTGGAACGTCGATTCGACAATGCGCTTTATCGATCAGGTTTTGCCAGTTCCCGCGATCAGGCCAGACAAATGGTTCGGCATAACCTGTTTACGATCAACGGAAAGAAAGTAAATATACCTTCCTATCAGGTTAATGCTGGCGATATCATTGCTTTAAAAGCTAAAAATCAGAAGAATCCTGTCATCGTTGATAATCTTGAAGGTGCCGTCCGTAGAGGCTTACCCAGTTGGCTGAATCTCGACCAAGCTAAATTTCAATGCGTTGTTACCGCATTGCCGAATCGTGATGAAATAACGATGCCCATTCAGGAACAGCTCATTGTAGAGTTGTATTCCAAGTAACTTTTATTGTTATAGGTATCGCATGCCACATGAAATACGGGATGAAAATCCCTTTTACAATAATTGGCATACTCTCATCGTTCCTGAGAAGCTTGAAGTTGATGAAGGATCGTTGACCAGCCGCTACGGTAAATTTGTCTGCCAACCTTTGGAAAGAGGATTTGCAACTACTATTGGTAATTCTCTTCGCCGGATTATGTTATCTTCGATCAGAGGTGCAGCTATTACCTCGATTCGGCTGGATAACGCATTGCATGAATTCACGACTATTGACGGTGTTCATGAAGATGTTGCTGAGATAATCCTCAATCTCAAACAGGTCCGGCTGAAATTGAATGGACCAGAGGCTCGCACGGTTGTTCTTGAGAAAACCGGACCAGGGAAGGTGTATGCCAGCGATATCAATGGCGGAGCCTATGTCGAAGTCATGAGCCCAGAATTGGTTATTTGTACAATAACCACCGAAACAACTTTTCGAGCTGAGTTGGAAGTGCATTGGGGAAAAGGATATGTTTCAGCCGAGTATAACAAGAAGGAAGGACAACCAATCGGTGTCATCCCTGTAGATTCAGCTTTTTCTCCCATCAAGCGAGTGCAATATGTTGTCAGTCAGTCCCGCGTAGGTCAGCAAACCGACTACGATCGTCTGACCATGGAGATCGAGACAGACGGCAGCGTTGAACCCCAGAATGCATTGGCCTATGCGGCCAAGATTCTGAAAGAACAGATGACAATCTTCATTAATTTCAATGAAGAGATTGCCAAGGCTCCCGATAATGCTGACGGAGACGATGACGGTAAGGCTTATCCGCCCTTTTTGGATAAAAACGTCGAAGATCTCGAGCTGTCGGTTCGGTCAGCCAACTGTTTGAAAAACGCTCAAATCCAGTATATTGGTCAGCTTGTCACCAAAACTGATGCAGAAATGCTCAAGACGAAAAATTTTGGCCGTAAGTCATTAAATGAGATCAAAGCCCTGCTTGCGGAACATAATTTGACCTTGGGAATGAAGTACGACGGTTGGGTAATTCCTGAAAAAAGAGAGGATAGGCCTGAAGAGTAATCTTTTCTTTTTCGCCCGGGATAATTTTTGCTAACGACGAAAGGATAGACCATGAGACATAGAAAAGCTGGCCGTAGACTTGGCCGTACTTCATCGCATCGTGATGCCATGTTGAGGAATATGGTCACTTCGCTTTTGGATCAAGAGCGGATCGTGACCACAGTTGCGAAGGCCAAGGAGGCACGCCGAGTTGCTGAGCAAATGATTACGCTGGGAAAGAAAGGCGATTTGCATGCGCGGCGGCAAGCACTGGCCTACATCCGTTCGAAGAGCGTTGTTGCTAAGCTTTTTGATCAGCTGAGCAGTCAGTATGCCGAACGCCAGGGAGGGTATACCCGTATTATTCGTACCGGAACCCGGATGGGCGATGCCGCACCCATGGCCATTCTAGAATTGGTTGACTATAGCGAGACCTCTGGCGGTACAAAGGCCGAGCCGACGCAGCAGTAAGCGGGTAGCCATTTTCTTTTTGAATGAAGCTGGTACGATGATTTCGTGCCAGCTTTTTTTATCTTTGCACGAATCGCAATGGATTTTGACCATCTTGTGCCCCCTGATCGCACATTGATCGCAAACGGCACCTTTCAGTTTCATTGTCATGCCGCAGTGCCCTGCTATCGCAGCTGTTGCTGCAATGTCGACATACTTTTGTTTCCTTATGACGTCATTTTCCTGAAGAACCGGCTGAACATTTCTTCGGCGGAATTTCTCCAGGCTCATACCCGGCTTTGCGCTGGTAGCCACCCATTTTTTCCAGGATTGCAGTTGAAGATGCTGGAAGATGAGCGACATCCGTGCCCTTTTCTGGCTGAAGCGGGCTGCAGCGTATATACCCATCGTCCTTCTGCCTGCCGCACTTATCCGCTCGAACGTGCGGTAGAACGTCCCGGCAGCGGGCAGCCGCTCCGCATCCATTATTTTCTTACCCATCATCCCTATTGCCAGGGACATTTCGAAGAACGCCGTTACTCGATCAAGCAATGGGAGCGCGACCAGATGCTTGACGAATGCAATCTATACAACGACCTCTGGGCCGAGGTCGACGCGTTCTTCGCCACCAATCCCTGGGCAGGGGAAGGTGCTGCCGGACCGTATCAACAACTGGCGTTCATGGTGTGCTACAACATTGACGATTTCCGTTCGTACGTCGAAAATCACGATCTTGTATCGCGCTTCAGGCTGTCCAAGGAAGACAGGCGCCGAATCGGCAGGGACGATGGCGCCTTGTTGCGCTTTGGTTTTGACTGGCTGGAAACCATTCTTGGCGGCCGAAAAAAATTGGTCCGTTAAACTCGCAAAGTTTTTTTGCTGCGAGCTGAAACAGCAAGCGGTAGGACACTCTTGAAATTCATGATTTATCGTGATAAGAAAAGAGGTTCGTTTAACAGGTGCTGGCGTGCTTAAACGGCTACCGGCTCATTACGCACATCCCTTGCAACAGCCTGTGGTGTCCCGTTACGGGATTGGCAGAGGGATGGAGGAATAACCAAAATAGAGGAGCAATTATGACAATGGTCACCATGAGGCAAATGCTTGAGGCCGGACTTCACTTCGGGCATCAAACCAGACGATGGAATCCGAAAATGAAACCCTACATTTACGGGCCTCGGAACGGCATTTATATCGTCAACCTCGATATCACCATGAAGCTGTTCAGGAAAGCGTACGGGGCCATGGTCGATGCGGTCGCGAACGGCGGCTCGGTACTCTTTGTCTGCACCAAGCGGCAGGGGCAGGCTATCATTCAGGAAGAAGCCTCGCGTTGTGGCATGTTCTACATCAACCATCGTTGGTTGGGCGGCATGCTCACCAATTTCCAGACGATCCGTCATTCCGTTGACCGTCTCAAAAAGATAGAAGCCATGCAGGCCGACGGGTCGATCAATCGCTTCCCCAAAAAGGAAGTGTTGCAGATGGAAAAAGAGCGCGTCAAACTTGATCGTAATATCGGCGGTATCAAGAATATGCGCAGCCTGCCCGATGTGCTGTTCGTCATCGATCCGAAAAAAGAAGACATTGCGGTGGGAGAGGCCAACAAGCTCGGTATTCCGGTGATCGCCCTGACCGATACCAACTGCGACCCGGATGGAGTGGATTTCGTCATCCCCGGCAACGACGATGCGATTCGGGCTATCAAGCTGATCACCTCGATGATGGCCGAGGCTGTTTTGGAGGGGAAATCGCGCCGGGGCGAAGAGGCCGAGGCCAACGTCGATGAGCTGGAGTCGGCCATGTCCACCGGCCTCGACGAGGAATTGGCGGCGAAAATGGACGAGGAATAACAAACCGTCGCTTAAAACGTACGATAGTGCGGATAAAGGAGGGGCGGCAGGGCGACTGCCCGGCCGCTTCTTTTCCGCATTGCCGAGTCCATGCCGGAATTTTGCAGAAAATTAGTTTTGGGATAAGGAGAGTGAACGTGACGATTACAAGTCAGATGGTAAAAGAGCTGCGCGATAAAACCAATGCGGGCATGATGGATTGCAAAAAGGCCTTGACGGAAACCGCGGGTGACATGGAGAAAGCTGTCGATCTGTTGCGGCAAAAGGGATTGGCGGTCGCTGCCAAACGCGCCGGCCGTGAAACCAAGGAAGGGGTGATCGAAAGCTACATCCATGCCGGCGGCAAATTAGGCGTGATGGTGGAAGTCGGCTGCGAGACCGATTTCGTAGCCAAAACGGACGATTTCAAGGCGTTTGCCAAAAACGTGGCCATGCATATCGCCGCCGTCAACCCGGTTGCAGTCACCCGTGAGGAGGTTCCCGCCGACATCCTGCAACGGGAAAAGGACATTTATGTCAACCAGGCGCTCGAGTCCGGCAAGCCCCAGCAGATCGCCGATAAGATGGTTTCGGGCAAGATCGAGAAATACCTCGCCGAAGTGTGCCTGATGGAACAAAAATACGTGAAGAATCCCGACCTGAGCGTTCAGGATCTGTTAAACGAACTGGTCGCCAAGATGGGAGAGAATATCTCGATCAAGAAATTCGCCCGGTTTCAAATCGGGTAAGAGCAGGATCGATCTTCGGAGCCTTATACCGGCACAGGAGCGAGCGCGTTCCTGTGCCGGAAACGGATATGTCGCAGGGGGCGGTACCATGAAATTTAAACGCGTGCTCTTGAAAATCAGCGGAGAAGCGCTGATGGGCGAAAAGGCCTACGGGATCAGTCCCGAAGTGGTCAAGTTCCTTTCCCAGGAAATCCAGGCTCTGCACAATCTCAAGATCGAATTGGCCCTCGTGATCGGGGCCGGCAACATCTTTCGCGGCGTTGCCGGGGCTGCCAGCGGCATGGACCGGAGTTCCGCCGACAACATGGGCATGCTCGGCACGGTGATGAACTCGCTTGCGGTGCAGGACGGCCTGGAAAGCCTGGGCATACCGACCAAGGTGATGTCCGCCATCACCATGCTCAACGTCTGCGAGACCTATGAACGGCTCAAGGCCATCGAGCATTTGGAACGGAAGCGGATCGTCATCTTTGCGGCGGGTACCGGCAACCCCTACTTCACCACCGACACCGCGGCCGTGCTGCGCGCTTTGGAAATCAAAGCCGACGTGATCATGAAGGCCACCAGGGTTGACGGGGTGTACGATAGAGATCCCGAAAAAGATCCCAATGCCGTCAGGTATCATACCCTGAGCTACTCCACTGTCCTACGCGACGACCTCAAGATCATGGACGCCGCGGGCATCTCCCTAGGGCGTGACAACAACTTGCCCATCTTTGTCTTCGACATGACCAAGCCCGGCAATATCGTCAAGGCGGTCGTGGGCGAGGACGTCGGCACGCTCATTACCAATTAACTTTCCCCGACAGGTGCGGACGCGACCCGAAACAGGGAGCGGAGCCACCGGGGGCCTATTCTCCCAAGACAGCAAGCTGCTGGAGCGAGGATGCTATGACACATGCTCTCACCGATCAATTGAAGGATAAAATGGCATCAAGCATCGAGGCCCTGAAACGGGAGCTGGTGAAAATCAGGACCGGACGGGCATCCCTGTCCCTGCTCGATGGGATCAAGGTGAACGCCTATGGGGCGCAGATGCCCATAGATCAGGCCGGCACGCTGACCATTCCTGAAAATAACATGATTGCCATCAAGCCATGGGATCCGCAGCTGTTGCCCGCCATCGAAAAGGCAATCCTGGCCTCCGGTCTGGGGCTCACCCCGCAAAGCGACGGCAATGTCGTCCGGCTGACGATTCCTCCGCTCACCGGCGAGCGCCGCAAGGAGTTGGTGAAGCAGGTTAAAAAAATCGGCGAGGAGTACAAGGTCGCCATTCGCAATGTTCGACGCGATACCAACGAATCCTTGAAGAAGTTGAAGAAAGACAAGGCCATTTCCGAGGACGAGATGTTCCGACTCCAGGAAGAGGCGCAGAAGATGACCGACGGCTACATCAACCAAGTCGATGAGATTGCCGGGGGAAAAGAAAAAGAAGTCATGTCGGTTTGATCGCGCGGCCCAGTGACCGTGGATGCGCCAGATCAACATAATCCCGTGCCGCGCCATGTGGCTATCATCATGGACGGCAACGGCCGCTGGGCCGAGGAACGGCACCGCCCTCGCTTGTTCGGACACAAGGCGGGCGTGGAGTCGGTGCGGGAGATCGTGGAGGTGGCCCGCGAGATCGGGGTCGCATTCCTGACCCTCTATGCCTTTTCGACCGAGAACTGGAACCGGCCCAATCTCGAAGTCAGCGGCTTGATGACCCTTTTGAAAAGCTATTTGCAGTCGGAGTTGCGCACCATGCTGCGCAACGACATCCGGCTGCGCTGCCTGGGCGAGCAGGACCGTCTGCCCGAAGACGTCCGCTCCGTGCTGGGACAGGCCATCGCCGACACCAGTGCTTGCGGAGGCATGACCCTGAACCTGGCGCTCAGTTACGGCGGCAGAAGCGAACTGGTGGGCGCGATCCGGGAGATGGCGCGAAAATGCCAGGAAGGAAGCCTTGACTGGAACGCACTTTCCGAGACCGACATCAGCGACCACCTTTTCACCGCCGGGCAACCCGATCCGGATCTCCTCATCCGCACCGGAGGCGAGCATCGGCTGTCCAATTTCCTCTTGTGGCAGGCCTCCTACGCCGAACTCTATTTTACCGAAATCCGCTGGCCGGATTTCAGGAAACAGCAATTCCTGGACGCCATCCACACCTTCCATCTCAGGCAACGCCGCTTCGGTCGGACCGGGGCGCAGGTGACCGGGGAGTAGCGGCATGAGTCGTGTCATTCCCGGAATCTGCATGGTCGCAGGCTGGCTCCTCCTGCTCTTTCAGGGGCCTTTCGTCCTGTTCTGGGCCGTGATCCTGATCGGGGCCGTGCTGGCGCTCCACGAATTTTTCCGCATGACCCTGGCAAACCTGCGCCACTGGCGGCAAGCGGCCACCATCGCCTGCTGCCTCGGCCCTGTCCTGGCCGCCTTGACCGGCCACGGCGACATGATCCTTGCGGGGATGATGTGCAGCTTGCTCGGCCTGGCGATGCTGGCGCTCCACGGATACGGTGCCATGGACGATTCGCTGAAGTATGCCGGATACGCCGGTTTTGCCTGCGTTTATGTCTCGGGGTGCATGGCCCACATGGTGCTGCTGCGCGAGCATCCGCAGGGCGTCTTCTGGCTGACCATGTTGGTGGCGATTGTCGCCGGCTCGGATACCGGGGCCTATTATGCGGGCCGGGCCTTTGGCAAACGCAAGCTCTTTCCCCTCATCAGCCCCAAGAAAACCGTGGCGGGCGGGGTGGGCGGCATGGTAGCCGGTGTGGCGGCCGCCGAACTCGTCAATCTGATCTTTCGGCAGCCGGCCCATCCGGGCGCACTGTTGTTGGTGGCGGTTGTCCTGGTGGCGATCGGTATTGTCGGCGACCTGACCGAATCGATGATCAAACGATCGGTGGGATGCAAGGATTCGGGCACCATTCTCCTGGGGCATGGCGGTCTGCTGGACCGTCTCGACAGCCTCTTGCTCACGGCACCGGTGCTCTATTACCTGCTGCGTTTCGGTATGGTGTGATGAAAGCCCTGGCCTTGCTCGGTTCCACCGGTTCCATCGGCTGCAACGTCCTGGAAGTGGTGCGGCAATTTCCCGATCAATTCAGGATCGTCGGCCTTTCGGCCGGGCGCAATGTCGAGTTGCTGGCCGCCCAAGTGAGGGAATTCGAGCCGGAATGCATTTCGGTGGGAGCGGCGGATGCGGCCTCGGCCCTCGCGGCCCTGCTGCCCGCCCACTACCGTGCCCGGATTGTCACGGGCACCGAGGGCAATTGCCAGATCGCCTCCCTGCCATCGGCCGAGATGGTCGTCTCCGCGGTGGTCGGTTCGGTGGGACTGCTGCCGGCTCTTGCCGCCATCCAGGCTGGCAAGGATCTCGGCCTGGCCAACAAGGAAACCCTGGTGATGGCCGGCCGCCTGATCATGGATGCGGTCCGCTCGCACGAGGTGCGCCTGTTGCCCATCGATTCGGAGCATAGCGCCATCTTTCAGGCCCTGGAAGCCGGGCGCCGGGAGGATGTGGCCAAGATCATCCTCACCGCTTCCGGCGGGCCGTTTCGTACCTGGGACAGCCGCGCCCTGGAGGCCGCCGTGCCCGAGCAGGCCCTGGCCCACCCCAACTGGAGCATGGGCCGCAAGATTTCCATCGACTCGGCCACCCTGATGAACAAGGGTCTGGAGGTGATCGAGGCCCGTTGGCTGTTCGATGTCGAACCGGAGCGGATCGAGGTGGTCGTGCATCCCCAATCCATCGTGCATTCCCTGGTCGAATACCGGGACGGCTCGGTGGTGGCCCAACTGGGCATCCCGGACATGCGTATCCCCATCGCCTACGCCCTCTCCTATCCCAAGCGACTGGAGCTGGGTTTGTCCCGCCTTGGTTTGGCGCAATGCGGCGGGCTTTCCTTTGAACAGCCCGACCACCAGCGCTTTCCCGCCCTGCGGATGGCGTACGAGGCGCTGGCCGCGGGTGGCGTCAAGCCGGCGGTGCTCAATGCCGCCAACGAGGTTGCGGTGGACGCCTTTCTTGCCAAACGGATCGGGTTCACGCAGATCACGACCGTCGTTGCCACCGCCTTGGAGGCAACCGGCCAGGGCGACGAATTGGATCTCCAGGCGATCCTGACTGCCGACCGGGAAGCGCGGCTGGCGGCCGAACGGGCGATCGGCGCGCTGTGAGCGGTTGCCGTCCGCCCTCCATTTCCCTACTCTTCATCCGATTGATTGTGTGCACGGTATGAATGCTGTCCTTTCTTTCATCATTGTTCTCGGCGTCCTGATTTTTGTGCATGAGCTCGGCCATTTCCTGCTGGCCAAGGCCTTCGGGGTGCGGGTGCTGAAATTCTCCCTCGGCTTCGGCAACAAGCTGGTCGGCTGGCAGTGGGGCGAGACCGAATACCTGATCAGCGCCTTTCCCCTGGGCGGCTATGTCAAGATGTACGGCGAGCATCAGGGTGAGGAAGAGGTGCAGCCGGAAGACCGGCACCGCTCCTTTTCCCACAAGGCGGTATGGCAACGGTTCGGCATCGTTTTCGGCGGGCCGTTCTTCAACCTGTTGTTTGCCGTGGCGCTTTTCTTTTGCCTGTTCTTTTTTGCGGGCATTCCCGAACCGGTCGATTCCACCCGGATCGGGGAGGTCTCCGTCGGCTCGGTGGCCGATCAGGCCGGTTTGAAGCCCGGGGACATCATCCGTTCCATCGACTCCGTTCCCACCGTCTCCTGGATCAAGGTGTCCGAGCGGATCAAGGACAGCGGCGGCAAAGCCGTGACCCTGGTCGTGGATCGACAAGGCAAGGAGTTGACCTTCACGGCCAAGCCGGTTTTGCAGAAAGAAAAGAACCTGTTCGGCGAAGAAGTGGGCGAGCGCTACATGCTCGGCATTGTCCGTAGCGACGAAATCCGCTACAGGCCGGCCTCCATCGGCGAGTCGGGCGAAGCGGCCCTGTTGCAGACCTGGAACCTCGGCTATCTGACGGTGATGGGGATCGTCAAGATGGTCCAGCGGATCATCCCGGCCAGCGAGTTGGGCGGACCGATTCGGATTGCCGAGATTGCCGGGCAGCAGATGGAGGCGGGCTGGATGAACCTGCTTTATTTCATGGGCCTGCTGAGCGTCAATCTCGGCATTCTCAACCTGCTGCCCGTGCCGGTGCTCGACGGCGGTCACCTGGTTTTCCTCTCCCTGGAAGCGGTTCGGCGCAAGCCCTTGAGCGATCGAACCATGGAAATCAGCCAGAAAATCGGCATCGCCATTTTGGGGACCTTAATGGTGTTCGTTTTCTATAACGACATTCTCCGGCTGGTCAAACGATGGCTGATGTCCTGATCCTGGCCATCGAGACCGCGACCGGCTGCGGCAGCGTGGCCCTGACCCGGGGTGCCGGTCCGACCGGCAAGGTGCTGGCCGAATATACCCTGCAGCCCGAAGTCACCCACGCAAGGCGCTTGCTGGGATCGGTCGCGGCGGTCATGGCCGCAGCCGGGGTCGACTGGAACGAACTGTCGGCCGTGGCGGTCAGCCAGGGGCCGGGCTCGTTTACCGGCTTGCGAATCGGCATGGCGGCCGCGCAGGGCCTGGCCATGGCCCTGGGGACGCCCCTGCTGCCCGTGCCCACCCTGGACGGCTTGGCGGCCCAGGTCGTTGGTCACGATCTGCCGCTCTGTTGTCTGCTCGATGCCAGGAAACAGCAAATCTACGCGGGGTTTTATCGATACCGCCAGACGGGTTGGCACCGGGAGGCTCCCTTCCTCGTCCTGAGCCCTAAGGAACTGGCCCGGCGGATTCAGCAACCGACCCTGCTGGTCGGTCCCGGCCTGCAAGCCTGCCGGGAGGAGATGGCCGCCCATCCCCTGGCGCGGCTGGGCGATGCCGCTCCGCTCCATCCCAGGGCGGCGAGCATCGGCCTGGGCGCCGGCCGGATGCTGGCCGACGGTGCCGTTGTTGGGGCGGGTGGGGCCATTCCCCTGTATGTTCGGGCTTCCGAGGCGGAGCTGAATTTGCATACGATGCAGGAGGCGAACCGGAAAGCGGTATGATCGCACGTAGAACAACCCGCCAAATCCATGTCGGCCCGGTGGCGGTCGGCGGCGGCGCTCCCATTGCCGTCCAGTCGATGACCAATACCCTGACGGATGATGTCGAGGCCACGGTTCGGCAGATTCACGAGCTGGAACGGGCCGGATGCGAGATCGTCCGAGCGGCGGTGCCGGACATGGCCGCGGCCCGCGCCCTCACCGCGATCAAGGAACAAATAGCCATTCCCCTGATCGCCGATATCCATTTCGACGCCCGGCTGGCGGTGGCGGCCATGGAGCATGGCGCCCAGGGCATCCGCATCAATCCGGGCAATCTCGGAGGGCCGGACAAGCTGGCCCGGGTGGTGGATGCGGCCAAGTTGCACCGGGTACCGATTCGGGTGGGGGTCAACTCCGGCTCCATTGAAAAGAGGCTTTTGGCCCGATTCGGCTATCCGACCCCGGAACGGCCGGATGCCTTGATCGAAAGCGCGCTCGACAATGTCCGCCTTTTGGAGGAGCACGGCTTTTACGAGATCAAGATCTCGATCAAATCCTCGGATGTCCTGACCACCATCGCCGGCTATCGCCAACTGGCGGACAGAACCGACTATCCCCTGCACCTCGGAGTGACCGAGGCGGGCGGCCTGATCGCCGGCACGGTCAAGTCGAGCGTGGCCCTGGGGATTCTGCTGGCCGAGGGCATCGGCGACACCTTCCGGATTTCGCTGACCCGCGATCCGGTGGAGGAGTTGCGGGTCGGGTTCGAGCTGCTGCGCGCCTTGCGGATTCGCGAGCGTGGCCCGGAACTGATTTCCTGCCCCACCTGCGGCCGCACCCGGATCGACCTGTTTACCCTGGCCGAGCGGGTGGAACGGCACCTGCAAACCATGCGCTCGCCGCTCAAGGTGGCGGTGATGGGCTGCGTGGTCAACGGGCCGGGCGAGGCCAAGGAGGCCGACATCGGCATTGCCGGCGGCCACGGAGTGGGCATTATTTTCAAGAAAGGACAGCTGTTTAGGAAGGTTCCGGAAGCGGATCTGCTGCCGGTCTTTCTCGAGGAACTGGAAAAAATGGAAGCCGAGCGGCAAGCGAACGCTTGAACGAAGAGCTGCGTCGGACCGATTTTGTGAGTCTGGGGACGGAGATCAAATATGCGTTATTCTCAGTTGTTACTGCCCACCACCAAGGAAACGCCTTCCGAGGCCGAGGTTGTCAGCCACCAGTTGCTGGTGCGGGGCGGGTTCATCCGCAAGTTGACCTCGGGGATGTACACCTACCTCCCCCTGGGGTTTCTCGCCCTGCAGAAGGTGGTCGGGATTGTCCGCGAGGAGATGAACCGGGCCGGCGCCCAGGAAATCCTCATGCCCATGGTCCAGCCCGGCGACCTGTGGCAGGAATCGGGCCGGTGGAAAAAATACGGCCCGGAATTGCTCCGCTTTCGGGATCGGCATGACCGCGATTATTGCCTCGGACCCACCCACGAGGAGGTGGTCACCGACATCGCCCGACGGGAGCTGCAGTCCTACCGGCAGCTGCCGATCAATCTCTACCAGATCCAGACCAAGTTCCGCGACGAGATCCGGCCGCGCTTCGGCCTGATGCGGGGCCGCGAATTCGTGATGAAGGATGCCTATTCCTTCGATGTCGACGATGCCGGCGCCGGCCGCAGCTACGAAATCATGCGCCAGGCCTATACCCGCATCTTCGAGCGGTGCGGCTTGGAATTCAGAGCGGTGGAGGCCGACAGCGGCGCCATCGGCGGCTCCTTTTCCCACGAGTTCATGGTCCTGGCCGAGACCGGCGAGGATACTTTGGTGATCTGCGAGGCCTGCCCCTACGCCGCCAATGTCGAAAAGGCCGCCATCGCGCCCTCGACCGAGACGGTTGCCGAAGGTGCGCGGGCGGCGGTCTGCAAGGTGGCCACCCCGGGGTTGAAACAGGTGGACAAGGTGGCGGAATTCCTCAAGGTCGATCCGGACAAGGTGATCAAGACCATGATCTACCTGGCGGACGGCCAGCCGGTGGCCGCCTTGGTGCGCGGCGACCGCGAGGTCCAGTCGGTCAAGCTGAAGAACCTGCTGGGCGCCAACGAGGTGGAGTCCCTCAACGAGGAACAGGTCTGGCAGCAGACCCGCCTGCCGGTCGGCTACATGGGGCCGCTGGGTTTGGAGATCAAGGTGGTGGCCGACCAGGAGGTGATGCACATGGTGGACGCGGTGACGGGGGCCAACGAAAAGGGCTTTCACTGCACCGGCGTCAATCCGGGCCGCGACTTCGAGCCCGACGTGGTCGGCGACCTGCGACAGATCGCGGTCGACGATCGTTGCCCGGTCTGCGGCGGCAGCCTGCGGCTGAAGGAGGGGATCGAGGTCGGCCACATCTTCAAGCTCGGCACCAATTATTCCGAGGCCATGGAGGCCACCTTCCAGGACAGCGACGGTCAGGAAAAACCCTTTATCATGGGTTGTTACGGCATCGGAGTCAGTCGGGTGGTGGCGGCGGCCATCGAACAGAACCACGATGCCAAGGGCATCATCTTCCCGGTGCCCCTGGCGCCCTTCCAGGTCATCGTGCTTAATCTCGGACCCAAGGACGAAACCTTCTGCCTGGCGGCCGAGACCTTGTATAATGGGTTGAAGGCCCGGGGAGTCGATGTTCTGTATGACGATCGGGACGAACGGCCCGGCTCCAAATTCAACGACGCCGACCTCCTGGGCATCCCTTACCGGCTGACCGTGGGCAAGACCTACGAAAAGGAGGGCAAGGTGGAGCTGCGCGCACGCCGCACCGGGGCGACCGAGTTGTTGGCGCCGGAGCAAGCGGTCGACCATATCGCCGGACTGGTCCGGCAGGCGCTCGTTTGAGCATGGACAAGAAACGATAGCACAAAACGGAGAGCGCGAAGCCGCACCGGATGCTGCCTGCCGGCCAGACCGGCGGGGGTGCCGGGCGGTGCCGCCAACGCGAGCCATGTCGGATATCAAGCCACTTCTCTCGCTCGCCTCGGCCTATCTCACCGAGATCGACCTGGCGCCGCTGACCAAGGCCTACGAATTCATCTGCGAACGGCACGACGGCCAGCGTTACGTGACCGGCGAGCTGTATGTCGATCATCTCCTGGCCGTGGCCTCGACCCTGGCCTCGATGAAGCTCGACCTGGACACTATTGTCGCCGGACTGCTCCATGGCGTCATCAAGGAGCAGGTCGGCACCCAGGACGAGCTGAAGAAGAAATTCGGCGAGACGGTCGCCAACATCGTCAATGGCGCCAGCCGGATCACCAATGTCCGCTACAATTCCCAACTGGCCCACGAGGCGGAGAACATCCGCAAGCTGTTGCTGGCCATGGGCGCCGACATCCGGGTGCTGCTGGTCAAGCTGGCCGACCGCCTGCAGGACATGCTCAACCTCGACGCGGTCGACGAGGAGGAACGGCGGATTAAGGCGCGGGAGACCATGGACCTGTACGCGCCCCTGGCCAGCCGGATCGGGATCGAGTGGATCAAGCGCGAGCTGGAGGACCTCTCCTTCAAGTATCTCCTGCCGGCGGAATACGCCGACCTGACCGGCCACCTGGAAAGCACCCTCGACGATCGCCAGGCCTATGTCGACGAGGTGACCGGCATCCTCCTGGCCAAGCTCCGGGCCAACAAGATCGAGCCGGTTCGGCTCATCGGCCGACCCAAGCACATGTATTCGATCTACAAGAAGCTGATGGCCCAAAAGATCCCGCTCGAGCGGGTCTACGACAAGGTGGCCTTCCGCATCATCGTCCGCACGGTCAAGGAATGCTACCAGGCGCTGGGCATAGTCCATGCCGACTGGACGCCGGTCCCCGGCCGGATCAAGGACTGGATCAGCGCGCCCAAGTCGAACAATTACCAGTCGTTGCACACCACGGTGGCCGGTCCGCTGGGCCAGTTCATCGAGATTCAGATCCGGACCGAGGAGATGGACCGGGTCGCCCAGGAGGGCGTGGCCGCCCACTGGGCCTACAAGGAAGGGCAGAAAATCACCGGCGGCGATGCCCGGTTGTTCAAGGATTTGAAGCGGCTGGTGCAATCCCTGCAGGAAGTCGAGGATCCCAACGAGTTCATGGAGTCGGTGCGGGGCGAGTTGTTCGAGCCCGATGTCTTCGCCTTGACGCCCACCGGCGAGGTCCGGGAACTGCCGCGGGGCAGCACGCCGATCGATTTCGCCTATGCCATCCACACCGCGATCGGCGACACCTGCGTCGGCGCCAAGGTCAACGGCCAAATCGTCCAGCTCAAGCATGAGTTGCAAAGCGGCGACATCGTCGAGATTCTCACCCAGAAGAACCAGCACCCCCGCCGTGCCTGGCTGCAACTGGTCAAGACCAGCCGGGCCCGGACCCGAATCCGCCAGTACCTGAGGCGGGAGGAAAAGGAGCGTTCGCTCAAGCTGGGCCGCGAGATCTGCGAGCGGGAACTGAAGAAGTACGATGTCAATTTTCGCGGATTGCTCAAGAGCGGCCACCTGCGCCTGCTGCTCAAGCAGCTCAACTGCCAGTCCCTGGAGGAGCTGCTGGTGCGGGTGGGCAACGGTTCCATCACCGTGCCTCACCTGGTGCGGACCCTGCAGCCCGAGGAATTCCGCGAGGCCGAGGAAAAAAGGCGGATGGCGGAGATGGTCGAGCGGGCCCACCGCGCGGCCGGGGAACATCGCTCCACCGCCTCCCGGCGCAACGCCATCGACATCGATGGCGTCGACGGCATGTTGGTCAAGGTGAGCCAGTGCTGTCACCCGGTTCCGGGCGACCCGATCATCGGCTTCATCACCACCGGCACCGGCATCTCCATCCACCGCACCGATTGCCACAACCTGCTGGCCACCGACCCCAAGCGCTGGCTGGAGGTCTCCTGGGCCGGATCGCCGCAATCCTCGCACCGGGCCGGGTTGCGCATCCGGGCCGAGAACCGGAAAAGCATCCTGGCCGAGATCAGCGCCGCCATCAGTGCCGACGATGCCGATATCGTCGAACTGAACGCCCGCACCACGGTGGAGAACATCGCCGAGCTCGACGTGCTGCTCAACGTGGTGAATCTCAAACATTTGCAGACCTTGCAGCAGCACCTTTTGCAGATGCCCGAGGTGATCGAGGTCCGGCGCCGGTAGTATCGGCGTGGGGATGCGAGGAGCCTGAACGGAGCCTACCATGGCATCGGCATTGTGCGAGGTCTGCGGTAACGAACTCGAATGCGGCCTCGGCCAATGTCCCTATTGCCAGGCGCCCTGCGTGCCCGGCAGGATGGGCGCCACCGGCCCCTTCCATCGGGTGGTCAACCTGGAGAAGGGCATGCCGCTGGTCCAGCAGGCGCTCGACCGACTGGAGGCGACCGTGGCCGTTGCCGGCAGCCAGGGGTACAAGGCGCTCACCCTGATCCACGGCTACGGCTCCAGCGGCACCGGCGGGGCCATCAAGGCCGCGGTCCAGCACCAGCTGCAGTTCTTGCGCCTGCAGGGCAGGATCAAGGAGATCGTGCCCGGCGAGGAGTTCGAGGGCCGTTCCAAACGCGGCAGGCACCTGCTGCGCCGCTTTCCCTTTCTGGCCGGCCACCGCGACCTCAATCGCGCCAATCCCGGCATTACCCTGGTCATCCTCTAATCCCGGCCCTTGCCGGCGATCTTCCCCCGCCTCGACTCACCAACGGAGAAACCATGCGCAACGGTCATCGTCTTGCCAACAGCCTGCGGCCGGTAGGCATCGAATACGGCGTCCAGCCCCACGCCGACGGCTCGGTCCTGATCCGAATGGGCCACACCCACGTGCTGTGCGGCGTGACCGTCGAAGAGAGGGTTCCGCCCTTCCTGAAGGACCGGGGCCAGGGCTGGATCACCGCCGAATACGGCATGCTCCCGTGCGCCACCCATAGCCGGGGCCGGCGGGAGGCGGTCTCCGGGTTGTCCGGCCGAACCCACGAGATCCAGCGCCTGATCGGCCGATCCCTGCGGATGATGGTCGACTTGCGGCTTTTGGGGGAACACACCCTTCGGGTCGATTGCGATGTGCTCAATGCCGACGGCGGCACCCGCTGCGCCTCGATCACCGGAGGGGCCCTGGCGGTGCGGATGGCGCTGGGGAAGATGGTGGCCCGGGGCAAGCTGGTCGCCATGCCGCCGCTGTTGCCGGTGGCGGCGGTCAGCGCCGGGGTGGTCGGCGGTCAGCCGGTGCTGGATCTGGAATACAGCGAGGATTCGAGCGCCGATGTCGACGCCAACTTCGTCATGAGCGGCGACGGGCGCTGGATCGAGGTGCAAACCACCGCCGAGGGCGCCCCTTTCAGGCCCGAACTGTTTACGGCCATGACGGCGCTGGCCACCGAAGGCATCGGCCAATTGTGGGCGTTGTGGGATCGGGAAGGCTGGCAGGGATAAGCGCGTCCCGCAAGACGGGCGGCAGATTCCTCGCCGCGGCTCATCCCCTCCGGTCGTGCGGCAGGAGCCGGAGCAGGGCCAAGCCGTCCGGGGTGACCGGTTCCGTTTGGTTCAGTACCTCGATCCGGTCGAGATCGATGAACCGGCCATAGTCGATCTCCTCCTGCTGCAGGGTGAAAGGACCCTCGCTGATGCAGGAAAAAATGCGGCCCCACACCCGATTGCCCTCCTCCTCGAAATACTGGTCGAACAGCTGGGCCAGCTTGACCCCGGCCAGGCCCAATTCCTCCCGCAGCTCCCGCTGCGCCGACTCCAGATAGGATTCGCCGGCCTGCACCACGCCCCCGGCGGCCAGATCCCAGTATCCCGGATAGATGTCCTTGGTGAGGGTCCGCTTCTGGATGAACAGCTGCCCCTGGCGATTGAACACCAGCACGTAGGAAGCCCGGTGGATCAGGTTCTGCTGGCGCATGATCCGGCGGGTGACCGCGCCGATGGGAGTGTTGTCCCGGTCGACGATCTCGACCAGTTCCTCGGTGGGATGGGTGAACACGGTGTCTGTCTCCTCGGAATGCGGGGGGATCAGGGGCGGTGGCGGAATTCCCAGCAGCGGTGGATGCGGCGGTTGCGCTGGAAATCGAAGGGGATGGTTTCGTCGCTGATCTCTTGGACCTCGAAATCGCGGCCCAGCGATTCCTCCAGGGCGAATTTGCGAAAATTGTTGGAGAACAGCAACAGGCCGCCCTTGGTCAGCCGTTGCATGGCCAGGCGGAGCAGGGCGGGGTGGTCCTTCTGGACATCGAAGAGCAGCTTGCGGTGCCGGGAGTTGGAGAAGGTGGGCGGGTCGATGAAGATCAGCCCGTACCGTTCCTGGGCGCGTTGCAGCCACTCCTGGCAGTCGGCCTCGATCAGCTGGTGCTGCGGTCCGCCGAAGCCGTTGAGGGCCAGGTTGGCCCGGGCCCTGGCAAGATAGGCGTCCGAGATGTCGACCGTGGTGGTGGCGGTGGCCCCGCCCATGGCCGCGTGAACCGTGGCCGTGCCGGTATAGGCGAACAGGTTGAGAAAGGTCTTGCCCTGGGCAAGCGCGCCCAGCCGCTCCCTGGTCAGACGGTGGTCGAGAAACAGGCCGGTGTCGAGATAGTCGGTGAAGTTGACCAGAAAGCGGCATCCCCCCTCGCGGACCTCGTGGAGCGTTCCGCCTCCCTCCTTTTTCTGGTACTGCTGCGCTCCCTTCTGCTTTTTCCGGGTCTTGATGAACAGCCGGCTGCGCGGTGCGTCGAAGACGGCGCGGATGACCTGCAGGGCCTGGGTGAACCGCTGCTCCGCCTTGGCCGGATCGACCGTGGCCGGCGGCGCGTATTCCTGGACATGCACCCACTCCTCGTAAAGATCGATGGCCAGGTTGTATTCCGGCATGTCGGCGTCGTAGACCCGAAAACAGGTGACCTGCTCTTCCTGTGCCCACCGCAGCAGGGGCTCGCAGTTTTTGATCAGCCGGTTGGCGAAATCCTCGCCGGGCGTGCCGGCGGGCAGGGGAGCCGGGGTCCAGCGATGAAGGGCTTGCTCCTGCAGGGTATTTTCCCGGCCGGTCAGCAACTGGCACTTGAGCGGCCCGTTGAACAGCCGATGCCGTTCCTGCCATTGCATGCCGGTCATTTCGGCCAGATCGGGATTGGCGGTGAAAAACGCCAGGGTCCAGCCGGCAAACTGGTCCCGGAAGATCCGGCCCAGGCAGCGGTAGAGATATTTGACCGCCTCCTTCTCCGACAGCCGTTCGCCGTAGGGCGGGTTGGTCAGCAGGCAGCCGGCCGGCGCCGGGCTGTTGAGCCGGGCCAGTTGGCGCTGCTTGATGACCACCACCTCGCGCAGGCCGGCGGCAATCACGTTCTTCCTGGCCGCGGCGACCACCTTGGGATCGGCGTCGTAGCCGATGAATTGCGGCCAGATTGCGGGCATGCCCCGGCTTTCCCGGTCCACCGCCTCCTGTACCAGCCGGTCCCAAAGCTGCGGGTCGTGCTTGTTCCAGGCCATGAATCCGAAGGTCTTGCGCAGCAGGCCGGGGGCGCTGTCGCTGAGCATCAGGGCCGCCTCGATGAGCAGGGTGCCGCTGCCGCACATCGGATCGAGCAGCACCGGTTCGTCGCCGGCCCGGTCGAGCCAGCCCGAGAGCCGGACAATGGCGGCCGCCAGGGTCTCCTTCAAGGGGGCCTCGCCGCTGTCGACCCGGTAGCCGCGCCGGTGGAGGCTGTCGCCGGAAAGATCGAGGGACAGCGCGGCGCCGGTCCCCTGGACATGAAGGTGGAAGCGCAGGTCGGGACGCAGGGGATCCACGTCCGGCCGCCGGCCGAAACGCTTGCGGAACTGGTCGACAATGGCGTCCTTGACCCGGAGCGAGGCGAATTGGCTATGGTTTATGGCGGCGTTGACCAGGGTGGTGTGGACCGCAAAGGTCGATTTCCAGGTGAAATGATCGTCCCAAAGAATGGTGCTGGCCTGGGCGTAGAGGGCGTCCGTGGTGGGGGCGTCGAATCGGGCCAGCTCCAGAAGGACGCGCGAGGCAAAGCGGGACCAGAGGCAAGCGCGGTAACCGGTCTCCAGGCTGCCGCTCCAGCTGACCGCTCCGGGATGGGTGGCGAGGGCCTCGCCGCCACATTGGGCGATTTCCTCGCTGACCAGGGGTTCCAGGCCGAAGCCGCAGGTGGCCGTGAAACGCAGGGGTTGTTTTTTCTTTTTTCTGGCGGTGGTGGCGACGGGCTGCATGGACTCTCGCGGTGGCGGTTGAACGGAAGATGGCGGGGACCGGCCGCAGGACCGGCCGCGGGGCAAACCGGCACGCACCATAGCCAAACTCCGATGGTAAGTAAACAACAACCAGGCGGGCATGGCATCGGTCCCGGACATTCGCCCCGGGCCCATGGCGGGGAGCAAGGCTGGCTCAACCGGGCAAGGCCGGTCGCATCCTGCTCTTGACCATGAAATACAGCACCGGCACCGCCATCCGGCTGATGAGCAGCGAGGCGATCTCGCCGAACATCAACGAAATGGCCAGCCCCTGGAAGATGGGATCGGCCAGGATCACCGAGGCGCCGACCACCACCGCCAGCGCGGTCAGGAGCATGGGCCGGAACCGGATGGCGCCGGCTTCGACCACCGCCTGGGCCAGGGGCAGGCCGTGGCTCAGGCGCAGTTCGATGAAATCGACCAGGATGATCGAGTTGCGGACCACGATGCCCGCCCCGGCCATGAAACCGATCATCGAGGTGGCGGTGAAGAAGCCGCCCAGCGCCCAGTGGGCGGGCAGGATGCCGATCAGGGAAAAGGGGATGGCCGCCATCACCACCAGGGGCGTGACATAGTCCTTGAACCAGCCCACCATCAGCATGTAGATCAGCACCATCACCACGCAGAAGGCCAGCCCCAGATCGCGGAACACTTCCAGGGTGATGTGCCATTCGCCGTCCCATTTCATCGCCGGTTGGCTTTCCAGAAACGGCTGGCTGAGATTGAGGATCGCCACCGGGCCGCTCGGGCCGCCGAATCGGTCGGCGTTGAGCTCGTGCAGCCGCTTGTTCATCGCCAGGATGGGATAGACCGGGCTTTCGGCCGCGCCGGCCACATCACCGGTGACGTAGATCACCGGCTTGAGGTTCTTGCGGTAGATCGGCTGGTCCACCGGCTGCTCGCTCACCCGGACCAACTCCCTGAGCGGCACCAGGGGCGCGTGGGGATCGCCTCCGGCCCGTAGCGAGATGGCCAGCAGGTTGTCGACCCTGGCCCGCTGTGCCGGCGGCAGTTGCAGCACCAGGTCGATTTCTTCCTTGTCGCGGGGCTGGTGGAACAGGTCGACCGAGCGGCCGGACAGCCCCATGGACATGGCTTGGGCGATCTCGCCCTCGGACAATCCGTTCAAGGCCGCCTTTTCCTTGTCCACGGTCAGCACCAGTTTGTGGCGCTCCCGCTCCCGGTACCAGTCGATGTCGACCACGCCGGCGGTGGTGGCGAAGATGTCCTTCACCTCGCGGGCCAGCCGCACCCGGCTGGCATCGTCCGGCCCGTAGATTTCGGCCACCAGGGTCTGCAGCACCGGCGGTCCGGGAGGCACTTCCGCCACGGCCACGGTGGCGCCGTATCGTTCGGCAATGCGGGCAAGGGCCGGCCGCATGCGCTTGGCGATGTCGTGGCTCTGGCGGTCGCGCGCCCCCTTGGCCTTGAGGTTGACCTGGATGTCGGCCACGGTGGGGCCGGAGCGGAGAAAGTAATGGCGCACCATGCCGTTAAAGTTGTAGGGCGCGGCGGTGCCGGCATAGACCTGGGTATTGACCACCTCCGGTGCCCGTTCCGCCTCCCTGGCCATTTCCAGGGCCACCCGGGCGGTCGTCTCCAGGGTCGAGCCCTCGGGCATGTCGAGGATGATCTGGAACTCGGACTTGTTGTCAAAGGGCAGCATCTTCACCTTGACCTTGCCGACCAGGACCAGCGAGCAGGCAAGCGCCAGCAGGGCGAGAATCAGGGCGAAGAAGCCGAAGCGCCAGCGGCCGTGGGTCAGCAGCGGGTCCATGATGCGATGGTAGAGACGGGTGAACCAATCGTCGGGGGCGTGGTCGTCGTCCCCCTGCACTCGGTTCTCCGGCTGACGCAGAATGCGGATGGCGGCCCAGGGCGTGACCGTGAAGGCGATCAGCAGGGAAAAGACCATGGCCGCCGAGGCACCGATGGGAATGGGACGCATGTAGGGGCCCATCAGCCCGCCGACAAAGGCCATGGGCAGGATGGCGGCAATCACCGCCCAGGTGGCGAGAATGGTGGGGTTGCCGACCTCGATCACCGCGGCCACGGCGATGTCCTTGAGCGAGGCCAGCCGGCTGGTTTGCAGACGCAGGTGGCGGACAATGTTCTCGACCACGACGATGGCGTCGTCCACCAGAATGCCGATCGAAAAGATCAGGGCAAAGAGGGTGATCCGGTTGAGGGTGTAGCCGTAGAGATAGAAGAGCAGCAGGGTGAGTGACAGGGTGGACGGGATGGCCAGCAGGACAATGAGCGACTCGCGCCAGCCGAGAAAAAGAAGGATCAGCACGGCCACCCCGAACACCGCGATGCCCATGTGGAGCAGCAGTTCGTTCGATTTTTCGGCCGCGGTCGCGCCGTAGTCGCGGGTGACGCTCACCGTCACCTCGGGCGGGATGAGCGAGCCCTTGAGGCTTTCCACCTTGCGCAAAACCGTCTCGACCACCTGGACAGCGTTGGCGCCCGGCCGCTTGGCCACCGACAGGGTCACCGCCGCTTCGGGGTTTCCATCCCGGCTGCCGAAGAGGACATAGGACCGCGGCTCTTCCGGACCGTCGGTCACCGTGGCTACTTCGCCCAGGTAGACCGGCGCCCCGCCGTGCACGCCGACCACGATCCGTTCGGCTTCCGGAGCCGACTGGAGAAACAGGCCGGTCTGCACCGAAATCTCGGCATTGGCGGCACGCAGGATGCCGGACTGCGACTGGCTGTTGGCCTGTTGCAGGCGGCGCTCCAGGTCGGCCGGGCTCAGGTTGCGGGCCGCCAGCAGCAGCGGGTCGAACTGGACCCGCAACTGCCGCCGGGTGCCGCCGATCAGTTTGGTTTCGGCCACTTCGAAGATCGACTTGACCGCATCGTCCACTTCGGCGGCCAGGCGGCGGAGGGTGAAGTGGTCGTAGGAGGCCGAATGGAAGGTCAGGGCCAGGATCGGGACATCGTCGATGGTGTGCGGCTTGATCAGCGGCAGCGACACTCCGGGCGGAATCCGGTCGAAGTTGGTCTGCAGCTTCTGGTTGAGGCTGACGATCGCCTTTTCGAAATCCTCGCCCACGTAGAAGCGGGCGATCAGCAGGCATTGGCCGGGCATGGAGGTCGAGTAGATGTATTCGACGCCCGGAAGCTCGTAGAGCAGCTTTTCCATGGGAATGGCCAGCCGTTGCTCGACTTCCTTGGCCGAGGCGCCGGGCATGGTCACCATCACGTCGATCATCGGCACCTTGATCTGCGGCTCTTCCTCGCGAGGTAGCAGGGTCAGGGCCAGCAGACCGAGGAGCAGGGAGGCGACCAGGCCGATCGGGGTCAGTTTCGAGCCGACAAAGGCCGCTGCCAGCCGCCCGGCAAAGCCCGGTTCGGCCGGATGCCGGCCCCCGTTCATGGCGTAACCCGCAACGGCTGCCCGTCCATCAGCAGCCGGTTGTTGCCGGTGGCAACGGTTTCGTCGCCGTCAAGGCCGGAGAGAATCTCGACCATGCCGTCGCGCCGCATGCCGGTCCGCACCAGGCGCAGGCTGGCGCGGCCGTCGGCAACCGCGAAGACCCGGTCCAGCTGTCCGCTCGGGACAACGGCGCTCTCCGGCACCAGCAAGGTGCGAACGTCGGGTCCGGCAACGAACAGGCGGGCGAACTGTCCGGGACGCAGGCCGGGGTTCGGAAGCAGGTTGAGGACCACCGGCGCGGTGCGCGACTGCGGGTCAACCGCGGGCGCGACCTCGGCCACCGTGGCCCGGACGTTCAGCCCGGCCGCCTCCACCTGGACCGTGAGTGCATCGCCGGGGCGTATCCCCAGAACCAGACTTTCCGGCACCGCGGAGCGGACTTGCAAGGTCCGCAGACTCTCCACCTGGAGCAGCACGGTCCCCGGAGTGGCGAGATCGCCGGCCTGGGCGTTTTTCCCGGTCACCACCCCGTCGAAGGGAGCGGTGATGGCGGCATAGCCGAGCATGGTCTTGGCTTCCTGGTAGCCGGCCTGGGCCATGGCGAACTGGTCGGCCATGGACTTGACCGTCTCCGGGGTGGAGGCGTGTTTGGCCAGCAGGTTCTGTTCCCGCTCCAGGTTGCGCCGGGCCTGGTGCAGCAAGGCCTCGGCCTGGTTCAGCCGGGCGGCGATTTCCCCGGCGTTGATGGCCACCAGCAGTTGGCCCGCCTTCACCGTGGAACCGAGAACCACCGGAATGTCCGTGATCGTCCCGGTAATCTTGGCGGCAATGGCGGCCCGCTCGGCGGCCTGGACCGTGCCGGCCACCTCGATCGAAACGGGGAGATCCCGCGCGCTCACCCGCGCCACCGTGACCTCGACCGGCTGGGCGGGTTCTTCGGCACCGGCACCTGATGCGGCGAAGCACAGCGGCAGCGTGCTCAGCAGCAGGACAACAACGAAAGGACGCGCCATGCGATTGCTTGCCATGAATCAGTTCCTCTGGTCGAATTGGCCGAGACCGGCGGCCCGGCGTAGGTCGGCGATGGCTATTTTGTGGGCGGCCGTGGCCAGGCTGTGGCTCAGTTGGGATTCGATCAGGCGATTTTCCGTGTCGATCAGCTCGGAGGCGAGCAGCACGCCTTCCTTGAACCGGAGGCGGGCCAGCCGGGCGCTTTCCGTCGCCGAATCCACCATCTTGCCGGTCACCTTGAGCCGTTCCTCTTCCTGCCGCACGGCCAGGACCGCCTGTTCCATCTCCAGGCTGCAGGCCAGCTCCAGCTTGCGTTCCTCTTCCCTGGCCGCCCGCAGCCGGGCCGTTGCCCGCTCGGTGGCGGCCGCGGTCCGGCCGCCGTTGAACAGGGTGTACTCCATCCGGACCCCGGTGACCCAGGAGTTGCCGGAGCCTTCGTCCAACTCCGTGCCCTTGTCGGCCTGATAGCTGCCGAAGACGTCGGCGGTCGGCCAGTGGCCCGACTCCGCCTGCTTGATCCGGGCCTCCAGCGCCTTGACGGTGGCGGCCATGGCCGCCAGTTCCGGACGATTGCGGAAGGCGCGTTCCGCCGGGATCTCCTGCTCGCGATAGTCCGTGGGATCGACGGCCGCTTCCGCCCCGGTGCGGCCCAACAGGTGCAAAAAACCGCGCTGCGCCAGTTGGAGGCCGTGCCGGGCCTGGATCAACTGTTCCGCGCTCCGTGCCTGCTGGACCTCGAGGTTGAGCACGTCCTCCCGGAGCAGGCCGCCTTCCTCGAAACGGGCCCGGGCCACGGCCAGCGACGCGTCGATGGCTTGGAGGGCCGATTGCCTGGCCCTGACCGACTCCCCGGCCTGAACAATGGTGCAGAAGGCCCGCACCACCTCGAATTCGAGCCGGTTGCGGACCGCGGTCCGGTCGAATTCCGCGGAACGGCCCTGTTCGCCGGCCGCCTTCAGCGCCGCCTGGTCGCGGCCACCGTTGTAGACCCGGTATTGGATCATGGTCTTGGCCTGCAGGTTATCGGTGGTGCCGGGATCGTTGAAATCGATCGCGTTGGTGAACATGCCCTGATTGAGGATGTTGCCGAAGGAATACATGGGGTTGTTGGTCCGGCTGTATTCGGTGGCCACCGAGACCTGGGGGTAAAAGGCGGCCCTGGCCAGTTTGATGTCGGCATCGGCCGCCTTGATCCGCTCCAGGGCGGTGGCGGCGTCGGGGTTGTGGCGCAGGGCGTAGCGAACCGCCTCTTGGACGGTCCAGGGCGAGGAGCCAATTTCGCTGTTGTCGGCGATCAGATTGCAGGGTAGAAAAGACAACATGGCCACGAAGGCCACAGTGAGGCATGGGCGACGCATGATTACCAACCTGTTTTGGTGGACATCAATGAAACAATGGCAAGGTCCGGGCCATAGGAAGAAACACAGACACGGTCGGGCCGGATGCTGGATATTTCTGCTTATGCAGTCATATTCGAGGGAAAATAGGTTCTTCGCTTGAAAATTGCAATCATAATGCATATCAAGCCCGGAAATGAAATCAATCTCGCAGCAAAGCGGAAGGAGAAATCAATGAAAACGATGCAGACGATCAAGGGCATGGTGTGTTGCGGCTGGGCCGCGGCCATAATGGCGTTCCCGGTTTTCGGTCAGGCCGAGGAACAGGCGGCGCCGGGGGGCCAGCAGGCCGGCGCTCATCAGGAGGCGCGTTCCCATCAGGAAACCGGTACGCATCCGCAGGAGAGCAAATGGAGCGCGGCCGGCAAGGAGGTCAAGGAGGCGGCCGGGTCGGTGGCGGAAGCCACCAAGGAAACCACCGGCTCGGCCTGGGGGACCGTGAAAGACGAATCCTCGTCCATGTGGGAAAAGACCAAGAGCGGTTCCCGCGAGCTGTACGACACCGTGGAGGACAAATCCAAGGAGGCCTGGCATACGACCAAGGAGGAGTCGAAAAATATGTGGGAAAAGGGGAAGTCGCTGATTCATGATGCGACCGCCCCGGATACGCCCGCGGCTCCGGCCGTCCCGGCGACGCCGCCCGCTCCCGCCCAACCGCCGGCCCCGGCGACGCCTGCCGTCCCGCCGGCACCGCAACCGGCCCAGGCCGTTCCGCCGGCAACATCGCCGACCGCCCGGTAGAGAAGCGCAGAGACGGTTTCCCCGGGGAGTTCCGGGGCCGATGCCGGCCGGCGGGTTCGGTTGCCGCTGGCCCGGCTACAGGGTAAACGACTGGTGCAGGCGGGGCATGGCGACCGTGGTGCCCGTGAGCTGGCCGGCCAGGGCCTGCATGGCCATTTCCTCGCCATGGACCAGGAAAGTTCGTTCCGGCGTGCCGGTCAGCGCGTGCCACTTAAGCAGCTCCCGCTGGTCGGCATGGGCGGAAAAGCCGCCGATGGTGTGGATCTCGGCGTTCACCTCGACCTCTTCGTGCAGGACCCGGACCGTTTCGGCGCCCTCGATGATCTGCCGGGCCAGGGTGCCTCCGGCCGCATAGCCGACAAAGACCACCGAGGCCTCGGGCCGCCAGAGGTTGTGGCGGAGGTGATGGCGGATGCGGCCGCCGGTGCACATGCCCGATCCCGCGATGATGACCGCGCCCTTGACCTGCTTGAGCGCCATGGATTCGGAGGTGTCGCGCACGATTTCCAGGCCGGGAAAGTCGAAGGGATCGCGGCCCGCGGCCACGACTTCCCAGGTCTCCTCGTCGAAGCATTCGCGGTGGCGGCGGAAGATCTGGGTGGCGGATATGGCCATGGGCGAATCGAGATAAACCCGAAGATGGCTCGGCAGCCGTCCCTGTTCAATCCCTTCCCGCAGATAGTACAGAAGTTCCTGGGTCCGCTCCAGGGCAAAGCTGGGGACCAGCACGTTGCCGTCCCTGGCGACGGTGGTGGCGATGGCCTGATAGAACTCCTCGATGGAGGGGGCCAGGCTTTTGTGCAGCCGGTTGCCGTAGGTCGATTCCATGACCACGGTGTCGGCATGGGGCGGCCGGGCGGGATCGGGGAGGATGGCCCGGCCGTCGCAGCCGAGGTCGCCGGAAAACAGCACCCGGTGCTGCCGGCCCCCTTCCTCCATTTCCACCAGGATGCAGGCCGACCCGAGGATGTGGCCGGCATCGTAGAAGGTGGTGCTGATGCCGGGGCAGAGTTGGTGGGCCTGCGCGAAGGAAGCGATATCGGCAAAGGCGCCGAGGCTGTTAAGGGCGTCCAGGGTGTCGTAGAGCGGTTCGGCCGGCTCCTCCCGATTGCGGCGCTTGCTGGCCTTGTAGTTGCGGTAGCGCGCCTCCTCCTCCTGGATTCTCGCCGAATCGAGCAGGACCAGGCGGGTAAGCTCGCGGGTGGCGGCGGTGGTCAGGATCGTGCCCTTGAACCCGAGCCGGTGTAGCAGCGGAATGCGGCCGCAGTGGTCGAGATGGCCGTGGGTGAGCAGGAGATAGTCGATCGAGGCCGGATCGAAACCGAAATCGTTCCGGTTCTCCTCGTCCATTTCCCGGTTGCCCTGGTACAAGCCGCAGTCGATCAGGATTCGTTTGCCCCGGCATTCGAGCAGGTGGCAGGAGCCGGTGACGTTGCGGGCGGCTCCGTGAAAGGCGATGCGCATGCAAGATTCCTCTGGAGTTGGGGTTGGCGGCACCGTTCGCTCGGCATGGGCGTGACGGTTGCCCTATGGTTCTGGTGCCGGCGCTTCGGCGTCCTGGTCAGGATCGCGTTTTGGTGGCTATGGTCTCGGGCAGGACGGTGACCGTTTCGACCAGGCCGGCAAACTGTCCCTGATGGTACCAGGGGGCCTGATGCACCAGCTTGCGGACGCCCGCCTTCACGACAAAATAGCTGTTGACCCGCTGTTGCTCGAGCTGGGCGCGGATGACGGCGTTGGCCGGCTCCGGGTGGCAGGCAAACAGGCTGGTGCCGATCAGCCGCCTGCCGCCGTATCGGTCGTAGGCCTCGATGGCCTGGCGGTTCATGGCCACGATCGTTCCTTGGGTATCGCAGACGGTGACGGCGGCGGGGTAATGCTCCATCCAGTCGAAAGATGTGGCGGTCATGGCGGCGGTTCGGCGGTGGCGGTTAAAGGAAAGGCGGCCGCTCAGAAGCGGCCCAGATCGGCGGGCCCGAAGGGCAGCCAGCGGAAAAGGTGGCGTTCCAGGGTGAGGCATTTGTCGAAGTTCTCCCGGATCAGCGCCTGCCGTTCGGGATTGCCCTTGCCGTAATGGTCGATGATGTACTCCAGCCGCTGGTCGAGATGGACCACCACGTTATGCCGCACCCGTTTGTCGGCGTAGTAGACGAGTTCCAGGGCATCGAAGCGGCCTTGCTCGTAACGGGCGGGGTCAAAATCCCACAGCCGCACATGCTGCTCGACAATGGCGGCGATTTCGGGGTAGCCGTGGCGCCTGCAGATGTCGGCCCCGGCCTTGGCATGGTCGCAGGTGCTGTTGAGGCAAGGGGTCTTGGCGATGTCGTGGAGCAGGGCGCCGCTGATGACCAGGTTGCGGTCGGCCTGATGGCGGTCCGGAGCCACGGCGCAAAGCCCGCCCTGCAATTGTTCCGCCAGGCGGGCGACCACCAGCGAGTGATGGCGGATGTTGGGCAGCATCCCGTATTGCTCCATCAAGTCGATGCATTGGGCGAGCGAAGGGATGGCTGGGCCGGATCGATCCATGCGACACCTCCCGGTGAGGCGCTTACGGTTTGCCGCTGAACCGGTGGACGGCGTCGACCGCGATCCGCACCTGCACCGTCGGCGTCTCCGGCAGGATGCCGTGGCCGAGGTTGAAGATGTAGCCGCGGGCCTCGCGGGCTTCGAGCAGCATGGTCCTGATTCGCTCTTCCAGGCGTTTCTGGGGCAGGAAAAGGGCCAGGGGATCGATGTTGCCCTGCACCGCATGCTGGCCGGCGCGGGCCACGGCCTCACCGATCGGCAGCCGCCAGTCGAAGCCGATGACGTCCGCGCCCACAGTGGTGGTCAGCTTGGTCAAGGTGGCGCCGTTATTGGCGAAATAGATGATCGGCACATCGGTCACGGCCCGGAGGTCGGAAATAATCGAGCGGACATAGGGTAGGGCGAATTCCTCGTAATCGCAGGGGGCGAGCACCCCGACCCAGGAATCGAACAGTTGCAGGGCCTGGGCGCCGGCCCGGGCCTGGGCCTGGAGATAGGCGCTGGTGCAGGCAGTGATCTTGGCCAGCAGGTTGTGGTACAGCTGGGGTTCCTGGTACATCATCTTCTTGGTGTGCAGAAACACCTTGGAGCTCCCGCCTTCGATGAGATAGGTGGCCAGGGTGAAGGGGGCGCCGGCGAAACCGATGAGCGGCACCTGCAGGCGGCTGCGCAGCAGGCGGATGGTCTCCAGCACGAAGGACAGCGATTCCTCCGGCACCGGCACCACCAATTCGTCGACCGCCTGCTGGCTGCGGACCGGTTGGGCAAAGATGGGTCCCTTGCCCTCGTGGAATTCGAGCCCAAGGCCCATGGCCTCCATTGGGATCAGGATGTCGGAAAAGAGGATGGCGGCGTCGAAGCCGAAAATATCGATCGGCTGGAGGGTGACTTCGGCGGCCAGTTCCGGGGTCTTGCACAATTCGAGAAAGCTCACCCGGCCACGGACTTTCTGGTATTCGGGGAGATATCTGCCGGCTTGGCGCATGAACCAGACAGGGGTGTAGGCCGTGTGTTCGCCTCGGCAGGCGTGAAGAAAGGTCTCGTTCATTGAAGCGATATAATCGGTTGGAGGTTAGCGGCTCGGTGGCGTCCTTTCATTGTCCGGGCCGGTAGGCGCAAAACGGCTCGCCGGCCAGATAGTCGCCGGTCATGGCATAGGCCCTGGCCCGGCAGCCGCCGCAGACCTGAAGGTATTCGCAGCGGCCACAATGGTCCTTGTATCCTGCAAAGTCGCGCATGTCGAGAAGAAGTCTCGAATGTTCCCATATTTCCCGGAACGACTGGGTCCGCAGGTTGCCCGCCGACAAGGGGAAGTAGCTGCACGGCAGGACATTGCCGTCGACATCGATCAGGCAGATCAGCTGGCCGGCCAGGCATCCCTTGGAGCCGCCGGTGGAAAATTTGAGCGAGCGCCGCTTGAACCGCTCGCCCTCGGCCTTGGCGCGCTGGAGCACGATGCGGTAATATTGGGGGGCGCAAGTGGGGCGGACCAGGAGGTCGTGTTCCTCCCTTTCCATGTCGTAGTGCCAATTGAGAATGTCCTCGTACTCTTCGGCCGGGATCAACTCGTCCATGATGTCCTCCCCCCGGCCCGTGGGCACGATCATGAACAGGTACCAGGCGGTGGCGCCCAGGCTTTTCACCAGCCGGTAGATTTTCGGCACCTCCGCCTTGTTGCGCCTGGTGAAGGACGAATTGACGAGGAATTCGATCCGGTGTTCGTTGAAGAGGCGGATGGCCTCCATCACGCCGGCAAAGGCACCGGGCTGGTTGCGGAAGTTGTCGTGCACCTCGGCCGTGGCCCCGTCGAGACTCAGGGACACCATCTTGATGCCCGCCTCCTTGATGGCGCGGCAGACGGATTCGGTGACCAGGGCGCCGTTGGTGGCCAGGCACATGCGCAGGCCCAGGCCGGTGCCGTAGGCCGCGATGTCGAACACGTCCGGCCGCAGCAGCGGTTCCCCCCCGGACAACACCATGACCGGGTTGGCGTAGGCGTGGATATCGTCCAGAATCCGTTTGGCCTCGGCCAGGGAAAAGTCGGGATGACCTTCGATCTCAAGCTGGGAGGAGGAGCGGCAGTGGACGCAGTTGAGATTGCACCGGCGGGTGATTTCCCAGGCAATCCATTTCGGAGTGAATTCCATGGCAATGTTCGGCAGGGGCCGGAGAGCAAGATGAACAAGGTGGTACCGCCGTTCGGCGCAACGGGAACCCTTTCCGGTCGCGGCGGATGCCAGCGGGATGACGGCCAAGCGGATAAGCGGCTGGCAGTATAGGCACGATGAGGGGCATGGTCAACAGCTTTGTCCGTTCATCGGGGATGTGACGGGGCGATGCAGTTATTCGTGGTGAAAAATGCCCGAACGAGATAAGCTGGCGGCATCAAGTGAATTCCTACCATCTTCTTTCAGATAAAGGAGGTCTTGCATGCAGGCGATCAAACGTATCCTGACTCCAGTGGATTTTTCGGACAATGCCGGCAAAATCATCCAGGCGGCGACCTTCATGGCCGGAACGTTCAAGGCGGAACTCTATCTGGTGTTCGTGGCCCAAACGTTCGAGGATTACAGCGGTTTTTTCGTTCCGCCCATCAATCTCCCCAACCTGGAAGAGGAGCTGTTCGCCTCGGCGCAGCAGCAGATGGAAACCTATATCGAGGAAAACAAGGCGATGTTTACCGAGGCCGGAGTGGCGCAGGTGACCGGCAAGGTCCTGTCCGGCGACATTGCCGAGGAAATCCTCAAGTATGCGGTCAGAAAGAAGATCCAGTTGATCGTCATGGGAACGCATGGCTACAAGGGCGTCGAGCGGATCATGTTCGGCAGTGTCGCCGAGAAGGTGGTGAAATCCTCCTGCTGCCCGGTGATGACGATCAATCCCTACCGCGAGGAATGCGAAGACAACACGAAATGATCCGGCCGCCGCTGGGCGGCAGCAAGCGGAGCCTGTCTCGGCCGTGAGGTAATGGCCCTCCGGCGGCGGCAATGATTTTTGGAGGTGCAATGGGAGAAAAACGCAAACATCCGCGGATGGCGGTCAGGGACATGTCCATCGACGTGTCCGATGGAATGCGATGTTGTTCGGGGATTGTCCAGGACATTTCCGAGGCCGGATTGTGCCTGGCCGACATGACCAGCCGGTTTGGCAAGCACATCGAGGTCTATACCGTGGTGGCGACCAGCGGACGCCGCTCGTTCAAATTCCGGGTCCGGCCCAAGTGGGAGGAGGCCATCGGCTTGAACAAGCGGATGGGCGTGGAAATCAAGGAGCCCTCCGGGGCATGGCTCGAATACGTGCAATCGCTGGGAATCCAGAACGCTACCCCAGCTTCCTGAACAAGCGTGCCGGCCTGCTCAAACCGTTCTGAGCAGGCCGACGACGCCACCCTCGTCCTCTTCGCCGGCGTCCGGGCGACCGGAACCGCCATCCGCGAAACTTTCCGAAAACAATCGGGCCGCAGACGCCCGGGGAAAGAAATACAGTTCCAGTACGGCCGATGCCGCCGGCGGCACTGCCGCCGAGTCGGCCGTGACCCGAGCCCATTGCTCCAGGCCCGAGCGCAACAGCTGTTCGCGCTCAGCCGAGCATTTGAGGCCGGAGCCATGGGCGGCGATCTCGGCCAGCAGCCTGTCGAGGTCGGGACACCGCCGTCCGGACGGCTCATCGGCGCCTGCCGTTTCCCGGTCCGCGGCCGGCACGGGGATGGCGATCTCGGCCAGCAGCAGGGCGCTCTGCCGCCATCTTTTTTCGTAGACTTCCTGCAACAGGTCGATCGCTGTCCGGTGGCGGGAGACCAGCAACCCGGGGGCACTCCTGCCGCCGTGAAAACAAAGCCGGGTCCAGGCCTTGAGCCGATGGCGGAGGATGGTGTCCGCCTCCGGGCCGTCGTCCTGTCCGGCAGCGGGCAGGGCAAAGGGCTGTTCCTCTTCCTCGCACAGCTCGGCGAACAGGGTGTCCTGTCTGCGGGCGATGGTCTGCAGGGCGTCGCTCAGTTCGGCCTGCTCGATGTCGTACGCCTCACCCAATTCAAGCATCAGCCGCGACTGCCAAAGCATCAGCTCGGTTTGCTCCTGTTCCCGGATATCGGCCCCGCGCAGCAGGCCGGCCAGGATCGCGTGGGGCGGATCGGGCTGGTCCCGGCGGCCCAGGCCGGCCAGGGTGGTCATGCTCAACTGGCTGATATACGTGTCGCCGCGGTGGCGGATATCCCGGGCCAGGGCGAGAAACCGCTCTCGCTGCTTCCCGAGGGGCACGGGCGTGAACGCCGCCAGGCGTCCCCGCTGCCGGCAACGGTCCATGAACGCGGTGGCGGTTCTTTGCTCCGGCGGCGCGTTTTCAATGGCTTGCATGTGGACAACCTGTCCGAAAACCTGTACAAGGGGCAGCAGGAAGTGCTCGGCGGGCAGGGTTTCCGGAAACACGCAGGCAATGCTGTTGTTCATGATATGAGTACACTACGGGAAAAGATCACATTTATTCTGACGGCCCTGGCCTATCTGCTCTTTCATCTGCGCCTGGGCCCCGATGTCGGCACCGTGGTGAGCGGCACGGTCTATCAAATGCTGCTCACCGCTCCCTATGCCCTGGGGTTCACCTATATCGTCGCCGTGGTGTTCCGGCGGCTCACCGACAAAGGCTGGCTGCCCTGGGACCGGTTGTTCCGGATTTTTTTCACCGTCGGCATCCTGTTCGCTTTCTTTTTCGCCCTCTACGAATACGCCGGCCAGGGCAAGCCGCTTGAGGACCGCGCCATGCAGTCGGACTCTAGCGCAGCACGCTTTTTCGAGGATGTACTCCGGCGGGTGCGGTAGTATTGGGCATGAGCAGGCTGTCCGGCCCCATGATGGTGCCCGGACTGGTCACGGCGTTGCATCCGGTCTGCGAGCCGTCGCCGATGATGGCCCCCAGCTTCTTCAGCCCGGTGTCGAGGGTGACGTCGCCGTTCTTCAGCTTGACGTTGCCTGAGAAGAACCTGAGGTTCGCGCACTTGGTCCCGGCGCCGAGGTTGACGCGGTTGCCGAGGATCGAATCGCCCAGGTAGGCGAAATGGCCGGCCTTGGCATCGTTGAGGAAGATGGTGTGCTTGACCTCGGTGGTATGGCCCACCACGCAGCGCTTGCCGATCAGGCAGTTGCCGCGCAGGTAGGCCCCCTGGCGGATTTCCGACTGGTCGCCGATGATGGCCGGGGATTTGACCATGGCTCCGGATTCGATCAGCACGCCCTTGCCGATCTTGATGTTCTTGCCCAGGATGACCGCTCCGGCCATGATCACCGAAGCGCCCTGGAGGAACTGGCCGTTTTCCCAAACCGAAAGGCCGCCTTTGGTGGCGTCGCCATAGGTGATGACGCATTCGCGGGCATTGCGCAACCGGCCGTTGAACCAGATGTAGGGGCTGTCCAGCGGTACCCCGTCGGTGATGCAGAGGTGCTGAAAGGTGGGGGCGGTCTGGCTGGCGATATAGGCTTTCAGCTTTTTCAGCGGCACCCAGACATAGGGACAGTCGGCGAAAAGTTCCTGGTCGGGAAAGTCGGCAAGATCGAAGAACGACCCGATGGTCAGCATGATCGGCTCCAGAAAAGCGGGTGGTCGGAAGGACGGATGACAGCCCTTTGTATATTGGCGGGCCGGCAATTATTCAAGTGAAATTTTCTCCTCGGGCTCGGGGCGGGGCGTCGTCTTGACTTCGGGTGGGGTTGTGTTTACTGTCGTGGGACAATTCAGCGGGCGCATCGGTGCGCATCGCCGCGTTAGGCGGCTCTAAGGAGGGGAAACGTGGAATTTGACGATTCATTATCGACCAGCATGGGGGATTTCGGCGAACAGACGCAGGATCTGGAGATCCCCGAATCCCTGCCCATGATGGCTGTCCGGGATGTCGTGGTCTTCAACTATATGATCATCCCGTTGTTTGTCGGCCGGCCCGGCTCGATCGAGGCCGTGAACGACGGCTTGAGCAACAACAAGCTCCTGATGCTGGTGACCCAGAAGGATCCGACCAAGGACGATCCCGAGGAAAAGGATCTCTACCAGGTGGGCATGGTGTCGATGATCATGCGGACCCTCAAGCTGCCCGACGGTCGGCTCAAGGTCCTGGTGCAGGCCCTTTCCAAGGCCAAAATCCGCTCCTTCCAGCAAAAGAAGCCGTTCTACCGGGTGGCGATCGACCTGATCGAGGAGCCGGAAACCCCGGATGTCACGGTCGAGACCGAGGCCCTGATGCGGACCGTGCGCGAGCACACCGAGAAGATCATGTCGCTGCGCGGTCTGCTGTCCTCGGACCTGATGATGATCATCAACAATATCGAGGAACCGGGCCGCCTGGCCGACTTGGTCGGCTCCAATCTGCGGCTGAAGATCGCGGAATCGCAGAAAATACTTGAGACCATCGACCCGACCGAACGGTTGCGTCTGGTGGCCGACCTGCTCCACAAGGAGTTGGAGGTGTCCACGGTCCAGGCCAAGATCCAGTCGGACGCTAAGGAGGAAATGTCGCGCAGCCAGCGGGAGTATTTCCTCCGGGAGCAGATCCAGGCCTTGAAGCGGGAGCTGGGGGACGAGGACGGCTATTCTCAGGAAATCGAGGAACTGCGCAAGCAATTGCGGAAGAAGAAGATGCCGAAGTACGCCAAGAAGGAGGCGCGCAAGCAGCTGCGGCGGCTGGAGATGATGCATCCCGACGCCTCGGAGGCGACCATTGTCCGCACCTATCTCGACTGGTTCCTCGACCTGCCGTGGCGGCAGTCCTCCACCGACGTGCTCGACCTCAAGGTGGCGGCGGAGGTGCTGGACGAAGACCATTACGGTCTGGACCGGATCAAGGAGCGCATCCTCGAATACCTGTCGGTGCGCAAGCTCAATGCCGACACCAAGGGGCCGATCATCTGCTTTGCCGGTCCTCCCGGCGTGGGCAAGACCTCGCTCGGCCAGGCCATCGCCAAGGCCATGGGCCGCAAGTTCTACCGGCTGTCTCTGGGCGGCATGCGGGACGAGGCCGAAATCCGGGGGCACCGCCGCACCTACATCGGCGCCATGCCGGGCCGGATTCTCCAGGGGCTTAAGAACGTGGGCACCAACAACCCGGTGTTCATGATGGACGAGATCGACAAGATCGGCGACGACTACCGGGGCGATCCCTCCTCGGCCCTGCTGGAGGTGCTCGATCCGGAACAGAACAACACCTTTTCCGACCATTACATGAACCTGCCTTTTGATCTTTCCAAGGTCATGTTCATCACCACCGCCAACCGCACCGACACCATCCCCGGCCCCCTGCTCGACCGCATGGAGGTGATCCAGCTCTCGGGCTATACCCTGGAAGAGAAGAGGGTGATCGCCAACAAATTCCTGTTGCCGCGGCAGATCAAGGAAAGCGGCATCAAGACCGGACAGATCAAGATCGACGACGCCACCCTGGAAATCATCATCAGCAGATACACCCACGAGGCCGGGGTGCGCAACCTGGAGCGGGCGCTGGGCAAGGTTTGCCGCAAGATCGCCCGCAAGGTGGCCGAAGGCGGCCGGGGACCCTATGCGGTCTCCGACAAGACCATCGAGAAATATCTGGGGCCCCCGAAGTACATGCCGGAAGAGGATCTGGACACCAGCGGCCAGCCCGGGCTGGTGATCGGACTGGCCTGGACCGAGGTGGGCGGCGAGTTGCTGCATATCGAGACCTCGGTACTGCCCGGCAAGGGCAAGTTGCTGTTGACCGGCCAATTGGGCGAGGTGATGAAGGAATCCGCCCAGGCCGCGCTCAGCTATTGTCGCAGCCGCAACAAGATGCTGGGGGTCGAGCCCGAGTATTTCGATGCGGTCGATATCCACATCCATGTCCCGGCCGGGGCCATTCCCAAGGACGGACCCTCGGCCGGCATCACCATGACCACCGCCCTGTTCTCCGCCATCAGCGGCAAGGCCGTCAAGCGCGGTATCGCCATGACCGGCGAGGTGACCCTCCGCGGCAGGGTTCTGCCCATCGGCGGACTCAAGGACAAGGCCTTGGCGGCCCTGCGCGCCGGTATCGCCAAGGTGATCATTCCCGAGGAGAATCAAAAAGACTTGGTCGAGATCCCGGAGGAACTGCGCAAGAAAATCACCTTCTTCCCGGTCAAGCACATGGACGATGTCATCGAGTTGACCTTGGGAAAGGTTCCCAAGCACAAGGCCCCTGCCAAGCAGGCCGGCGAGGAGGGGCGTTAACAAGGCGCCGGCCGGCAAGGGAAGGCCGCGATAAGCGGTACCTCCCTGTCGCCGGGTTGTCCGGCCGTTTCGTTTGCCGCCCTATCATGTCATGCGCCGCCTGCTGATCGCCCTGTCCCTGGCCGTGCTCGTTTCCCTTGTGGGAATCGGGCTCTGGTACCGTTCGTACCTGGTTACCCCCGCGCCGGCGGGGCAGGGCGAAGTCGTGGTCGATATCCCCAAGGGCTCCGGGGTGCGGGGCATCGGCGCCCTGCTGGCGGCCCGTGGCGTGCTGGACAACGACATCCGCTATCTGGCCATGGTCTATTTTTCCGGCCTGAGAACCAAACTCAAGGCTGGAGAATACAGCATCCCCCTGGGCCTGACCCCGCCCCAGGTCTTGGAATTGCTGGCCTCGGGCCGCACCCTCCGCCACCGTGTCACCATCCCCGAAGGCCTGACCGCCGCCCAGATCGCCGCTGTGTTCGAACAGGACGGCTGGATCAAGCAGGCCCGCTTCCTCGCTCTGGTCAAGGATGCCGCCTTTCTCCGCCAACTGGGGATAGAGGCCGGTAGCCTGGAGGGATATCTTTTTCCCGAGACCTACACCCTGGTGCGCAACGAGGCCGACGAAGCCACGGTGATCCGGATGATGGTCGCCCGTTTTCAGCAGGTCTGGCAGGCGCTCGACGTGCCGGAATCCTTGGAATTGAACCGTCACCAGCTCCTGACCCTGGCCTCGGTGGTCGAGAAAGAAACCGGGGTGGAGGTCGAGCGACCGCTCATTGCCCGGGTGTTCTACAACCGGCTGGCCAAGAAGATGCGCTTGCAGTCCGATCCGACCGTGATCTACGGCATCGCCGATTTCAACGGCAACCTGACCAAGGCGGACCTGAAGCGGGAGACGCCCTACAACACCTACGTCATCCCCGGCCTGCCGCCCGGCCCCATCTGCAATCCGGGCCGCGCGGCCCTGGAAGCGGTCTTGCATCCCGTCGAATCCGATGCCCTCTATTTTGTTTCGAAAAACGACGGCACCCATATTTTTTCCACCAACCTGGCCGACCACAACCGGGCCGTGCAACGCTACCAGCGCGGGCAGTAATCGCTTGCACTGCAAGGAAACCCGAGTCGCGCCTCCGCAGGCGGCCCGTGCTTGCGAATTGGACTATCGGGCCGGCGAGACGAAAAAAATGTGCGATCCGGGTAAGATGCCATCAAATTCCTTGTTTTTAACTCAATTAATGGTATGTTCGCCGCCAGGAGTAGAACATGCGATATTTTGGAGGGTTAGATTTTCCCTCGGTTGTTGCCGACGAAAGCGACAGGGAATATCGCAGGGATGGAACATTCAGTCCAAGACAAGGAGCAAGAGGGAGCAATGCTGAAAGGAACGGTTAAGTGGTTTAACGAGTCGAAGGGTTTCGGTTTTATCGAACAAGAAGCTGGCAAGGATGTTTTTGTCCACTACTCTGCGATCGCAGGATCGGGTTTCAAAACCCTCAACGAAGGGGACAAGGTACAATTTGAAATCGTTGACGGACCCAAGGGGCCGGCGGCTGCCAACGTCACGAAACAATAATTCAAAACGGTTGTTCGTGCCCGGCGGGAGACCTCTGCCGGGTTTTTTTTGCCCTCGGCACGGGCAGACCTTGTCCCGTGCCGGCGATCATTTCTCCTGGTCGGCTTTTCCTTGCCCGCGCCCGGGGCTGGCTGCACCCGACAGGTGCCGCCGGCAAACAGCAAGCCGAATTTCTTCTCTCTGTTCAATGCATCGTGAAAATAGCCCTTGTTCAGACGAACCCGATTATTGGTGCCTTTGAGCGCAATTTCAGGCAAGTCGCCGCCTGGATCGACAAAGCGAAGCAGGCCGGATGCGAACTGGCTATCTTTCCCGAACTGACCTTGTGCGGCTATCCGCCCCAGGATCTGCTGGAGCGCTCCTCGTTCATCGAAGCCCACGACCGTGCCCTGGCGGACCTGATCAAGGGGCTGGACGGCATCGCCTGCATCGTGGGTGCCCTGGAACGGCGCGAAGGTCCGGGCAAGCCGCTGTACAATGCCGCCTGGGTGATCGAGCGCAACAAGATCGTCTGCCGGGCCCGCAAGCAGCTGCTGCCCACCTACGATGTGTTCGACGAGACCCGCTACTTCGAACCCGGAGACACCACCACGGTCTTTTCCCTGCAAGGGCTGCATTACGGCCTGACCATCTGCGAGGATATCTGGTGGAACAGCGCCGCCTACCATGCCAATCCCATGGCCGGGATGGTGGTCGGTCCGGTGGTTCCGGACTGCCTGATCAATATCTCCGCCTCGCCCTATTATCACGGCAAATTACAGGCCCGTCAGCAGGTCTTCGGTCAGGTCTGCCGGCAGAACAACGTGCCCCTGCTCTATGCCAACCAGGTCGGCGGCCAGGACGGCCTGATTTTTGACGGCCATTCCATGGCGATGACCCCGGCCGGTACCCTGCACAAGGCGGCCGCAGGTTTCGTCGAGGACATGCTGGTCGTCGACAGCGACCAGTGGCACGGCGCCGGCACCGGGGAACGGTTGCAGGACAGCATCGCCGAGGTGAAGAAGGCGCTGGTGCTCGGGGTGCGCGACTACCTGCACAAGACCGGCCACACCAAGGCGGTGCTCGGCCTGTCGGGCGGCATCGATTCGGCGGTTACCGCCGTGATCGGCTGCAAGGCCCTGGGGCCGGAGAACGTGCTTTGCGTGGCCATGCCCTCGCCGTACACCTCGCGCCAATCCGTCGACGACGCCCGGCAACTGGCGCGGAACCTGGGCTGCGACTTCGAGATCATCGAGATCGCCGCCGCCATGGATGCCTATCAATCCGCCCTGGGCCCCCTGTTCACCGGCCTGGCGGAAGACACCACCGAACAGAACATCCAGGCGCGCATCCGGGGCAATCTGCTGATGGCCCTGTCCAACAAATTCAACCGGCTGCTGCTGTCCACCGGCAATAAATCGGAGATGGCCGTGGGCTACTGCACCTTGTACGGCGACATGAGCGGCGGCCTGGCCGTGATCGCCGACGTCCCCAAGGGGATGGTCTATGCCCTGGCCCGGCTGATCAACCGCGAGCGGGAAATCATTCCCGAGCCGATCATCGTCCGGCCGCCGACCGCCGAGCTGAAACCGAATCAGTTCGACCAGGACGACCTGCCGCCCTACGACCTGCTTGACGCCGTGCTGCACGCCTACCTCGAGGAACACCAGAGCATAGCCGATATTGCCGCCGGTGGGGTGGATGTCCGCCTGGTGCGGGATATTGTCCGCCGGATCAAGCTCAACGAATACAAGCGCAAGCAGGCGCCGCTCGGCATCAAGGTGACCAGCAAGGCCTTCGGTCCGGGGCGGCGCTATCCCCTGGTCCAGGGATTTGTGGAGTGAGCGTTGGCCGGAGCATGCCGGCGCGCGGTGCAAACTTCTTTTGACGGCGTTTTTTTTTTTCGTTATTGTGGCCTGACCCTGCCTGGCTGAAAGCAATTCTATCCGAAGCAAACCGGCGCGCGTCATGGCCCGAAAGCCCCATAGTCTCATCCCCATCGTTTTTTTCGTCCCGGTTTGTTTCCTGCTGATCGGCTACCTCGTTGTCCGCGAACAGACCACCAAGCGTCCCGAACAACTGGCCGTCACCACGGCGGGCATGGTCGAGATGTGCCTGAATTGCCACACCAAGGAAAAGCTGGACGGTGCCCACGACAATCAGGTGGTCGGCTGTTCCCCCTGCCATCTGGGGGATGCGCTGGCCATCGACAAGGACAAGGCCCATCAAGGCATGGTCCTCAATCCCGGCGATCTGCGCTGGGCGGGCAAAACCTGCGGCGTCGAGGGATGCCACCCGGCGGATATCCACAAGGTGAAAAATTCCCTGATGGCCACCAACCGCGGCATTCTGGCAACGTTGCTCTATTATTGGGGCGAGCGGGACAGCCAGGACGCCGATATCACGGTCGAACACTTGCTGACCAGCGGCGAAACCTCGTTGGCGCTCGATTATTACCGCAAGCTCTGCGCCACCTGCCATCTGTGGAAACAGAAGGGGGATCTGCCCGGTGCGCCGGCCTTTTTCAACGAGAAAGGCGGGGGCTGTTCCGCCTGCCACTACATTCTGCCTCCGGAGACGCCGCGCAACACGGTCACCGACGAACTCGCGCCCGCCGCTCAGGAGGCGGCCGAAAAAAAGCGGCTCCACCCCAGGGTGGTCAAGCAGGTGCCTGAGGAAAATTGTATTCGCTGCCATAATCGCTCCGGCCGCATCGGTTTGTCGTACACCGGTATTTACGAGGCAGAGGGCTACGGCACGCCCTACGAAAAAGGGCAGCTCTCGCCGCAGCGTCTGGCCGGCGACCGCTTTTACCTCAAGATTGCCGAGGATATCCACCACACTAAGGGAATGGTGTGCATTGACTGCCACATCCGCGACGAAATCATGGGGGATGGCACCAGCTACGCCCATTACGAGGACCAGGTGGAAATCACCTGCCAAAGCTGCCACGACCCCAAACCGGGCACCTCGCGCAAAGGCAAGCCGCTGACCAATGTCGGCGAGCACGGCGGGCAATACATCCTGACCGGCAAGATCGACGGCAAGCAGCATCCCTTGCGGCCGCCGAGCAAACAGGCCTGCCTGGCCCCCGGCCACCAGCGCCTGAGTTGCGCGGCCTGCCACTCCACCTGGGTGCCGCAGTGCTACGGCTGCCATGCCAAGCGGGACAAGCGCGAGACCCATCTCGACAAACTGACCCTCAAGGAGACGCCCGGCTGGTGGGAGGAGGGGCGTTCCTATATCCGCTACGAAAAGCCGATGCTGGCGGTTTGGGGCGACAAGGTGGTGGTGGTGACGCCCGGCTGCCAGGACATGGTGACTCTGATCGACGAAAAGGGCGCCTCCGAGGGGGGATTCAACCGGTTCACCATGGCCGCGATCAATCCCCACACCATTCAGGCCAAGGGACGCACCTGCAAAGACTGCCACGCCGAACCGAAGACCATCGGCCTGGGAGAGGGCACGGTGGCCCTGCGGGAGGGGAAATGGCAGTTTTATCCGCTGGATCGGGGCGTGGAAACCGAGACGGGGCGAACGCCGGGGCTCGACACCTTCGTCACCATCGACGGCACGCCGCTCCAGCACGGTTCCCGGTCGAATCTGCGGCCGTTCAACGGCGAGGAGCTGCGGCGCATTCTGCGCATCGGGCTCTGTCTCGACTGCCACCGCGAGGCCGACGATCCGGTCTGGCGCAATTATGACCGCCAGCGCCCCTGCCCGGTGTTCAAGGCGCCGTGAACGGCGACGATCGGCGAAAAATGTTCGCCTCTCGGCGGATTTGTACTTGTGAAAATTGAACGAAAGCGTTACAGCGCACTGTTTTTTGTCATTCACGGATATGTGGAAGGAGTCAAGGATGTTTTCTGAAAAATTTGTGCTCTCGGATCGTGTGCTGCAAGTGGCCCCCTCGCCAACCCTTGCGGTCAATGCCAAGGCAAAGGCGCTCAGGGCCGCCGGTGCGGATATCCTGAATTTCAGCGTGGGCGAGCCCGACATGCCCACGCCCGCCCATGTTTGCGCCGCCGGCAAAAAGGCCATCGAGGAAGGGCGCACCCGCTATACGCCGGCTGCCGGCATTCCCGAGTTGCGGGAGGCGGTCTGCGCCAAGTTGAAGCAGGAGCATGGGTGGGAGTACAAGCCGGAGGAGGTACAGATCAGCTGCGGCGGCAAGCATGGTCTGTTCAATATATTCCAGGCGGTTCTCAATCCGGGGGACGAGGTCCTCATCCCCGCGCCTTACTGGGTATCCTATCCGCCCATGGTGCAGTTGGCCGGAGGCACGCCGGTGATCGTCCCCCTGCAGCAGGATCGGCAGTTCGATATCGACCCGGCGGTGGTGGCGCGATATGTCACCAGCAAGACCAAGGCCATTGTCCTCAACAGCCCTTCGAACCCGACCGGAGCGGTCTATTCGCTGGCAGCGCTGGCTGAGGTCGCCAAAATGGCCTATGAAGGCGGGTGGCTGGTGGTCTCCGACGACATGTACGAGGAGCTGTATTACGGCGAGGGGAAGGTGCCGCACATCCTCCATGCCGATCCGCGGCTGAAGGACCAGACGGTGCTGTCCAACGGGGTTTCCAAGGCCTTTGCCATGACCGGGTGGCGGATCGGTTATTCCATCGGCCCGCGCGAGGTGATCAGGGCCATGAACAAGATCCAGAGCCAATCCACCTCGAATCCGGCCGCGCCCTCGCAGTATGCGGCCCTGGCCGCCCTGACCGGGCCCCAGGATTTTCCCCACCAGATGCGCGAAGCCTTCTTGCCCAGGCGGGCCTTTTTCGTCGAATCGCTGGAATCCATACCCGGAGTAAGCTGCGTGGCCCCGATGGGCGCTTTTTACGTTTTCCCGAATTTTTCCGCGTATTACGGCAAGAAGTTCAAGGGGACGGCCATCGACGGCTCGGTTGCCCTGGCCGACTATTTCCTGGACGAGGCCCAGGTGGCCTCCGTTCCCGGAGCCGCTTTCGGCGCCGACGATTTCATCCGCTTCTCGTTCGCCACCTCGCTCACCACCATCGAGCGAGGCATGGAGCGGATCAAACAGGCCCTGGCCGCTCTGCAATAGCCATTCGGTCTTTTTGCCCCCGCTGGCATAAAAAAACCGGACAGAGCGCAGGCTCCGTCCGGTTTTGTTTTTGTCTTTCTCGCCGCCGACCGGCCGAATTATCCTTTGGCCTCGGCGGGTGGGCCGCTTTCCTGGTTGAGTTTGCTTTTCATCAGCAGCGACTGCAGTTTCCAGGGGGAGGAGAGGCATTCTCGGCCCAGATGGTTTTCCGCCACCATTTCGCAGAATTTCAGGAATTCGGCCATCAGACGGGTAATGATCTTATCCTTGTGCTGGATGATCCAAAGTTGGCGGCTCATGTCGATGCCCTCGATGGGCAGGATTTTCAGCCATCCTTCCTCGGCTTCACGGCACACTGTCAGCATGGACAGACAGGCCGCGCCCACACCCGCTTCCACCGCCTTTTTGATGGCCTCGGTGTGGCCGGTCTTGGTTACCACCTTGAGCATGGAGGTGTAGCGGCCCAGTTTCTTGGTGAAGATTTCGGCGGTGCCCGAACCCTCCTCCCGCATGACCCAACTGGTTTCCTTGAGATCGTCCGGAATCTGGAAGGTCTCGCGTTCGGCCAGTTTGTGGCTGGAGCTGACGATGATCCCGAGTTCATCCGCAAACCAGGAGGTGGCCACCAGGGCATCGACGTTGATGTCCCCCTCGACGAACCCCAGGTCGGCCTGGCCGCCGGCCACCAGCTTTTCCGCGGTCATGGTGTTGACCACCAGCATGTTGATGTGCGCCTCGGGATGAAGCCGCATGAAGGCCCCGATGAGGTAGGGGAGGACATAGTTGCCGATGGTCGAGCTGGCAACGATTTCGAGTACCCCGGCCACCGCGCCCTGCTGCTCGGTGAGGACGGTCTCGATATTGGCCACCTGGTGGAGGATATTTTTTGACAGCGGCAGCAGATAGCGGCCCCGGTCATTGAGGAGCAGGCTGCGGCCATGGCGGTCGAAAAGCGGGCCGCCCAGCTGGTTTTCCAGTTCGCCCAGGGCCATGCTCACTGCGGACTGGGTCAGCAGCAGTTTCTTGCTGGCGCGGGTGACCTGCTGCGTTTCGGCGACCGCGATGAAAATTTCGAGTTGTCTGAAGGTAATAGCCATGAAAACGCCTGATATCAGTTTAGCTGAATATATATATGATTGAAATTGAAAGCCAAACTAACACTTCCGGGAAATAGGTCAATCACTTTTCGAAAACAGCGGGTATTATTTGCCGGCCGCAAGAGTCGCGACCGCCGGAAAAGCAGGGCATTTTTTTCCAAATCGAATTCTGGAATTGTCCTTGACATCGGTTTTGCTTTTCAGTAGCTTGATAAAATGTGCTGATAAAACGCATCAGTAGGATTGATGCCACGTGGTGGCTCCTGCCAGGGGGAATCAAGATGGATCAGGTTGTTCTCACGAATATCATTTACGTCACCCTCTTTTTGATCGGCGCCCTGTTGTTCGGGTTCGGGTCGATCATCATCGTCAAGCTGCTCAGCCCTTCCTCCCATACCCGGCAAGCCGCCGGCCGAACCGGTCAGTTGATCGAATGCGGCATGGAGCCCATCGGCAGCGCCTGGATTCGATTCGGCATCATCTATTATCTCTACGCCCTGATTTTCCTCGCTTTCGATGTCGATGTCCTTTTCCTGTTTCCGGTGGCCGTGGCCTACAACAGCCCGGAATTGGGCCTGCGGGACTTTTACGAGATTCTGTTGTTCGTCGCCATCCTATCACTAGCCATCGTTTACGCCTGGCGTAAAGGAGTCTTCACGTGGGAGAAGAAAACGTACCTACGTCAATAGTGCAGTTTGCTCAGCTCGATAAACTGCTTAACCTCGGCCGGGCCAATTCGTTGTGGCCCATGACCTTCGGGCTGGCTTGCTGCGCCATCGAGATGATGTGCACCGGCGGTTCCCGCTTCGACATCTCCCGTTTCGGCGCGGAGGTCTTCCGGCCGTCGCCCCGCCAATCCGATGTCATGATCGTGGCCGGGACCATCAACAAGAAGCTGGAATTAGCCGTCAAGACGCTGTATGACCAGATGCCGGAGCCCAAATGGGTCATTGCCATGGGGAACTGCGCCATATCAGGCGGTCCGTTCAAAGTCAAGGAAAACTACAATGTGGTCGAGGGAGCGGACAAGCTCTTTCCCGTTGATGTCTACATCCCCGGCTGCCCGCCACGCCCCGAGGCCTTGCTCGAGGGCATCATGACGCTTGAGGAAAAAATCACCGGAAAACGCCGCTGGCCGCGGGTCCATCCGGGCTAAGAAAGGGGGCGAGCAATGGGCCTAATGGAACGAACGCAGGCGGCCTTGGCCGAAATATTCCCCCCACCGGCTTCCGCCGCCACGCCGCCGGCAGGGGAGGAGGGGCAGGAGGGGCAGGAGGGGCCGCCGCGAGAGCAGGGGATACTGGTCGTCGACCCGGCCAGACACGGCTGTCACCTTGATGTCCTCTGCGGGCTCGGCCAGGTGGTGGACGTGGCGCGCACGCTGGACCGTGAGGGCTATTTCCTGGAGGCGGTCTCCGGGGTCGACTGGCCGGACAAGGGGCAATTCGAGGTGATATACGACTACAGCCGGCTGGGTGGCGAGCATTGCCGGGTAATGGTCCGCGCCTTCGTGGACCGAAGCGAACCCGTGGTGCCGACCATCTCCGGCGTTTTTCCCGCCGCCGATTGGCACGAGCGCGAGACCTTCGATTTCTACGGCATCCATTTCCAGGACCACCCCAACCTGATTCGCATTCTCCTGCCGGAAGATGCCGATTTCCATCCCCTTCGCAAGGACTATATGCCATGACCGTCCCCGTTCATCTGCGGCATGATGAGACCTTTGTCCTCAACCTGGGGCCGCAGCATCCGGCCACCCACGGCGTCCTCCGGGTCAAGCTCACCATGGATGGCGAATACATCGTCAAGGCGGAGCCGGTGCTGGGCTATATCCACCGCATGCACGAAAAACTGGCCGAGGGCGGCACCTTTGCCCAGTTCATGCCTAATACCGCCCGGATGGACTATCTGCACGCCCTGGCCTTCAACCATGGCTGGGCCCTGGTGGTGGAGAAGGCGGCCGGGATCGAGGTGCCCGAACGGGCCGAATACATCCGGGTGATCACCGTCGAACTCAACCGCATCGCCAGCCACCTGCTGTGGTGGGCGGCCTTCCTGCTTGATCTGGGCGGTTTCACCCCCTTGCTCTACGCCTTCGACGACCGCGAGAAGATCGTCGACCTGCTGGAGCGGGTCACCGGCTCTCGCCTGACCTATTGCTACCTGCGGTTCGGCGGCGTCTACAACGACATCGACGACGAATTCATCGCCGGCACCCGCGACTTCATCAAGCGCCTGCGCGGCCGCATGCCCCGCCTCTATCACGACCTGGTCACCCACAACATCATTTTGATCAAGCGGATCAAGGATATCGGTTTCGTCTCCGCCGAGCAATGCCGCCGCTACGGTGCCACCGGCCCGGTGGCTCGCGGTTCCGGCATCGACTACGACATCCGCAAGAACGAGCCCTATTCGGTCTACCCAGAGTTCGATTTCGAGGTGCCGGTCTTTAACGAGTGCGACTCCATGGCACGCTACATGGTGCGGATGCACGAAATCGAGCAATCGATGCGGATCATCGAGCAGGCCCTGGACAAGCTCCCCGGCGGCCCGGTGATGGGCAAGGCGCCCAAGGTGCTGAAACCCGAGGCCGGCTACTATTATTCCGCGGTGGAGACCGCCCGGGGCTCGCTTGGCCACCGGCTGGTCTGCAACGGCGACAAGAACCCCTACAAGCTCAAGCTGCGGTCGCCGACTTTTTCCAATCTGAGCCTGTTCGGCGAAGTGGCCGAAGGCATGCTGCTGGCGGATGCCCTGGCCTTCATGGGCAGCCTGGACCTGGTTATCCCCGAAATCGATCGCTGACCGAAAGAGGAAACGATGGAAACAAGTATGTGGCGCGCCCTGCTGTACCTGGTGGGGCTCCTGGCCTTTGCCGGTGTCAACGCCGCCTGGCTCGGCTGGTGCGAGCGCAAGGGCGCGGCCCGCATCCAGCGGCGCATCGGACCCTGCGAGGCGGGGTTCGCGGGACTGCTCCAGCCCCTAGCCGACGGGCTAAAGTTGATGAGCAAGCAGCTGCTGGTGCCTCAAGGCGTGGACGGCATCATCTTTCGGGTGGCGCCGGTGCTGGCCATGATTCCGGCCATCACTTCTCTGGCGGTGATTCCATTTTCGGAAAATATCGGTGCCCGGGCCATGGAACTGTCGCTGCTGCTCCTCTTCGCCCTGGCCTCGATCGGCATGATCGCCATCCTGCTCGGCGGCTGGGCCTCGGGCAACAAGTATGCCATCATCTCCGCGGCCCGCTCGGTCTCCCAGAATCTGGCCTATGAGATTCCCATGCTGCTGACGGTGATCACCGTGGTGCTGATCTCCGGCTCGATGAACCTGCGCGAGATCGCCCTCGACCAGCAGGGCGGGTTTTGGCATTGGAACATCTTCCGTCTGGAGAACGGGCATTTCCTGACCATGTGGATCTCGTTCATCATCTTCTTCATCTGTTCGGTGGCCGAGACCAACCGCGCCCCCTTCGACATGGCCGAGGCCGAGAGCGAACTGGTGGCCGGGTTCATGACCGAATACAGCTCCATGGGATTTGGCCTGTTCATGATGGGCGAGTATCTCAATATCGTGGTCGGTGCCTGCCTGACCGCGACCCTGTTTCTCGGCGGCTGGGACTGCCCCTTCGGCCAGACTCCCGGCATCTGGTGGTTTTTGCTCAAGATCTACGTTCTGATCTTCACCTTCATCTGGATCCGCTGGACCTATCCCCGGACCCAGATTTACCGGCTTCTCAATCTTTCCTGGAAAATACTGATTCCGTTCTCCATGGCCAATCTCCTGGTAACGGCAGCCCTGATCAAGGTGTTTTGAGTATGAGCGGGTATTGGAGCGATATCGTCACCGGCGGCAAAAGCCTGGTGACCGGCCTGGCCATCACCGCCCGCGAGTTCTTCCGGCCGGTGGTGACCGAGCAGTACCCCTGGGAAGTGCCGACCATGACGCCGCTGTTCCGGGGACATATCGAATTGATCGGCAACGAGGAGACCGGCGAGCCCAATTGCGTGGTCTGCGGCATGTGCCAGCGGGCCTGCCCCTCGGTGTGCATCAGCCTGGACGGCAAGAAGAACGAGGGCGGCAAGGGCAAGGTGCTGACCCGCTACATGCTCGATTTCACCAAGTGCAGCCTGTGCGGCTCCTGCGTCGAAAGCTGTAATTTCAACGCCTTGCGGTTTTCCAGGGAATACAACCTGGCCAGTTTCGACAAGAATGACTTCATCATGGATCTCATGCAAAGGCTGGAGGATCAGAACAGATGCAAGCGCTAGTCTGTCAGCCGGCGGATGTCCCGGCCCTTTTTTCCGCCGAGGGCATGGTCGGGATCGTTTTCCTGCTCACCGTGGCCCTGGTCGTGACCGGGGCGGCCATCGCGGTCAGCGCCCGGCGGCTGGTCCGGGCCGTCTCCGGCCTGGCGATCTGCTTCACCGGCCTGGCCGGGGTCTATTATTTCCTGCTCAGCCCCTTTTTGGCCATGATGCAGATGCTGATCTACGTCGGCGCGGTCTCCATCTTGATCGCCTTCGGCATCATGATGGCCACGCCCGAGGAACAACAGACGGCGGACAGAAAGCAACGCAGCCTTCTGGCCGGGCCACTGGCCTTCAGCGTCGCCGCCCTGATCTTCGCCGCCCTGACCGTGCTCGGGCTGAAAACCGAGTGGCAGGTCTTTCCCCGGCAGGGGAGCTTTGACATCAAGGCGGTGGGCTTGTCGCTTTTGACCACCCACGGCTTTGTCTTCGAACTCATTTCCATCGTCCTGCTCCTGGCCATCATCGGCGCCTTGGTGCTTGCGCAGAGGGGGAGAAACTAACCGATGCAACTGCTCAATCTCTACAATTGCCTTTCGACCTACCTGGTGATCGGCGCCCTGCTGTTCGCCTTCGGGGTCTACGGCATGGTGGCCCGCCGCACCGTGATCGGCATGCTGATTTCCTCGGAATTCATCCTGGCGGCCGCCTCCACCAACTTCATGGCCTTCAACCGTTTCCTGGCCCCCGACCCGGCGATCGGGCAGATTTTCACCCTGTTCATCATGGCCATTGCCGCTGCCGAGGCGGCCATCGCCATCAGCATCATGATCGCGGTCTACCGGAACTACAAATCCATCGAGACCGACGACCTGGTCGATCTGCAAGGCTAAGCGGGGAGAATATCCATGGATATCGTTGCCTCCACCACCGACGTCGTCGACAACCCCTACCTGCTGCTGGCGGTGCTCATCCCGCTGTTCGGCAGCCTGGTGGTCATGACCCTGAAAAACAAACCGAACCTGCGCGAGTTCGTCTCCTCCTGCGCCTCGGTGCTGTTGCTGGGCACGGTTCTCTCCTTCGTGCCGGCGCTCAGGGCGGGCAAAACCCTCGTCTTTCCGATTTTCCAACTTTTGCCCGGATTGTCGATTACCCTGCGGGCCGACGGCTTTGCCATGATCTTCGCCCTGGTCGCCTCGTCGCTGTGGGTGATTGCGGTGTTCTACTCCATGGGCTACATGCGGGCCCACGACGAGCCCTGCCAGACCCGGTTCAACGCCTGCTTCGCCCTGGCCATCTTCGGTGCCATCGGCGTGGCCTTTGCCGACAACCTCCTGACCCTCTATCTCTTCTACGAGATCGTCTCGGTCTGCACCTACCCGCTGGTCGCCCATCACCAAGACGAGGAATCTTACGAAGGGGCGCGCAAATACATCGTCTACCTGACCACCACCGCCAAGTTTTTCCTCCTGCCGGCCCTGATCCTCATCTACGTCTTGGCAGGCACCCTGGATTTCCCGCATAACATCAACACCGGCATCATTCCCACCTCGGCCCCCGGCTGGATGGTGACCATGCTCTACATTTTTTGCATCTTCGGCTTCGCCAAGAACGGCGTTATGCCCTTCCACCACTGGCTCCCCGGCGCCATGGTGGCTCCGACCCCGGTCTCGGCGCTGCTGCATGCGGTGGCGGTGGTCAAGGTCGGCGTGTTCTGCACCACCCGCACCATGCTCTACGTGTTCGGCGTCGACACCATGGACCGGCTCAACCTCGGCATTCCCACCGCTTACTTCGTCGGCTTCACCATCATCGTCGCCTCGATGATCGCCCTGTCCAAGGACAATCTCAAGGCCAGGCTGGCCTATTCCACGGTCAGCCAGCTCTCCTACATCATCCTGGGGGTGGCACTGCTGACGCCCCATGCCATCGAAGGCGGCCTGATCCACATCGTCAACCACGCCTTTTCCAAGATCACCCTGTTCTTCTGCGCCGGCGCCATCTACATCGCGGCCCACAAAAAATACATCTCGGAGATGAGCGGTCTGGGCAGGACCATGCCGTTCACCTTCGGCGCCTTTGCCGTGGCTTCGCTGTCGATGATCGGCGCGCCGCCGGTGGCCGGTTTCGTCTCCAAGTGGTATTTGCTGGTGGGCTCGATGGAGGCGCACCAGGTGGGCATCCTGCTGATCCTCATCGCCTCGACCGTGCTCAATGTCGGCTACTTCGCGCCGGTGACCTACAAGGCCTTTTTCGGCAAACGGCCGGCTGGCCAGGCCGAAACCGGGATCAAGGAGGCGCCGTTGAGCATGCTGATCCCCTTGCTGATCGCGGTCGCCGTTTCGGTGATCATCGGCATTTACCCCAATTTCATGATGCAATTCGTCTGGATGGTGACAGGATGACCACGCTGATCGCATACCTCCAAGCCCGGCTGAAAACCGTGGTGACGGTCTGCCTCGTGCTGCTGGCCGCCATTGCCGTGGCCTCGCTGCTCGTCGATACCCAGCACGCCCATTCCTGGGCCGAGCGGCGCGTGCCCTTTTTCTGGTCGTTGTTCGGTTTTGCGGCTGCGGCCCTGATCATCGGGGTGGCCCGTTGGTTCGGCCGGTCCGGCATCCAGGCCCCGGCCGATGTGTATGACCGCACCCTTTTACCCTGCGAGGAAGAAGAATGACCTCCGGCTTTCTCCACCCCTCCCTGTTTTTGATCGCGGGCGCGCTGCTGTTGCCCTTCGTCCAGGGACCGCTGCGCCGGCCCTACCTCTTCCTGGTGCCGCTGCTGGGCCTGGGCGCGGTGCTGTACAATGCCGCCCTGGCCGGCAATTACGGTCTGGTGAATTTTCTGGACTGGCAACTGGTCTTCGGCCGGGTGGACAAGCTCTCCACGGTCTTTGCCCTGATCATGGCGCTGATGGCGGTGATCGGCACCCTCTACGGCCTGCATGTCGACCGGGCCGGCGAGCACGTGGCCGCCTGGTTCTATGCGGCCGGTTCCCTGGGGGTGATTTACAGCGGCGATTACCTGAGCCTCTTTCTCTTCTGGGAAATGATGGCCTTTGCCTCGGTCTTCCTCATCTGGTTCAGGCGGGGACCGAACTCGCTGGCAGTGGGCTACCGCTACCTGGTCATCCACACCATCGGCGGTATCATCCTCCTGGCCGGCATCCTGCTCCGGTACCAAGCGACCGGCAACATCGCCTTCGACCTGCTCGACGTCAGCCATCCCCAACTCGCCACCTGGCTGATCATGATCGGCTTCGGGCTCAACGCCGCCGTGGTGCCGCTCCACTCCTGGCTGCCCGAGGCCTATAGCGAGGCCTCGTTCAACGGCGCGGTCTTCCTCTGCGCCTTCACCACCAAGACCGCCGTGTATGCCCTGGCCAGGTCCTGCGCCGGCATGGAGATCCTGGTGGTGCTCGGGGTGATCATGGCCCTGTACGGCGTGATCTACGCGGTGATGGAAAACGACATCCGCAAGCTGCTGGCCTGGTCGATCGTCTCCCAGGTGGGCTACATGGTCGCCGGCATCGGGATCGGCACGGACCTGGCCATCAACGGCGCCGTGGCCCACGCCGTGGCGCATATTCTCTACAAGAGCCTGCTGTTCATGGGGACCGGTTCGGTCCTGTACATGACCGGCAAAACCAAATTCACCGAACTGGGCGGCTTGCATGCCAAAATGCCGGCCACCTTCTTCTTCACCATGATCGGCTGCCTGTCGATCTCCGCCGCCCCTTTCTTCGCGGCCTACGCCAGCAAGTCGATGATCATCGCCGCCGGTTTCGAGCAGCATCTCAACTGGGCGGTCTGGCTGCTGATGCTCGGTGCCACCGGCACCTTCATGTACAACGGCCTCAAGCTGCCCTATTTTCTGTTCTTCGGGACCAACAAGTGCAGCCAGGCCACCTGGGACAAGGCGGCCGATCCCCCGCGCAACATGCTCATCGCCATGACCCTGGGTGCCACCATGTGCGTCCTGGTGGGGACCGCGCCCGGCTTTCTCTACGCTCTGCTACCCCATGCGATCGACTACACGCCGTACACGGCCTACCAGCTGATGGAAACCCTGCAACTGCTCGGTTTTGCCGCCCTGGCCTTTTTCCTGCTCAAGAAATACGTGGAGCCGGTGGACCGGGTCTGCCTCGACATCGACTGGCTCTATCGCCAGTTCGGCCGTGCCTTCCTCTGGCTGGTCAGGCGTCCGCTGCAGTGGTTCGACACCGCCTGGGGTGAGGCCTACCGCGTGGTCGGGCTCGGTTCGCTGATGACGGTCAGCCGTTTTTGGAGCTGGTTTGATTGGAACGCCATCGACGGGGTGGTCGACGGCATTGCCCGCGGCGTGCGGGCTTTGGGCGGCAAGGTGCGGGTGCTCCAGAGCGGCCAGATCCAGGTCGCTCTGTTCTACGTTTCTTCGCTTGCCGCGGTCGTGCTGGTCACCTTTGTCGTCTCCCAGTTGCTCTAAGGGGAAAAGAGAATGGATCTGCTACTTATCAAAGAGGGTTTTCCCCTGCTCAGTTTTCTCATCTTCCTGCCTTTGGCCGGCTCGATTGTGCTGCTCTTCTTTCACAACGAGACCTTTGCCCGGCTGTGGACGCTGCTGATCACCTCGCTGACCGCGATCTGCTCGCTGCCCCTGTTGGTCGGCTTCGACCAAACCAGCAGCAAGTATCAGTTCGCCGAAGCCTATGCCTGGATTCCCCGGCTCAACATCAACTACATCGTCGGCCTGGACGGCATTTCCATCCTGCTGGTCCTGCTGACCACTTTGATCATGCCGTTTTGCGTGCTCGCCTCCTGGAAATACATCCAGCAGCGGGTGGCGCCGTTCATGTTCTGCCTGCTGGTGATGGAAACCTCCATGGTCGGGGTCTTTGTCGCCCTGGACTTCGTCCTGTTCTACATTTTCTGGGAATTCATGCTCATTCCCATGTATCTGCTGATCGCCGTCTGGGGCGGGCCCCGCAAGGCATACGCCTCGATCAAGTTCTTCCTCTACACTTTGGCCGGCTCGGTCCTGCTGCTGGTGGCCATCATCGCCCTCTATCTCGAATCGGGCAGCTTCTTCATCCCGGAGATGATGTGGCAACCCTATTCCCTTACCTTCCAGGTGCTGGTCTTCCTGGCCTTCTTCCTGGCCTTTGCCATCAAGGTGCCGATGTTTCCCTTCCATACCTGGTTGCCGGCGGCCCACGTGGAGGCCCCGACCGCTGGATCGGTCATCCTGGCCTCGGTCCTGCTCAAGATGGGAACCTACGGCATGCTCCGCTTCTGCCTGCCGATCACACCGGATGCCACCATGCTCCTGGCCCAGCCGATCCTCTGGCTGTCGATCGCCGGCATTATTTACGGCGGCTTCACCGCCCTTGCCCAGCAGGACATGAAAAAGCTGATCGCCTATTCCTCGGTGGGGCACATGGGGTTCGTCACCCTGGGCATCTTTGTGCTCAACAGCCGGGGGGTGGAAGGCGCCATGCTGCAGATGATCAACCACGGCGTCACCACCGGCGCGCTCTTCCTGTGCGTGGGCATGATCTACGAGCGAACGCACAGTCGGGAGCTGGCGCTGGCCACGGGGGTGGGCAAATACATGCCCTGGTTCGTGACCTTTCTGGCCTTTTTCTCCCTCTCTTCCTTCGGCTTTCCGGGAACCAACTCGTTCATCGGCGAATTTCTGGTGCTGGCCGGGGCCTTCGAGCACAATACCTTCCTGGCCCTGGCCGCCATTCCCGGCGCGGTCCTGGCGGCGGCTTACATGCTGCGCCTGCTGCAAAAAGTCGTTTGGGGCGGAACCGCCAATCCGGATCAGTCCTACCTGACCGATCTCGGCCTGCGCGAGATTGCCGTGCTCACGCCCTTTCTGCTTTTTGTTTTCTGGATCGGTCTTGGGCCGCAACCTTTTCTCAACCTGATGCACACCTCGGTCAGCGCCTTGCTGGATCAGCTGCACCACTGGCAACAGCATCAACAGGTCGCGGCGGTGCTGTGGAATTGATTGCGCATCCGCTTGGTTTGGTCACTCTCCCGATCGTCTTGAGCGATCGCTGCTGAGACAACACGAAGAAAGGCAACGTTTATGGTTATTCTTCCCGAATTGGTGCTGGCTGCCGGTGCGCTGGCACTCTTTTTTGTCAGCCTGAGCAAAACGCCCCCGGTCCGGATCGCGAAGTCGGTGGCCGTGCTTTTCGGCCTCGCCACCTTCGCGGCCGCCTTGCTCGCGTTCCAGTCGAAAGGGAGCCTGTTTTACGGGGCCTACGCGGTGGATTCGTACTCGCAGCTGTTCAAGGCGCTGATCGGATTCTCCCTGGCTGTGCTCCTGATCTTTGGCCAGAACCTGAAAGGCATCAGCCCGGAGATCCGCCCGGAATATTATCTTTTCCTCCTGCTCAGCGTCCTCGGCCTGATGATGCTGGTCAGCTCGGTGGAACTGATCGCCATCTTCATTTCGCTCGAACTCTCCTCCTTTGCCCTCTATCTGCTGGTGCCCATGCGCGACGACCGCACCGGCAGCCGGGTGCAGATGGAAGCGGGCATGAAGTATATTCTCTTCGGCGTCATGGCCACCGGCTTCATGCTCTATGGCATGAGCCTGCTGTACGGGCTCACCGGTACCACCTATCTCAAGGAAATCATCGCCTTCCTCGCCAAGGGCAACGTGCAGCCCACGGTGCTGGTGGCGGTGTTGCTGGTTTTGGCCGGTTTTTTCTACAAGCTGGCGGTCTTCCCCTTGCATTTCTGGGTGCCGGATGTCTATCAGGGGGCCTCGAACGAAACCGCCGGCTTCATCGCCACCCTGCCGAAATTCGGGGCGGTGGCCCTGTTGATCCGTTTTCTCACCGTTCCGACCGGCCAAGCCCAGTTTCTCATCGAGCTGATGGCGGCGCTGGCGCTCTGTTCGATGTTTTACGGCAACCTCAGCGCCTTGGTGCAGAAGGATATCAAGCGGATGCTGGGCTTTTCCGGCATCGCCCATGCCGGCTTTGTGCTCCTGGGCCTGCTTGCTCTCGACCGCGACGGCTACGGGGTGGCGATTTATTACATCGCCGGGTATGTGCTGATGAACCTGGCCTGTTTCCTGGTGATCAGCAATGTTTCGCGGGAAGGGGAAAACTTGAGGATCGACGACTTCAACGGCCTGTACAAGCGGCAGCCGCTGCTGGCTTTCGTGCTGGCGGTCGGTCTGTTCGGTCTGGCGGGTATTCCGCCCTTTGTCGGCTTCATGGGCAAATTCATGATCCTGACCTCGGCGCTGCGGGCACACCATGTGGTGGTGGTCTGCCTGGCAGCCATCAATACCGCCATTGCACTGTACTACTATCTTTCGGTGGTCAAGGCGGCCTACACGGTCGAACCCGGAGAACAGGCCGGGCGGATCGCGGTGAACCCGCTCATTCAGCTGACCGGGGTGGTGCTGGTGCTCGCCATCACTTTGCTCGGGGCCTTGCCCGCCCGATTCATCGATTTTGCCAGCGCCGTGGTGCAAACCCTGCACTGAAAAAGCATGGGACAATAAAAAAGGGGACGCTGTACGGCGTCCCCTTTTTTATTGCGGATTGCTGGGCGGCTGTCAGCCGGCAGACTCCAAGCCCGGCGCGGGAAAACCGGCGCAGAGCTGCCGGACCGCCGCGGCGATCTCGGCCTGGAGCGCGGTGTTGGCCGGATCGGCAACCACGGCGTCGATCCACTTGCCGATTTGCTCCATCTGCTCCTCTTTGAACCCGCGCGAGGTCACGGCCGGGGTCCCGAGGCGGATGCCGCTGGGGTCGAAGGGCTTGCGGGTGTCGTAGGGAACGGCGTTGTAGTTGAGGACGATGCCGGCCGCATCCAGGGCTTTGGCCGCGATTTTGCCGGTCACGCCCTTGTTGGTGAGATCGATCAGCATCAGGTGGTTGTCGGTGCCGCCGGTCACCAGGTGGAAGCCTCGGCCGATCAGGGTATCGGCCAGAACATGGGCGTTTTTGACGATCTGGGACGCATACTGCTTGAAGGCCTCGGTGGAAGCCTCCTTGAGGGCAACGGCGATGGCGGCGGTGGTGTTGTTGTGCGGGCCGCCCTGAAGCCCGGGGAACACAGCCTTGTCGATGGCGGCGGCGTACTCGTTCCTGCACATGATCATGGCGCCCCGGGGACCGCGCAGCGATTTGTGGGTGGTGGTGGTGACCACGTCGGCATAGGGGATGGGCGAGGGATGGACGCCGCCTGCCACCAGCCCGGCGAAATGGGCCATGTCCACCAGGAGCAGCGCCCCGCAGGCATCGGCGATCTCGCGGAATACGGGAAAATCGAGAATCCGGGAATAGGCGGAGTGACCGGCGATGAGAATCTTGGGCCGGCAGGCCAGGGCCTTCTCGCGGATGGTGTCGTAGTTGAGGCGGCCGGTTTCCTGGTCAAGGGAATAGGACTCGGCGATGAAGTACTTGCCGGAGATCGACACCTTGGCGCCATGGGTCAAGTGGCCGCCGTGGGGCAGGGCCATGCCGAGAATGGTGTCGCCGGGGTTGAGGAAGGCGAGGTACACCGCCAGGTTGGCCGGTGAGCCGGAATAGGGCTGCACATTGACGTGCTCGGCGCCGAACAGCTCCTTGGCCCGTTGGATGGCCAGGCTCTCCACCTGGTCGATGTATTGCTGGCCTTCGTAATACCGCTTGCCAGGGTACCCTTCTGAATATTTGTTGGTCAGCACCGAACCGGTGGCTTCCATGACCGCGCCGGAGACGTAGTTTTCCGAGGCGATCAGGCGAATCTTGTCTTGCTGCCGCTGCTCTTCCTGCTTGATCAGGGCAAAAAGTTCGGGATCACATTGTTGTAGGCTGCTCATCTTGACTCCTTGGAAGGGGAAGTAGGCCGGCTGTACGCGGTCTGGCCCGCGGCAGCGGCTCTCGAAAAAAAGGATAACGCGGTTTGCGGCTCTGCCGCGGCTTGGGCGTCACAAGAAGACTTTTGGGAAAAGCCGTGCTGCAAAGGGGGACATCATACCCAACCTGACTGCCGTTGAACAGGAGAAAATGACAGGGGCGCCTTTGGCCCGATCGCAGCGGTTGCAACCGGGAAGAGAGAGAACGCTCGGGCCGCTTCCGCTGGCTTGCACCGGGCCCGAGGTCTGTCTACGGCCGGTTTTCGATTTTTTTGATATGTTCTTATGCTCTTGGAAAATCGGTGATGGTAGGGTATTTTACCCTGGTAATTTTACCAGGTTCGCTGCAATTCGGAAGTCCTGGGAGGGACGATTGAGGACCGGTTGCAGTTGCGCCGAAGACCAGCTGGCGGAAAAGCCCGTGGGGCCGTGTCGGCATGGGAAATTATCTTCGACGAAAAAAACGGAAATAAGGAGGGATACGATCGGTAAACGGGTTTGGCGACGCGAAGAAGACGTGTGGGCAACAGATGTTGAATGAACAGCAGGGGAGAGAATGAATACGAGAGCACTATTTTGTTATGGAACATTGCAGTCGCCACTGGTCATGAAGGCCGTCACCGGCCAATCCTATGAGGGCAGGGAGGCGACCTTGCATCATTGGGCCCGGTATCGCGTCCGCGGTTCCGAATATCCCGGCATCACCCACCAAACGGATTCGGTTGTTTCTGGCAAGCTATACTGGGGGCTGGACGAGCAGGCCATGGAAAAGCTCGATGCCTTTGAAGGCGACAAGTACGAGCGGGTTGTCGTCCAGGTGACCATGGCGGACGGTTCCGAGGAAGATGCCTACGTGTACGCGATCCGCAACGATTGTCGCAAGATGCTGTCGAACGACCCCTGGGATTTTGACCGTTTCCTCCAAAACGGCCTGGAAAAATTCATTCATTGGTTTGTCGAGGATCGCCGGGATCTGTTCGATCGAGGCGATCTCTAATCGTCCCTTTTTCCCTCTCCTGGAGCAAGCCCGGCTGAAAGCGCGCCTTGCCGGCGAGAGGACCATGTTCATGGCTTTTTGGTCCGTGTCGCCGCCTTGCCTTGCCGTGTGTTTTTTCCCGTCTGTCCAACGGATGCGCCGGATGTCAGAGATATCCGGCGCGCCTCCGGAAGATCGGGATTGGGTCGGTACAAAAGCAGCGTTCGGCCAATGGCCTGGACCAAGCTGGCACCGGCCGCTTCGGCCAATTCCTGCCCGGCTTGATTCCGTTCCACCGGATAGTTCTGTCCGATTTTGACCTTGATCAGTTCATGCGCCTTGAGCGCTGCCCGCATGGAGCAGAGCAGGGCTGGCGACAGCCCTTCCTTGCCGGTGTAGACCACCGGTTCAAGGCTGTGGCCCAGGCCGCGCAATATCTTCTTCTCCCGACCGGTCAATTCGACCGGCTCAGCCGCTGTATCGGTTTGTTCGCTCATGTTTATCTGACTCTTCCTTGTGGTTGTGAAATGAGGCGGTTACGTTTGCAACCACCCTGGCCGAACGGCTCACGCCGGCCGGTCGTCCGTGCAGGTGGTGCTGCCGTCGGGCAAAAAACCGGGCACCTGTCCGGGCGGTGCGGCGATCCGCGCCCGTTCTACGACCCTGCGGCAGAGCCGGGGAAAGATCAGGCCGTGCCATGGCAGCATCGCGTACCAATAAAGCCGGCCCAGCAGACCGTGGGGAATGAAAAAGGCGGTCTGGACCAGAGTTTCCTGCCGGATTTCGAATTCCAGCCATGCCTTGCCAGGAAGCTTCATCTCCCCCTGCAGCAGCAGGCGCTGGTTGGGAATCAGGTCGGCAACCCGCCAGAAATCGAGGGCATCCCCGGTCCGAAGTCTTAGGGCCTGCCGGCGCCCCCGATTCAGGCCCGGGCCGCCGATCGCCTTGTCGATCAGCCCGCGTCCTTGCCAAAGCAAGTTGCAGGTCAGCCAGCCCGTTTCCCCGCCCAGGGCCAGGAGAGAGGCAAAAACCTGTGACGGCCTTGCCCCGGCAAGGGAATGGGTGCGTCGATCGCGCCAGAGCGTCGCGCCGGCCGGAGCATCGACATCCGCAAGAACGCAGTCGCTGGAGTCGCACCAGCGGCTAGGTACCAGATCGTTTTCCGTTTCGTCAAGGGCTTGCCGAAGAATATGGGAGAAAGGTGCCGGGCTGATTTCCGGGAAAAAGACACTGGCACGAGGCTGTTGCCCCTGGATTGCGGTGTGCAGGCCGGCGATGAAGGCATCGGTCGTCGGGCGGGATATCGGCGTCATGGCGGCCAGCCCCAGTGAACTGGGGCGGGGAAGCGAAAAGGGAATGGGAATGAGTACGTTGCTGCGGCCCATGGCCTCGGCGGTCTGACGCAGCATGTCCATGAAGGTCAGCGGTGGGGTGTCGATATCGACTTTTGTGCTTCCGGGATGATGATGCGTAAGTGCTGCCACGAGGTAAGCCACGACATCGTCGATGCCGATCGGGTGGGCCGGAAGAGAGCCCCATCTCGGCACCGGTATGAGCGGTGCGTTCCGGATCAGGCCGCGAAGTAGTTCGAAGTTGCAACTGCCTGACCCGATGATGGTGCCGGTTTGCAACCAAAGGGTACGGATTCGGTCGGGTCTGCTGGAGAGTATCCGACCGGGTGCGGCGAAAGGAGCGGTTGTGCGCCGAGCATCGTCGTCCGGCCGGCCAAGAGCGCCGATGCAGATGATGTTCTTGACGCCCTGATCAAGGCATGCCTGGAGAAAATTCGTTGCCACGGTTTGATCGAGACGGCGACTGTCCTGTCCTGTCCCCTCGACACGGATGAGATAGATCGCGGTTTCGACTCCGGCCAGCGCCTGTTGGAGTACGGGCAGGTGCATGGCGTCGCCTTGAAGGATTTCCGCTCCTTGCCGGGCGGTGTCGGCCAGTTTGCGGGCATCGCGCACTAACAGGCGCAAGGCGATGCCCTTGTGCCCTCGCAGTGCTTTTTCCAGCCGCCGGCCTATATATCCGGTGGCACCGGTGAGTAGAACCGTTGGTCGCAAGGAAAAACCGCCTTATTGGCGCGGAGGTGCGGCAATCATTGAAGACTGGGGCAGGATTGTTCGGGGGTTAGCGATACAAAAACACAGAACAACAGGGAAGAGGTGTCGCGGGAAAAACGGCCGGGGACGAGGCAAAGCCCCCGGCCGGGTAGCCTTATCCTTTTTTGACAATCAGCTTGTCACCCGTTTGCAAGGCATTGCTGCTGAGCTTGTTCCAGGTGCGGATGTTTTGGGGGGAGGCTTGAAATTTCTTGGCAATGGTCGCCAAAGTATCTCCGTTTTTTACCACGTACCAAGTGGGAGGTTGATTTTTCGCCGTCTGAGCAACCACGGTCGGCTGGGCGGACGCTTTCTGGCTACTGGCCGGCTGCTGGGTCGCCTTGGCAACGCTTTGTTTCCTGGTACTTTCCAAGGTGGGAACCACGGCGGGTTTCTTGTTGGCGCTGCCTGGAGTTTTGGCCACCGCGATCTTGGTGGCAGCGGCGGTCAGAGTGGCATCGGACTTGTTGGTATCGGCCTTGCCTTCCGGCTTCTCGGCAAGACTCGGTACGGGCATCGAGGTGTAGAGAGCCAGCTGCTGCCCCGGTTTGACCTTGCTCGCCTGGGAGAGTTTGTTCCACCGCAGGACCTGCTGGGGTGAAACGCGATACTGCTTGGCGACCGAGGCCAGGGTCTCGCCGGATTTAAGGGTGTATTTCACCAACTGCTGCTGCCGTTTATCCTTGCCATTGTTTTTGGCCAGGCGGTCTTCGGCCTGTCTGTCCCGGTCCTTGGCAACCACATATTTGGTGCTGGTCGTCGGGATCTGGAGACGCAGCCCCCTCGGCAACTGCGCGCTCCTCAGGTTGTTGGCTTTCAGGAGGGTGGTCTTGCTGATATTGTACAGACTGCAGATACTGTCCAGGGTTTCGTCCTTCTTGACCGTGTGAGTGGCGTACACGGTCGTGGTCACCGGGCGGAGCTTGTCGATGTTGCCGGCGATCAACTCTCTGGTGCCCACGGGAATGCGCAGAGTGTACTCGCTCCTGGGGGGAACCTGGCCCTTTCTCAACTCATTGTTGAGTGCCCGCAATTCTTTGGTCGAGGTGTTGGCAGTGGCGGCCACCACCTCAAGGCTGACCCCGCCGGGGACGGCAATAGTCTCGTATTCGTGCGGCTTTTTATAGGCAATGTCGGTAAATCCGTACTTTTCCGGGTTGCGGGCAATGATGATGGCGGCAATCAGTTTCGGCACGTACCGCTTCGTTTCCATGAAAATGCCTTCGGTCGCCGCTATTTCCCAGAAATCCTTGGCATTGTTTCTCTTCAAGGCGGTGTCGATCTTTTTTTCGCCCGCATTATACGCGGCCACGGCCAGGTACCAGTCCCCGAATTGGGAATAGAGGTTGGAAAGATACTGCACCGCCGCTTTGGTGGACTTTTCCGGTTGCCGGCGTTCGTCGACCCAAGAATCGATCCTGAGGCCGTATCGGCTGCCCGTCCCTTCGATGAATTGCCACAGGCCGCACGCCTTGGCCGGCGAGTAGGCCGACGGATTGTAGCCCGATTCGATCATGGCCAGGAAGACGAGGTCCGTGGGGAGACCGGCCTTCTTCAGTTCCGCTTCGATATGGGGCCGGTACATGGCGGACCGGGCCAGCCATTGGGTGAAGTAATTCCTCTGCCTTCCCTGGAACAATTCGAGATAGTACAAAACCTGCTTGTTCACCATGATGGGGAAGTCGTATTTGTTGGAGTCAATGCCCAGCTTTTCCAGAGAGTAGGTCTGGCCGATGCCGTATTCCCAGGCGCCGGGGGCATTGAGGGCTTCCAACTCTTCCGCTGCGGTTTCTTCCGGTTCGGCCGAGGAGATCTCCTCGTCCTGGTTGTCGGTGAGCGCTACCTCGTTTGCGGGCGGAAGCTGGGTCGTTTTTTTGTTATGCGAGGAACAGGCTGTGAAGGAGAGGCAGATGAGGGCGACGAGACAATGGGTCAGCAGATTCGGCAATATTTTCATATGGAGTAGTCGGGTTTGTGCAACCTTATATTGCATTGAAACAATATTGTATTTTCTGCGATCAATCAGATGCTGAACACAAAATGGGTAAGAACAATATGGCCTTTTTAACTTTTAACCAAAAGAATGACAAGCAAAAGTATTTGGTTGCGTTGTTTTGCCCTGTTGGGTGGGTATTTTTTTTCTTGGATTTTTTTCTGCGGCCGTTTTTTTTTCCGGTTTTTCGTGCACAGGGACAAGCCGGGGAATCCTTGGGATGGTCCTGGGAGGTTCCGTGTGGTTCTTTGCTTATAACATGTCGTATTATTGGGAAATAATAAAACCAATCCGATGAGTATCGTGGACAACTGCTTGTCTGTTTGGGCCGGTTAGGGTTGCTCAGCCGCCGTTCGCTTGGCCAAAGGCATGGTTTGCTTTTGACGACAGAGAAAAAAAAGCACTTTTTTTTGGCCGAACATGCTAAAAACCTCATCGCGTTTTCACCGGCGGCGCACCGGCTGGCGAATGGATGGCCGGTCGAATTGTCGATGAGAATATTGCCTGTAAAAATACATGGTTGAAGTAGAGAGGCGCTCTGCCGCTCTCCGTGATTTCGTTGGGAACGCGTTGGAATTATGCTGAAATTGATCAAATACTGTTTCCTTTTGGTGTTGATGTTCTCTTTGCTCGCCACCGCGATAGGGGCCGGCGGACTGTATTACCTGGTGGCCCTGGTGCCTGCTCCGGAGATCGAAGAGTCGGCCATCAGCGAAATCCTGGGGCGGGAAAGCCCGGTTTATTATCGGGACGGGGAGGACAAGCTGGGCGTGTTGTTCGAGGGGATCCACCGCCAGTACCTCACCTATGACCAGATTCCGAAGAATTTTGTCAACGCCCTGCTTGCCGCCGAAGACAATCAGTTTTTCAGCCATTTCGGTCTCGATATTCCGGGGATTGGCCGGGCGATGTTGGCCAACCTCAGGGCGGGTAAGGTGGTCCAGGGCGGCAGCACCATCACCCAGCAGACCGCAAAAAACCTGTTTAAGCGGGAATCGCGCAGCCTTCAGGCCAAGCTCAAGGAGTTGCTGTATGCCCTGCGTCTGGAACACCGCTACAGCAAGGAGAAAATTCTCGAATTCTACACCAACCAGTTCTTTGTCAGCGGCAACGGTCACGGCCTCGGCGTGGCGGCCCGCTTTTTTTTCGATAAGGAGCCCAAGGATCTGACTTTGCTGGAATGCGCCTTCATTGCCGGCAGCGTCAAACGGCCCAACTATTACAACCCGTTTTTGAAAAAGAACCTGGCCAATGCGGACGAAGTCAGGCAAAGAAGCGAGGAACGCGTCCGCTACGTGCTGGGCCAGATGCGCAAGAACAATTTGCTCAGCGAGGAGGAATACAAAGGCCTGAAACTCGACGAGCTGGTGTTCAAGCAGGGGAAGATGTCCTATGCCCAGAATACGGCCATGGATCTGGTCCGGGAAGGCTTGAGCACCCCGTTTATCGCCGATATTCTTGAACAAAACGGCATATCCAACATCGCGACCTCGGGCGCCAGGATCATCACCACGCTCGACCACCCGCTCCAGCGCAAGACCGTCGAAGGCCTGCGCCGCCACCTCTCCCAGCTCGATGTGCGCCTGCGCGGCTATGAACGGGCGATGGTGCAGGAGGAATACAAGGCCCTGGAATATCAGGGGGACGAGGAGTTGCTGCCGGGCAATTTCGTTTTCGGCACCATCAAGGATATCGGGGAAAGCCGCGACAAGGGCGTCGAGGTGCGCGTGCATTTCGACGAGGGCCGCGCCGAGGGCATCGTCGATGCCGCCGGATTGAACCGGATGGCGGATGCCTACGCCCGGTTCAGCCGCGGCGCCCAGACCGCATCGGCTGCGGATCGCAAGGCCTTGCTTCGCCAGCTGCAGGCCGGAGACAAGGTGTACGTCGCTGTCCGGGAAAACGACGGGCACGGCAAGGTGCTGCTCGATCTGGAACGCTACCCGCAGGTCGAGGGCGCCGCCTTTGTCCTCCAGGAAGGGGCGATCCGCGCCATGAGCGGCGGCATGTCCAACCTGAACTTCAACCGGGCCACCACCGCCAAAAGGCTGATGGGCTCGACCTTCAAGACCTTTCTCTTTGCCGCGGCCCTGCAGTTGGGCTGGAGCCCGGTGGACATGATCAGCAACAGCCGGGACACCTTTGTCTTCATGAACCGCCCGTATGCGCCGCAACCCGACCACGACAGTCCCTTCGGCTCGGTATCGTTGAGTTGGGCCGGCGTTACCTCGGAGAACGTCGCCGCGGTGTGGCTGCTCTACCATCTGACCGACCATCTGACGCCGCCGATGATCCGCGAACTGGCCGCCAAGGTGGACATGGCGCCCCGGATCGACGAGGACGGAAGAGTCGAGGCCTACCAACGCTACCGGGAACGCATGCGGGATCATTTCGGCATCCAGCTTTCCCGCCAGTATCTCGACTATGCCGCCTTTGGCAGTGCGGTGCGGGCCTTGCAACCGGATTTTGTCTTCGATAACCGCGAGGAAGAGTACAAAAAGCTGACCCAGATGCGCTACGACGATTTTCAACACCTGCGCGCCCTGGTTGACGCCCTGGGGGCCTATCGCCGGGCGCTGGACAGTGGGGCGCGGCCGCTCAATCCGGATGCGGCCTTCGACGACCCCGGCGCATCGACCCTGCCGAATGCCGCGGGGCGATTGGTCCGGGACGATGCCGGCCGTTTCATTTTCACCCTGCGGCACGATCTGCCCGCCAATTGGACGCCGTTGAACGTGCATGAGGTGGTCGATCAATTGATCGCCCTCGATCCCGGACAGTTCGAGGACTTCTGGCTGGAGCGGGTTCAACTCGAGGGCATGGTGTCGGCCACGACCGTCCAGCAGGTGGACAACCAGTTGGGCAACGAGCGGGGCAAGCTCAACCCGGATAAGCTCTACTCGCTGGATGTGCTGGGGGAAGTCCGCGACTTCCGGGTGATGCTCGGGTTGCAGTACCTGGTGCAGCTGGCCCGCGAATGCGGCATCAACAGCAGGTTCGAGCCGGTGCTGTCGCTGCCGCTCGGCTCCAACGTGGTCTCCCTGTCCGAGATCACCCGTACCTACGAGACGATGATCACCGGTAGCCGCCACGATGCCGCCGATGCCCCGACCCTGGCCCAATCCGAATTGGACGGCCATGTCGACCCCGACGGGGCCGCCATCATCGACCGGATCGAGACCCCCGAGGGACGAGTGGTCTATTCCCGCCAGGTCTACAGGACCAGGGTGTTCGATCCCAAGAGCGCGGCCGAGGTCGGCAACATCCTCCAGAATGTCATCCCGTACGGAACCGGCCGCTATGCCCAGGAGCATGTCCGGCTCCGCAGCGACGATCCCGACCGGAACAAGCTTCTGGCCAAGCTGAACCAGCCCTACCCGTTGTTGGGCAAAACCGGAACGGCCAACGACTACCGCAACTCGGCCTTTGTCGGCTATGTCCCGGCGCTGGCGCAAGACCAGTCGGGCATCGGTTTCCAGGGCGGCTACACGGTGGGGGTGTACGCCGGGTTCGACAACAATGCCACCATGGTGCGGCGTGGGTTCCGGGTCACCGGTTCCCAGGGCGCGCTCCCGGCCTGGAGCGCCATTGCCCAGGCCGTGCTCGATACCGAGAAGATAGCCGATCGGCTCGATCCGGTGGACCTGACCTTCAACGGCCTGTCCTTGCAATATCCCGACGTGAAACAGGTATTCATGCCGGTGGCCCCCAACCAGGGCGGGGCAATGACCGGTGCCGCCGGTCTGCGCCAGACCTCGGCGCCCGGTTCGCCCGCCAGCCTCTGCTTCGGCGCGGTGAGTGCCAGCGGCCGGTTCGAGCCCGAACGATTGTTTCTGCCGTACTGGCGAAATCGCTGAGCGACCGCCTTCGGGACAGGGGCCGGCCACCGTCCCGAAGGCATGTTTTTCCGCTCAGATGGAGAAAGCGATTGTTTGGCACCGGCTTATTTGCTATCTTGCCTGCCGTATTCTTTTCTCTGCTTACTTGAAACAACCCGGCGGGAAGAGGGGAGAATAGCCTGCTTTTTGCCGGTCCTGCCCGCTGTCTGCTGCGAGTGACGGCAACCGTTTCATCGACTCGAACATGCGCGGAGAGAACAGGGCATGCCGGGTTCCGGGACAACAGGAATTCCCTTCCGGTTTTATCACTTACGACCTCCCTACAACGGACAACATCCATGATGCCTTCAAGAATTTCGTCGTGCAAATTGCTGGTGCTCTCCTTCTGTCTGTGCGGCCTGTTCCTTTCGGGGTGCGCGTTCGACAGCGGCATGATCGATCCGGCCGACGGTCGCTCCAGGCGCGATGCCGCGATCCAGCAAAAAACGGATCAACCCCAGACCGAGGCGGCGCGGCGGGACGTGATGATGCCGGTGATGAGCTCCATCAACGGCCGGATTCGCGCCTATGAGCAACGAGTGGAGGAGTGGCGAGAGGTCGAACGGAAGACCGCGACCATGGACCTGCCGCAGGAAAAATTGAACAGGATCGACGAGTGCCGTTCCCACCTCCAGCACATCCTGCTCGAATACAACGCCCTCCAGAAACAGCTGCAGCAGGAAACCCGGATCGAGGCGGCCCAGCTGCTGGCGGGCAATTCCCTGTTGCAGCTCAACCAGCAGGATATCGACTATCTCGAAAGCGGATGCGGCAAATTCCTGGCCGAGCTGAAAAACGCGACCCAGCCCTCGGCCTCGGCGACTCCCGATCCCCAAATCAAGGCCGCGTTCAACGGCGGCGACTACGGCCAGGTCATCAATCTCTATGCCCAGAGCGCGGCTACATCCGGCCAGACGCCCGCGGCCGAAACCACCTTCCAATACGGCCAGGCGCTGCTGAAGAACCACCAGGAGGCCGAGGCCTACAAGGTGCTGAACGATCTGCTTGCCCGGATGCGGCAACAGCAGGGCCAGGACGAGCTGCTGCTCAAGGTCCTGCAAAGCGTGGCCGACCTGAATTTTGGCATGGAGGCTAACGACGAGGCCCGGAAAAATTATGAGGAACTGATCCGGCTCTCCATCGAAAAAGGGGCGCAACGGGACGAATGGGCCGGGCTGCAGCTCGCCGCCCTGATGCCGACCAGCACCATCCCGCCGTCCGAAATGAAGGAATATTGCGCCCTGCTCAAGAATTACCTGGCCTACGTGCCCAAGCGGGACAGTTATAACGTGACCGAGCGGGCCGATAAATTCCTGCAGGCCTATTCGGCGTCGCCGCTGGTGCCCAATGTCAACCTGATCAAGAAGGCGACGAAACAACAGGCCGATAACTTCATAAATCAGGGCGTCGCCCGGATCGAGGTGCAGGCCGGCGAGCGGACCGCGCCCCCATCCCAGTTTCCCGCAACGGGCCAGGTGCCCGGCGATTCGTCCAGAACCGGCATCGTGCCCGTAACCGGCGGCGGCCCGGTTGCGGCGGGCAGCGACAAAAACCTCCAGGACGAGTACGACCGGGGCGTGGCCTTGCTCCAGGCCAGGGAGTACGACAAGGCGATCGAACGTTTCAACCGGTTGCAGCGAACCGCCTATGAAGCCAAGGCCCGGCCCCAGCTCGAGGAGGCCTCCAAACTCGCGGCCCAGGATTTGCGCCAGAAGGCGGCGGAATTGTTCGTCCGCGCCAGCAACAATCGCGATCCCGAGGAAAAACGCAAGCTGCTGCTGAGTTCGCGCGATCTGCTGCAGAGCATCCTGGTGAAATATCCCCAATCGGGACTGACCGACCGGGTGCAGAAGAACCTGTCCCGGATCGAGGCCGAGTTGCGGGCGGTCGAGGCCAGCGGTGCCGCGCCCCGTCCCGCTGCGGGCGGCGGTGCCTATGTGCCTCCGAGAACCGGTACCGGGACGCCCTCGCCCACGCTGCGCTGAGGGCTTCTTTCGCCTGGCCCCGGCCAAGCCGCCGGGGAGCGCCTTTTCCTTTTCCGTTCCCGAGTTTTTCCGAAGGATAAGCCGGATCCGCTGTTTTTTCCGGCCCGCCACCGGACTGCGTTTCTCCCGGTTGACAAAGCCGCGCCGGTCGCTTACTTCTGTGGCACCGCCAGCCTCGCCTGGTGGAGAAGCGATACCTGTCATCGGGGGAAACCATGTTTGAGATCACGGAAAAAACTGTCGATTGCGGTGGGGGAGAACTCCACTGCCTCGAATGCGGCCGGCCGGAGGGCCGGTCGATTGTCCTGCTCCACGGGATGAAGTTTCAGGCCGCGACCTGGCGGGAGCTGGGCACGCTGGAAGTGCTGGCCGAGCTGGGCCTGCGGGTGTTGGCCGTGGACATGCCCGGTTTCGGCCGCAGTCCGGCCTGCGACCTGGCCCCGGTCGAGGCCCTGGCCCGTTTTCTCGACCGGCTGGACCTCGGGCAGACGATCCTCGTCGGTCCTTCCATGGGAGGGCGCATCGCCCTTGAATTCGCCATCGCCCATCCCGGACAGGTGGCCGGACTGGTTCTGGTCGGAGCTGTCGGCGTCGAGGAAAACCGGGCACACCTGGCCCAAATCGCCGCTCCCTGTCTCATTGTCTGGGGTGGGGCGGACCAGGTTTCGCCGCTGGCCAACAGCGAGATCCTCCTGGCGGGCCTGCCGGACGCGCGCCGGGAAATCTATCCCGAAGCCCCGCATCCCTGCTACCTGGAGCGGCCCGAGCGATGGCACGCCAGTCTCCGCACCTTTCTTTCCGCCTTGCACACTTAAGGACATCGCCCACCTTATGGGAAAAACACTGATCATCGCCGAAAAGCCGAGCGTTGCCACCGACATCGTCAAGGCGCTTCCGGGGAAATTCACCAAGGCCAAGACCCATTTCGAAAGCGACGACTACGTCATCTCCTTTGCCATCGGGCATCTGGTGTCCATTGCCTATCCCGAGGAGATCGATCCGGAATTGCACAAGTGGACGCTCGACAGCCTGCCCATCCTGCCGGAATCCTTTCCCCTGACGGTGCTGTCCGAGACCAAGGCCCAGTTCAATGCCCTGACCAAGCTCATCCGCCGCAAGGATGTGGACGTGATCGTCAACGGCTGCGATGCCGGCCGCGAGGGCGAGTTGATTTTCAAGTACATCCTCAAGCAGGCGGCGAACAGTACGGTGGAGCGCAAGCAGATCAAGCGCCTGTGGCTGCAGTCCATGACCCTGGACGCCATTCGCGACGGCTTGGGCCATCTCCGGGAGGACAGCGAGATGCGGCCGCTGGAGGACACGGCCCTGTGCCGCTCCGAGGCCGACTGGCTGATCGGCATCAACGCCACCCGGGCGCTGACCTGCTACAATTCCCGGTTCGGCGGCTTTCGCAAGACCCCCTGCGGCCGGGTGCAGACCCCGACTCTGTCGCTGCTGGTCAAGCGGGAGATCCAGCGGCGCGAGTTCGTGCCCCAGACCTACTGGGAGCTGCACGCCCGTTTCGATTGCGGCGCCGCCGTCTACGACGGGGTCTGGATCGATCCCGATTTCGCCAAGGACGACGAGCAGAACCAGGGGCGGCGCAACCGCATCTGGGACGAGGAAAAAGCCAAGGCCATTGTCCTTCGCTGCGCCGGCAAACCGGCCGCGGTGGAAGAGACGAGCAAGAAATCGACCAAGGGGGCGCCGCCGCTCTACGACCTTACCCTGCTGCAGCGCGAGGCCAACAGCCGCTTCGGCTTTTCCGCCAAGAACACCCTGGCCTTGGCCCAATCGCTGTACGAACGGCACAAACTGATCACCTATCCCCGGACCGACAGCCGCTGTCTCCCCGAAGATTACCTGGCAACCGCCGGGCAGGTGATGGTCCGGCAGCAGGAGTGGCAGTTCGGCCGATTCGCCGCCGAGGCCCTGGCGAAGAAATACCTGAAGCCGGACAAGCGGATCTTCAACAATAAAAAGATCTCGGACCACTTCGCCATCATTCCCACCACCGGCCTGCCCAAAACCCTGTCCGAACCCGAGCAGAAGATCTACCAGATGATCGTGCAGCGGTTTCTGGCCGTTTTTTTCCCGCCGGCGGTCTACCACAACACCCGGCGGGTGTCGCTGGTGGAGGGAGAAACCTTCCTCACCGAGGGCAAGATTCTGGTGGAGCCGGGCTGGCGGGCCATTTACGGGGCGAGCAGCGAGGAGGACGGCGACAAGGAATTGCAGGCCCTGCCGGCCGGCACCGAGGTCCGCTGCGGGGACATCGACCGGCAGGAACATCAGACCAAGCCGCCTCCCCGGTTCACCGAGGCCACCTTGCTTTCGGCCATGGAAAACTCGGGCAAGCTGATCGACGACGAGGAACTGGCCGAGGCCATGAAGGAACGGGGCTTGGGAACCCCGGCCACCAGGGCGGCGATCATCGAGAAGCTGATCAACGAGAAATACATCGTCCGCGAGCAGCGGGAACTCGAGCCCACCGGCAAGGCCTTCGAGTTGCTGAGCCTGCTGGAGGCCAGGCAGATCGATGTCCTGGCGTCGCCCGAACTGACTGGCGAATGGGAGTACAAACTCAACCAGATCCTGCGCGGCACCATGACCCGGGACCAGTTCATGCACGAAATCCGGGCCATGACCGGGACCATTGTCAACAAGGTCAAGCAGGAGGGCGGCGGCGAGCGGAAACCGGCTGCGTTTTCCCCGGTCGACGGAGTCAATTTTTACGAAACGGCTTCGGCTTACGAGTCGGAAGACAAGAAGTTGGTCGTCCGCAAGGTGCTGGGCGGCCGGGTGATGACCGAAGAGGAGATCCTCGCCCTGATCAAGGGCGAAACCGTGGGGCCGTTCAGCGATTTCCGCTCGAAAAAAGGCAAGCCCTTTACCGCCTCGGTGCATATTGTTCATTCAAAGGTGGAGTTTATCTTCGCCGACTCCGGTGAATTCGATCTCGACGAAATCCGCGGCCAGGAGCCGCTGGGCCAGTCGCCCATCGACAAGACCAAGGTGTTCGAGACCCCGGTCGGGTTCCAGTCGGAATCGGCCTTGGCAGGCGACCAGAAAAACGGGTTGCGGATCTCGAAGATCATTCTTGGCCGCCGGCTGGACCGGGAGCACATCGGCCAGTTGCTGGCCACCGGCCGCACCGGTTTGATCACCGGTTTCATCTCCAAGAAGAAAAAACCGTTTGACGCCTTCTTGCTCCTCGATGCCAAGGGCAAGTTGAGTTTTGAATTTCCTCCCCGGGAAAAGAAGGGGCGGGCCAAGGATGCCGACAAGGACTCCCCGCCCTCGGATGCCCGGGAGGATTGATCGTTGACAAGGCGCTGCGCGTCCGGGTTTTAGGCTTCGGAAGGCAGCCAGCAAGGAAATCATGCGACATTTAAAGAAAGAATACGCGGCAAGAGAAGGAAAGGAACTGGCGGCGGTTTGCGCCCGCATCGCCTCGGACACCAAGGCCGAGGATCTGGTGGTGCTGGATGTGAACGGCCTGGCCTCCTTTACCGATTATTTCGTCATCATGAGCGGCCGGTCCACCCGGCATGTCCAGGGCTTGGCCGAGGCCATCGCCGGCGAGCTCCATGCCAAGCGGGTCAGCAGCAGGCACAGCGAGGGCCTGCGCGAGGGACTGTGGGTCCTGCTCGACTTCGGCACGGTGGTGGCACATATTTTCTATCATGAAAACAGGAAGTTTTATGACCTTGAGGGGTTGTGGCACGATGCCCCCAAGCTCGATGTGGACGCCCTGCTGGCCGACGAATCGTGCGCATAACCTTTCCGGAGGTGCATCATGTCTGCTCCTGTTCCGATTATTTTGACCATTCTTGACGGCTGGGGCGTCGGCAAACCCGTCGACACCAACGCGGTGTTCGTTGCCGACACCCCGAACGTGGACCGGCTGAGCCGGGAATTCCCCACCACCACCCTCGTTGCCCACAACGGCATGGTCGGGTTGCCGGAAGGCCAGATGGGCAACTCCGAGGTCGGCCACCTCAACATCGGCGCCGGCCGGATCGTCTACCAGGACTACACCCGCATCAACCGGGCCATCGATTTGGGCGAGTTCGCCGCCAATCCGGTGTTCAACGACACCATGGACCGGGTGCGGCAGGCGGGTTCGCGGCTGCATCTGTGCGGGTTGGTGTCCGACGGTGGCGTCCACAGCCATCTCCGCCACCTGGTCACCCTGATCGAGCTGGCGGCGGGCAAGGGGATCGAGGTGGTGGTGCACGCCTTCATGGACGGCCGGGACACGCCGCCCACCAGCGGCCTGGAATTCATGGGGGAACTGGTTGCGGCCATGGACCGCATCGGCTGCGGCCGCGTGGGGACGATATCCGGGCGCTACTGGGCCATGGACCGGGACAAACGCTGGGACCGGGTGAAAAAGGCCTGGGATGCCATGGTCTGCGGCCAGGGGCCGACCGCGGCCGATCCGCTGGCCTGCATCCGGGAGGCGTACGGCCGGGACGAAACCGACGAGTTCATCACCCCCACGGTGCTGGTCGACGACAACGGGGCCGTGGGGCGGATCGCGGCCGATGACGCGGTGATCTTTTTCAATTTCCGCGCCGACCGGGTGCGCGAGCTGTGCCATGCCTTCGGCGATGCGGACTTCAACGGCTTTGACCTCGAATGCCGGCCGAACTTGCTGGTGCTCGCCACCATGACCGAGTACGAGGCCGATTTCACCTTTCCCGTCGCCTTTCCCCCGGTCAGCCTGACCCGGATCCTGGGCGAGGAGGTCAGCCGCCACGGGCGGCGCCAGCTGCGGATCGCCGAAACCGAGAAGTATGCCCATGTCACCTATTTCTTCAATGGCGGCAACGAGGTGCCCTACGAGGGCGAAGACCGCATCCTGATCAATTCGCCCCGCGATGTCGCCACCTACGACCTCAAGCCGCAGATGAGCGCGGTGGAGGTGACCGACACCCTGCTGCGGGTCCTGGCCGAGAAGGAAGCGGCGGGGACGCCCTATGACCTGGTGATCCTGAACTTCGCCAACGGCGACATGGTTGGCCACAGCGGGGTGATGGCGGCGGCGGTGGCGGCCTGCGAGACCGTCGACCGCTGTGTCGGCCGGATCGAGCGCTTTGTCCGGGAGCGGGGCGGGGTGATGCTGATCACCGCCGACCACGGCAACGCCGAGCAGATGGTCGATCCGGAAACCGGCGGCCCGTACACGGCCCACACCCTCAACCCGGTGCCGTGCATTCTGGTCGCGGACCGGTTGAAAGACAGGAAACTGCGGCAGGGCGGGGCGCTGAAGGATCTCGCGCCCACGCTCCTGGACTTGATGGAACTGCCTCGCCCGGCCGAAATGGAAGGGGAGAGCTTACTGGCCTGATCGCCTCAATCAAAGGAAATACCATGCGTTATATCAGCACCCGGGGCGGGATCGCGCCCCTGCGTTTTCAGGATGCGGTGATGATGGGGCTGGCCCGCGACGGTGGCCTGCTCCTGCCCGAAACCCTGCCCACGGTGGACGCCGGCATGCTCGACCGCTGGCAGCACCTGCCGTATCAGTATCTGGCCAAGGAAATCCTCTCGCTCTTCATCGACGACATCCCGGAGCACGATCTCGAGGACCTGATCGAGCGGGCCTATGCCAGCTTTGCCCATCCCCAGGTGACGCCGATGACCAAGCAGGGCGAGGTCTACATCCTGGAGCTCTTCCACGGCCCGACGCTCGCCTTCAAGGACGTGGCCCTGCAGCTGCTCGGCAACCTGTTCGAGTACGTGCTGGCCCGCACCGGCGGTTTCATGAACATCCTCGGCGCCACCTCGGGCGACACCGGCAGCGCCGCCATCGCCGGGGTGCGCGGCAAGAACAACATCAACATCTTCATCCTCCATCCGCACGGCCGCACCAGCCCGATCCAGGCCCTGCAGATGACCACGGTGCTCGATCCCAACGTGTTCAACATCGCGGTCCGCGGCACCTTCGACGATGCCCAGGCCCTGGTCAAGGCCATCTTCAACGACCTGGCCTTCCGGGACCGCTACCGGCTGGGGGCGGTCAACTCGATCAACTGGGCCCGGGTCCTGGCCCAGGTGGTCTACTACGTGTACGCCTACCTCAAGCTGCGCAAGCTGGGGCATGACAGCGTCGATTTTTCCGTGCCCACCGGCAACTTCGGCGACATTTTCGCCGGCTATGTCGCCAGGGCCCTGCTGCCGCGCGGCTGCATCCACAGCCTGATCCTGGCCACCAACGCCAACGACATCCTCGCCCGGTTCGTGACCGAGGGCGACTACTCGCGCGGCCAGGTGCAGGCGACCAGCAGCCCGTCGATGGATATCCAGATCGCCTCGAATTTCGAACGCTACCTCTACTATCTGCGCGGCGGGGACGGCGGCGCGGTCCAGCGGGACATGGAAGGTTTTGCCGCCACCGGCCGGCTCGATTTCGCCGCCTGCCGGCAACGGGTGGCCGAGGATTTCCGCTCCCGTTCGGTCTCCGAGGAGGAAACCTTGGCGACCATTGGCGATTTTTATCGGCAATACGGCTACCTGCTCGATCCGCACACTGCGGTCGGCGTCAAGGCGGCCCTTGAATTGCGCGATCCGGCTCGGCCGATGGTTTGCCTGGCCACCGCCCATCCGGCCAAATTTGGGGCGGCCGTCACCCTGGCCATCGGCAGCGAGCCGCCGTTGCCGCCCGCCCTGGCCGAACTCGTAAGCCGCGAGAGCCGTTGCGCCGTGCTGGATGCCGAGCTCGGCGCGATCAGGGACTTCGTCGCGGCCAATGCCCTGCAATAATCGATAATCCATTGGCACAGGAGCACGACCGCCTTGATTGACATGAACCGATACCGGGAGCAGGTCGAGGAAGCGGCCGCGTTCATCCGGGAACGGGTGGCCGAACCGCCCGAGGTGGTGATCCAGCTGGGGACCGGGCTCGGCGAATTGGCCAAGGCCATGGATGTCGACTGTTCCTGGCCGTACGCCCAATTGCCCAATTTTCCCCGTTCCACCGTGGCCAGCCACGACGGCAACCTGGTGGTCGGCAACCTGGCCGGCCGGCGGGTCGCCATCTTGCAGGGGCGTTTCCACTGCTACGAGGGCTACGCGGCGCGCGAGGTGGCCTTTCCCATCCGGACCCTGGCCCTGGTCGGGACGCGAGTCGCCATCATCACCAATGCCAGCGGCGGCCTCAATCCCGCTTTCCGGCCCGGGCACATCATGGTGCTGGCCGACCATCTCAATCTGCTGGGCGACAATCCCCTGCGCGGGCCCAATATCGACGAGTGGGGGCCGCGTTTTCCCGACCTGTCGACCCCCTACGATCCCCGGCTCCGCCAGCTCGCGCTCGGTCTGGCGGGCCGGCTGGGGCTTGACGAGGTGGTCAGCGGCACCTATGTCTGCATTCCTGGCCCCAGCCTGGAAACGCCGGCCGAGACCCGCTTTCTGCGGATGATCGGCGCCGATGCCGTGGGCATGTCGTCGGTGCCCGAAATCCTGGTGGCCCTGCATGCGGGCATGCGGGTGCTGGGCCTGTCGGTGGTGGCCAATGTCAACGATCCCGACCAGTTCCAGCCGATTCTGCTCGACGACATCATTGCCGCGGCCCGCAGGGCCGAGCCGCGCCTGCAGCAACTGATCATTCAAACCCTGGCGGAGCTGACTCCATGACCGAAATCGCGGCAGACCTCATCCTCACCGGACGCTACCTGTTGACCATGGACCGGGAACGGCCGCTGATCGAGCGGGGCGGGGTGGCCATCGGCGGCGACACCATCCTGGCGGTGGACAGCGCCGACCGGTTGCTGGCCCGCTTTCCGGGAGCGCAGGTGATCGCCGAACCGCACGGCCTGATCATGCCCGGCCTGGTGAACGTCCACACCCACGCGGCCATGTCGCTGTTCCGCGGACTGGCCGACGACCTGCCCTTGATGCGGTGGCTGAACGACTACATCTTTCCGGTGGAAGCCACCCTGACCGGCGAGATCGTGCATCTGGGGAGCCAGCTGTCGATCTGCGAGATGATCAAGTCCGGGACCACGTCGTTTTGCGACATGTACCTGTTTGCCGGCGAGGTGGCCAGGGCCGCCGAGGAGGCGGGCATCCGGGCCTGGATCGGCGAGGTGCTCTACGATTTCCCCTCGCCCAATTACGGCGCGCTGGAAAACGGCTTTGCCTATACCAAGGACCTGCTGGCCCGATATCGGCGCCATCCGCTGGTCACCGTCACCGTGGACCCGCACGCGGTCTACACCTGCTCGCCGGACCTGCTGACCCGGCTGGGAACCATGGCCGCGGAGGAAGAGGCGCTGTATGTGATCCACCTCAGCGAGAACGAGGACGAGGTGCGCACCTGCCGCGAACGCTACGGCCGCACCCCGGTGGAGCATCTCGAGGCCCTCGGCCTGCTCGGGCCGCGGGTGGTTGCCGACCACTGCGTCGTGCTCACAGCCGAGGAGATCGCCCTTTTGGCCGAGCGGGGCGTCAAGGTGGCCCACTGTCCGGAATCGAATTTGAAGCTGGCTTCCGGCATCGCCCCGGTGGTGCGGATGCTGGAGGCGGGGATCTGCGTGGGGCTGGGCACCGACGGCAGCAGCTCCAACAACGATGTCGACCTGTTCGGCGAGATGAACACCGCGGCCAAGATCCACAAGGTCGAGCAGATGGACCCCACGGTAATGAACGCCGAGACCACCTTGCACACCGCCACCCTGGGCGGAGCCGGGGTGCTGGGCGCCGGCGGCCTGATCGGCAGCATCGAGCCGGGAAAAAAGGCCGACTGCATTGTCCTTGACCTCGACCAGCCGCACCTGACCCCGCTGTATCACCCGACCTCGCATCTGGTCTACGCCGCCCGGGGCAGCGATGTGATCCACTCGGTAATCAACGGCCGCCTGGTGATGCGAAACCGCCGGCTGCTCACCTTGGACGAGCCGGCGATCCTGGCCCGCGCCGCCGAGATCGGGGCCGGGTTCCGCCGGGGCCGCGATGGCGGTTGACAGGGAATCGACCGGAGTGCTATTATCAAGTCCTTTCGTTCTTCTTCGCTTATTCTACATGAGGTGTCGTCATGTTCGGACTCGGAATGCCTGAGCTGATCGTTATTCTGGTTATTATCGTCATTATCTTCGGGGCCGGCAAGCTGCCGGAAATCGGCAGCGGCATCGGCAAGGGTATCCGCAACTTCAAGGAAGCGGTCAAAAAGGACGACCCCAAAACCCTGGACAACGACAAGGACAAAGAGGCCTGATCCGGCCTCTTGCCGCTTCTCCCCCCCCCATCGGTGCCGCCATGTTTGGACTTGGAATTCCTGAACTGATTGTCATTTTGGTCATTGTCTTCTTCCTTTTCGGCGGTAAGAAACTGCCTGAAATCGGTGCCGGCCTCGGCAAGGCCATCGGCTCCTTCAAAAAGGGGCTGAACGAGGTCGAGGAAACCGCCACCGATCTCAAGAAAAGCCTGCCGGTGGTCAAGGAGATCACCGAGGTCAGGGAATCGCTGGAACAGGTCGGAAAAATAACCGGTTCCGCCGACAAATAATCGCCCGGCAATCTCCCCCCGGTTCGCCATGGAACCCCCTGGCGAACCCCCGCTGCTTTCCCGATACGTCTTTTTTATTAGCGCTTGACAAGCCCCCCCCTTTTCAGTAAATGCTCCTCCTTACACAGATTGCAATTCTGTGAATAAACAATTGCAAAATCGTATTTAATTTTACAATTTTGTGCATTTTTATTCGTGATTGTCGACTTCGCCAGCGCGAACGACCGTCCAGGAGCCGTCCATGTGCCGATTAGCTCTCAAAAGCGCAGATATCCCTTTTTCCCCCTACGAAGTGCTCTCCGCCATGGAGGCCATGCAGGAAGGCTATGACGGCAGCGGCCTCGGCTTGCTGCTGCGGGGTGTGGAGTTCGACGAGTTCAAGCTCAAGCCCCACCATGTGGTTCTCTCCGGTATCGCCCACACCGAGGCCGCCTTCCACCGGTTGACCGACTGGATGGGCGCCCAGGGTTTCCGGGTCAAATACGCCCACGAGTTCGAGCGCCGGCCCGAACTGATCGAGGCCGGAGACCGGTTCACCTATCTGGTGCGGGTGTACCGGATTCCGGAGGCCTGGGCCAACCTGAGTTTGGAGCAGATCGACGACAAACTGCTCGAGACCCGGCTGGCCATCCGTCGGGACGGTGAAGCCCATGGCGGCGATATCACCGTCTTTTCCCTGTACCGCGACGTGGTGATGATCAAGGAAGTGGGCTGGCCGCTGGCCGTGGGCGACGCCCTCGGTCTGGCCGACGGCCGGCTCAAGGCCAGGGTGGTCATGGCCCAGGGGCGGCAGAACACCAACTACGGCATCAATCTCTACGCCTGCCATCCCTTTTTCATCCAGGGCATCGCCACCATGACCAACGGCGAGAACACCGCCTTCGTCCCGATCAAGGAATGGCTGCTGGGCAAGAACATCCCCGGCTATTTCGGCTATCATTCCGATTCCGAGACCTTTACCCACATTCTCCATTACGTGACCAAAAAGCTGAAGCTGCCGCTGGAGTTGTACAAGCACGTCATGACCCCGCTGAAGACCGAGGAGTTGGATGTCCATCCCAACGGCGATTTCCTCAAGGGGCTGCGCACTGCCTGCCGCCGCCTGATCATCGACGGCCCCAATGCGGTCATCGGCACTCTGCCCGACGAAACCTGCCTGCTGGTGATGGACCAGAAGAAGATGCGGCCGGCCACGGTCGGCGGCCGGCCCGGCGCCTGGGCCATCGCCTCGGAGATGTGCGGGGTCGACGCCCTGGTGCCGGACCGCAACCCCGCCCTCGACTTTCAGCCCATGCGCGAGCACACCGTTATCATTCCACCTGAACGCAAGGAACGCATAATATGGTCTCAGTTCGATCGATTCACTCTTCCCCAAGCAGCCTGACCTACCACGACCTTCCCTGGATCATCGCACACCGGGAAGACCGCTGCACCCTGTGCGGCCGCTGCACCTCCGTTTGCCCGGTGGGGGCCATCTCGCTTTCCCATTTCCGCCAGCGGGTGCCCAAGCTCGATGTCCTGCAGAAGCGGCGGGGCAACGACTACCGCCATTTCACCGGCATCCGCCAGAACACGGCGATCGAGAAGCGATGCATCGGCTGCGGCATGTGCGCCTCGGTCTGTCCCAACGAGGCCATCGGTCCGCATGCCAACGACAACGAGCACCGGGCGGTCTTCCATCTCAATCAGAAGGGCGATGCCCACAAGCGCGGCGGCCGGCGCAATGTCCCCGGCAGGACCGTGCTGGACCGGATGCAATTCGGCCGCATCTCGATGCTGACCGACCCGGCGCTCGATGCCGGCCGCCACGAGTTCAACATCAACACCATCCTCGGGCGGGTGCTGCCGCCGGAGGAGTTCCTCCGCCGCAAGCTGGTCGGGGAATGGATTCCGCCGACCCGGGAGATCTTTCCCTTTGTCATCGGCTCGATGTCGTTCGGGGCGCTGTCGCCCAACATGTGGCTCGGCCTGCTGCAGGGCGTGGCCTACTGCAACGAGGTGCTGGGCATCCCGGTGGTGATGGCCACCGGCGAGGGCGGCTGTCCGCCCTGGGTACTGAAGAGCCCGTTCCTCAAGTACATCATCCTCCAGATCGCCTCCGGCTATTTCGGCTGGGACGAGATCATCCGTGCCATCCCCGAGATGCAGTGCGACCCGGCGGCCATCGAGATCAAGTACGGCCAGGGGGCCAAGCCCGGCGACGGCGGCCTGCTGATGTGGTTCAAGGTCAGCAAGCTCATCGCCCGGCTGCGCGGCGTGCCCGAGGGCGTCGACCTGCCGTCGCCGCCGGTGCACCAGACGCTCTATTCCATCGAGGAGAGCGTCATGAAAATGATTCAGACCATGTCCATGGCCTTCGGTTTCCGGGTGCCGGTCTACCCCAAGGTCTCCGGTTCGACCTCGGCCAAGTCCGTGCTCAACAACCTGGTGCGCAATCCCTATGCCGGCGGCCTGCTGATCGACGGCATCGATGGCGGCACCGGCGCGGCCTACAACGTCAGCATGGATGCCACCGGCCATCCCATCGCCTCCAACCTGCGCGAGTGCTATCTGGACCTGGTCCGCCAGGGGCGCCAGAACGAGATTCCGCTGTTTGCCGCCGGCGGCGTCGGCAAGAACGGCAATGTCACCCAAAACGGCATGGCCCTGATCATGCTCGGCGCCTCCGGGGTCCACATCGGCAAGTACATCATGCAGTCCTGCGCCGGCTGCCTGGGCAATGAGATGGGGCGCTGCAACGTCTGCAACGTCGGCCTGTGTCCCAAGGGCATCACCAGCCAGAATCCCAAACTCTACCGCCGTCTCGATCCCGACGAAGTCGCCCAGCGGGTGGTCGACGTGTTCATGACCATCCGCACCGAAATCAAGAAGATCATGGCCCCGCTCGGCCGTTCCCAGAGCCTGCCCATCGGCATGTCCGACGCGCTGGGCATCGAGGACAAGGCCATCGCCGAGCGGTTGCAGATCAACTACATTTGCTGATTCAGGTCTTCAGGACAGAGCTTTGACATTATGAGCGACACACAACGCACCATTCTCACCATCCGCGGCCGCGACGCCAACAACCAGCGGATTTCATCCAAGATCTTCGAGGAAGAGGTCCGGGCGGCCGCGGCCGTCGCCGACGAGCTGATCCTCGAATCCTATGGCCAGCACAATATCGGCCTGCGGCTCGGTTCCAAGGAGCGGCCGCTGACCATCCGGGTCAAGGGGCCGGCCGGCCAGCGGCTCGGCTGCATGGGTCTGCCCGGCGCGACCGTCGTGTGCGAGGGCTCGGCCTCGGACGATGTCGGCTATCTCAACATCGGCGCCGACATCGTCGTCAAGGGCGATGCCACCAACGGCGTCTGCAACGCCATGGCCGGCGGCCGGGTGATGATCGGCGGCTCCATCGGGGCCCGCGGCCTGACCATGACCAAATGGAATCCGGACTACGAGCGGCCGCAGATGTGGGTGCTCGGGTCGGTGGGCGATACCTTTGCCGAGTTCAACTGCGGCGGTGTCGGGGTGGTGTGCGGGATCGAGGCCAAGAATCCGGAGAACGTGCTCGGCTACCGGCCCTGCGTCGGCATGGTGGGCGGCAAGATCTACTACCGGGGCAAGACCGACGGTTCCTATGCCACCACCAACGCCAAACTGGGGGCGCCGAACGAAGAGGAGTGGCAGTGGCTGATCGAGCGGCTGCCCGAGTTCCTCACGCACCTCAACCGGGGCGAACTGCTGCCGAAGCTGTCGGTCCGCGAGGAATGGCAGGTGCTGACGGCCATTACCCCCCAGGAGCGGGCCCTGATCTTTTCCGGCCCCATGCCCATGGCCGAATTCCGGCGGCGGATCTGGGACCGCGGCTTTGGCGGCGGCGACCCGTTGCGCGATATCGCCCCCGGACTCGAGCGCGGGCTGATCGGGGTGGTCGAGCCGGGCGAGTTCCGGCGGCGCAAGCCGTTCTGGGCCAACCGCGACGCGGCCGCGCCCTGCACCTTCTTCTGCCCGATCCATATTCCGACCGTCGACCGGCTGCGCCTGATCCGCGAGGGCCGCACCGACGAGGCCTACGAGATGCTGCTGCGCTACACCCCGCTGCCGGCCTCGGTGTGCGGCGCCATCTGCCCCAATCTCTGCATCCAGAACTGCTCCCGCGAAAAGATCGATTATTCCATCGACGCCGCGGTGCTCGGCCGTTCGATCCAGGCGGTGGCGCCGCCGGCCGCGACGCCGGCCATCGGCAAGAAGGTGGCGATCATCGGCGGCGGCCCGTCGGGCATGGCCGTGGCCTGGCACCTGGCCCTGAACGGAGTCGAGGCGCATATCTTCGAGCGCGATACCAAGCTGGGCGGCAAGCTGGCCCAGACCATTCCCTGGGAGCGTTTGTCCCAGGCGGTGTGGGACGTGGAAATCGACCGTTTCCTCAAGACCGAGAACCTCCAGGTCAGCCTGGGAGTGGATCTGAGCCGAGATACGGTCGAGGAATTGAAAAAATCGTTCGATTACGTGGTAGTGGCGGTGGGAACCCATCAGCCGCGCACCCTTTCCTTTCCCGGCCACCAGCGGGTCGTGCCCGCGCTTGCGTATCTCAAGGCGGCCAAGAGCGACCAGCCGATGACCACCGGCAGGCAGGTGGTGATCATCGGTGCCGGCAACGTTGGCTGCGACGTCGCGGCCGAGGCCTATCGATTGGGGGCCGAGGAGGTGACCCTGGTCGATATCCAGAAACCGCTGGCCTTCGGCAAGGAACGGATCGCGGCCGAGGCCCTGGGGGCCACCTTCAAGTGGCCGTTCATGACCCGCGAGGTCACCGCCGAGGGCGTGGTCGGGGCCGACGGCACCGTGCTGCCCGCCCAGACCGTGATCATCTCCATCGGCGACATCCCCAGCCTGCCCTTTTTGCCCGAGTCGGTGGAAGTGGTCAAGGTGGCCGGTGCGGCCTGGATCAAGACCGACGAGGCGGGCCGGACCAGCGATCCCCAGATCCTGGCGGTGGGCGACGTCGAACGGCCCGGTCTGGCGACCAACGCCCTGGGGGCCGGCAAGCGGACCGCCGAATACCTGCTGTCCGTGTTCAGGGGCGAACCCTGGCTGCCTTTCCGCCAACGGCTGATCAGTTACGAGGACCTGACCCTGGCCCACTACGATCCGGTCACCGACCGGGGCGCCACCGAGGACCAGCAGGCCGCCCGCTGCCTGAGCTGCGGTTCCTGCCGCGATTGTCACCTCTGCGAAACCGTCTGCCCCACCGGCGCCATCTCCCGCCGGGACATCCTCCCCGGCCGGGACGGGGTGAACTACGAGTATGTCTCGGACGACGACACATGCATTGCCTGCGGCTTCTGTGCCGATACCTGCCCCTGTTGCATCTGGGTGATGCGGCCGTTCTGATCCCGGCCAATGTCCGAAAAAACGAAGCCCCCCGATCGCACCGCGGTCGGGGGGCTTTTTTTTGCCGCCGGGCAAGCGGCTTCGGCTTGAGTCCGTATCGGCGGCTGTGGCGGTCGCGGCACCGGCTTTACTTGCCCTGGAAGCGGGGCGGGCGTTTTTCCTTGAACGCCCGGATTCCTTCCTGATAGTCCTGGCTGTCGTACACGTTTCGCCGTACCGATTGAATCAGTTCGAAGGTCTCGGCCGTAAGCGTGGCGCCGCGGGTGAGCAGGCGGAATTGGCGCTTGATCACCGAGACGGTCAAGGGGGCGTTGTTGATGATCTTGGCGGCCAGCTCCTTGGTGAATGCCTCGAGTTCGGCGGCCGGAACCAGATGGTTGAGCAAGCCTATGCGCAAGGCTTCCTGGGCGGAGATCGGTTGGGCGGTAAAGAAGAGTTCCTTGGCTTTGTTCAGTCCGAGGATATTGATGAAATGAATCAAACCGGAAGGATTGTAAGGAACGCCGATCTTGGCGGGGGTGATGGCGAAGGTGGCGTTTTCGCACCCGATCAGGATATCGCAGGAAAGGGCGAGGTCCAGGGCCCCGCCCCACACGCCGCCTTCGACCATGGCGATGATCGGTCGGGGATAATCTTGGACATGGCGCAACAGGGATTCGAACGGTTCTTCGTACGGCAGGGGATCGCGATAGGGATCGGGCAATTCACCGATGTCGTGGCCCGCAGACCAGACCGTGCTGTTGGCGGGCGCGCGTAAAACGACCGCCAATGCCCCGGATTTTTGATGTTGGTCGAGGGCCTCGACCAGTTCGTCGATCAAGGCCTTGCTCAGGCAATTGCGTTTGGGCGCGTTGTTCAAGGTGATGAAACCTAATTTTCCATCCAATTCGGTATGCACGAGAATCATGATTATCTCCAGGGAAGTACGGTATTTTTTCTCGGTAGTTGCTCCAGCAGAAGCCGTTTTTCAGTTTGTCGGAGCGGTCGGATCGATATCCGCCGATGGTATATTCGGGCGGAAGTTGGGAGATACAAGCGGTTCGGCGCGAAGCAGAGGCAATGCCCCGCGAGTGGCAGCGAAGTGCTTTTCATTTCCCATCCACCCGTGCCAAGAGATGGTCCACAGGCGGATGGGGTTTTTCGCGGCCGATTAGGCCAGCTTTTCAGCCTCCTCGATAGAGCGCTTGAACCGCTCGGTCGAAAAACGCAACTGGCAGCCGGGGCAGCAATTGCCGGGTTTCTTGAACCAACTGCCGGGGTTGGTCATTTTGATGCCGCATTTGGGACAGGTAACGGTGATGTTCTTGTCTTCCATCGTGATGCTCTCCTCGCAAAGAAAAAATGAATGGGTCGGGCAACCGGGCGGCTCGTTGTTGCCGCCGAAGCCGTCGCCCTTGAGGTTCTCAAATGGCCGTGAGTGTATACTCGGTGGTGCCCAGACCGATTTTTTCGGCATAGGCGAATTGGTGCTCCCACGGGATATGGGCATAGACGGCGCGGATCTTGTCGGCGGTATCCGCCTTCTTGGCCAGGCACGAGGTCGGCAGGACCGGCTGCCTGTTCATGAGGTCCACCGAGGCCTTGTCCAGGGCGACCGGGTCGGTGGAGGCCAGGATGCCGATGTCGCCGACAATGGGCGCGTCGGCATAGGAATGGCAGTCGCAGGCCGGGGAGATCTGGGTAAGGAAATTGATGAACAGGGATTTCTCCTTCTTGCCGTACAGGGCCGCGGCGGCATAATCGATCATCCGCTCCAGGAAGGCCGGGATGTCGCCGGCCCAGTCCACATCCAGGGCACCCTGCTTGCAGGCGTGCAGGCACATGGCGCAGCCCACGCATTTTTTTTTGTCGATCCGGGCCAGGCGGGTGATTTTCGGGTTGGGGGCTTTTGCCTTTTCCGCCGCGTTCCGTTCCACCAGGCTGAGCGCTCCGTGGATGCACTGGGGCAGACACATGCCGCAGCCGATGCATTTCTCCACCGCCACCACCGGCGAAACCGTGCTGTGCTGGGCCATCTTGCCCCGCCGCGAGCCGCCGCCCATGCCGACGTTCTTCAGGGCGCCGCCGAAGCCGGCCATTTCGTGGAGCTTGAAATGGGCGACCGAGACCAGGGCATGGGCGTGCATCAGGGCCGCGCCGATGAAGGCGGTCTTGAAATGGGCCGATTCCACCGGCACCTCGATTTCCTCCCGGCCGTTGAGGCCGTCGGCGATGATCAGCGGCGCCCCGATCGAGGAATAGCCGAAACCGTTGTAGACGGCGGTGTTGAGGTGATCCACCGCGTTGCCCCGTTCCCCCACGTAGAGGGTGCTGGCGTCGGTCAGAAAGGGCTTGCCGCCCGCCTTCTTGATGGCCTCCACCACCGGCCGGACGAACAGGGGCCGGACAAAGGCGGTGTTGCCCAACTCGCCGAAATGCAGCTTGATGGCGGTCAGGTCGTCCTTGGCGACGATGTCCTCCAGGCCAGCCTTGCGCATCAGGGTGCGGAGCCGGGGGAGAATCCCCTGGGACCGCTTTGCGTTCAAATCCATGGAATAGACGGTTGCCGGTGCCATGCTGCCTTCTCCTTGCCGATGTGCGTTTTCAATGAAAAAGTTGCCTCGAACGGGGCTTTGACGCAAGCCGCCCGCCCGGCCGGGCCGGCGGTCATCTCGCGCTTCCAGCCCGAAAACTACTGCAGTCCGGGCGGGTTGAATAGCTTTTTTATCCGGTTTTCCCCGTTGGTCCGTGCCGCCCGGTCACAGGCTGCGGACCACGGCCGCGATGTCCCGGTCGCCGTATCCTTCGGCCAGGGCTTTGACGAAGACGGCGTGCACCGCCTCGGCCACCGGCAGGCCTTGATCCAGTTCCCGGCCGAGCTGCAGGGTCAGGCGCAGATCCTTTTCCATGTGTTTGAGGGGAAAACTGGTGGTGGTGTCCCCGGCCAGGACCATGGGTCCCTTGACCCGGAACATCGGGTTAGCCATGGCGCCCTCGGCCAGCACCTGCAGGATTTGGTCGCCTGCCAGGCCGCATCTTTCGCCCAGGGCCAGGGCTTCGCCCAAGACTTCCATCATGGTGCCGAGCACCAGGTTGACCACCAGCTTCATCTTGGCGCCCTGGCCGACTTCCCCCAGATGCAGCGACAGCCGGCCCATCTGTTCGAAGGCCGGCAGGGATCGATCGTACAGGTCGCGGTCGCCGGCGGCGAGGATCACGAGGGTGCCGTCTGCGGCGGGTTGTTTCGTGCCCGAGACCGGCGCCTCCAGAAACCGGGCGCCCTTGGCGGCCACCGCCTCGGCGATGCGGCGCGAGGTCGCGGGGTCCACGGTCGACATGTCGACATATCCGTTGCCGGGCTCGATGCCCGCCAACACCCCGTCGATGCCGAAGCAGAGATCCAGGCTGGCCTGGGGACCGGCGACCATGGCGAACGCGATGTCGACCGCAGCCGCCACCTCTTTGGGGCTTGCTCCCTGCCTGGCGCCGAGCTCGACCAGGGGGAGGCACTTGCCCGCATCCCGGTTCCAGACCGTGACATCGAAGCCGGCGCGCAATAAACGGGCCGCCATGCGGCTGCCCATGATGCCCAATCCCAAGAAACCGTATCGCATGATTTTTTCCTCCGCAGTCGTGATTGACGATGGTACCGCCTCGGCGGGCGGCGCGAACGGGGCCGGTCAGCGCCGGCGGGAGCCGCCCAGGATACCGCCCAGCAGGCCTCGCAGGATCTGGCGGCCGACCTGGCTGCCCACGGTGCGCGCCGCCTGTTTGGCCATGGTTTCCACCAAACCCTGGCGGCCCTTGGTGCCCCAGAGAAGCTCGCCCAGCAGGCCCCGGTCTTCCGTCGTTGCCTGCGGTGCGGTTTGACCGGCCGTGACCGGGCCGTCGCTTTTTTGCGAAGCGCGGCGGCGCAAGATTTCGTAGGCCGATTCCCGGTTTATCGGGGTGTCGTACTTGCCGCCGATCGGGCTGCGGGCCCTGACCATCGCCCTTTCTTCGGGGGTGATCGCGCCCATCCGACAGCGGGGCGGACAGATCAGGGTGCGTTCCACCGGCATGGGCACCCCGTTTTCCTGAAGGGTGGAGACCAGGGCCTCGCCGACGCCCAGGCGGGAGATGGCCTCGGCCACGTCGAGTCCGGGACGGGGCACAAAGGTTTCGGCCGCGCTCCGGACCGCCTTCTGGTCGCGGGGAGTGTAGGCGCGCAGGGCGTGTTGGATGCGGCTGCCCAGCTGGCCGAGGATCTCGTTGGGCAGGTCGTCGGGGTATTGCGAACAGAAATAGAGCCCGACCCCCTTGGAGCGGATCAGCCGCACCACCTGTTCCACCCGTTGCCGCAGCGCCGGCGGGGTGTCGGCAAACAGCAGGTGGGCCTCGTCGAAGAAAACGGCCAGCTTCGGTCGGTCGAGGTCCCCCGCTTCCGGCAGGTTCTCGAACAGTTCCGACAACAGCCACAACAGAAAACCCGAGTACAGGCGGGGCTGGAGGATCAGTTGGTCCGCGGCCAGGATGCTGACGATGCCGCGCCCGCTCAGGTCGGTGCGCATCAGGTCGGCGAGTTCCAGGGCGGGCTCACCGAGCAAGGCGCTGCCGCCCGCCCGTTCCAGGGCCAGGACGGCGCGTTGGATGGCGGCTGTCGACTGGCTGCTGACCAGGCCGTAGCGCGAGGAGATTTCCTGGCGGTTTTCGAGGACAAAGCCTAAGATTTCGCGCAAATCGTCGAGGTCGAGCAGCAAGAGGCCCTGGTCGTCGGCCAGCTTGAACACGATCTCAAGGATGCCGGTTTGGGTCTCGTTGAGTTCGAGCATCCGGCCCAGCAGGGTCGGGCCGATCTCGCTGACGGTGGTGCGCAGCGGATGCCCCTGTCGCCCGTACACATCCCAGAATAAAACCGGACTGGCCTCCGGGGCAAAGCCCTCGATCCCGGTCCGGAGGGCGCGCTCCCGAATCTTTTCGTCGGGGCTGCCGGCCAGCGCCAACCCGGCGACGTCGCCCTTGACGTCGACCATGAACACCGGCACGCCCAGGCGCGAAAAACCCTCGGCCAGGACCATGAGCGAAATGGTCTTGCCGCTGCCGGTGGCGCCGGCGATCAGGCCATGGCGATTGCCGTATCTGGCGGGCAGATCGACAATCGTCTCCCCCTTGCCGATGAGTATGCGGTCCACGGTTTCCTCCTGGGCAATGTCAATGCCCTGCGGCCGTTATCTTGCGCGCGCCTGCCTGGCCGGGGCAGGCGGCCGTCATGTGTGCCGATCCCTCGCCAGCCGGTAGAGGCAGTGCAGCCGGAGCGGACTGTCCACCGGTAGTTGCGGATGCTCGAAGGTGCCGGACGGGCGCATGCCCAGGCGTTCCATTACCGCCCGTGAGCGCCGGTTGCCGACAACGGCGAAGGAGACGATTTCCTCAAGCAGCAGCTGGTGGAAACCGACGGCAACCGCGGCGGCGGCCGCCTCGCTGGCCAGCCCTTGGCCCCAATGGGCGAACGCCAGCCGCCAGCCGATCTCGACGCAGGGCGAAAAGGGGAGTTGGGTGGTGGGGGTGTGCAGGCCGACAAAGCCGATGAATTGTCCGGTGGCTTTGAGTTCCGCCGCCCAGAAGCCCCAGCCGCGCCTGGCGATCAGCGCGGCAGCGCGTTCGGCCAGGGCATCGCTCTCGCTGCGGGTGAGCACCGACGGGAAGAATTCCATCACCCGCGCATCGGCGCAGAGGGCGGCAAAGGGCTCGCGGTCCGCTGGCCGCCATTGCCGCAGACGTAGGCGGCTGGTCTCGAATTCGATCGGTTCGGCTGGATTCCAGGGCGAGGAAGGATGCATGTCCGTTTGCAGGGGGCAGGGGTTGGTTTGCTGGTACCGATCGGTCGCCAAGGGCAAAAATACCCGGTCGGATTTTCTTCGGTCAAGGGAAAAAATTCCGGTCTTTTCAACGGTTCCGGGAGATTGCGGGCGGAGCGACGGCGAAAAAGTGCCGCCAATCCGGCAAGGGGGCGGGGAGCCGGGCGAGATGGCAATGTCGCCGGGCACTTCTGTGCGGCAGAACGAGAATTCGGCCCAACCCGAGATGCGGGCGGCATCGGTGCCGAGTTGCCGGTCGATGCCGGCCGGGCAAGGCATCCGGTCCGGAATTTGGCCGCGCTATTTTTTGATGAACCGGATGATCACCTTGTATTTTTGGGTGTCGAGATCCTTGGGCAGGTTGGCGCTGTCGTTGATCAGCAGGGTGAGTACCTTGCCGTTGGACGGATCCTTACGTTGCTGTTTGCGCCGTTCCTGGCCCAGGGGGCCGACGAGGCGCTGACGGGGGGCGCGCACATGGAGCAATTCCGCCTCCACCGGCTTGCCGGTGGGACCGGACCTGCTGGGCAGCGAGCCGAGGGGGTCGATCGAGCCGATGATAATATCCACCATGGGTTTTTCCTCCCTGGATAGAAGTGGGGGGTATGGGTGTCCGTTAGGTGCCGTGGTGCAGGCGTTCGCTCACCTGGCGTTCCAGGTCGAGCAGGGTCCGTTTCATGGGCAGGCCGCCGCCGAACCCGGTCAGGGCGCCGCCCGCCCCGATCAGCCGGTGGCAGGGGATGACGATGCTTATGGGGTTGACATGGGCGGCACCGCCCACGGCCCTGGCCTTTTGCCGGCCGCCGATCCGTTCCGCCAGTTCGCCGTAGGTCATGGTTTGGCCGTAGGCAATGGTCTGGAGCTGCTCCCAGACCTGCCGTCGGAAGGCGGTGCCGTGGACCGAAAGGGGCAGGTCGAAATCGGTCAGCGAGCCCTCGAGATAGGCGAGCAGTTGCCTGGCGGCCTCGTGCAGGAGCGGATGCGCCACCCGCTCCACCGGGGGCGGCGGGGCGGCGGCCCGCTCCCTGGGAAAGTCCAGGCAGCAGAGACCGGCGTCGTCGGCGGCCAGGAGAAAATCGCCGAGAGCGGTGGCAAGGGTGGCGCTGATACGCATGGCGATCTCCTCGGGAGCCAGGAAAGGATAAGGGTTTACGGTGCCGGACGAATCCGGTCCCGCACCGCATCCAGCAGCAGGTCTTCGATGCGGGTCTGCCGGCTGAGCACCGTCGCGGCCCGGCGGTACAAGACGGCCAGGTCCGCCGGCGCTGCGCCGGTGAGGATATGGCTGCAGTTATAGTTGAGGCAGAAGATCGGCTTGGCCGGAAACGGGCAGCCCGTGGGACCGAGGAAGCAGCAATTTTCCCCGCTCTCCGACCGCACGGCCACCGGGACGTCCAGCAGCAGATTGATCAGGATCTGGAGCGCGTCGGTGTTGTCCGCCATGAGCGCGCTGCAGCACCCTCCGTCCGGCCGCGCAGCGCAGCGGCTGCACAGCCGGCCCAGCTGCATGGCCTCCATCTGGCCGGCAAGAGTCCGGCATTCCAGGCGCAGGCCGTCGAGTTCGGCGGCCAATGGCGGCAGGGCCTTGAGGCGGGGCGCCAGCTCGGCATGCAGGGCCTCGGCCGTGGCCAGCTTGTCGATTGGCCGGCCCTCGTACAGGATGCGCAGGAGTCGGTCGTTGGCGATGGTCATGGCGTGTTCCTTTAGTTGACCGTCTGGAGCATGAACTGTTTCCACACCGGCGCGGCCGCCTGGCCGCCGGTCTCGCCGGAGCCGAGCGGCATGTCGCGGTCGTGGCCGAACCAGACGCCGGCGGTCAGATCCCGGGCCGAGCCCACGAACCAGGCGTCGACCTGGTTGTCGGTGGTGCCGGTCTTGCCGCTGGCCCCGATCACCCCGGCGGCGTTCTTGCCCGTTCCCCGCCGTACCACCTGGGCCATGGCCGCCTGCAGCCAGGCGGCGGTCGCGGGGGTCAGCACCTGCTTGCCCGCGGATTGCGGCCAGGGGGTGAAGCCGCCGCGTCGGTCTCCGATCCTGGTGATGCCGACCGGGGCGTGGTACTCGCCCTGGTTGGCGATGGCGGCGTAGGCGGCGGTCAGTTCCAGCAGCGACACCGGCGAGGAGCCGAGCGCCAGCGACAGGTCGGCATCGAGCGGCGCGCTGATCCCCAGCTTCCGGGCGGTGGCGATGACCTTCTGCGGCCCGACCTGCTGCATCAGCCGGACCGCGACCACGTTGCTGGAATGGACCAGGGCCTCGGTCAGGGTGATGGGCCCTCGGTATTCCCGCTTGAAATTATGCGGCTGCCAGGGCTTGCCGTTACCGCTGTAGAGGGTGATCGGCGCGTCCGGGAACACGGCGTCCGGAGAAATGCCCTGCTCCAGGGCGGTGGCATAGAGCAGGGGCTTGAAGGCCGAGCCGGGCTGCCGGTTGGCCTGCACCGCCCGATTGAATTGATTTTCGGTGAAGTCCGCCCCGCCGATCATCGCCTGGATGCGGCCGCTGCCGGTATCCAGTGCTACCAGGGCCCCCTGCGGCGCCGGCTCGCCGGGATGGCGGCCGGCAATCCCGGCCACGCCCCCCTGGACGGCCCTGGCCGCCGCTTCCTGGAGCCGGGCATCGACGGTGGTGGCCACGCTCAGTCCCTTTTGGTAGAGATCCGCCTCCTTGTACACCGTCAGCAGTTGCTGGCGGACGTAGAGGGCGAAATAGCCGTTGATCGCCTTGCGCCACTGGCCGGCCAGGGGCAGACCTTCCTCGTAGGCGGTCCGGGCGGCATCGGCGGTGACGAGGCCGTCCTCGGCCATTCGGTTGAGCACGTAACGCTGCCGGGCCCTGGCCGCCTCCGGCTGCTTGAGCGGCGAATAGTTGCTGGGCGACTGGGGCAGGCCGGCCAACAGCGCGATTTCGCCCAGGGTCAGCTGGCTGGCCTTCTTGCCGAAATAGGTGCGGGCCGCGGCCTCGACCCCGTAGGCCCCTTCGCCGAGATAGATTTCGTTGAGATAGATGGAGAGGATTTCCTCCTTGGTCAGCATCCGTTCCAGCCGGAAGGCGAGCACCGCCTCTGCCATCTTGCGCAGATAGCTCTTTTCCGGGGAAAGGAGCAGGGCCCGGGTGACCTGCTGGGTGATGGTCGAGCCCCCCTGGCTGCGGCGGCCGGCGCGGATGTTGTTGAAGGCGGCGCGGGCGATCGACCACAGGTCGAGGCCGTCGTGCTCCCAGAAACGGCTGTCCTCGGCGGCGACAAAGGCCCGGGGCAGCAAGGGCGGCAGGCTGTCGTAGGGAACGACGATTCGGAATTCCCTGGCAATGGCGTCGATGGGCCGGTTGGAGCGGTCCAGGATCATGGTCGCCACCTGGGGCCGGTAGTCGTCCAGCGAACGGATATCGGGCAAGGAGGAAATCCAGGCCAAAACCGTGCCTAAAAGCAGCGTCACCAGGGCGGCGATGATGAGAACCATCCGGGTGAGATGGCGTTCGTCCAGAATCCGGCCGCGAAAGGGGAGAGGCCCGGGGGGAAGTTCCGTTGATGCCGAGGGTGTGGTGGACAAGAACTCAAAGAAACGGTAGTGTTGCAGTTGGGTACGGACCGGCTGGACCGGCGGTGCGCCACCGCAGCGTTTGCCGGAATCGATAGTCGTATTAATAAGTACCATGAATGGCGCCTTGAAGCACGGAGTTCTTTGCATGGTGCCGGTTGGTCCCCCGGAGTGGCACAGCTTCGGGGCGGGTTTTTTCTTTTTCCAGAACCACGGTAGATCGTGTCGCGCATACGGATTCTTTCAGAACAGCTGGCCAACCAGATCGCCGCCGGCGAGGTGGTGGAACGGCCGGCCTCGGTGGTCAAGGAGCTGCTGGAAAACAGCCTCGACGCCGGTGCCACCCGGATCGACATCCAGATCGAGGACAGCGGCAGCGGCCTGTTGCGGGTGGCCGACAACGGGGCGGGCATGGACGGCGACGACGTGCTGCTGTGCCTGGAGCGGCACGCCACCTCCAAGATCCGCGAGGAGGCCCAGCTGGCCGCCATCGTCACCCTGGGATTCCGTGGCGAGGCCATTCCCAGCATCGCCTCGGTTTCCTGGATGACCATCCTCTCCCGGCCCCAGGACCAGGAACTGGGCACCCGGGCCGAGATCCGCTACGGCACCCTGCGCCATGTGCATCAGGACGGATGCGGCCGGGGTACGGTTATCGAGATCCGGCATCTGTTCGGCAACATGCCGGCCCGTAAAAAATTTCTCAAGTCGGCGCGCACCGAAATGCACCACATCGAGGAGGTGGTCAAAAACCAGGCCCTGGCCCATCCTGCCACCGGTTTCACCCTGCAGACGGACGGCCGGACGGCGTTCGACTACCGGCAGGGCGCCGACCTGGAAGGGCGGGTCCGCGAGGTGTTCCGTTACCGGGACAAGCTGATGCCGCTTGCGGCCGAGGCCGCAGCCGAAACCGGGACCATGGCCCTGGACGGCTTTCTGCTGCTGCCGGAAACCGCGCCGGCCACCGCCGCCCGCCTGCGGCTGCTGGTCAACGGCCGGCCGGTGCAGGACGCGATGCTGCGGCACGCGGTGAACGAAGGCATGCAGGGCTTTCTGATGAAGGGGTATCAGCCGGCCGGAGTTCTGCGGCTGGCCGTTTCCCCCGATCAGGTGGATGTCAATGTCCATCCGGCCAAGCGCGAGATCCGGTTCCGCCGCAGCGAGGCTGTGCACCGTTTCGTGGCCGACGCCATCCGCCGGGCCATGGCCGGCTACCAGCGCGACCTCCGTACCAGTTTATTCGCCCCGCCGTTGCAATCCGCGCCGCCCGTTGCGCCTGCCACGGCCGATTCGGAGGCAACCGCCGCCACGTGGCCGGATTTCCCGGCCCTGGCCAGCGCCGAGCCGGCCGTGCCCCCCCAACCGCGCCTGCCTGCCGCTCCACCGATAACGTCGGCAATGGCACCGTCAGGGGCGCCATCGATGGCGCCCCCGCCGCCCCAGTCGCCGCCGCGCTTGTTTTCGCACGAACCGCCGGTGCAAACCGCTCCGGCACCAGGGCCGCCCCTGCCGGACAGCCCCTCGGCCGCCCCCGAATCCGGCCACGCCGGCCCCGTCGGCCATGAATACGCGGGCCTGACCTTGATCGGCCAGCTCTTTTCCCTTTACCTGCTCTGCGAACGGGAGGGGCGGTTCATCGTCATCGATCAGCACGCGGCCCACGAACGCCTTCTCTACGGCCAGCTGCTGCAGGGATACCTGGCGGCGAACATCCCGCAACAGGCTTTGCTGTTTCCGGTCACGGTCGAGCTGTCTCCGGCCCAGGCCGAGACTCTGGAGCAACGCGGCGACGAGGTGGTCGGCTTGGGATTTACGGTGGAACCGTTCGGCGACGCCACCTGGGTGATCAAGGCCGCTCCGGCCCTGGTCGGCCAGGTCGAACCCGGTGAACTGCTCCGCGAGATCCTCGACGGCTTGCGGGGACCGATGCGAGGCGACGTTGCCCGGCCCGTGCCCCAGGCGGTGGACGACCTGCTCGCCTCCATGGCCTGCAAGGCCGCGATCAAGGCGGGCAACCGCCTGCAGCCGGTGGAGATGCTCAAGCTCTTGGCCCAGATGGAAGCGGGGGCGGTGTTTTCCCACTGCCCCCACGGCCGGCCGGTGCTCAAGACCTTTACCGCCCAGGAAGTGGAACGATGGTTCCATCGTCATGGCGGCTGAAGCGGCTGAATCGCGGCCGGCCGACCGGCCCTGTCCGTGCGGCTCGGGCCTTGGCTATGGCCAATGCTGCGGCCCGCTCCTGGCCGGCCGGGCGCGGGCCCGAACCGCGGAAGCGCTGATGCGCTCGCGTTACACCGCCTTTGTCGAGCGCAACCAGGCCCATCTGGAACGGACCTGGCATCCGTCCACCCGGCCGGCCGACCTGGCGCTTGCGACCCAGCCGAATTGGTGCGGCCTGCGGATCGTGGCGACCGAACGGGGCGGGGAGGACGATGACCAGGGCCTGGTCGAATTCGTGGCCACCGCCCTGGCCGGCACCGAGGTGATCACCCTCCACGAACGCAGCCGTTTTGTCCGGGAAGAGGGCCAATGGCTGTATGTTGCCGGGCGGATCGTCGAACCGGATCAAGGTCCGGCGGCCTGCGGCGGCAGGATCGGCCGCAACGATCCCTGTTGCTGCGGCAGCGGCAGGAAATTCAAGAAATGCTGCGGCCGTTGAGGCCGGAGCCGGCCGAATACGGCCCACACGGATCGGCCCGAAACGGGTCTTTTCTTTGAAAAACGCATTGTGAACGGAATGCTGATGCCATGAACCATGGTTTTTTTCGAAACAGCTTGCAACGGCACGGCTGTATCTGGTGTCTCGTCCTGCTGTTGCTTGCTCTCTTCCCGGTTGCCGACGGCCGGGCCGCCAACCCCGGCGGCGATGCCGCGCATCCCCTCCGGGTGGTGCTGGACGGTAACTATCCGCCCTATGTCTCGATCGACGGGGAAGGGAAAATCCAGGGCATCCTGGCCGACCGGTGGCTGCTGTGGCAGGAGAAGACCGGTATTCCGGTGAAGGTGACCGCCCTGGACTGGAAGGATGCGCTGGCCGGGATGAAGGCGGGCCGGTTCGACGTGATCGACACCGCGTTCGTGACCGAGGAACGCCTGAAGTGGCTCGAGTTCGGCAAACCCTACGCCGATATCGAGGTTTCCGTGTTCTATCGCAGCAATATAAGCGAAATCGACGAAGTCCATTCCTTGCAGGGTTTCGTGGTCGGGGTCAAGGAAGGTGATGCCGCCATCGAACTGCTGCGGAGCAACGGCATCGACAATCTGATGCCGTTCAAGGACTACGAGACGCTGGTCCAAGCCGCCCGGGAACACCGGGTCAACGTGTTCGTCGCCGACAAGCCCCCGATCATCCACTACTTGTACAAGCACGGCATTCGCAGCGATTTCAAGGTGTCGGCCCCGATCAACATCGGTGAATTCCACCGGGCGGTCACTACGGGAAACAGCGGGCTGCTGCGCGAGGTCGAGGAGGGATTCGCCCGAATTTCGGCCGAGGAGCTGGAGCGCATCGACAAGAAATGGTCGTCCCAGCCCCTGCTGCCGGAGCTGCCGGTAGTGCCGCTGCTGGTCGGCGCCGGCGCCCTGGGCCTGGTGATTGCCGGCCTGTTCTACTGGAACCGGACCCTGCGGGCGGCGGTGGTACGGCGCACGGCCGAGTTGGAGAGCAGCGAACGGGCCTTGCGGGAAAGCGAGGCGCGGTATCGCCGGCTGGTGGAAGATGCCGGCTCGATCATCCTGCGCATGGATCGCGACGGCCGGATTCTGTTCCTCAACGAATTCGCGCAGCGGTTTTTCGGTTACAGCCTCGACGAGGTGGCAGGCCGCAACCTGGTCGGGACCCTCTCGCCGCACGACCTGCCCGGTGGCAGGTTCTGGGAGCGTCTTGCCGACGCGGACGGACAGCCCGACGACTCCGTGATCGAGGAAAGCGAAAACATGCGCCGGGACGGCTCGCGCGTCTGGATCACCTGGGCCAGCAAGGCGCTACGCGACCCGCAGGGCAAAGTCGGCGAAATCCTGTGCGTGGGGAGCGACAGCACCGACCGCAAGCTGGCGGAAGAGGCGCTGCGCAGGGAGCGCGAACGCCTGGCCTTCGTGATCGAGGGCTCGCAGATCGGCACCTGGGAGTGGAACGTGCAGACCGGTGAGGTCGTGGTGAACGACAATTGGACGCGGATGCTCGGCTACACCCTGGCCGAGTTCATGCCCCATATCGGCGAAACCTGGAAAAAACTGGTGCATCCCGACGACCTGGAGCGGGTCAGGGAGTCCTTGCTCAGGTGTGCCCAGGACGAGGCGGCCGTCCATGACCGCGAGTACCGCATGCGGCACAAGGATGGCCATTGGGTGTGGATTCTGGACCGCGGCCGGGTGGTGACCCGCGATGCCGCCGGCAAGCCCCTGGGGATGATCGGCATCCATGCGGACATCAGCATCCGCAAGCAGGTGGAAAAGGAGCTGCTGGCAACCAGCGAACTGCTAACCCAGTTCATCAAGACGTCCCCCATCTATGCCCTGATTCGAGAAGTGAGCCCCACAGAGAGCACTGTCCTGAAAGCCAGCGACAACTGTGAGGTGATGTTCGGCATACCGGTTGCCGAGATGATCGGCAAAACCGTGCGCGAGCTGTTTCCGGCACCCTTTGCCGCCAAGATGACGGCCGACGACTGGCAGGTCGTCTCCCAAGGGGAAGTCCTGCGGCTTGAAATGGAACTCAACGGCCGTACCTATGCCACCATCAAGTTCCCGATCAAGCTGGGGGACCGCCACCTGGTCGCCGGATACGCCATCGACATCACCGAGCACCGGCAAGCGCAGGTCGCCCTGCAGGCCAGCGAGACCATCTTCCGCAACATCGTCCAGGCCTCGCCCATGGGCATCCATATTTACGACCTGCTCCCCGACGGCCGGCTGGTCCTGGCCGGCGCCAATCCCGCCGCCGACCGCCTGCTGGGGCTGGAGCATTCCCGGCTCGTCGGCAAGACCCTGGAGGACATCCTGCCGGCACTCCCCGAGACCGAGCTGCCCCTGCGCTTCCGCCGGGCGGCCGAATTCGGCGAGAGTTGGCGGAATGAGCGGTTCGAATATGCCGACGCCGCCATCGCCGGGGTGTTCGAGCTGCATGTCTTCCAGATGTCGCCCGGTCAGATGGCGATCCTGTTCAACGATATTTCCGACCGCAAACGGGCCGAGGAGGAAAAGAACAGGCTGGAGACGCAGCTGAACCAGGCGCGCAAGATGGAATCGATCGGGCAATTGGCCGGCGGCGTGGCGCACGATTTCAACAACATGCTCGGCGTCATCATCGGCCATTGCGAGCTGGCGCTCACCGGGCTGAATGCGGCGCATCCGTTGTATGCCACTCTGCAGAGCATCCGCCAGGCCGCGGAACGGTCGGCCGACCTGACCCGGCAGCTGCTGGCCTTTGCCCGCAAGCAGCCGGTCGCGCCCGAGGAACTCGAGTTGAACGCCACCGTCAACCAGAGGCTGACCATGCTCAAGCGTCTGGTGGGCGAGGATATGCACCTGACCTGGCAGCCGAGCCCGAACACCGTCCGGGTGCGGATCGATCCCTCGCAGCTCGACCAGATCCTGGTCAATCTCGTTGTCAATGCGCGGGATGCGGTCGGCGAGAATGGCAAGATCACCATCGAGACCGCGGCGGTGACCCTGGATGCGCGCTACTGCGCCGAGCATGTCGACGGGGTGCCGGGCGATTACGTCCGGCTGGCGGTGAGCGATAACGGCTGCGGCATGTCCGGCGAGACCCTCACCCGGCTGTTCGAGCCCTTTTACACCACCAAGGAGCTGGGCAAGGGCACCGGGCTCGGCCTGGCGACGGTTTATGGCATCGTCAAGCAGAACGGCGGGTTCGTCACTGTCTACAGCGAGCCGGGCCAGGGGAGCACCTTCAAGGTCTATCTGCCCCGGCTGGCCAATCCCGAAGATCGGGAACCGGAGGCCGAGGTCGGGATCGAGCCGCCGGCGGCTTCCGGCAGCGAGACCGTCCTGCTGGTGGAGGACGAACTCATGATCCTCGAGATCACGGCGACCATGCTCCGCAGGCTGGGCTACACCGTGTTGACCGCCTCCGGGCCCGAGGAGGCCGTGCGCCTGGCCGAGGAGCACGGCAAGGCCGTCGACCTGTTGCTGACCGACGTGGTCATGCCGGGCATGAACGGCCGCATGCTGGCCAAGAACCTGTCGGCGGCCAACCCCGAACTGAAATGTTTGTTCATGTCGGGCTATACCGCCAATGTCGTGGCCCAGCACGGGGTGCTCGACGAGGGCGTGCACTTCATCCACAAGCCGTTCGCGCTCAACGTGCTCGCCGCCAAGATCCGGGAAACCTTGGCAGGAGAGGGTTCCTGCTGACGCTCCCCGGTTGGCGCGGGAGGGCGGCGGCCGCCCCGGATTACCGGATCAGCATCACCGCGCCCAGCACGATCAAGAGCAGGTAGATGATTTGCAGGTAGCCCTGGCGGTTGATCCGGCCGCTGAGGGCGGAGCCGGCCTGGGTGCCCAGGAGCACGAAGCCCAGGGTCAAGGCAAAGGAGATGAGGATGTCGCGGGTAATCACCCCGCTAAAGGCATGCACCGCCACGGTGATGTAGCTGTTGAGCATGAAAAAACCGGTGAGCGTGGCCTTGATCTCGTTCTTTTTCCAATCGGTGGAGGTGGCGTAGAGGATCACCGGCGGCCCGCCCGCACCCACCGAGGCGGAGATCGCTCCGGAGAAGAATCCGGCGGTATAGCCCCAGAAAACATGCGGGTTGAGGGGCCGGGGCTTGAAGGTGAGGTTGATCGCACTGATGGCGATCAGCATGATACCCATCGCCCGGTTGATCCCGACCGGGTCGGCCACCTTGAGCAGGAAGGTGCCGGCCAGGACGCCGGGCAGGGAACCGATGAGCATGGGCAGGATCTTGCGGCGCTCCATGGTCCGGCGCAGGCCGATGGTCATGGAGGTGGCGATGATCGTGCCGTTGAGAATGGCCAGGGGCACGGCCAGCTTGGCATCCATGATCAGGCAGAGCAGGGGGATGGCCACCAGGCCGCCGCCGAATCCGGTCAGGCCTTGGATCAGGCCGGAGACGAAGAAAATGAGGCAGGAAAGAGCAAGAACGATCATGAAGCAACAGGTGCCCTGGTCGGCGCGGGCCGGATGAAGGTTTCGCGGTGAGCAGGAGCGCCGCTGCACGTGCGGCGGCCGCGCTCCCCGGAATCCGGCGCGAGGGGCGTTGCCTGCGGAAGCACGCAGTATAAAAGGAAACCCGGACGGAGTTCAAGCACTAGTCCCAATCGGTCAACTTTTTTTGCATTGCGCGTTTTTTTTGTACCCCGGGCCCCGGCGGTTCGGATAGGCAGAAAAAAGAAAACCTCAACCGAGGGCCCGGTCCGCTCGCGCAAGGAGGAACGCCATGGGCACGCCACGGATTGTCGACAGCCATATCCACTGCGGGGTACAGCATTCGGACCTTCCTTTCGAGCGCATCGCGCCCCTGCTGGCGCAGGCTGGCATTGCCGAGGCCTGCCTGTTCGCCCCGGTGGAGGACATCTACGACCGTGACGATTACCATTTCCAGGACAACGACGCCTGGCAACGGACTCGAAGGGCGGCCAACCGCTACCTGCTCGATCTGGCCGAACAGAGCGCCTCCATCTATCCGTACCTGTTCGTCTGGAACGATTTCGCCGTCGACGAACTGCGCCACCCCTATCGCGGCATCAAGTGGCACCGCCACTCCTGCGAGCCCGAATACCATTACGACGATCCCCGCTGCGCGGTCATGCTCGAGGCCATCACCCGGCGGCGCCTGCCGGTGGTGCTCGAGGAAAGCTACGCCAACACCCTTCGGTTCATCGAGCAGCTGGCGCCGGAGGCGGTGATCGTCATCCCTCACCTCGGCGGCCTCAACGGCTCCTACCGGGCCTTGGAGAACGCCGGCATCTGGCGGCGCGCCAACGTCTATGCCGATTCGGCCCTGGCCTCGACCGTGGACATGCGCCATTTCGTCGAACGCTACGGCGCCGGCAAGCTGCTGTTCGGCAGCGATTTCCCGTTCGGCACCCCGGCGCAGGAGTTGCGTAAGATCCAGCGGTTGGATCTGTCGGCCGATGAGTACGCTCAGGTGGTGGGCGGCAATATTCTCCGACTGCTTGCTGCGGTGACCGATCGGTGAACGGTTGCGGCGGCAAAACCGGAACAGACGAACAGTATAGAACAGTATTGGCGAGGTAAGAGAATGCGATATTCGGAAGCCCGGCCGGGCAGGGTGTTCGTGCTCCGTTTGGAGGACGGCGACATGGTCCATGAAACCATCGAGCGCTTTGCCCAGGAGCAGGGAATCGCGGCTGCTTCGCTGATCGCGGTCGGCGGCGTCGACCACGGCAGCCGGCTGGTGGTCGGGCCGAAGGAGGATCGCGGCCTGCCCCTGCAACCGATGCAGCGGGAGCTGGATCACGCCCATGAGGTGGCCGGGGTCGGTACCCTGTTTTGCGATGAGGACGGGGTGCCGCTGGTGCACATGCACATGGCCTGCGGCCGGGAAGGCGAGACCGTCACCGGCTGCATCCGCGCCGGAGTCAAGACTTGGCAGGTGCTGGAAGTGATCGTGCACGAACTGGCGGACTGCTCCGCCCGGCGCGCGCTCGAATATCCCCTGGGCCTGAAGCTGCTGCAACCCTAGCGGGCGCGGCCGGCCGCAGCGTGCAGCGGCCATGGGGGCGACAGGATGGGCTTTGCCGGAATTCGGGCGTCAGCCGTGCCCGGCCGGACAAAAGCCGGCAACGAAAAAACATCGAACAGGAGGCGGCACATGGCATACACGCACGTAATCGTGGAGGTGAGCGAACGATTGGTCGGCACCATCACCCTCAACCGGCCGGACGAGCTGAACACCTTCAACAGCCTGATGGCCGGGGAACTGGCTTCGGCGCTGCTGACCATGGACGCCGATCCCGCGGTGCGGGTGGTGGTGATCAAGGGGGCGGGCAAGGCGTTTTGCGCCGGGATCGACATCAACGAGCTGGCCGACAAGAGCGCCATGGAATACCGGCAATGGATCGAGCACATGGAGCAGCCGCTGCTGGCCGTCGCCCGGATGAAAAAGCCGGTGATCGCCCAGGTGCACGGCGTGGCCGTGGCCAACGGCATGGGGCTGGTTGCCGCCGCCGACCTGGCGATCGCCGCCGGCAACAGCAAGATGGGCCTGACCGCGATCAATGTCGGCCTCAACTGCGTCGGACCGGTCATTCCGGTGGCCCGGTGCGTGGGGCGGAAAAAGGCCCTTGAGCTGCTGCTGTTCGGCGAGTTGATCAAGGCGCCGGAGGCCCAGGCCATGGGCCTGCTCAACCGGGTGGTGGAGAAGGAGGCGCTGGAGGCCGAAACCAAAACCTGGGCCGAGCTCCTGGCCAGGAAGAGCCCGCTGGCCATCCAGATCGCCAAGAAAGGGTTCTATGCCTCGGAGGATTTGCCCTACGAACGCCAGTTCGACCTGATGAACGAGGCTTTTGCCCGGCTCTGCACCACCCAGGACGCCAAGGAAGGGGTGCAGGCCTTTTTCGAAAAACGCAACCCTCGCTGGCAGGAGCGGTGACCGTATGCCGGGCAATGCTTGCAACATGCAATCAATCAACCACGACAGGAATCATCAGCCATGAACATCCCCGAACTCCTCTCCCTGGCCAGCGGTTACTGGAAACCTTGCACCCTGCACGCCGGGGTCGAACTGGACGTCTTCAGCCCGTTGGCGACCACGCCCATGACCGCGGCCGAACTCGCCCGGCAGCTCCGGGTCGACAGCCGAGCCTTGGCCATGCTGTTGCATGCCCTGGTGGCCATGGAGCTGCTGATCAAGGAGGACGACCGCTTTGCCGCCACCCCGTTCAGCGCCGAGCATCTGGCCCGGCAGTCTCCCGCCTACCTGGGGCACATCATCCTGCACCATCATCATCTGGTCGAGGGCTGGAGCAAGCTGGACGAGGCGGTGCGCAGCGGCGGGCCGGTTCGCAAGCGTTCCTCCCACCAGACCGACGTGGCCGAGCGCGAGAGCTTCCTGCTCGGCATGTTCAACCTGGCGATGCAGCTGGCGCCGCGCGTCGCCGCCGCCATCGACCTGAGCGGGCGCCGCCGGCTGCTCGACCTGGCCGGCGGGCCCGGCACCTATGCCATCCATTTTTGCCTGCGCAATCCGGAACTGAACGCGGTGGTGTTCGACCTGCCCACCACCCGTCCCCTGGCCGAGCAGACCATCGACCGGTTCGATCTGGCCGGGCGCGTCCGCTTTGTCGGCGGCGACGCCGAGGCCGATTCCCTCGGCAGCGGTTTCGACGCGGTGTGGATCTCCCATCTTTTGCACAGCGAGGGACCGGAGGCCGGCGCGGCTATTGTCGCCAAGGCGGCCCAGGCCCTCGGCGAAGGCGGCGTGTTGTTCGTCCAGGAGTTCATCTTGGACGACACCCGGACCTCGCCGCTTCATTCCACCCTGTTTTCGCTGAACATGCTGATTGGCACTCCGGACGGGCAGGCATACAGCCAGGGGGAACTGGGACAAATGATGCGGCAGGCCGGGCTGCGGGAGGTGGTTCGGGTACCGGTCGACCTGCCCAACGGTGCCGGCATCCTGGTGGGGAAACGGTGAGGGGGATTGGCGCGGATCGGCCGGGAATGGAATCCCTACCTGTTGCATGGCGTGATTTGTTCTCCGTCCCCAGCCGTTTCAAGGCGATTGCATTCGGGAAGACAGTCGGGCCTTAATGAACCGAAAAACTCCTCCAGTGGGTTCTGAGCCAGCGGATCGCCTCCTGCTGGTTGGCGATTTCCACAGGTAGGTGGTCGTGGAGCAGTTTTTCCATCCTGTTGCCGAAACCGTCCACCCCGTATGCCAGGTGGCTGGTCAGTTGATTGATGAGATACAGCATTTCCCGGCCTTCTTTTCTGTTGAACGCGGTGGCGTCCGGCGGGCCGGATATGCGGGAATCGTCCCGTTCGTACCGAGACCAGTCATATTCATAGGCAAGATCGGATTTCTCGAATGTTTCCATGCCAGCACCTCCTGCAAGGGAAGAAAGGGACAGGTTGAGTGGGTTGTTCCCTTACTTTAAGCACCAAATGGCGTTTGTCGCCTCCGTGCGCCCGGTCCGCCGATTCCGGGGCCTGGCTGCCGATGTCCATGCTATCCCGCCACCCGCTACGAATGATGAATTCCTTGCCTTCCGCCGCGTTTTTCGGTAACGTCCCGCGCCTGTTTTCCCTCCGAATTTCTTTCGGGATAGCGATATGCCTACCGTGATCACCCACCTGGCAATTCCCTTGGCCGTCGGCCTCGGGCTCGGCCGCCGCATCGTGCCCGGACCGCTGCTCGCCTGCGGCGTGGCGGCCTCCGTGCTGCCCGACCTCGACGTGGTCGGCTTCAAGCTGGGCATCGCCTACGCCGCCGACCTGGGACATCGGGGCTTCAGCCACTCCATCGTCTTCGCCCTGGCGGTCGCGCTGATCGCCGCGACCATCCTGCGCTCATTCCGGGTGCCCTGGGCAACAAGCTTCTGGTTTTTGCTGTTCGCGCTCGTCTCGCACAGCCTCTTGGACGCCTGCACCACCGGCGGCAAAGGGGTGGCCCTGCTCTGGCCCTTCTCGGGCCATCGTTTCTTCGCGCCGTACCAGGTGATCGAGGTCAGCCCCTTGAGCATCACCCGCTTCATGTCCGACCGAGGCATCGCCGTGCTGCTGTCCGAGTTGTATTGCGTCTGGATGCCGTCGGCCGCGCTCGGTACCCTCCTGCTCGGCGGCCGCCGGCTCATCTGCTGTTTCGTCTCGAATCACCGCTCCTCCAGGCCGTAGGCCTTGATCTTGCGCCAGAGGGTGGTGCGGGGGATGTCGAGGATCTGGGCGGTGATGCCCTTGTTGTAGTTGGTGCTGGCCAAGACCTTGGCGATATAGCGCCGTTCCATCGCTTCCAGAGTCAGCAGGCCGTCGCCTTCCAGGGTGTCGAATTCCAGGTCCTGGAGATCGCCGGGCAGGTCCTGGGGGCCGATTTCGTTGCCGTCGGTCAGGGCCACGGCCCGCTCGACAATATTCTCCAACTCGCGAACATTGCCGGGAAAGCTGTAATTGCACAGGATATCCAGGGCCTGCGGCTGGATGCCGCCAACCTGTTTGTGGAAGGCCAGGCTGTATTTCTCGATGAAGAACCGGACCAGGAGCGGGATATCCTCCCGTCTCTGGGCCAGCATGGGCAGATGGATGGTGACCACGTTGAGGCGGAAGTAGAGGTCCTCGCGGAAGGTGCCCACTTCCACCTCGTGCTTGAGCTCCTTGTTGGTGGCGGCGATGATGCGGATGTCCAGCTCGATCGGCTTGGTGCCGCCGACCCGCAGGATTTTCCGTTCCTGGATCACGTGGAGCAGCTTCACCTGCATCGCCAGCGGCATCTCGCCGATTTCGTCGAGGAAAACCGTGCCGCCGCCGGCGGCCTCCAGCAGGCCCACCTTGGTGGCGGTGGCGCCGGTGAAGGCGCCGCGCTCGTAGCCGAACAACTCGCTGTTGATCAGCTCGTCGGTGAAGCCGCCGCAGTTGAAGGCCACGAATGGCTGGTCCTTTTTCGGGCTCAGCTGATGAATGGCCCTGGCCACCAGGGCCTTGCCCGTGCCGCTGCCGCCCTGGACGAGCACGTTGCAGTCCACCGGCGCCACCTTGCGGATCAGGGCGAACAGCTCCTGGATCGCCTGGCTGTTGCCGACAATCGCGCTCAGGCCCGCCTCACCCTTGAGCGCCTCGCGCAGGCGCCGGTTCTCCCGGCGCATGGCGATCTTTTCCCGCACGCTTTGCATCATGAGCCTGATCTCGGCCAGGTTGACCGGCTTGACCACGTAGTGGAAGGCGCCGCCGCGGATGGCCTCGACCGCGCTTTCCACGCTCTTGGAGCCGGTGACGATGATCACCTCGGTCTCGGCGCTCAAGGCCTTGACGCGCCGGAGGATCTCCAGGCCGTCGATATCCGGCAGCCGCAAATCCAACAGCACGATATCAAAAGGATCTTGCATCATCCGTTCCAAAAAGGAACGTCCGATGATGAAGGCCTCGATCGCAAACCCTTCCTTGGCCAGAGCCTGGCCCAGGCGGCGGCAGACAATCTCCTCGTCGTCGACAATCGCCAGTCGCAGCTTGTTCATACTGTTCATCCGATCCCCCCGGGCAGGTCGTTGCAGGAATTGTGCGCCTCATGGGGCATGCGGGCCACATGGGGCAGGAGAACGGTAAAGGTGGCGCCGCACCCCGGCTCGCCGCCCACCGCGATGGTGCCGCCGTGGCGTTTGACAATCGAGTAACTCACCGCCAGCCCCAGGCCGGTGCCCTTGCCGACCTCCTTGGTCGTGAAGAAGGGCTCGAAGATTTTATGCTGTATCTCCTTGGGGATACCCTTGCCGTTATCCTGCACCGCGAAGCTGAGGAAGCCCGGCCGGTCGGCATGCTCCACCCGCAGGCGGATGGTTCCGCCTTGGGGCGAGGCCTGGATGGCGTTGAGCAGGAGGTTGGTGAACACCTGCTGGAGATTGGCCAAGTTGCCGCGGATGGGCGGCAGGCCGGGAACGATCGATGTTTCAAATTGCATCCCCTCGGTCTTGAACTGGTTTTTGACCAGATCGATGCTGCTGGCGACGATTCGCTCCGGCGCAAGTTCGCTGAACGTCGGTGTCTCGGTGCGGCTGAAGTCGAGCAGGTTCTTGACGATGCCCGCCGCCCGTTCGGCCTGGGTGAGGATGTCGGCCAGCATCTCCATGTTTTCCGGCCCGGTTGTGCCCTCCAGTTCCTCCTTGAGGCTGTCGGCGGTGAGGACGATGTTGTTGATCGGGTTGTTCAGTTCATGGGCGATGCCGGCGGTAAAGGTGCCGATGGCCGCGATCTTGCGGGCCTGGACCAGGTCTTCCTGGTGGATTTCCAGCTCCTTGGCCATCCGGTTGAAGGCCCCGATCAGGCCGGAAATCTCCTCCAGGCGGACGCCGTCGTAGTGGATCGGGCTGAAATCGCCCCGACCCACCGCGCGGGTGGTGCCGGTGATCACGCTTAACGGGCGCAACAATCCCCGGGAGATGAGCAGAACCACGGGCAGCATCAGGGCCAGGAAGATGAGCAGGAAGGCGAAGGGCAGGGCGGAGATGCGCAGGATGGCGGCGTGGATGCGGGCGCGTTTGATCTCGCGGAAGCGGTCGGCCTCGCCGGTGAGCTGCTTGCCGAGGGCGCGCAATTGGTCCGGCGAATTGCCGTTGCCGGCGCCCAGGCGTTCCATGGTGGCGCGGTAATCCGCCAGCTTGCCGACGAAGGCCGCAAACGATTCGCGGCCCACCAGCCGGGTGAGGTCCGGGGAAAGATCGGCGGCCAGGGCATCGATCCGGTCCAGGTATTCCTTGCTTTCCTGCAGGCTCCCGCGGTCGCCGTAGATGAAAAAATTCTTCTCGAAGCGCCGGGCCTCGAGAATGTTGTTGAGCAAATCGTCGTAACGTTCGCCGAGCAGCAGCCGCTCCTTGAGGGTGCCGATGTTCCACAGGTTGAGCGCGCTCAAAGCCATGATCGAGAGAAAGGCCGCCGAGAACACGGTGAGAATCTTGCCCTTGATCGATCCGGGATTGACCAGCCGCCACCCCGCTTGCACCGCCTGCCGCGCCAGTGCGCCCATCTCCGTTGCCATGCTCCCTCCTGTTCGCCCCGTCTTTTTCATTTTGAAACAATTGTCGGCAAGCGTACACGACTTGGTTTCAAAATGAAATATCAATGACCTGCCGCTGGCACCGTCTAAAGGATAACATGCCGATAATTCTAAGGTAATTTTATTGGCATCCGGTTTGCTTTCCTTGACCGTAAACGAGGAACGCAATGGAAAGGATCTTGGTGGCAATCGACGGCAGGCACGGGGCATGGGAGGCGCTTTCCCATGCCTGTTCCCTGGCCAAGCGCGTTCAGGTGCTGGTGTACGTGCTGTTGGTCATGCCGACGGCACCGGGCCGGGAACGGGCCACGGACAAGGGCGGCTGGCAATCGGTCAAAAAGCGACTGGAGCTGCATTTGGCGGCCGCCAAGGCCGAGGGGCTCGCCATCAACTATTTCATGACGGAGGGCCACTACGAAGATGAGGTGATCAATTTCGTCAACCATCACAAGATCGCGCTGTTGGTCCACGAGACCCGAGGCAAGGACGCCCGCTCGGCGGCGAGGGATGCTGTCGCGCTGCGAGCCCTCCGGCACCGGTTGACGTGCAAGCTGGAAGTGGTGGCGCCAATGAAAACCCTAGTTGCATACCCAAGAGGATGACATGAGCCTTTCAATGAATTTATACCTGCCCATCGCCGGAGCCAGCGTCAACTGCCTGGCCATCTTCGGCCTGGGCGGCGTGGTCGGCCTGCTGTCGGGCATCTTCGGCGTCGGCGGCGGCTTTCTCATGACCCCGCTGCTGATCATGCTCGGCATTCCCCCGACCGTGGCCGCCGCCTCGGACTCCAACCAGATCGTCGGCGCCTCGACCTCGGGTACCCTGGCCCATTTCCGCCAGGGCAACGTGGACATCAAGATGGGGCTGCTGCTCCTGATCGGCGGCGTTGTCGGCGGCACCCTGGGGGTGCAGATCATCGCCCTGTTGCGGCGGATGGGCAACGCCGATTTTCTGATCAGCGTCACCTACGTGCTGATGCTGGGATTCGTCGGCGGCTACATGTTCCTCGAGAGCCTGCAGGCCATGCGCAAGACCGCCAGGAAGACCCCGAGCGGGGCGCCGCCGAAGGAATCGCTCTACGCCAAAACGATCCGACTGATGCCGTTCCAGGTCGATTTCAAGCGTTCCGGCATCCAACTGTCGGTGCTGATGCCCTTCCTGCTCGGGGCGCTGGTCGGTGTCCTGTCCGCGATCATGGGGGTCGGCGGCGGCTTCATCATGGTGCCGGTGATGGTCTACCTGCTGCGCATGCCGATGCACGTGGTGGTCGGCACCTCGCTCTTCCAGATCCTCTTCACCTGCATGAACGTCACCGTGATGCAGGCGGCGAAAAATCACACCGTGGATTTCGTCCTCGCCCTCCTGCTCCTGCTCGGTTCGGCCCTCGGCGCCCAGGCCGGGGCCAAGATCGGCAAGAAGCTGGGCGGCGAACACCTCAAGATCCTGCTGGCCTCGCTGGTGCTCGTCGTCATGGTGAAGATGCTCTACGACCTGCTGGCCCGGCCGGACATCCTGTTGACCTATGCCGGAGGACACTGACATGCACGCGAACCTGATTGCTTGCTGCGGACGGCTGGTCCTGGCCGTGCTGGTCCTGGCCGCGCCCGGCCCGACCATGGCCGCCACCGACGCCCTGAGCCTCAGCCCGCCGGCCATCGTCATGGGGGCGCAGTACAACGGCGTCGATCTCACCGTGGCCGGCGGCGTTCCCGCCGGGGCGGATGTGATCGTCCGTCTGACCGGCACCCCGGACGAGTTGCACCTGCGCGAAAAAGGCAAGGTCTTCGGCCTGTTGTGGATGAATGTCGGCAAGGTGGTCGCCACCAATGTCCCCAGCGTGTACCTGGTCGACGGTTCCCGGCCGCTGTCGCAGATGGGCGCGGGGGCCGTGTCCTACCGGCTCGAATCCCTGGTCGGGACCATTGGCGTCAAGCAGGAGGGCACGGACGATTCGATCGACATCCCTCACCAACTCCTGCTGCTGAAGGCGCATGAGGGGTTGTATCGGGAAAGCGCCGAAGGCATATCCCTAAGCGCGGCCACGGGCGACACCCAGCGGTTCGTTGCCCACATCAAGGTGCCGCCCTCGCTGAAACCGGGGGAATACCGGGTGGAGGCCATTGCCCTGAAAAACGGGGCCGTGGTCGAGCAGTCGCAGACCGTGATCGAGGCCGCCCTGACCGGCTTCCCCAAATGGCTGAGCGAGCTGGCTTCCCAAAAAAGCGCGCTCTACGGGGTCATGGCCACGGTGGTCGCCATTTTCAGCGGCCTGGCGATCGGGCTGGTCTGCCAAAGCAGGAAAGGTCACTGATCGGGTGCGACCATGGCCAATCGCCTGGCACAACGGCTCGCCTTCTGGCGGCCTCCCAGCGAGGCGTTGCCGTTCACGGTGCTCTTCAAGAAATTCCAGAGCATCCTCGAGCGCAACAACCTCATCCTGGAACTGATGGCGGACATGGGGGACAAGCTGGGAGGCGAGTATATCTTCGACGGCCACTATATCGCCGAGGCCGCGGAGAAACTCGGGGATCAGGTCTTCAAGCTGATCTCCGACTACTCCATCCTCAACCAGCACCAGAACGCCGACCTGTTCGTGGCCTTCGAGCGGATTCGCTATGCCATCCAGGAGGAACTGGCCGGCCACCACATCCTCACCGGCGGCGGGCCGGTGGCCGAACTGACCGAGATCGGGTACGAACAGAGCGAGCTGGCCGGGGCCAAGATGGCCACCTTGGGCGAGATCCGCAGGCGGTTGGAGCTGCCCGTCCCGGACGGCTTTGTCATCACCACCCGCACTTTTTTCGATTTTTTCCAGCGCAACAACCTGTTCGACCGGACCGAAACCGCCGCCCGCCTCTGGCAGGAGCAGGCCCTGGACGATCTGCGCCAGTTGTCGGAGGAGATGCAGCAACGCATCCTGGCCGCCGCCATGCCGCGCCGGCTCAGCCAGCACATCCTCGCGGCCTTCGATGCCCTGGCCAAACGGCAGCGGAACCGGAAGCTCAAGGTGGCCTTGCGCAGCAGCGCCTGGGGCGAGGACGGCAGCAGCAGTTTTGCCGGACAGTACCGATCGATCCTCAACCTCGGCCGGGACGAACTCATCGATGCTTACCTGCAGGTAGTGGCCAGCGCCTACGGCATCGAGGCCTGGCGCTACCGCCTGGCCAAGGGTTTTCTCGAAAACGAGACCGCCATGGCCGTGGGCTGCCAGGCGATGATCCAGGGGCTGGTCAGCGGCGTGCTCCACACCTATGCCCCGCAGGCCGCCGAGGGCGCCATGCTGGTCAACGCGGTCTGGGGCCTCTGCGCCCCGGTGGTGCAGGGCGATGCCTCCGCCGACACCATCCTGCTCGACCGCCGGCCGCCGTATTCGCCGCTCAGCCTGGCCGTGGCCGACAAGCCCCGGCAACTGGTCCCGGCCGAGGACGGCGGCACAACGTGGCAGGAATTGCCCGTTGTTCTCCAAAAAACCGCCAGCATGAACCCCGCGCAGATGGAGGAGCTGGCCCGGGCGGCCATGAGCATCGAGCGCTATTACAAGCGGCCCCAGGAAATCGAGTGGACCTTCGACCGGGACGGGCGGCTGGTCATCCTCCAGTCCCGGCCGCTGCGCATCCATGTGGAGGCCGATGCCGGCCAGGGTATCACCGAGGCCACCCGCGACGCCGAGATCGTCTTTTCCGGCCGAGGATTCGTCGCCCAGCAGGGCATCGCGGTGGGCAAGGTCTTTCTGGTGGAGAACGACCGCGACCTGGCCGCCTTCCCCCACGGCGCCATTCTCCTGTCGCGCTACACCTCTCCGCGCTATTCGGCGGTCATGCCCATTGCCCAGGGAATCATCACCGATGTCGGCTCGCCCACCGGCCACATGGCCACTTTGTCCCGCGAGTACCGGGTGCCGACCGTGGTCAACGCCGAAATCGCCACCGCCCTGTTGAAAACCGGCGACGAAATCACCTTGGATGCCACCCAGAATATCGTGTATCGTGGCAACATCGGTGCCTTGGATCGCTTCGAGTTGATCGAGGAGGAGGTGTTCGAGGATTCCTACGAGTATCGGCTGCTGGGCCGGCTGCTCAAGCTGATCAGTCCGCTGCACCTGCTCGATCCCCAGGGCGAGGACTTTACGCCGGCCGCCTGCCGCAGCTACCACGACATCACCCGCTACATCCACGAAAAGGCGGTGGAGGAGCTGATCCATCTCAGCGAAAAGCAGGGTGCGCGCTCGCTGTCCGCGCCCAAGCGGCTGGCCACCGAGCTGCCGTTGGGCCTGATGGTTATCGACGGCGGCGGGGGCACCACCTGTCCGCCGGAATCGCCGGCCATCGGCCCGGAGCAGGTCGTCTGCCTGCCGCTCAAGGAGCTGCTGGAGGGCATGGGCGGGATGGGCATGTGGTGCACCGAGCCGGTGGCCGTGGACCTGGGCAGCTTCATGTCGAGCTTCACTCGCACCTTTTCCGCCTCCATGGCCCGGCCCGAGGAGATCGGCCGGAACCTGGTGGTGGTGCTGGACCACTACATGAACATCAACATGCGGCTGGGCTACCATTTCACCATCGTCGACGCCTACATCGCGGAGAAGATCAACGACAACTACATCTATTTCCGTTTTCTTGGCGGGGTGACCGAGTTCATCCGCCGTTCGCGGCGGGCGGCCTTCATTGCCAGGGTGCTGGCCCACTACGATTTTCTGGTGGAAATCCATGGCGACCTGGTGGTGGGCCGCCTGAAAAAACTCTCGCAGCAGCGCATGGCGCGGCGGATGCGAATGCTGGGCGGCCTGGTCGGCTACACCCGCCAGCTCGACGCCCGCATGCACACCGACCGCGACGTCGATCACCACGTGGAACTTTTCCTGCAAGCGATGCAGGCATGTCTTGGAGAGTAGGACGATGGTAACCAACGAGGCCGCGGCCCCGCTGCGGATATTGATCCTGGACGACGAGCCCATCGTCTGCAAGCGGCTCAAGCCGGCCTTCCAGAAACTGGGCCATACGGTCGAGACCTTCACCGACAGCGGCCAGGCCCTGGCCCGGTTGGGCGAGGCCGTCTTCGACCTCGTCATCACTGATTTGAAGATGGAGGGGGCGGACGGCCTCCAGATCCTCAATGGCGCCAAGGCCTCCTCGCCCGCCACCCAGGTGATCGTGATCACCGGTTTCGCCACCCTGGAGACCGCCAAGGAATCCTACCGCAAGGGCGCCTTCGACTTTGTCGCCAAGCCGTTCAAGCTGCGCGACATCCTCGATTGCGTCAAACGGATCGAGGACCGGCGCCGGGGCCCGGCGGCCGAATCCGGACAATAGGCCGGTGGGGGCGGTCTCGGGCATGCGGCGGTGGTGGCGCGGGCTGGGGGCGGACAGGCGAACCGCGAGGCAGGAGGTCGATTTCTGGCGCCTGCAGGCCCTGTTCAACAATTTCAAGCGCATCCTCTCGCTCAACAACGCCATTCTCGAGGACATGGCGAAGATGGAGCGGGCCCTGGGCGGGGAATACATCTTCGACCGCGCCTTTCTCGAATCCTCGGTGAGCAACATCGCCCACCGGGTGCACCATGTGGTCTACAGCCTCAATGCATTGACCGGCAACCGCCATGTCGGCCTGTACGATCGCTATCAGGACATCCGCACCCTGCTCGACGACATCCTGGCCGACAATATCCGCACCCTGGCCGACGAGGCGGTGCTCCCCCTGCGGGCCATCGGCTGGGAGCACGAGTCCCTAGTGGGGATGGACCTGGTCTGCCTGGCGGCCTTGCCCGCTTCTTCCCGGATCGTGCCGATGGACGGCCTGGCCGTGACCGCGGAGGGGATCCGGGCCCTGGAGCTGGCGGATGCCGGCGGAGCCGACAGCGACCAGGGCCCGCGGCTGGCGGAGGCGCGAAGCGCTCTGCGCGAGCAGCTGCGGCGGCTGGCAACGGCCCAGCCCGGCGGGCCGGTGGCGGTGGTGGCCAGCCGGATCGACGGGGATGAGAGTCCCTTGCAGGAGATGGGCGCGTTTTTGCTCGGCCTGGATCTGGACCGGCGGGAGGTCTCGCTGGTGCGTCAGGACGGTCCGGCAGACGCGGTGGCCGAGCGCATGGTCCTGGCCGATCCGGGACCAGACCGGACGGAAGAGGAAGACGGGGAAGGGGAGTGCAGCGCGGCCGAGCTGCTGCTGCACGGGCTGGAGCGGATCGCCCAGCTGGTCGGCGAAACGCCGGCTCCTGCCGGCCCGCACCCGGCAAAGAGCGCCTTGTTCGTCCATCCCCAGCCGCCGCCGATGCTCACGGGCACGATCCGCACCCGGCCCCTGCCCGGCAACCCCTTGGCGGCCGAAGACGGCCTGATGGTTGAGGCCGCGCCCTTTCCGGAGGCGCCGGGCGATTGCTTCCTGCTGCGGCGGACCCATCCCTTCGAGTTGCTCCGGTCGCATATCGCGGCCCGGCCGGCCGGGCACCGCTTTGCCGACAATCGCCCCGCCTCGGCGGCTTCGGCGGAACAGCCGCATCTGCGCCGGGGCTCGGCCCTGGTCGAACCGGGCCTGCTGCGCGATTTGGCCGAAACCGCCATGCTGCTCGAACGCCTCTTCGGCGCGCCCCTGGAGATTCGGTGGCAGTTGGGGAGCGACGGCGTCTGCCGCCTCGCCCGACTGTTGCCGCTGGCCTGTGGGCTCGAGCCGGGCCCGGGTCAGGGCGCCGCCGAATCCGGCGAGGCGGTCCCGGTGTGCCAGGGCGGGCAGACCGGCCAGTCCGGGGTGGGCGCCGGTCCGGTGGTCCATGTCGACGAGACCACGGACCCGGAAACCTTTGTAGCCGGAGCAGTGGCCGTGGCCCGGTACGCCTCGCCCGACCTGACCCCGATCCTGCAACGGGCCGCGGCCCTGGTCACCGAGTTCGGTTCGGCCGCCGGTCACCTGGCCACCGTGGCCCGCGAACTGCGGCTGCCCTCGATCTTCGGCCTGCCCGACGCCCTCGACCTGCTGCCACCGGGTACCGAGGTCACGGTCGACGGCGGCGAAACCACAATCTACGGCGGGATCGTTGAGGCCATGCTGCGCCTCGACGCCATGGGCATGGAACTGACGCCCCAGGATCGGGAATACCGAATGCTGCGGCGCCTGCTCCGTTTCATTCTGCCGCTTCACCTGCTTTATCCGCAATTGCCGGACTGTACCGCTGAAAATTGCCGCAGCTTCCACGACATCATCCATTTTTGCCACGAGCGGGCGGTGGAGGAGTTGGCCCATTTCCAGGAACGGCGTCCCGGCCTGGACACGCTGCGCACCCGGCTTCTGGAATTGGACCTGCCGCTGGATATCCGGGTCCTGGATGTCGGCGGCGGCATTCGTCCCGGGAGCGATTTGCGGCTGCGGCCCGACCGGATCGAGTCCGCGCCGTTCGCCGCCTTCCTGGAAGGACTGACCGATCCCCGCGCCCGCAATCCCGAGGTGCCGAGCCTGGGGCTGCGCGACATCCTGGCCGGCGTGCCTCGCAGCATGGGCCTGCTCGCCGCGCCGGTCGACGCCTTGGGAGCCAACCTGGCCATCGTTGGCGGCGAATACCTCAACCTCAGCCTACGCCTGGGCTATCACTTCAGCGTCATCGACGCCTATCTCGGCGAGGATGCCAGCCGCAATCACGTCTATTTCCGCTTTGTCGGCGGCCTGGCCGATCCGGAGCGGCGCGGCCGGCGGGCCCGGTTCGTCGCCCAGGTGCTGGCGGCCATGGAGTTCAAGACCAGCGTCAAGGGCGATCTGGTGGTGGCCCGGCTCAAGCTGATGGAGCCCGACCTGCTCCGGGCGGCCCTGCTGGCCCTGGGCGCGCTCACCGCCTTTACCCGGCAGCAGGACATCAACATGCGCAGCGAGGCGGATTCGGCGCAGCGGTTTGCCGCCTTTGCCGCCGATTTTCTTTTGCCCTTCGGCGCGCGAGGGTTGCGGGAGGCCGGCGATGAAGTGTCTTGAGGCGGTCTGGGGATGGATCAAGCAGCGCCGGCAGGCCCGGGAGCAGAAGGCCCTGGCCGGACTCAAGGCGCGCTACCACGCCTTTCGCATTTTTCTGGAGAACAACGGCAAGGCCCTGGAGCTGATCGCCCACCTCGACGGCCAGCTGCACCGGGCCGAACCGGCCGATATCCGGGCCACGGTCGACGACCTGCTCGGGGTGAGCAGCGAACTGGTGGACGGCCTCAACCTGCTGGCCGACGGCCGCCACGAGAACCTCTACGTCCTCCACGGCCGGCTGGGCGAGCAGATCCGGGCCGAACTGCGCAATCTGGGACAGGCGGCCCTGGCGCGCAGGGCCTGCGTCGGTCTGGACGAGCTGGAGGCAACGGCCCTGCTCCAGGCCGGGGCCAAGGCCATCAACCTGGCCCGGCTGCGGCAGATGCACCTGCCGGTGCCGGACGGATTTGTCTGTACGGTCCGGGCCTGCAAAAACGTTCTCCGCGGCGGCCGGCTGGGCGGGCACATCCGCTTTCTGCTGCGCGATGTCGAGATCGGCCGCCTGCACTCCCTGGCAGCGGCGGCGAAAATACGCGGACTGATCTTGGAGACGCCCTTGCCGTCGGAAATGGCCGTAGCCTTGACCGCAGCCTACCAAGAGCTGGAGGCGCGGGAAGAGGCGGCGGGGCGGGGAACGGCCGCTGGCGGTTTCGGTCCGCAGCAGCGGTGCCAGCGAGGACGGAATCGAGCATTCCTTTGCCGGCCAGTTCACCTCGCTGCTCAACATCCGGGGCGTCGAGGCCCTGCACGATGCCTGCCGCCGGGTGATTGCCAGTGGCTTCGGCGACCGGGTCATCGCCTACCGGCTCAATGCCGGCCTGCCGCCCTTTGACTTCGACCTGGCGGTCCTGGTCCAGGCCATGGTGCCGGCCACCACCGCCGGAGTGCTGTTCACCGTGGACCCGTCCCGGCCGGAGAGCGGCCGCATGCTGGTCAGCGCGGTGCCGGGCCTGGGCACCACCGCGGTCGGCGGAACGGTGCCGGCGGATATCTACCGGCCTCTGCGTCGCCTCGGCGGGGAGAGCGAAGAGGCCGCGAAAAGGCCGGGAGAACAGTCGGCGGAACCATCGACGGCGCCGGCGGTCGAGCAGTCGATCGTCCGCAAAACCTGGCGCGAGGTGCCCGATCCGGCCGGTGGTCTGCGCCGGGAAGAGGTGCCGTCGGCCGAGGCCGAGCAGCCTTTGCTCACCGAGGAAATGCTCGCCCAACTGGTGGCGGTTGGCCGCATGGTCGAGGGCCTGGAGGGCATGGCCCAGGATGTGGAATGGGCCTGGACCCCGGCCGGTTTGCGCATCCTCCAGGCCAGGCCCCTGCGCCTGGCGGCCGCCTTTGGCCCCCGGTCCCCGATGCCCTCACCGGCCGAGCCGCTCTGCACCGGCCTGTGCGCCTCGGCGGGCAAGGCGGTGGGCCGGGTGCGGCTGATCCGCTCGATCTCCGAACTGCACCGGCTGGAAGCGGAGTTGCCGCTGATCCTGGCCGAGGGGCCGCTGATCCTGGCGCTGCCGCACAGCATCGTCGACGCCGCCCGTCTGCTGCCCCATTGCACGGGTATTCTGGTGGACATGGGCAATCCCACCGATCATCTGGCCTGCGTGGCCCGCGAGGGCGCGGTGCCGATGCTGTGCGGGGTGCAAACCGGCCTGGCCGATCTGAAGGACCGGCAATGGCTTCTGGTCGACGCCGACCACGGCCTGGTCCTCAAGGCGCCGGAACCGGTGTGCCGGCGGATCATGACCAGCCATGGCCAGCGGCTTGCGGCCGCGGCGCAGGACGGGGAGGGCGGCCGTTCCCGCCCGTCCCAGGCCATGGACCTGTCGCCGGTCCGCCAAAATCTGCGCCGGCAGATCGTGGCCCTCGATCTCACCGACGCCTACGGCCCCACCTTCTCCCTGGCCGAATGCAGCTCGATCCACGACATCGTCCGCTACACCCACGAGATGGCGGTGCTGACCATGTTTTCCGCCGGCGACCGGGTGATCGAGGAGGCCGGCGGCCTGCTGCGGCCCATGGAGATCGGGGTACCCTTTTCCTTTTTGGTCGTCGACCTGGGCGGCGGCATCCGCCGGCGCAATCCGGCCAACCGGCGCCGCTTGGGCCTGCGCCGCACCCTGGGCCGGGAGGATGTGCTGTCCGCGCCGCTGGCCGCCCTCTGCGACGGCATGGTCACCCCCGGCCTGCGCTGGCACGCGCCCTCCGACCTCAAGGCCTTGCCCGCGATCGCCTCCCGCACCCTGCTCGACGGCCGCGGGGTCCGGCCGGCCGGCGCCTTCAACTACGCCCTGGTCGCCCGCGACTATCTCAACCTCAACGCCCGGGTGGAATTCCATTTCGTGATGGTGGACGCGGTCTGCGGCCGGGATGCCCACGCCAACTACATCCGCTTCCGTTTCAAGGGCGGCGGCGCGGGCCTGGAACGCAGCCGGCGGCGGGCCGTTTTCTTCCAACATGTGCTCGAGCGCAAGGGCTTCTACACCACCGTGGCCGGCGACCTGGTGACCGCCTCGTTTGCCGGCGCGGACAAGGAACGCATGGCGGGACAATTGGCGATGGTCGGCCGGCTCTTCGGCTTCAGCCGTTTTCTCGACGGCGCCATGGCCAACGACGCCATACCCACGCACCTGGCCGAATCCTTTCTTGCCGGCCGGTTCGACAGCCTGGAGATTTTGGCCGCGATGGAGGCGGAGCAAGACAGGGGAAGCGATCAGGCGTGATAGAAGATCCGTTGCGGCAATTGCACGGCGGTGAGCAGGTTGCCATATACCGCGCCGGTATCGATGCCGATGCGGTCGGGCCTGACCAGCGGGGTGGCGTGGGTCAGGTGGCCAAAGATCACGGTCCAGGGCGGCGGCGGTTGCAGGTTCTCTTCCCGGCCCAGGCGGCGGCTGATCAACAGCCGGGCCTCGGCCTGGCGCCGCCGCATCCGTTGCCGAGGGGTTTCGTCGATAGTAGCGACGGTGGTGGCGGGCGGGGCGGGATCGAAGTCGGCGTGGGTGAAGAAAAAGCCGTCGCAGGTAAAGTTGAGCCGCAGATCGAACAAAAATTGCTGGTGTTCCGGCGGCATGCAGGAAAGGTCGGCCAGGCGCCCGAGCGGAACCCCGTAACTCTCGGCCGTGGCCTCGATGCCCATCGCCCGCAGCAGGCTCAGGCCGCTGGGGCCGCTGTCCGGATCGTAGTCGAGCAGGGCCTGCTCGTGGTTGCCCTTGAGGAAAACCGCCCGGCGACAGTTGCGCTGCAGGCCGATCAGGGTGTCGAGCACCCGGCGGGAGTCCGGACCGCGGTTGATGTAATCGCCGAGGAAGACCAGGGTGTCCTCGGCCCGGTCCAGCGGCAGGCGGCCGAGCAGAGCGACCAGTTGCCGATGGCATCCGTGGATGTCGCCGATGGCGAAAATCTTCGACATGGGCCGGTTCCTCGTTGGGTAGGGTCTGTTGCCCGGCTTGTCCGCCTCAGTCCATGGCCAGCGTCATGCCATACCAGGTGGCAGGCGGGGGATGGCCGACGACCAATCGTTCCACCGCATGCGGCTGCAGCCGCTTTGCCATGTAATCCATCCACTCCAGGGCCTCGGTTTGGGAGGCGAACGGGCCGACCTGGCAGGCGTTCCACCCGTCGATGCCCCGGGCGTTGAGTCGATTGTCGATGGCCTCTTTGTCCTGATAAATGCCAAGAAGTACTTTCACTGCGAACCTGTGCGAAGGGGAGTCTCAATGCCGCCCGCCGGCTGCGATCGTGCGGCGTTCCGGCATGGGCCGGGACGCGGGACGGACAATACTCCAATCAGCAAGAACGGTGCCAGGTTGTTGAGGTTGGAAAAAGCGGAAGAACGGGATATTGCGAGCTGCCTTGGGCCGGATCTGTTCATTTTGAAACAGACCCGGTCCGATGGTGTCTCAAAATGAAATCGTGGCCGGCAATAAAAAAGGGCGGGGGGCGCTCAAACGCGGCGCGGTCCCCGGCGCTCCTCCGGTTCCGGCGGCAGCGATCTGGGCTGCAGGCGGCTGCCAAAGGCGCTTTGCAGCATCTGCTTGACCGCGGTGCGGTCGCCGGCGGTCAGCGAGACGATCTTGGCGCCGGTCTGCATGAGGGCCATGGTCAACAAGGCGCCGGCCAGCACGCCGAGGCAATACACCATCAGGGCGATGAGGTTGGCCAGGGGGATGGTCCGGTCCGGCAATTTGATGTCAAAGGCGCGGCCGCCGAAGCTGTCCGCCAGTTCCCGGATCGGTTCGGCAAGGGTGGTCGGCGACTTGAGCATGGCCAGGATGAGGTGGAAGACGTCCATGGCGTAGAAAAGGCCGATGACGATGATGGCAAGGCCGAGGCAGGTGGCCGCGATCTGGACGAATCGTTTCAATATTTCCATGACTGGCAAGCTGTCGTCATCTTCTGTAAACGGCATGTTCTTGGCCTCTCCTGAAGGTTGCACGTGGCGGTGTCGGCCTGCATTCCCCCTGTCGGACGCGGGTCGCGCTGGTCAAAGCCACACTATCTCGGGATCGTCGCCGGCTTGCAAGCACTTCTTTGGCCGTTGCCGTAAAAATGCGCGGTTTTACCCATCGCGGCCAGGCGGGCCAGGGGGGAGCGCGGCCTGCCATCCTCCGCCGACTGCAGGGCGAGGCCGGGATAAAAAACGCGGCCGGTCGGAAGATATCGTTTTCAAAAACCGGCGAAACCGATATTTTCATCCAGGATGCCGGCCGGGCGCCATGCCCGCGTCCCACTGTTTCTCCGGTGCATCCGGCCGGTGGGGAACCGGCCTGAAAACAACCTTTGCTGTTTGGGTCCGATCCATGAATATCGATCTCGATGCCGTTGAAATCCGGGTGCTGGGCTGCCTGATGGAAAAGGAGCTGGCCACGCCGGAATACTATCCCCTGTCGTTGAACGCCCTGCTCAACGCCTGCAACCAGAAAACCAACCGGACACCGGTGATGCAGCTGGACGAGGACACGGTGCTGGCGGCCCTGCGGTCGCTCAAGGAGCGGCGCTACGTCTACCAGAGCGATGCCGGCCGGGTGCCGAAGTACTGGCAGGCCTTTGCCAAGGACCACGACCTCGGCAGCCGTGAATCGGCCGTGCTCGGCGTGCTGCTGTTGCGCGGGGCGCAGACTGCGGGCGAACTGCGGCTCCGGGCGGATTCGCTATGCCCCTTCGACAGCCTGGAACAGGCGGCCGCCACCCTGGACCATCTGATCGCCCTGGGCCTGGCGACGCAGCTGCCCCGGCAGCCGGGCCAGAAGGAACAGCGGGCCATTCATTTGCTGGCGGCCCCGACGGACGGCCCGGAGCCGGAGACCGTGCAACTCGTCCGCACCGCGCCGACGCCGGTCGAGGAGCGGTTGGCCGCGCTGGAGGCGGCCGTGGCCGCGCTACGCGAGGAATTGGCAACGATGAAAAGCGAGCTGCAGGCGCTGCAGTCCCCCGAATGAGTCGGGAAATGAGTCGGGAAATGGGTCGGAACGGGCAGCAAAAGGCGCCGATGCACATCGATCTCAACTGCGACATGGGCGAGGGGTTCGGCGCCTATGCCCTGGGCCGGGACGAGGAGATCGTCGCCTCGGTCTCCTCGATCAACATCGCCTGCGGCTTCCACGCCGGCGACCCCCACGTGATGGCCAGGACGGTCCGGCTCGCCCGCGAACGCGGCGTGGCCGTCGGCGCCCATCCGGGCCTGCCCGACCTGATCGGCTTCGGCCGGCGGGACATGGACTGCAGCCCGGAGGAGATCGCCGATTTCCTGACCTATCAGGTTGGCGCCCTCCAGGCCTTCTGCAGGGCCGAGGGGGTGGCGTTGCGCCATGTCAAGCCGCACGGCGCCCTCTACAACCGGGCCGCCCGGGATGAGCGCTTGGTGCGGGCCCTGGCCGGCGCCCTGGCCCGCATCGACCGTAACCTGCTCCTGGTCGGCCTGGCCGGGCGGGACAACCGCCGCATGGCCGACATTGCCGCCGCCGAGGGCATCGCCATGGTGTTCGAGGCCTTTCCGGACCGGGCCTACACCCCGGAGGGCACCCTGGTTTCCCGCCGTCTGTCCGGTGCGGTGATCCACGATCCGCAAGCGGCGGCGGCTCGGGCCCTGCGCATGGTGGTGGAGCAGACGGTGGCGGCCGTTGACGGTACCGTCGTGCCCCTGGCGGCCGGCACTCTCTGCGTCCACGGCGACAACCCTGAGGGGGTGGCGCTGGCGGCGGCCATCCGCCAGAACCTGGAAGCGGCCGGAGTGGCGGTCCGGCCGATGCAAGCGGCCTGAACCGGCCATGGACAACCGGGACGACAAAGCCGACAATCGCCTGCCCGCCGTCCGCTTCCGCATCAGCGGCGACCGGGCGCTGATCGCGGTCTATGGCGACCGGGTCGAGCCGGAGATCAACGAGCGGGTTCGGCGGATGGCCGCCCTGATCGAGGCCGCGCGCCACCCGGCCATCGAGGCGGTGGTGCCGTCCTACGCCACCCTGGCGATCCACTACGATCCCGACCTGATCGATCCGGCCGCGCTCGGCGGCCTGCTGCGCGATTTGGAAGTTCGGGCCGAAGAGACGACGGTGCCGCCGGCAACCACGATCGAGATCCCGGTCTGCTACGGTGGCGAGTTCGGGCCGGACCTGGCCACGGTGGCCGCCCACAACCGGCTGGCCTCGGAGGAGGTGATCGGCCTGCACTGTCGGACCGTCTACCGCATCTACGCCATCGGCTTCACCCCCGGCTTCTGCTACCTGGGCGGGCTCGATCCCCGGCTGCACACCCCGCGCCTGGCCACCCCGCGTCAGCGGGTTCCGGCTGGCTCGGTAGGCATCGCCGGCGGCCAGACCGGCATCTACCCCCTGGCCAGCCCCGGTGGCTGGCAACTGATCGGCCGCACCCCGTTGTTGCTGTTCGATGGCGGCCGGACCCCACCGGTTCCCTATCGGCCCGGCGATGCCATCCGGTTCCGGCCGATTGCAGCCGAGGCTTTCTTCCGCCTGGCCGGGGAGGAGAAGCGGTGAACCCGGCTTTACGCATCCTTGCGCCGGGATTGGGCCTCACCGTCCAGGATCTGGGGCGGTTCGGCGCCCGCCATCTGGGGGTGCCGCCGTCGGGCGCCCTGGACGACTATGCCCACCGGGTGGCCAATTGGCTGGTGGGCAATCCGTCCGCCTGCGCCACCCTGGAAATGACCGTGAGCGGTCCCCGGATCGAATGTTTGATTGCCGCCGACATCGCGGTCACCGGCGCGGCCATGGGCCTGTGGCTCAACGGTACGGTTCGTCGGCCATGGGCCTCGCTGCGGGTCCGGCCGGGCGATGTGCTCGAACTGGGCCTTGCCGAAAACGGCTGCCGCGGATACCTTGCCCTGACCGGCGGCATTGCCGTGCCCGAGGTGCTGGGCAGCCGCTCGACCTGCCTTGCCGGCGGCCTGGGCGGATTGGAAGGGCGCCTGCTGGCAGCGGGCGACCTGCTGCCGGCCGGCCCGGGCGAGCTGCTCACGGTGCCGCGCCGGCTGCCCTGGACGCCGATCTATCCGCAGCATCACCTGCTCCGCGCCATTCCCGGCCCGCACGATCACCTGTTTGCCGGCGAACTCGGCCGTTTTTTCGAAACGACCTTTACGGTCAGCCCCCGCAGCGACCGCATGGGCCTGCGGCTCGACGGCCCGGCGGTGGCACGGGACGCGGGCGCCCCGAGCGGCATCGTTTCCGAGCCGGTGGTGCCGGGCGCCATCCAGGTGCCGGGCGATGGCCAGCCGATCCTGCTGCTCCGGGAGCAGACCATCGGCGGCTATGCCTGTATTGCCACGGTGCTTTCCGCCGACCTCTGGCGGATCGGCCAGGTCAAGCCGGGGGACACGGTGCGCTTTGTCCGGGTCGGCCTGGCGGCGGGCCGGCGGCTGGCCGCCCAGTGGCGGGATTTCCTGGCAACGACCGAGCGCCTGCTGGCCGCCGGCCGCTAGCCGGATACCGGTCCTTTCGGGTTGACAACCGGTTGGGCCGGGGATATGAGTGGGCTCTTTTTCGACTTTTCATTTTCAGGCCGCACCTGAAGCTGCGCCAAGAGCGCCAAGGAATATTGCCATGATCACACCCGTACCGCTCAACTCCGACGAGGGCCAAAGGATTGCGGTTGCAATCCGCAACCGTTTTGCCGACGCGACCGATGCCGCCTGCCGGGAGGCGGTGGCCGCCATCCTGGATCGGGTACGCCGGGAAGACGACGCGGCGGTGCTCGACTACTGCCGCCGGTTCGACTGCCCGGTGATGAGCCGGGAAGGTTTGCGGGTCACGCCCGAGGAATTCGACCGGGCCGAGGGCGAGGCCGACGCGGAACTCCGCCAGAGTCTGCGGTTTGCCGCCGAGCGTATCCGCCGCTTTCACGAGCGCGAGATGGAGGATTCCTGGCTGCTGACCCGCGACGACGGCGTGGTCACCGGCCGGTTGGTGCGGCCGGTGGATTCGGCCGGCCTGTATGTGCCCGGCGGCAAGGAAGGCTCGACGCCGTTGGTCTCCTCGGTGCTGATGAACGGCATCCCGGCCCAGATCGCGGGCGTGGGCCGACGGGTGATGGTGACCCCGCCCGGCCGCGACGGCCGGGTGAGCCCGGCCTTGCTGCTGGCGGCGCGGGAGATCGGCATCGATGAGGTCTACAAGGTCGGGTCGGCCTGGGCCATCGGCGCCCTGGCCTTTGGCACCGCCACCATCCCCAGGGTGGACGTGATCGTCGGGCCGGGCAACCAGTACGTGGCCGAGGCCAAGCGCCAGGTGATGGGCCGGGTGCGGATCGACATGATCGCCGGGCCGAGCGAGGTGCTGATCGTGGCCGACGACACCGCCGAGGCTGCCTTTGTCGCCGCCGACATGCTGGCCCAGGCCGAGCACGATCCCCAGGCCCTGGCCATGGTCATCACCACCAACAGCCGGCTGGCTGCGGAGGTGGGCGCGGAACTGGAGCGCCAGTTGCCGCTTTTGCCCAGGGCCGACATCGCCCGCACCGCGCTGGCCGACCGGGGCTTGATTCTGGTGGCCGACAGCCTGGCCGCGGCCGTCGACTTGGCCAACGAGGTCGCGATCGAGCATCTGGAGTTGCAGGTGGCCGAGCCGTGGCAGTGGCTGCCGAAAATCCGCCATGCCGGGGCCGTGTTCCTGGGCAACTGGACCCCGGAGGCGGCGGGCGACTACGTGGCCGGACCCAACCACGTCCTGCCGACCATGGGCACCGCCCGCATCGCCTCGGCCCTGGGAGTGGAAACCTTTTTGAAGAAGAGTTCGATCATCAGCTATTCCCGCCAGGCCCTGGAGGCCGACAGCGACCATATCCGGCGACTGGCCGGCCTGGAAGGGCTGACGGCGCACGGCAATTCGGTGGCGGTCCGCCTTGGCCGAGGATAGCCGGCAACTACTCGCCGAGGGGGCCAGGGCCCTGGGAATCGGGCTGGAGGCTGCGGCCATCGACCGGCTGGCCTTGTATCTGGCCGAGCTGATGAAGTGGAGCCGGCGGGTCAATCTGATCGCCCGCGACACCCCGGAGCCGCAGGTCGTCGACACCCACTTCCTCGACGCGCTCACCCTGGTGCCGCTGCTGGAGGAAGGCGGCGGCGCGGTCCACCTGCTCGATGTCGGCACCGGCGCCGGCTTTCCCGGCCTGGTCTTGGCCTGCGTCCTGCCCGACGCCCGCTTTACCCTGGTGGAGCCGAGGCAGAAACGGGTGAGTTTTTTACGCCACATGGTCCGCACCTTAGGCCTGGACAACGTCGAGGTGGTGGCCGACCGGATTGAGCCCCATGCCGTGGCCTGGCACGGCCGCTTCACTCATCTCACCAGCCGGGCCGTGGCCGAGCCGGCCGTTTTTTTGCCGCTGATCCGGCCCCTGGCCGCCCCGGCGACCAAGGTAATCCTCATGCTGGCCCGTCCGGAGGCCCTGGCCGGACTCGAGCATCTGCCAGCCGGCCCGTGGCGGCTTGTTGCCAGCCGCGAGTTCGTCCTGCCGTTTTCCGGCGCGCCCCGGCTGCTGGCCGTGGTCCGCTGCGGGTGATACTTCTTTCTGGAATTAATGCGGTCGATCTGGTAGTAACAAATCTCTTTCTTCCACCATATCCACACGGAATTGCTCCGTTGTTGAGCGAGGTTCATTATGGCACACACGATTGCGGTCCTGGCCGGTGACGGCATCGGTCCGGAGGTGATGGCCGAGGCCATCAAGGTGCTGGACGCGGTCCAGCAAAAATTCGGTTTTTCCTTGAAGTACAGCGCGGCCGACGTCGGCGGCATCGCCATCGACAATCACGGCGAGGCCCTGCCGGCCTCGACCCTGAAGGTCTGCGAACAGAGCGAGGCCATCCTGTTCGGCTCGGTGGGCGGGCCCAAGTGGGAAAGCCTGCCGCCGGCGCAGCAGCCGGAACGGGCCGCGCTGTTGCCCCTGCGCAAGCATTTCGACCTGTTCTGCAATCTGCGGCCGGCCAAGGTGTTCAAGGCCCTGGTCGGCGCCTGTCCCCTGCGTCCGGACATCGTCGGCGACGGCTTCGACGTCCTGGTGGTGCGCGAGCTGACCTCGGGCATCTACTTCGGCCAGCCCAAGGGCCGCGAGGGCAGCGGCCCGGACGAGCGCGCCTGGGACACCAAGATCTACAAGCGTTCCGAGATCGAGCGCATCGCCCGCATGGCCTTCGAGGCCGCCCGCCTGCGCCGTGGCCGGGTCACCTCGGTGGACAAGGCCAACGTGCTGACCTGCATGGTCTTCTGGCGCGAGGTGGTCAAGGAGGTGGCCAAGGATTTTCCCGATGTCGAGCTGAACCACATCTACATCGACAACGCCACCATGCAGCTGGTCAAGGATCCGCACCAGTTCGACGTCATGCTCTGCGGCAACATGTTCGGCGACATCATCTCCGACGAGGCGGCCATGCTCACCGGCTCCATGGGCATGCTGGCCTCGGCCAGCCTCAATAGCTCCAAGTTCGGCCTGTTCGAGCCGGCCGGCGGCTCGGCCCCGGACATCGCCGGCCAGGGCATCGCCAACCCCATTGCCCAGATTCTGTCGGCAGCGATGTTGCTCAAGTACAGCCTCGGCCAGGAACAGGCGGCCGCAGCCATCGAGGCGGCGGTCGCGGCGATTCTCGACCGGAAGATCATGACCCGCGACATCGCCACCCCCGGCGTGACCCCGGTCTCGACCTCGGCCATGGGAGAGGCGATCGTCCGCGAAATTCTGGCCTAATCTCAACCTGACAGGGAGGTACGGTATGCCGCGACGGAAGAACATGGTCCTGATTGCCAACAGCTCGGCCGCCCGCATGGCCGCCGACGTGGCCCGCGAGCTGGATATCTCGGTGACCGAGATGACCACCAAGCGTTTTGCCGACGGGGAACTGTACCACGCCTTTCCCCGCGACATTGCCGGTTGCGATTTGGTGATCGTCGCCACCACCGAGGACGACGCCGCCCACCAGGAATTGATCGACCTGATCGCCGGCGCCCGCTACTGGAACGCCCTGTCAGTCAATGTGGTGATTCCCTACCTGGGCTATTCGACCATGGAGCGGGCCCGGCCCGATTCCGGCGAGATTCCCAAGGGGATCACCCGCACCCGGCAGATCTTCCGCGCCCGGCCGGATTACGTGGCCTTCCTCGATCTGCACTCCGAATCGGTGATGCACGCCCACACCGGCGAGGTGCGCACCCGTCATCTGTGGACCGAGCAGGTGGCGGCGGAGAAGATCCGCCGGATGGGGCTGGACAATATCGTGCTGGTGTCGCCGGACTACGGCTTTTCCAAGCGGGTGGCGCGCCTGGCCGGCTTGCTCGATTGCCCGCACACCGCCGCCAACAAGGACCGCTACGATGTCGACCAGACCATTGTCGGTCAGCTGTCCGGGGCGGTCCGGGGCCGCAACGCCATCATCTGCGACGACATGATCCGCACCGGCGGTTCCATGCTCCAGACCGTGGACCGCTGCTACCAGGCCGGGGCGGTGAGCGTGATGCTGATGGCCACCCACCTGGTTTTGGCCGGCAACGCCCGGGAACGGTTCGTGGAAAAGGGGATCGACTGCATCATCGGTGCCGATACCTATCCGGGCCGGGTGAGCGACGAGCTGCTGCGGGTGTATTCGGCGGCGCCGGTGATCGCCGATGAATTGAGGGGATATTTCCGCCTGCACTGAGCCAGGCGCAACATGATAACCACCAAGGGGAGAGCGATATGAAAAAGGTTGGTATTGTCGGCTGGCGCGGCATGGTCGGCTCGGTGCTGATGGAGCGGATGCGGCAGGAAGGAGATTTTACCGGGTACGAGCCCCGGTTTTTCTCCACCTCCCAGGCCGGGCAGGCGGGGCCGGAAGTCAACGGCACGGTCTATGAACTGCTGGATGCCAACAATCCCGGCTTGCTGGCGGAGATGGACATCGTCCTCTCCTGCCAGGGCGGCAGCTACACCGGCGAGATATATCCGCAACTGATGGCCAAGGGCTGGCAGGGCTACTGGATCGACGCCGCCTCCAAGCTGCGGCTGGACGCGGACTCGATCATCGTGCTGGACCCGGTCAACCGCAAGGTCATCGATCAGGGCCTGGCTAAGGGCATCAAGAAGTATATTGGCGGCAACTGCACTGTCTCCCTGATGCTGATGGGCCTGGGCGGCCTGTTCGAGCAAGGCTGGGTCGAATGGATCAGCAGCCAGACCTACCAGGCCGCCTCCGGCGCCGGGGCCAAGAACATGCGCGAGCTGGTCAGCCAGATGCGGGTTGTCGGCACCAATGCCGGGCACCTGCTGGACAACCCGTCCGCGGCCATCCTCGAGCTTGACCGCAACGTAATCGCGACCCTGCGCGATTCGTCCTATCCGACCGCCAACTTCGGAGCGCCGCTGGCCGGCAGCCTCATTCCTTGGATCGACACTGCCATGGACAACGGCCAGACCCGCGAGGAATGGAAGGGCGTCACCGAAACCAACAAGATTCTGGGCCTGGCTCCCGGCCAGATCCCGGTGGACGGCTGCTGCGTGCGGATCGGCGCCATGCGCTGCCACAGCCAGGCCTTCACCATCAAGTTGAAAAAGGATGTGCCGCTGGCCGAGATCGAACAGGCCATCGCCAACCACAACCAATGGGTCTACCTGGTCGAGAACACCAAGGAGCAGACCTTGAAGGAACTGACCCCGGCCCGGGTCACCGGCACCCTCGATATTCCGGTGGGCCGTTTGCGCAAGATGAACATCGGGCCCGAATACCTCAGCGCCTTCTCGGTGGGCGACCAGTTGCTCTGGGGCGCTGCCGAGCCGGTCCGGCGGATGCTGAAGATCGCCCTGGAGTATATCGGATAAGATATCGGTTGCATCGAATCGACTGGGAGGGCGCCACTCGTCCTCCGCCAAAATCAAAGGCCGCTTCCTGTTCGGGAAGCGGCCTTTTTTTATCGAACGGTTCGATGAGCAACCGACAGCGTCTATTCCTTGTCCGCCGGCGGCATGGGCGCAAACTCGATCGGCACCCAGGCGTAGCTGCCCTTGCCCTCGGCGCGGACATGGCCGATGCCGGGGAAGGGCAGGTGCATCCCGGCCACCAGCGACTGGCTGGCCGCCATGGCTTGCATGATGGCCTTGCGGGTGGCAATGGCCTGCTTCTGGTCGACATCGAACTCCATGGACACCTCCGGCCTGGTGAACTGAACGGCGTGGGCATGGACCAGGTCTCCCCATATCAACAGTTTTTGTTCCATCGATTCTACGGCATAGGCGGTGTGGCCGGGGGTGTGGCCGTAGGCTTCGACCGCTTTGACGCCGGGAACCAGCATCGTGCCCGCGGCAAAGGTCTTCCATTGGCCGGTGGCCAGGTACGGGGCGGCGATGTCTTGGACTCGCTTGAAATTGGGGCGGGCCCTTTCCGGGGCCGTGGCGGCGGCTTTTTCCGAAAGCCAGTAGTCGTTGTCCACCTGGGGAACCCAGACCGTGGCCTTGGCAAAGAGCGGTTTATCCTGGTTGTCGCGCAGGCCGCCGATGTGATCGCCGTGCAGATGAGTGACGATGACCGTGTCGACCTGGTCCGGCTCATAGCCGGCGGCTTTCATGTTGTCCACGACATGGCCCAGGCTCGGACCGATGAGTTTGGCCGCGCCGGTATCGACCAGCACCAGGTGATCGCCGGTGTTGATCAGATAGGCGTTGACCGCGGTTTGCATGGCGGGATTGCCGACGAACATCCGGGCCAGCAGACGGTCCAGGTCGGCCGGCTTGGCGTTGTGCAGCAGCTTGGTATCCAGTTGAATGGCGCCGTCGTACAGGGCGGTGATCTCGAATCGGCCCAATTGCATCCGGTAGTAACCGGGGACCTGAGCCCGCGCCGGCGGCGCCTGGGCCTGGGAGACGGCGAAGGAGCCGAGGAAGAGGGCGGTGCTCAGCAACAAAATTTGGGGCAGGAAATGCATGGTCGTGTCCTCCTTCGTGCAGAATGAAAATGAACCGGCGCCGGGTCGGTTGCGTGAACGGGCATGGCCGACCCCGTGCCGGCAATCAAAGGGCCTGGTCGGCCTCCGGCCGGTTTCGCGGCGATGTCGCGGTTGTGCGGTCCAAGAACTCGACCGATGGAGTAAACACTAAGGCCCCGCCATGGATGTGGCAACGGACAAGGACGGAGCCCCGGACAGTTGGTTGCGCAGTATCGATGTCGTCCCTCAACGCTGGATAAAGCCGAGTGCCTTCAGGTTCTTGGCCCAGGCGGCCCAGGGGCCGGATTCGAAGGAGACCGTCATCCGTTTGGGATCGAACAGCACCGTGGCATCCTGGTCGAGGTGGCACTTGCGGTCGTAGTTGGTGTGGCTGATGCGCAGTTGCCAGATGCCGTTTTCGTGTTTGTTTACTTCTTCGACATAGACCGGGTGGCCGGTGGGCATGCCGCGACCGGCATTGGCGGCGAGGACCAGGACCGAGCCGGCGTGGGGGAGGGAGGAGGTGGCGCCGTTTTTTTCGGCACAGGCAAACCATTGCACCGGGCTGGTGTCGCCGAGCTTGCAGGTGGCGAGGCCGGTGCGGCAGCGGGCGTAGATCAGACTTTGCGGCTGGCAACGGCCGGAGGTCCGCACCACCTTGGTTGCGGTTTTCCCCCCTTTTTTGGCAATATGGGCGCTTTTCGCGCTTTTCGCCGGAACCTGGCGCGTGACCGCCGTGGTGGCGGCCGGCTGGAGGCGATAGCAGGCGGCCCGGTCGCGTTCGCTTCTGCGCACCTGCGCCGGGTCGAGACAGCCCGAACGTCGGTTGCCGGCGGCGTCTGTCTCCGGCGCGCTCTCCTCAACGGACCCAGGGGCGATGGCGGCCGGAGGAGCGGTCTCCTGGGGCGTCGTCCGGCTTTCGGACTGTTTGGCGGAACAGCCGGCCAGGGCCAGCAGCAACAAACCGATCAGGGGAAAGAGTGCGGTGCCGGGGACAAAACGATTCATGACAACTCCTCTCGCGGTGCAGGGATTGGTGGGGACCAGGCCGCGTTTGTTGGGGGTCACGGCTGGCCAACGCATTTTCGGCAGATGGGCAGCCGGTATTCGCCATTTCTGAGTTGCTTTCTGATGGCGCGATATCGGGGACTCAACCAGATGTCGAGCAACTTCTCCGTGCGAATATTCCCAAAGATCACGGAACTATGATAATCGTGGCAGCACAGGATCACATTGCCGGCATAGTCGACGGCGACCGGGTTGCCGGGATCCGAGCAGCGGGGGGTGGTATTCACCACTGCGGGCTGAATCAAACCGCCCCGGTTGTATAACGGCGTGGCCGGATCGAAATGATCGTAGCGGATTTTGTGCGCCAAGCTACCGTTCTCTTCCACATGGGCGAGGAGGGTCTGCATGTTGTTGCTCATCGACGCACCGTGCTGGGTGATGGAAAATTTGTCGACGCCGGCGGCAATTAGGGCGTGGAAGGTGTCGACGGTCAAGGCGTCGCCGTTGGAGATGAGGACGATATGGGCCTTGGGCAGTTTTTTCCTGGTGTACGCCATCAATCGGACGAGTCTGCGGTCAAGGAGTGGTTCGCCGTAGAGTTGTGGGCTGAGTCGTCCCCTGAACTTGATCGTGGCCAGCTCGTCGATCAATTTGTAGTAGATCGCTTCATCCATGAGCCGTTCATTGGCGATTAATCCTCGCTCGAATACGCTGTTGGGACAGTAGACACATCGCCTGTTACAGGAGGTGTTGATTTCGATATTGAAGTCGCTGAAAAAATCCCAATGGCCGTAGCGGACGAGAGATTTCATGGAATAACGAAACCATTTCAAACGAATGGATGAGGGAGTTTTCAAGTGAAGGCTCGGATCCGACTGGTCCATGGTGTCATTGTCGTGCTGGAGTGGCGTCGAGAAAAAGAAGACCCTGCCTCTCTGCCCATTGGTTCCGAAAATAGGGGGCTAGCGAACACCCGACTCAAGCCGCGCCCGTGCAGCGGCTTCGGCTTGAAAACCTGTCGATTTGATACATCGCGAGGCCTTATTTGCTGCAATTGCCGCTTTGCGCCAACGATAGTTCCTGTACCGCGCTTGCACCTTGCTCCGTTGGTACAACCTCCAAGTCGGCCCCGCCCACAAATACCCCGATCTTGATATACTGACGGACGAAATAGTTGGTGCCGCTTTTGGTGAAAATGCTGATTTGGTTCGGGGAGAATTCGGATTCGGTGGAAATGACGTGTTCCTTGTCGCCATCGACAGATTTATAGAAGAATACTTGGGGCGCGGATTCTCCGAGGCATTCGCCATCGATCCAGATATCCTTCTTGATCGCTCCGCCGATGTTGCTGTCCCGGTAGATGTACATACCGGATTGTCCCGCCGGTGGAGCGTCAAAGCGCTTGGCCTGGGCTGAAAGTTCCTTGCTTGTCATCGGGACCGTGGCACAGCCTGAGACAAACATGGCAACGCCCGCAACTAATGCACTACCTGCGAACTTCATGGGCATCTCCTCTCTTGGTGTGGGTTGCGGCCAAGCACGGCGGTAAGGGATCAGGTGGCTGTGTCGTCAGTCGCGGTCGCCGCGTCCGGGCCGGAGAGCGGCGGATCGGCCTGCAGCCTGCCGTCCGCCAGGGTCAGGCAGCGATCCATGGCCCGCGCCAGCTCCAGATTGTGCGTGACCATGATCACCGCCAGGTCGAGATTGCGGCTCAGCTCGTGCAACAGGGCGAAAACCCGGTTGCCGCTGGCCGCGTCGAGATTGCCGGTGGGTTCGTCGGCCAGCAGCAGGGCCGGATCCATTACCAGGGCTCGGGCCAGGGCGACCCGCTGCTGCTCGCCGCCGGACAGCTCGCCGCTGCGGTGATGCAGCCGTTGGCCCAGTCCTACCCGCTCCAGCAGGTGCTGGGCCTTGTCCTTGAGGGCCGTCCGCGGCCGGCCGTTGATCAAGCCGGGCATCATCACGTTTTCAAGGGCGGTGAATTCCGGCAGCAGGTGGTGGAACTGGAAGATGAAGCCGATGTGGGCGTTGCGGTGGCCGGCCAGGTCCGGCTCGTTTTTGCCGGTCAGTTCCCGGTCGCGGAAAAAGAGCCGTCCCGAGTCCGGCGCGTCCAGGGTGCCCAGGATCTGGAGCAAGGTGGTCTTACCCGAACCCGAGGCCCCGACGATGGCGACCATCTCGCCGGGGCGGACGGCAAGGTCGACCCGGTCGAGCACGACGATGGTGTCGTCGCCGCTGCGGTAGGAGCGGCAGAGGTCCTCGGCCTTGAGGAGAAAGGCGTGGTCATTCATAGCTCAATGCCTCCGCCGGCCGAACCCGCGATGCCTTCCACGAGGGGTACAGGGTGGCGATCAGGGTGATGAGGATGGCGGATATCGCGATCACGGTCACATCGAGCGGCACCACCTTGATCGGCATGGTGGACATGGGGTAGACGTTGCTTGGCAGCTCGATGATCTTGTAGCGCTTGAGCAGGGCGCAGAGCCCCAGGCCGCCGGCCACGCCCAGCACGGTGCCGGCCAGGCCGATGACCATGCCCTGGTAGAAGAAGACGCGCATAATCGCGCGGGTGGTGGCGCCCATGGATTTGAGGATGGCGATATCCCGGTTTTTTTCCATCACCATCATGATCAGGGCGCTGATGATGTTGAGCGCCGCCACCAGGATGATCAGGTCCAGGGCGATGAAGATGCCGAGTTTCTCGAGCTTGAGCGCGGCGAACAGGTTGCGGTTGAGCTGCATCCAATCGCGGGCCGAATAGCCCTTGCCCAGGGCTTCCTGGATGGCGGCGGCGGTCCGGTCGGCCTGGTCGATGTTCTTGACCCGGACCTCGATGCCGTGCACACCCCGGCGAAGGTCGGCGAGGCTGCGGGCGGTATCCAAGGTGATGTATCCCATGGTCGAGTCGTACTCGAACATGCCGGTCTCGAAGATGCCCACCACCATGCAGGTGCGGATCTTGGGCAAGACCCCCATGGGCGAGAGCGGCCCGTTGGGCGAGATCAGTCGGACCCGGTCGCCGATGCCGACCTGGAGTTGCCGGGCCAGGTCGCGGCCCAGGACAATGGTCGGGATCTCGGAGGGTTTGTCGAGGTCGGTCAGCTGTCCGGCCACCATCTTCCGGCCGATGCTGAGTACCCGCATGGCACTGGCCGCGTCGATCCCCCGCAAAACCACGCCGGTGGACTGGGTGGCCGAGCTGATCAGCGCCTGGGCGTAGATATAGGGCGTGGTGGCCTCGACCCCGGCAACGCCGTCAATTTTGGCGAGAACCGCCTCGGTGTCGGTGATGGGCGCGCCGAACCGCTGCACCTGGGCATGGGCGTTGACTCCGATGATCTGGTCGCGCAGCCCCTCGGTGAAGCCGGTGTACACCGACAGCACCACGATCAGGGCCAGCACCCCGACCGCCACCCCCAGAATGGAGATGACGGTGATCAGCGAAATGAACTTCTGTTTGCGTTTGGCCCGCAAATAGCGCAGGCTGACAAACCATTCAAAGGAGGCCATGGGCTGGCGCCGCTCCGGTTATTCGGCGGATTCCGGTTTCATTTGCGGGAAAAGGATGACGTCGCGGATCGAGGGCGAATCGGTCAGCAGCATGACCAGCCGGTCGATGCCGATGCCCTCTCCCGCGGCCGACGGCATGCCGTACTCCAGGGCGCGGACATAGTCGCGGTCGAGCACCGGGTGGATTTCGTCGTCCTCGCCGCGCTCGTCGATCTGCTTCTGGAACCGGTGCAGCTGGTCGATGGGGTCGTTGAGCTCGGAAAAGGCGTTGGCGATCTCCCGGCCGGTGATGAACAGCTCGAAGCGGTCGGTGATAGTGGGGTCTTGCTCGTTGCGCCGGGCCAGGGGGGAAACCTCGGTGGGATAGGAAGTGATGAAGGTCGGGTCGATCAGCCGCTCCTCGACCAGCAGTTCGAACAGCTCGGTCTTGGCCTTGCCGGGGCCGGCGCCGGGTTGCAGCTCGATGCCCTTGGCCTTGACCAGCGCCATGACCGCGGCATCGTCCCTGAGCACGGCCCGCTCGATGCCGGCGATCTGTTCCAATGCCTCTTCCATGGTCAGGCGCCGCCACGGCGGGGCCAGGTTGACCGGGGTTCCCTGGTAGGCAATGTCCATGGAGCCCGTCACCTCGTGGGCCAGCCAGGAGACCATCTCCTCGGTGAGGTCCATCAGGTCGTGGTAGGTGGCGTAGGCCTGGTAGAACTCGAGCATGGTGAATTCCGGATTGTGGCGGGTGGAAAGGCCCTCGTTGCGAAAGTTGCGATTGATCTCGAACACCTTCTCGAAGCCGCCCACCAGCAGCCGCTTGAGGTACAGCTCCGGGGCGATGCGGAGGTAGAGATCCATGTCCAGAGCGTTGTGGTGGGTGCGGAACGGCTTGGCCGTGGCGCCGCCGGGCACGGGCTGCATCATGGGGGTCTCGACCTCCATGAAGCCGCGGTTGTTGAGGAATTCGCGGATCAGGCGGATGATCTCCACCCGCTTCCGGAACACCTCCCGGGCCTCGGGGTTGACGATCAGGTCCAGGTAGCGCTGCCGGTAGCGGGTCTCGACATCGGTCAGGCCGTGGAACTTCTCCGGCAGGGGCCGCAGCGACTTGGTGATCATCTGCATGGCGGCCGCCTCCAGCGACAGCTCGCCGGTCTTGGTCTTGAACAGGGAGCCCTCGATCCCGACGATGTCGCCCACATCCCATTTCTTGAACAGGCTGAACTGCTCCTCGCCCAGCAGGTCGCGGCGGGCATAGACCTGGATGCGGCCGTCGGTGTCCTGGAGGTGGAAAAAGGCGGCTTTGCCGAACTTGCGCATCGACATCACCCGGCCGGCGATCCGGAAGACCGCGCCGGACTCGTCGTGGCCTTCGGCCTCCAGATTTTCGCCCAGGGGGAGGATGTCGACGATGGCGGTGGGATTCTTGAAGGTGTTGCTGAACAGTTTGATTCCGGCCTCGGCCAGGGATTCGGCCTTTTCCCGCCGTTGCTTGAGAAGGTTGCTCGTCGTTTCCATCGGGTAGTTTGCAAGAAGGATTGTCGGTGGCGCCCGGCCGAGGTGCGGCAGGATCGTCAGGGGTATGGGAGAAACAAGCGCTTGGCTTGAGGAATCCGGCAAAATATCCCGCCGGATTGCCGATGTCAAATCCTTTCCAAAAGGGCTATGGATTCGATGTGATGGGTCTGGGGAAACATGTCGACCGGGATGAGGCGGGTCACTTGGTACCCGTGGGCAACGATCTGGGCAAGATCGCGGGCAAGGGTGGCAGGATCGCAGGAAATGGAAAGGATATTCGATGGTTGTAAGAGAGGTAGCAGGGGCGCGGCCTTGCCCGCTCCCTGGCGGGGCGGGTCGAGAAGGACGGTGTCGAACCGGGCGCCGGTATCGATAAGGGCCTGCAGGTGCCGCTCGACCTCGTCGGCGATAAAGCGGGTGGACTCCAGGCCGGAGGCCTGGGCGTTGGCCCGCGCCCAGTGAATGCTGGCGCGGTTTTGTTCGACCCCGGTCACCTCCAGGCCGGCCAGGGCCAGGGGGATGGAAAAATTGCCCATGCCGCAGTAAAGATCGAGGGCGGCGGCCTGGGCCGGCAAGGGCAGGAGTTCGAGCACCTTTGCGACCAATTGGGCGTTCTGGCGGCTGTTGACCTGGAAAAAGCAGCGGTGGTCCCAGCACAGGCGATAGCCGGGGCCGCCAGGGGTGAAATCCTGGCCGAAGACGGCCGAGGCCGAGGCGGAGCCGGGCGGGCCGCCGGTCAGGAGCACCGCGTCGGCCAGGGACCGCAGTGCCTCGAGCAAGCGGGGGACCTGCCGCAGGCGCTGGCGGGGACGGGGGGTGAGCACCATTGCCACGGTGGCGTCCGCCGGACTGTGGATCAGTTCGATGGCCGCGATCTCGGCGGCCAGCCGTGCGGGCCAACCGTCCTCGACCAGGGCGGCGAGCACCCGGTTGACCGGCTCGGCCGCCAGCAGGCACCGGTCGATCGGCACCACCGTGTTGCTGGCGTGCTCGTGGAAGCCCAGGCGGCCCGACCGGTCGAGGTGTAGCCGCAGGCGGGAACGGTAGCCCCGGGCCAGGGGCGAGGGCAGGGTGGAATGGTCCGGCGGCGCCTCCAGGCGGACCCGGGCCAGGGATTCGTGCAGGATGAGCCGCTTGAGTTCCAATTGCGCCGGATAGGCGGCATGCTGCAAATCGCAGCCGCCGCAGCGGCCGTAGTAGGGGCAGGGGGGCTCGACCCGGTCCGGCGAGGCCTCGAGAATCCGGACCAGGTGTGCCTCCAGGTAGCCGCGATGGCTTTTGCGCTCCCGGACCGCCACGGTTTCGCCGGGCAGGGTCGCCGGTACCATCGCCACCATGCCGTCGGACAGTGTCCCCAGCCCTTTACCCCCGGCAATGACCTTTTTTATGGTCAACGTATGTTCCATTTGCGCATACTAACAGTTTGATGTTACTCTGATCAACCTGAGATTTGCATCTTATGGCTGCGAGCTGGAAGCCCGGAAAACGCCGGGTGGGACAAGGGACAGCCGGACAGACAGATGAGCAAGGGGGAAGGAGACGGTGCCCATCCAGGCAAAGGCAAAAGTGTTGATTGTGGACGATGAGCGGGTGCATCGTTTCATGCTGCGGTCGATGTTCGCCGAATGGGGCTGGGACACGACCGAGGCGGACGACGGTACCACCGCCGTGGCCGCCGTCGAGCAAGGGCCCTTCGACGCCATCCTCATGGATGTCCGCATGACCACCATGGACGGGATGGAGGCCCTGCAGAGAATCCACGCCATCAATCCCGCCATTCCGGTGGTGATCATGACCGCCTTTTCCTCGGTGGATTCCGCGGTGGCGGCAATCAAGCAGGGCGCGCACGACTATCTGACCAAGCCGCTCGATTTCGACCGCCTGCGCACCACCCTCGAGGTGGCCATGGGCCACCGCCAGCGGGATGCCGACAGCCACGACATCGGCCAGCCGTTCGGCAACGACGGCCGCATCATCGGCAAGTCGGCCCCGATGCAGGAGTTGTGGGAGATGATCGTCCATGTGGCCCCCACCGAGGCCACGGTGCTGATCAACGGCGAGTAGGCTACCGGCAAGGAACTGGTGGCCGCGGCCCTGCATCACAAGAGCCTGCGCGCCAAGGGGCCCCTGGTCAAGGTCAACTGCGCGGCCCTGGCCGAAACCCTGCTGGAATCCGAGCTGTTCGGCCATGAGCGCGGGGCTTTCACCGGTGCCGACCGCCGCCGCGAGGGCCGATTCGTCCAGGCCCAGGGCGGCACGCTCTTTCTCGACGAGATCGGCGAAACCTCGCCGGGCATGCAGGCCAAGCTGCTGCGGGTGCTGCAAGAACACGAACTGCAGCGGGTCGGTGGCCAGGAGACCATCAAGGTGGATGTCCGCATTCTCTGCGCCACCAACCGCGACCTGGAGGAAGAGGTGGCGGCGGGCCGCTTCCGCGAAGACCTCTACTACCGTCTCAACGTGGTCGAGCTATGGGTGCCGCCCCTGCGGGAGCGACAGGGCGACACCCCGCTGCTGGCCAACTATTTTTTTCGCAATTTTGCCGAGAAGAACGGCCGGCAGGTTTGCGGCATCACCCCGGAGTGTATGGATGTGCTCAACCGCTACCCCTGGCCGGGCAATGTCCGCGAACTGGAACACTCGATCGAGCGCGGCGTGATCCTGATGCGTGGCGACTACCTCGATATCGGAGCCCTGCCGCAGGCCATCCAGCGCTGGGCCGGGGTCAACGCCCCCAAGGAGGTGGAGGAGCCGTCCACCCTGAAGGAGGCGGAGAAAATGCTGATCCTCAAAACCCTGGAAGAAACCGGCGGCAACCGCAGCGAGGCAGCCCGGCGGCTGCAGATCACCCGCAAGACCCTCCTGAACAAGTTGAAAAGCTACAATATCAACTGAGCCTGCAAAATGCAGTGGCTGCTGCTGTCCGGCCTGCAAGATGGTTGCATTTTTGTAAGTGCTTCTTTATATAGTTCGGAATGTTGATTCCGGACCCGTTGTTCTCCCACCTGTATGCCGATCAGAATGTGAACCGATCCATCCTTCTGCTACGGACCTGCTACGCCGTCAGCCGGGTTTTGATCCGGGAGCGGGACATGTCGGCGCTGCTGCAAGGCATTTGCGACCAGTTCGTCGGCGCGGGCGTCTATCGCGCGGCCTTGCTGGTTTTGCTCGATCGAACATCGGACGGCATGGTCACCGCCGAAGCGGGGTTCGGCGATCGTACCGCCCCGATCATGGCCGCCCTGCGGGAGGGCAAGCTGCCGCCCTGCGGTGCCCGGGTCCTGAAGGGCGACCCGAAAAACGTTTTCGTCTGCACGGGCGAGACCTGCACACTCTGCGCCTCAACGGATCTTCAGGCCTTTTCGGGGGCCTTCTGCGCTCCCTTTCGCTGCAACTCCAAACTGTCCGGATTTCTGCTCCTCATGCTGCCGTCCGGGAACAAGCCGGTTGCCGACGAGTCGGCAACCGTCGCCGAACTGACCGGCGCCATCGCCCATGCCCTGCGGCAACTCTTTTCGTTCGAGGAGGTCAAGTTCAGGGAGCGGCAACTCGAGGAGGCGGAGGAACGGTACGAATTGGCCTTGCGCGCTTCCCAGGCCGGTCTCTGGGACTGGAACATCAAGACGGGCGAAATGTATACCAGCCCGGACCAATGGGAGTTGCTCGATTACCGCGCCGGCGACGCCGCCGAGGGGAAAACCCGGCGTTCCATTCATCCCGAGGACCGGGAGCGGGTGCTGACCGTGCTCAACCAGCATCTCACCGGCGTCACCGAGGAATACCGGATCGAATACCGGGTGATGGAGCCGGAGGGCAAGACCTCCTGGTTTCTTGACCGCGGCCGGGTGATGGAGCGGGACGAAAACAACATGCCGGTGCGCATGACGGGCACCCACCAGGACATCACCCTGCACAAGCGGCAGGAACAGGCCCTGGCCGCGGTGCAGCGGCAGCTGCACGAGGCCATGGATGTGGAGCGCAATTTCCTCCAGACCGTGATCGACAGCGCCGGCGATCCGGTGATGGTCATCGATCTCGACTGCACCCTGCTGTTGATCAACCAGGCGGCGGCCCGGTTGGTGCGGGGCAACGGCGGGATCGCCAGCCTGGTGGGCAGGAAGTGCCACCAGCTGTTCTGCGGCGCCGACACCCCCTGCGACGATCCGGATTTTCCCTGCCCGGTCCGGGCGGTGACCGAGTTACGGCGGCCAACCAAGGTCCTGCACCATTCCTTCCACGGTAACGGCATCCACAACACCTTCGAACTCGAGGTTTCGCCGCTCAAGGATGGCGAGGGCAAGCTGTACGGCATCATCGAAGTGGCGCGGGACGTCACCGACCGGCTGCGGATCGAACAGGAGTTGCGCGACAGCCAGTCGCGCCTCTACCGGCTGGCGCACCACGACACCCTCACCGGCCTGCCCAACCGGCTGCTTTTCCGGGACCGGCTGACCCAGGCGCTCAACAAGGCGGAGCGCAACCGGACCAAGGTCGCCGTTCTTTTCCTCGATCTCGACAAGTTCAAGGTCATCAACGACACCCTGGGGCACGATGTGGGCGACGACCTACTGATCGAGGTCGCGGCGCGCCTGCAGCGCCAGTGCCGCCAGTCGGACACCGTTGCCCGGCTGGGTGGCGACGAGTTCGTCTTTGTCCTTGAGGCGGTGAACAGCCGGGAGGACGCGGCCGTGGTCGCCGAGAAGATCATGGCGGCCCTGACCGCGCCCGTCTGCGTCAACGGCCACGAACTGCCGATTGCCGCCAGCGTCGGCATCGCCCTGTATCCCGAGGATTCGCTCGAGTTGGAGGGCATGATCAAGTGCGCCGATGTCGCCTTGTACGCGGCCAAGGAGAGCGGGCGGCGCAAGTTCCAGTTCTACCGGCGCGACATGACTCAGCAGGGCCGGCGGCCGCAACTGGACGAACGGCAGTTTTCGGAAGTACTGGCCTCGGACGGCCTGCGTTTGGACTATCTACCCCAGTTTGCAGTGGCGGACGGACGGGTGGCCGGGCTCAAGGCGTGTCTTTCATGGAATCATCCGGAGATGGGGCTGCTGCAGCCAGGGGATTTTTTGCCCGCGGCCGACGAGTGCGGCATGCTGGCCGGGGTCAGCCGATGGCTGTTGGTAAAGGTGGGGCGTGATCTGCGCGCCTGGCGCGGCCTGGGACTGGACTGCGTGCCGGTGACCGTTCCCCTGGCCTCGTGCCAATTGCTGCACCCCGAGTGCCTCCCCGAATTCGAGCGGATTCTGGCCGATACGGCCCTGCCCGCCGAGTCGTTGGTCGTCGAGGTCAAGGAACGGCCGCTGGCCCAGGCCACCGGCTGGACCCAGGAATTGCTGAAACGGATGCGGGGTCTGGGCCTGCAGTTGGGAGTGGACGGTTGCGGAATCGAGCACTGCCCGCTGCCCAGCCTGCGGCAACTCCGAATCGGCCGGATAACCGTCCCCGCCGACCTGCTCGCCGCCCTGGCCGACGAGGGTGGAAACGGCGATCTGGCCGCGGCGGTCATCGCCTTGGGGCACGCCGTGGGACTGACCGTGTTGGCCGACGGCGTCCGGCACGAGCGGCAGCTCGCGTTTCTCCGGGCCCATGGCTGCGATTTGTTCCAGGGACCGCTTCGTTCGCCGCCGCTCACTGCCCGGCAAACCGCCGACCTGCTGCGCTTTTCGGCAAAGGGTGGTTGACGCCACCCTTCTTCCTGTGGTAAAAACCCACCTTGTTCCCCCGGGGGGGAACGGTAATCGCTCTGAACAACCGCGACGACAGGCGCGGGGTGAGGGGCACCGGTTTCCCGCCCGTATCAAATCAATCTCAAATCAAACGAATCCTGGCCGGTAACTCGGTATGCGTACGGATATTTTACACATTGGTGCGGGCGAGCTGAATTACGAGATCCGCAATATTGTCGGTGTCGGCGAAAAACTTCAGAAGATGGGCGTCCAGGTCAACTGGGAGAATATCGGCGACCCGATCGCCAAGGGCGAACAGGTGCCGGACTGGATGAAGGATATCGTGGCCGAGGCGGTCCACGAGGACGCCACCTACGGCTACAGCCCGACCAAGGGGCTGCTGGCGGCCAGGGAATACGTGGCCGCCAGCACCAATAGCCTCGGCGGAGCCCAGATCGACGCAGACGACGTCATTTTCTTCAACGGCCTGGGCGACGCGATTTCAAAGGTGTACGGCTTCCTCAAGCCCACCGCCCGGGTCATCGTGCCCACCCCGAGCTACACCACCCACAGCTCGGCCGAGGCGGCCCACGCCAGCGACCAGCCGGTGACCTACATCCTCGACCCCAACCATCTCTGGTATCCGGACCTCGAGGACATCGAGAACCACATCAAGTACAATCCGGCGGTTGCCGGCATCCTGGTGATCAACCCCGACAACCCGACCGGGGCGGTCTATCCGGCCGACGTCATGCGGGCCATCGTCGAGATCTGCGAGAAAAACGACCTGTTCATCATCTGCGACGAGATCTACCAGAACATGACCTACAACGGCACGGTTTCGGCGCCGTTGTGCACGGTGATCGGCAACAAGGTGCCGGCGATCTGCATGCGCGGCATCTCCAAGGAAATGCCGTGGCCGGGAAGCCGCTGCGGCTGGATCGAGGTGTACAACCGCCGCCGCGATCCCATGTTCGCCACCTACGTCCAGTCGATCCTCAACGCCAAGATGCTCGAGGTGTGCTCGACCACCCTGCCGCAGGCCGTCCTGCCCCGGATCAAGCAGCATCCCCAATACAAGGAGCATCTGCAAAGCCGGATCAAACGCTATGAGCGCTATTCCAACCTGGCCTACGACACCTTGAAAAACGTCAAGGGACTTTTGGTCAACCGCAGCAACGGCGCCTTCTACATGAGCGCGGTCTTCGAGGAGGGGGTGCTCAACCATCAGCAGACCCTGCCCATCGCGAACGACGAGGTCCGCGAAACCGTGGAACAGCTGGTTTCCGGCTCGAACATCCAGCCCGACAAGCGGTTTGTCTATTATCTCTTGGCCGCGACCGGCATCTGCGTGGTGCCGCTGTCCTCCTTTGCCACCGAGCTCCATGGGTTCCGCGTTACCCTGCTGGAGAAAAACGAGGAGGATTTTATCGAGATTTTCAACACCATCGCCAGCGGCATCCGCCAGTATGTCGCTTCGAGCCCGACCAGCCCCCAACACCACTGATTCCCCTGTCTTCCCAGTACCCGCAGCCCTGGCCGCCGAATGGCGACCAGGGCTTTTTTTTGAATGCCTCCCCCTGTTTCCCCCTGTTATTCTTCATTTTTATCGCGCCGTTTTCCCCTCGTAACCCTCGTCGCCTTCCCTTGACACTGGATTTTGCCATACTTATTGTTCGCACCAGATTTGACCGGCCCGGACGGGCCTAAAGAATACTGAGACGGAAATTATTGGGACAAGGAGAGGAGAGGTGGCAGAAGAAGCGAAAGAACAGGAGGTCGGCAAACAGGACGAGACCGATGCGGTCGAGAATCCGGAGGAGGCGGTGATCGTTGAAGAGGCGGCGATGGACCGGGAATGCGAAACCGAGACCCTGCAACGGGAATTGGCGGATGCCCGCGACCAGATGATGCGGATCGCCGCGGAATTCGACAATTTCAAGAAGCGGGCGGAACGCGAGAGAGGCAAGTTGCTCAAATATGCCGGTGAAAACATTCTCCGCGATCTGCTGACCACCGTGGACAATCTCGATCGGGCCATCGAGCAGGGAGGGGCTGCCGCCGAAGATGAAGGCAAGAAATTGCAGGCCATGGTGCAAGGCGTGGAACTGACCCGCAAGGGATTGGTCGCCACCTTGGAGCGGTTCGGCGTGGAACCCCTGGAGGCGGTCGGATTGCCTTTCAACCCCGACGAGCACGATGCCCTGACCATGGAGGCCAGCGCCGATGTGGCTGCCAACCATGTGCTGCGCGAGTTTCTCCGCGGGTACCGTTTCAAGGACAGGATCTTGCGGCACGCCCAGGTGGTGGTGTCCAGCGGTCCGGAAAAATCGGCTTGACACGGTCTGATTTTAGAACACTGTAGAATAAAAGAACCAAATATTTTTAGAACGATTGATCAGGCCGCATGGCCGGGGATAAGGACAGGAGGACAGGAGATAGGGATTATGGGGAAAATAATTGGAATTGATTTGGGGACCACCAACTCGTGCGTGGCCATCATGGAAGGCGGTGACCCCAAGGTCATTGAAAACAGCGAGGGGAACCGGACCACACCGTCGATCGTGGCCTTTTCCGACAGCGGCGAACGACTGGTCGGCCAGATTGCCAAGCGGCAGGCGGTCACCAATCCCACTCGCACCTTGTTTGCCATCAAGCGGCTGATCGGCCGGAAATTCAGCGACCCGGAAGTGAAGAAGTCGATCGGCGTCAGCCCGTTCGCCATTGTCGAGGGCCCTGGCGGCGATGCGGTGGTGGAGGTGGGCGGCAAGAATTATACCGCCGCCGAGATTTCGGCCATGATTTTGGGCAAGATGAAGCAGACCGCCGAGGAGTACCTGGGCGAACCGGTCACCGACGCGGTGGTCACCGTGCCCGCCTATTTCAACGATGCCCAACGTCAGGCCACCAAGGACGCGGGCAAGATCGCCGGCCTCAACGTGCAGCGGATCATCAACGAGCCGACCGCCGCTTCCCTTGCCTACGGCCTGGACAAGAAAGGCGAGGAGAAGATCGCGGTATTCGACCTTGGCGGTGGCACCTTCGATGTTTCCATCCTCGAGATCGGAGACGGGGTGTTCGAGGTCAAGTCGACCAACGGCGACACCTTCCTCGGCGGCGAGGATTTCGACATGCGCATCGTCAACTGGCTGGCGGACGAGTTCAAGCGCGACCAAGGCGTTGACCTGCGCAACGACAAGATGGCCTTGCAGCGACTGAAGGAAGAGGCGGAGAAGGCCAAGAAGGAGTTGTCGTCCGCCATGGAGACCGACATCAACCTGCCCTTCATCACCGCCGACGCATCCGGGCCGAAACATCTCAACATGAAGTTGAGCCGGGCCAAGCTCGAGGCCCTGGTGGAAGACCTGATCGATCGTTGCGAGGGACCCTGCCGCACCGCACTCAAGGATGCCGGCATGAACCCGTCCGAGATCGACGAGGTCATCCTGGTCGGCGGCATGACTCGCATGCCCAAGGTCCAGGAAAAGGTCAAGGCCATCTTCGGCAAGGATCCCCACAAGGGGGTCAACCCCGACGAGGTGGTGGCCATTGGCGCGGCAATCCAGGGCGGCGTGCTCAAGGGCGACGTCAAGGACGTGCTTTTGCTCGACGTTACCCCGCTTTCTCTGGGGATCGAGACCCTGGGCGGGGTCATGACCAAGCTGATCGAGAAGAACACCACCGTGCCCACCAAGAAAAGCCAGGTCTTTTCCACCGCGGCCGACAATCAGCCGGCGGTTTCCATCCACGTGCTCCAGGGCGAGCGCGAGATGGCGGCCAACAACAAGACCATCGGCCGTTTCGAGCTGGCCGATATTCCTCCGGCGCCGCGCGGCGTGCCGCAGATCGAGGTCACCTTCGACCTCGACGCCAACGGCATCCTCCATGTTTCCGCCAAAGACCTGGGCACCGGCAAGGAGCAGTCGATCCGGATCACCGCTTCCTCCGGCTTGTCCGAGGCCGAGATCGACCGGATGAAGAAAGATGCCGAACTCCATGCCGAGGAAGACAAAAAGCGCAAGGAGCTGGTTGAGGCCAAGAACAACGCCGACTCCATGATCCACATGACCACCAAAAGCCTCAACGAGTTGGGCGACAAGGTGGATGCCGAAACCAAGAGCAATGTGGAACGGGAGATCGAGAACCTCAAGAAGGCCATGGAGACGGAAGATCTCCAGACCATCAAGAGTGCCACCGAGGCCTTGACCCAGGCTTCGCACAAGCTGGCCGAGTTGATGTATGCCCAGGCCAAAAACCAGGGCGGCGGTCCTGCCGGCGATGCCGGTGCCGGAGCCGGCGGCGCGGCCGGAGGAGCGGCGGGCGGCAAACGCAAGGATGACGACGACGTGGTCGACGCCGACTTCGAGGAAGTGAAGTGATTTCGATTTGAATCAATTATTGATAATAGCGAATCCGCAGTAAACAACTGATTTACTGCGGATTTTTTTTTGTCTATTTTTGTCATATAGTTGTACCACATATTTGTACCGGAATTTATTGCATCGTCTTTCAAAAATCTCTTTTTCATTTTGCTGGAGCAAAGAGTTTGTCACCGTTCTTCTGTCTATCGGAGCAACGCCCATGAAAAATGTAGTCATTATTTTCGGGGGAAAATCCGCCGAACATGAAGTTTCGTTAAAATCAGCCACTAATATTTTTAATACCATTGACAGGACGATTTTTCGACCTGTTTTAGTTGGGATTGATAAAAATGGCAATTGGAACTACAGCGAACATTATCAGAAAAAAGAGAGTATAGATTTAGTGAATAACGATTTTTTCTCCGAATCTGTGAATGTATACATATCCAATTTTGCAAAACAGGCTGAAATCATAAATAAAGCTACCCATGTGGTTTCGGATTGTATTGATATTGCTTTTCCTATTATTCATGGGACATTCGGTGAAGACGGAACATTGCAAGGGTTTCTTAAAACAATGAACATTCCGTTTGTCGGCTGTGATATATTGGCTTCGTCTGTCGGAATGGACAAAGAAGTAACCAAACGATTGCTGAGAGATGCAAATATTCCGATCTCAAAATTTTATACGCTATATAGGCATTTGCCTAGCCAATTTTCATTTGAAGAAGTTGTATCCAAATTGAAACTTCCTCTTTTTATCAAGCCTGCCAATGCAGGTTCATCAGTCGGAGTGAGTAAAGTTACCAATAAGGATGAATATGAAACTGCACTATCGGAAGCCTTTAAATTTGACAATAAGATTCTGATAGAAGAAGCGATTATCGGCAAAGAAGTTGAATGCGCTATTTTGGGAAACGAACAGGTCAAAGCATCCGTAGTCGGAGAAATAGTTCCTACAAAAGATTTTTATTCGTATGATGCTAAATATATCAGTTCGGACGGAGCAAAGTTGAAAATTCCTGCCGACATAGATGAAGTAACATCCGAGCAAATTCGGGAGTATGCAATAAAGGGATTCAAAACCATTTGTGGCGAAGGCATGGCAAGAGTTGACTTTTTCTTGCGACCTGATAACGCCTTTGTATTAAATGAAATCAATACATTGCCCGGTTTTACGGAAATCAGCATGTATCCCAAGTTGTGGGAATACACAGGGATTCCTTATAAGGACTTGATAACGGAATTAATAAACCTTGCATTGCAAAAGCACAAAAAGGATTCGAAGTTACTAAAAAAAATATAAACCGTCGGGAAAGGATATAAAAAGTAGGAAAATATGAAGCGATCAATAGAACTTAAGAGTTTGGGTGCTGAGCATCAGGGTGAGGTAATGAATATTCTCAATTATTATGTTGAGAATTCTTTTGCAGCTTATCCTGAAAAAAAATTACCAGATGCTTTTTATGGCAATCTGCTGGAAATGACAAAAGGCTATCCTGCGTATGTCGTCAAAATTGATGGCAAAGTGATAGGATTTAGTTTTCTTCGAGCATATAATCCAGTCGCATTTAACGAAAGTGCTGAAATTACTTGTTTTATTGACAAGGATTATTCAGGGAAAGGGATAGGAAAAATAATATTGAACAAGATAGAAGAAAGCGGTAAAAATAAAGGTATTTGCAATATTTTAGCAAGTATTAGTTCGCAGAATGCATCCAGTCTGAAGTTTTATGAAAAAAATGGATTTGTTGAATGTGGAAGATTTCCAGAAATAGGGAAAAAGTTTGGGAAAAAGGTTGATGTAGTCTATATGATAAAAAAAATAAATCATATATCAAATAATTGAAAAATTATTTCTCATAAATGCTTACAATTAACTTTCAGCCTGCTTTCATGCGTGGCGAAGGCCTGGTTTTCAGCTTTTGTCACCCACATCACCTTTCGGAATCTGTGGACAGTGAAACGCGCCTAACTCGCCCGAAAAGAACTTGACGGCAAGTTAGGGTGTTTATTCTATACTCTCTCAAGTTTCTGAGTTGCATCAACTAACTGTTATTATGTTTGTACTGCGGGCTAACCTTTTCCCCGTTTGCAGGATATCAACGGCAAAGTCCATGACTGTATCAACAAGGGCCAGCACTGCACCTTCGGTGATGAGGCCAGCAGCTCTGACTTTATCCAGGGCGAGGCTGAGCAGCCGTTGCATGGCTTCGGCCAGGTTCAAATCCTGCTGCTCTTCACTGCAGGCGTAAAAGAGCGAGCCAAGGGTACGGGGATCGTCATGACAGCGTTGCTCGAAAGCCAGAAA
>NZ_JAVBRQ010000046.1:0-27845 GCF_031547805.1 Desulfobulbus sp.
CTGGTCTCATCACCGAAGGTGCAGTGCTTGCCCTTGTTGATGCAGTCATGGACTTTGCCGTTGATATCCTGCAAACAGGGAAAAGGTTAGCCCGCAGTACAAACATAATAACGGTTAGTTAACTCAACTCAGAAACTTGAGTCCTGTTCATATCGCTTGGTCCTTCCGGGAGCAAATCGATAGCCGCATGATGCGACGTAACTCCTACAAAATCTCCCGCAAATCGATGATCTCCATCTTGTGGTTGCGGTCCGGTTCTTCGGGGGAAGGCCCCTCGGTTTGGATGATGCAACTACCGATCAGCCGGTATTTCAGGGCGTAATCGCGGGCATAGTCGGTCCAGTCGGCCGGGTGGTTGAGTTCGTAGACCGGAAAGACCCCGTAGGAGAAGAGCAGCTCCCGGCAGGATTTCTTGTTGGAGCTGACCGCCAGGATCCAGGTGGGCAGCCGGTAGCGCGACAGCCGCCGGGCGGTGAGGCCGCTGTCGGTGGGCGCGATGATGGCGGCCACGGTGTCGGTCTGGCTGACGATGCTGTTGATGCTGGAAGCGATGAAGTCCACCTCGCGGATATCGGTGTAAATCGGATGCTCCGGGTTTTTGCGGTAGCTCTGTCGGGTGCGGTGGGGTTCGGTGGCCCTGGCGATCTGCACCAGCATCCGGACCGCCTCCAGCGGATAGCTGCCCATGGCCGATTCCTCGGAGAGCATCACGCAATCGGTGCCGTCGAGGATGGCGTTGGCCACGTCGGTGGCCTCGGCCCTGGTGGGCCGCCGGTTGTTGGTCATCGATTCGAGCATCTGGGTGGCGGTGATCACCGGCTTGCCGAAGAGGTTGGCCTTGGCGGTGATCATTTTCTGCAGGATGGCGATCTCCTCGATCGGGACTTCCACCCCGAGGTCGCCGCGCGCCACCATCACTCCGTCGGTGGCTTCCATGATCTCGTCGATCTTGGTCAGGATGGAGGCCCGTTCGATCTTGGCGATGATGAATGGCGAATAGCCCATTCCCGCCGCGGCCTGGCGCACCGCGTGAATGTCGGCGGCACTGTTGACGAAGGACTGGCTGATGGCATCGACGCCGTGGTCCAGGGCGAACTGCATGCAGGCCCGGTCGTGCTCGGTGAAGGCGGAGATGCCCAGGTCGATGCCCGGCAGGTTGAGTCCCTTTTTCGAGCGCAGCTTGCCGCCGACCAGCACCCGGCAATGGACGTCGTTGCCTTCGATTTCCTCCACTTGCACCTGGATCAGGCCGTCGTTGATGAACAGGATGTTGCCGGCCGACACGGCCTGCGGCAGCTCCTTCAAAGTCACCGAGACCCGCTCGCCGGTGCCGACCACCTCCTCGGTGGTCAGGGTGAAGCGGCTGCCGATGGCCAGATCGACCGGCTCCTCGCCCAGAACGCCGATGCGGATCTTGGGGCCCGGCAGGTCGGCCATGATCGCCACCGGCCGGCCCACCTCGGCGGCGGCTTCGCGGATGCGCTGGATGGTGACGCCGTGCACCCGGAAATCGCCGTGGGAGAAGTTGAGCCGGGCGATGGTCATCCCGGCGGCCAGCATCTGGCGCAGCATGTCCGGGGAATCCGAGGCCGGGCCGATGGTGCAGACCAGCTTGGTTTTGCAGAGGGGCAGGGTGAAGGCGCTGTTCATGGGATCGTCCGTGATAAGAGGTGAGTGGAAAGGGACGGCTGGCCGCAAAACAGGCGCGGGGCCGTCCCCACAAAACCGCAGTCCCGGACGAGGGCGGGGGCTGCGGACGCGTATGGCCGGTCAAGCCCGGCCGGATCGGCGCAGGCGACCGGGGATCGATCAGGGCGCCAGGATGGAGCGGGCCACCTGGCCCACATCCGCCGTGCCGGTGAGCAGCATGGCCTGGAGCAGTTCGTTTCTGAGCTGGTTGAGTGCCAGGGCGACTCCATCCCGGCCGCCGCCATAGACAGCGGTGATCATCGGCCGGCCGATCAGCACCGCGTCCGCTCCCAGGGCGAGCAGCTTCAACACATCGGTGCCGCTCCGCACGCCGCCGTCGGCGAAGACCATGGCCTTGCCCTTGACCCGGTCGGCGATCGCCGGCAGGACCTCGGCCGCTCCGGGGACCGAATCGAGCACCCGGCCGCCGTGGTTCGACACCACGATCGCCGCCGCTCCGGCCCGCACCGCCGCCTCGGCCTCGTCAACGGTCATCACCCCCTTGACGATGAAGGGCAATTGGGTGGCGCCGATCACCTCCCGCAATTCCTCGAAGGTCTTGGGGCCCACCGGCTGGCCCTTCATGGCCATGGTCACCAGGCCGGCGCCGTCGACATCCATGCCCGTGGCCAGCACGCCGGCTTCCTCCGCCTGGCGCAGGTAGCTGACGATCACCTCCTGGGCCCTCGGCTTGATGATGGCGATGGTGCTCGCCCGGTTGGCCTTGCCGGCAGCCAGCCCGCTGCCGAACATGCTCGGATCGGCGCCGTCGCCGGTCATGGCGATGGTGCCGGCCTGCAGGGCGCCGGCCGCGAGTTCGGCCACGAATTGTTCCTCGGTCATGGCGCCGCCCATGTTGTAGGTGGAGCCGGTCATCGGCGCCACCAGGATGGGCATGGACAGGGTTCTGCCCCACAGGGAGAAGGAAAGCTTGGGCTCCTTCACCGGGTGGATGGTCCGCATCTGCAGGCGAACCCGTGCCAGGGCCTCGATATTGGCCCGAAACGAGGAAGCGGTGCCCAGTCCGCCCATGCCCGGAACCTCGCCGGCGCAGACCCGGCCGTCGCAGACCGGACAGACTCGGCAAAAGCCCTTGAGTTTTTTCCGGGCGTCTTCCCGGACGGTTTTCATATCCATCGATGTGTCCTCCTCTCCCTCAAGGGCCGGCCGTACGGCGCCCGGGTACAACCGCGCCCCGGGGGAGATGTGTGTTCAGTCCATTCCGTGCGGGCTCGCCGCCACCCGAGCGGCAAGCCGAAAGACCGGTCGCCCGTCGGCAGCCGGCCGCCCGCCCGACACGCCGAACAATCGGCGCCGCGCGGGTTCCCTCTGTATTGTTTAACGACAATAAACGCAGGCATCGGGCCGCCGTCGCGGCGCTCGCCGTTGCCTGCGGCCTGGCACTGTAGCAAGAATGTCGCGTGGTTTCAATATGATGTTCCTTGGGTTCAGCGCGGCCGGGCAAAGTCCGCCAGGGACTGGTCGATGGAGGCGCGCAGCTGGCTGTCGATGGGGATCGGGTTGCCCAAGTCGTCGATCTTGACAAAAACCATCCGGGTCGAGCAGACCAGTTCCTCGCTGTCCTGGTCGAAATCGAACCGCCGGGCCTCGACATCGATGGTCAGGGAGGTGGTGCCGAGCCGATGCACGCTGGCATAGATGCGGACATGGTGGCTGATCTTGACCGGCCGCCGGAACAACACCTCCTCCATTTTCAGGGTGACCAGCGACTGGGTGCGGCTGATATAGCCGGCAAAGGCGGCCCCGGCCTCGTCCAGCCAGGACAGCATGGTGCCGCCGAAGAGGTTGCCGTTGATCCCGATTTCGCTGGTGCGACAGATTTTGGTGGCTACATAGTGCATGGAGTGCTCCTGGAATGGGCGGCGCGGCCGCCGGCGAACAGGTTGCGCCCGGCCATGGCGCATTGTATAAGGCTATCATAAGAATTCAGCGCCGGAATGCCACGGGAAAATGGGGCGCTCCGGCGCACAGCCGACGGCGCGCCGAACCGCGCGGCCAAGCCACCCGATTGGGAATCGTCCATGCAAGCATCGAAAAAAGACGCGGCCCTGCTCTTTGTCTGCGGCCAGTGTGGTTTTGCCAGCCGCAAGTGGCTTGGCCGCTGCCCCGACTGCGGCGCCTGGGACAGTCTGAGCGAACAACGCAAGCCGGCAGCGCTCCGGCCCGGCCGCGTGCCCGCGTCCGCCCAGCCCCTGGCCACGGCCGACGAGGAGGAATGCCTTCGCCTGGTGACCGGCATCGCCGAGATGGACCGGGTGCTGGGCGGCGGCATCGTGCCCGGCTCCCTGGTGCTGATCGGCGGCGATCCGGGGATCGGCAAGTCCACCCTGATCCTGCAGCTGCTCGCCTCGCTGGCCGCCAAGGATTTGCAGGTGCTCTACGTCACCGGCGAGGAATCCATGCGCCAGATCCGCATGCGGGCCAACCGGCTCAAGATCGGCAACGAGGCCATTTTCCTCTCCACCGAAAACTGCGTCGAGGCCATGATCGACCTGGCCGGCACCATGCGGCCGGCGCTTTTGGCGGTGGATTCGATCCAGACCGTGTACAGCGAGGAGGTCGGCTCGGCGCCGGGATCGGTCACCCAGGTGCGCGAATCCACGGCCCGGCTGCTGGCCCTGGCCAAGTCGAGCCACCTGCCGATCTTGCTGGTCGGCCACGTCACCAAGGACGGCGCCATCGCCGGCCCCCGGGTGCTGGAGCACATGGTCGACACCGTGCTTTATTTCGAGGGGGATCGCGGCCAGGTGTTCCGCATCCTGCGCACGGTGAAAAACCGCTTCGGCTCAACCAACGAGATCGGCGTGTTCGAGATGCAGGAGAGCGGGCTGGCCGGGGTGGACAATCCCTCGGCGCTTTTTCTGGCCGAGCGGCCGGTCAACGTGCCGGGCTCGGTGGTCCTGCCCAGCGTCGAGGGGACCCGGCCGATCCTGGTCGAGGTCCAGGCCCTGGTCAGTCGCTCCAGCCTGGGCACGGCCCGGCGGACCGCCATCGGCGCCGACCCCCAGCGCCTGGCCCTGCTCACCGCGGTGCTGGAGAAGAAGCTGGGTGTCACCCTGTTCGATCACGACATTTTCCTCAACGTTGCCGGCGGGATCAGGATCGTCGAGCCGGCGCTCGACCTGGGGGTGGTGGCGGCGCTTTTGTCCAGCTTTTTCGAAAAACCCATCGACCCGGCCACGGTGGTGTGCGGCGAGATCGGCCTGGCCGGCGAGGTCCGGGCCGTGGGGCAGATGGAGATGCGGCTGCGCGAGGCCGGGCGGTTGGGGTTCTCCACCTTTTTCATGCCCGAATCCTCTGCCCGGCACCTGCGGGGCAAGAAACAAGAAGGCATGCGGCTGGTGCCGGTGCGCACCGTGGCGGAATTGGCCGAACACCTGTTTTAATTGTGGCATGGCGGGCGTTTTTTCGGCCTGACCACCCTGTTTTCCGGCAAGAGAAGGAGTTGTGCATGGAACATGCGATTGAAACCGGTCTCGCCGTCCTCGGCGGCGGACCGGGCGGATACACGGCGGCCTTTCGCGCCGCCGACCTGGGGCTAGCGGTGTGCCTGATCGAGCAGGGCGCCCGGTTGGGCGGCGTCTGCCTCCATGCGGGCTGCATGCCGTCGAAGACCCTGCTCCATGCGGCGGCGGCCTTCGAGGAGGCGAGGGCCGGCGAGGCCTACGGCTTGCGGTTCGACGGCCTGCGGCTCGATATCGCCGCACTGCGGAGCCACAAAATCAAAATCGTCGAACAACTGGCCGGCGGTCTGGACAGCCTGGCCAAGGCCCGCAAAATCACCCGGCTCACGGGGCGCGGCCGCTTTGTCGACGGCCAAACCCTGATGATCGACGGCCCGGAGGGAAGCACCAGGGTACGGTTTGGCCAGGCGATCGTCGCCACCGGTTCGCGTCCGGTTCCCCTGGCCGGCGCCCCGCACGATCCCCGGATCTGGGATTCCACCGCCGCCCTGGCCCTGCCGGCCGTGCCGTCGCGGCTGTTGATCGTGGGCGGCGGTATCGTCGGGTTGGAAATGGCCCAGGTCTACCGCGCCTTGGGAGCCGACATCACCCTGGTCGAGGCCGAGGCCCAGATTATTCCGGCCGCCGACCGCGACGTGGTGCAGCCGCTCTTTTTGCAGGTGAAGAACGCATACCGGATCTGGACCGGGACCAGGGTGGCTGCTATGACAGCCCGGCCCGAAGGCATCGAGGTGGCGTTGACCGGCGGTACCGAGGCGGTCGAGCTGTTCGACGCCGTGCTGGTGGCGGTGGGCCGCCGCCCCAACATCGAGGACATCGGCCTGGAGACGCTGGGCCTGGTGCCCGACCGGCAAGGCCGCCTTGCTGTCGATGCGCGTTTGCAAACGGCCATGGCCCGCATCTTTGCCATCGGCGATGTGACCGATGGGCCGATGCTGGCCCACAAGGCCATTCATCAAGGCAAGGTGGCGGCCGAGGCGATTGCCGGCCTGGCCGCGACCTTTGCGCCCGCGGCCATCCCCGCCGTGGCCTATACCCATCCCGAGGTGGCCTGGGTCGGACTGACCGAACGGGAGGCGGCCCGACAGGGCATCGTCTGCGCCAAGGGCAAATTCCCCTGGGGGGCCAGCGGCCGGGCGCTCTCCGCCGGGGCCGGCAACGGGGTGAGCAAAGCGCTGTTCGACGTTGCCGACGGCCGCCTGCTCGGGGCCGGCATTTGCGGCCTCAACGCCGGCGAGCTGATCCACGAGGCGGCGCTCGCTCTGGAAACGGGTGCCACCGCCGAGACCATCGCCCGCACCGTGCACGCCCATCCCACCCTGGCGGAAACCTTTGCCGGCGCGGCCGGCGCGGTTTGCGGCTCGGTCACCGACCTGCTGCCGGCCAGGCCGAAAAAACGAACGGCATAGGAGCGCGGCCATGGATTTGACGCTCGACACCCCCCTGGACATGCACCTGCACCTGCGTCAAGGCGAGATGCTCGACCTGGTCGCTCCATTCAGCGCCGCCCAGTTCGCCGGCGGGGCGGTCATGCCCAACCTGGTGCAGCCGGTGGACAGTCTGGAGCGGGTGCGCGCCTACCGGGCCGCCATTGCCGCCGCCTGCGGCACCGCTGCCTTTGTCCCCTACATGACCCTGTTCTTCCGCGATTACGATCGACGGGAACTGGCCGAGGCCAAGGACGAGATCATCGGCGTCAAGCTCTATCCGGCCGGGATCACCACCCAGAGCGAGGCCGGGGTGCGCGATTTCGACCGGATCGGCGCCACCGTGGCCCTGCTGGAGGAGTTGGACATCCCGCTGCTGGTGCACGGCGAGACCGGCGGCTTCGTCATGGAGCGGGAGCAGGAGTTCCTGGCGGTCTATCGCTGGCTGGCCGAGACCTTTCCCCGGCTGCGGTTGGTGATGGAGCACATCACCACCGCCGCGGCCATCGACTTCCTCGAACGTTTCGACCGGGTGGCGGCCACGGTCACCCTCCACCACCTGCTGATCACCCTGGACGACGTGGCCGGCGGCCTGCTGCGGCCGGATCTGTTCTGCAAGCCGATCGCCAAGACGCCCCGCGACCGCGACGCCCTGCGGCGGGCGGTGCTGTCCGGCCATCCCCGGCTGATGTTCGGTTCCGATTCCGCCCCCCACCCCCGCCACAAAAAGGAGTGTCTCGGTTGCGCGGCCGGGGTGTTTTCCGCGCCGGTGGCCCTGCCGGCCCTGGCGGAGTTGTTCGTGGAGGCGGGCTGCCCGGAACATCTGCCGGCCTTTGTTTCGGCCAACGCCCGGCGCTTCTACCGGATCGAGCCGCCGGCCGGGACGGTGTGTCTTGAGCCGGTGGCATGGCTGGTGCCGGAGCGCTACGGGGAGGTCACGCCGTTTCTTGCCGGCAAAACAATCGGTTGGCGCGTGAAAGCGGCGCATTCGGCCCGGTTTTGATTGAAACGGAGGAGGGAAGATGGTAACCAAGACGCCACGATTCGCGGTCCCGGTCTATTCCACGGAACAGGGCCGGCTGTGTCCGGGCTGCGGCCAGCCGGCCGCCGCTTGTAGCTGCAAGACGAAATCGGCCGCCCCCAGGGGCGACGGCATCGTCCGGGTGGGGCGGGCGACCAAGGGGCGCAAGGGCGGCGGGGTAACGGTGGTGACCGGCCTTGCCCTCGACCCGGAGCAGCTTCGCGAGCTGGCCAGTCGCTTGAAAAAGCAGTGCGGCGCCGGTGGTGCCATCAAGGAAGGGACCATCGAGATCCAGGGCGAACATCGCGATCTTTTGGTGGCTACCCTGCAGCAGCTCGGCTACACCGTCAAACGGGCGGGCGGCTGACCGCCGCGCCCGACCCCAGACGTCCATTCGCCGTCCGGAGAGATGTAATTCCGGACGCGCCGCGAATCATCCGTCGGACCGCCGCGGCCGCCACCGCCTGCGGTCATCATCCCGTCTTTCATCCCATCCACGGAGGAACCTGCCATGTTCTGGTCCTACCCCCTTGCCTTTGCCAGGAATTTTCTCGGCAACGCGCCGCTCTGGTATAAGCTGGTCATTCTGCTGTTTTTGATCGCCAATCCCGTCCTGCTTCAGGTCTACGGTCCGTTCGTCGCCGGCTGGGTCCTGATCGGCGAATTTATCTTCACCCTGGCCATGGCCCTCAAATGCTATCCCCTGCCGGCCGGAGGCCTGTTGGCCCTGGAGGCGGTGTGCATCGGCATGACCAGGCCCGAGACCGTCTTTCAAGAGGCGCTGACCAATTTCGAGGTGATCCTGTTGCTGATCTTCATGGTGGCCGGCATCTTTTTCATGAAGGATTTTCTCCGGTTCACCTTCACCCGCATCCTGGTCAAGGTGCAGTCGAAGTACAAGATCTCGCTGCTGTTCTGCTTTGCCGGCGCCTTCCTCTCCGCCTTTCTCGACGCTCTCACGGTCACGGCGGTGATCATTGCCGTGGCCTACGGTTTCTACGATATCTATCACCGTTACGTTTCGGGCAAGGACGGCGGCGATGCCATCCACGACCTGACCAGCGACCTGGCGCTCAAGGAGAAGGAACAGGAGGATCTCAAGCAGTTCCGGGGCTTCCTCCGCAATTTGATGATGCACGGCGCGGTCGGCACCGCGCTCGGCGGGGTGTGCACCCTGGTGGGCGAGCCGCAGAACCTGCTGGTGGGCAGCGTCATGGGCTGGCAATTCGCCACCTTCTTCCTCAAGGTGGCGCCGGTGAGCCTGCCGGTGCTGGTGGTCGGCCTGGCCACCTGCTATTACGTGGAAAAGAAGAAATGGTGCTCCTACGGCTCCGAACTGCCCGGACACATCCGCTCCCACCTGCTGGAAACCGAGGTGCAGATGGAGGCCAAGCGCGGCACCCGGGGTACCTTGCGGCTGGTCGTCCAGGCCATCGCCGGCCTCTGGCTGATCGTCGCCCTGGCCTTCCATCTGGGCGCAGTCGGCCTGATCGGCCTGTCGGTGATCGTCTTTCTCACCGCCTTCAACGGCATCACCGAGGAACACCGGATCGGCCATGCCTTCGAGGAGGCGCTGCCCTTCACCGCGCTGCTGGTGGTGTTCTTCGCCATCGTCGCGGTCATCCACGACCAGCACTTGTTCACGCCGGTGATCGACTATGTGCTCAGCCTCAAGGGGCACACCCAGCTGGCGGCCTACTACATTGCCAACGGAGTGCTTTCCGCCATTTCCGACAACGTGTTCGTGGCCACGGTCTATATTTCGGAAACGAAAACCCACATGATCGACATGTTGGCCGCCATCCCCGATATCGGCATGACCGGCCAGGAGTTGATGAAGAAGCTCACCGACCCGCACACCGCCCGGGCCGACGTGCTGGCCACCCTGCCGCAGGCCACGGCGGTCCAAGTGCAGGCGGTGATGGACCAGTTCGACAAGCTGGCCGTGGCCATCAACACCGGCACCAACATCCCCAGCGTCGCCACCCCCAACGGCCAGGCGGCCTTCCTCTTCCTGTTGACTTCGGCCCTGGCGCCGGTGATCCGCCTGTCCTACGGCCGCATGGTCTGGCTGGCCCTGCCCTATACCATTACCATGTCGCTCACCGGCCTGGCCGCAACCTATCTGTTCTTGTAAGCTTGCGAACATAGGCCGATAAAAAAAGGCGTGCCGATTGCCGGCACGCCTTTTTTATTCGTTGCCACGGAAATTCCCGGCAGATTTTTCAATGCCGTGTCGCCTTTTGCGTCAGAAAGCGAAGGATGCTTCTCGCAATACCTCCCGCGTCGTCAACGCCAACCACTCCTTCCGATACCTTGCTGTAGGGTGCAGCGGTCCGGTCTTCGGTTTCCTCATGAGGTGCCGGCCGGTGTCGCATTTTAGCCACTATCGCCTGCGAGGCGCCTGCTAAAATCGGGCTGAAATTCGCTGGCAAGCAGATCCGGCGTGCAGGAAACCCTGAAGAAGCCCTTGCCTGGCCTGCTCTGCTTCTGTGGGCACGGAGCGGCTTTTCTGTATTAATGCACTAAAATAATTAAATAAAATGGAAATTTCCACTTTTTGTGTCGATAATATACGACAAGGTGCGTATGCTTTTGGCTTGTTTTCCGAAATTTCGGAATGGATTTGAAGTGTAACATGCCGGAACAATTGAGGTGGAAGTTCAATTTCCATTTTCTTCTGCTAAACAATGCGACAACGCGTTTGCTTCTGTCAGAATTTGTCCGTTTTTTCGGACAGGCGAGGGTGTGCAGGAGAAAAGAGATATTTTATTGCTGTCAAACCTTGATTGTTTGAGCGGGTAATATGTTGAAATAAAAGATATTTTTCGAAAGCATCCAGCCGTCTCCAAATGAGTGAGGGAAAACTGGCACGAAAGGTGAAAAAGAGGGGGTGATGAAAAAAATACTTCATCTTCGTAACATACATCCCACAGGAGGAAATCATGAAAAAGCAATTATTGAAGAGCGTGTTGATCGCAGTAGCAGGAATCGGACTGATGGCTGGAAGTGCAATGGCTGATAATCTGTATTTTAGTTTCCAAAGCGGAGAGGCAATTACCACCAAGGCTCAATATTTGAATCTTGATGGAAACAAGGGGTTGGAGACCATCAGAATTCAGAATATTGGAGTCAATTTCTCGCAGGACAGCTATCTCACCGATCACGGCGCCACTGTAAGTTTTTCTGATTTCACCATTACGGATTTCAGCACGCTGACCCTGGCAACGGATTTTTATGCAAGTGGGTTTACCGTCAAGAACAGCGGTGGGCAGACCATATTCACCGCAGATCTAAAGGTGACATCGCTTCATCAAGAAGGCAGCATGGCATCATTCAACCCGTATCTTGATGTCAATCTTTCCAATTTTCAAATTGGAGCTGGTTATACCATGGGAGATTCAGCCCTTATAGATGCATTCCTTGATTACAATGGGGGCGCTGTCGGGGTTGCGATGTGGATCAATAACGGTTTTCCGGTGAAGGATTTCAGAACCTTCCTAAAGGACTACTCGGGCAATGCCCATTACAATGCCATAGGCGGTACTGCCGCACCCGTTCCTGAGCCCGCGACCATGCTGCTTTTCGGAGCCGGCTTGCTTGGCCTGTCAGGTGTTGCCCGCAGGAAAATCGCTCACTGAATTGTCAGCTGAATCATCCCCTTGCACCCGAGCCCGGCAGGATCTCCTGCCGGGCTTTGTTTTGCGAATGCAGCTCATTTCCTTTTGCGGCCCGATGAAATTCGCTGAAATCCAGAGATAAACGGTGTTTATCGGGAATGAGATTGTCCTGCCTCTGGCCTACAGTCTGCGCTTGATCGACAGGGCCAGTTCGTGGACGGTCATGGCGTAATAGGTGGAGTTGTTGTAGCGGGTGATGGTGTAGAAGTTGGGATGGCCGATCAGATATTGATCGTAGCTGGCGTAGCGGAGCCGCACCAGGCGCAGGGGGCCGTCGCTGCTGCACGGGCGCGCCGGTTGCAGCCCGGCCTGCTGGAGGGCGGCCAGGGTGTATTGGGGCTTCAAACCCGCCTCCAGGCTGACCGGGCCGTTGGCCTGCAGGGGCGTGACCACCGGGTGGCCCGGTTGCCAACCGTGTTGGGAAAAATAGTTGGCGACGCTGCCGATGGCGTCTTCCGCATTCCACAGATCCCGCCGGCCGTCGCCGTTGAAATCCACCGCCCAGCGCAGAAAGCTGCTGGGCATGAACTGCCCCAGTCCCATGGCACCGGCGTAAGAGCCCACCGGCGTGGCCGGGTCCAATCCCTCGCTGCGCGCCATCAACAGAAAGTTTTCCAGTTCGCCGCGAAAATAGTCGCCACGCCTGGAGTAGTCGAATCCCAGGGTGGTCAGGGCGTCGAGCACCCGGTCCTTGCCGACATAGCCGCCAAAAGTGGTTTCCACCGCCAGGATGCCGAGGATGTACTCCTCGGGCACGCCGTACTGCCGGGTGGCGCGCTGCAAGGCGGCCCGGTTGCGGCGGGCAAATTCGACTCCGGCGCCGATGTGGCGTTCGTCGAGGAATTTGGCCCGGTAACGGCTCCAACCGCCGGGAGACGGCGGGCCTTTCAGCTCCTGGTCCGACTTGGCCAGGTAGTTGAGGGTCCAGTTCTTGCGCCGGGCCTGGGAGAAAAGGCCCAGCAGATATTCCTCCTCAAAGCCGTGTTGACGGACCATCTGGTCGACGAATTGCTGCAGGCTGGCATAGCCGGCGAAATCGCCGGTGAGCTGTCTGGCTCGGTAGGCGCCGACGCAGGCCCGGCTGGCCGGACGTTCCTTGGCCAGGTCGGCGTTGGGACGGCCGGCGGCCGGCGGCAAGGCCAGCCGGTTCGATTGCTCGGCGCAGCCGGCGCACCCGAGTGTCAGCAGCAGGGCGCAGGAGGTGAAGAGGATCTGGTGCCACCGGGAAAAACGGAGTCGCGGCAGCAAATACCGAGGAACGGGCAACAAGCAAGAGTCGTGCGAAGAGGTGTCCATGGCGAGACGGTCATCCAACGGGCTGGGCTTGGGTGGGGTACGCCGTTGCCGGCGCCGATCTTCATCAAAATAAAGGAAATTTCTCCGTTGGGGAAGAGGAATGGAGGCGCTCAGTTGCCAAAGGTGAGCACCAGGTACAGGGAACAGCCGTAGAGCAGCAGCAGGAGCCAGCCCCGGGCTTGGTGAATATGGCCGGTGCGGTCGGGATAGGTGAGCGCCATGGCCAGAAAGCCGAAGCATAGGGAAATGAACGCCCCGGCGGAATGGGCAACGGTGATGGGGGTGATGATGGCCGCCACCGGGACGATCAACAGGCCGTTGAAGATGTTGCTGCCCAAAATGGTCCCCAGGCCGACCTCGTCGTGGCCGCGCAGTTTGGCGATCACCGCGGTCGCCAGTTCAGGGGTGGAGGTGCCGATGGCCACCACCGTGACCCCGACCGTGAAATAGTCCATGCCAAGCGACAGGGCAATCCTCTTGGCACCCGACACGACCAGATCGCCGGCCAGGATCAGCAGGGCCAGGCCGGCGGCGCAGCAGCAGACGATCCGCCACCGGCGCCACTCGCCGAGCACCTCGGCCGTGGCGCTGCGTTGTTGCCGGGCCTCGGCAACCGCCACCGCCAGCCAGGCCAGGAACAGGCCCAGCAGCAGCATGCCGTCGATCCGGGAAAGCGTGCCGTCGAGAAACAGCAAGCCGGTGCAGGGGGGAATGAGGAGGGCCACGGGAAAATCACGCCTGATACTGCTGCGCGGACAGCGGATGCCGGCAATAATCAGGGCCAGGGCCAGCACCAGGGCCACGTTGGCGATATTGCTGCCCAGGACGTCGCCAAAGGCGATTTGGGGCTGGCCGGCCAGAGCGGCGTTGATGGCCACGGACAGCTCCGGACTCGAAGTGGCGAACGCGGCCACGACCGCGCCGATGATGCCCGGCGAAATCCTCAGCCAGCCGGCCAGTCCGACCACCCCGCGGATGAACAGCTCGCCGCCCATCCCGGCGCAGGCGATGCCGGCGAGCAGCACGGCGTAATCGCGCATGGGCCTCCGCGTTTACCGGTGGGCGGCGTTGATCGCCTCTAAGACCTGGCCGTCGGGACAGAGATCGGCCTCGGCCAGACTGTTGAGCGGCCGCTCGCAGGTGTGGAGGATCTCGTGGGTGTCGGCGGACTCCGGGTTGATGTACAGCACGCCGGTGAGAATTACCCCTTGGGCCTTGTGGTCCTCGAGATTGTCGATGGCCTGGCGGCGGTCGGTGATGTCCGGGGCATCGTGGTGCTTGTGCAGGTGGATCACCGAGTTGTCGTGCAGGGTCACCTCCTGGACGGTGTCGCCGTCGTATTCGGTGGTGATGGTCTGTTGGAAAGGCACCAGGTCGAAGGTGTTGGTGGCCTCGCTGTGTTCACGCACCCAGTGGTAGCTCTTGGTCGATTCCGGATTGTTGTTGAAGGTGACGCAGGGGGAGATCACGTCGATGAACGACAGTCCCTTGTGCGCCAACCCGGCCTTGATCAGGGGCACCAGCTGCTGTTTGTCGCCGGAGAAGCTGCGGGCCACGAAACCGGCGCCCAGTTGGATGGCCAGTTCGCACAGGTCGATGGATTCCAGCTCGTTGACCGCGCCCTTCTTGCTTTTCGAGCCCTTGTCGGCGGTGGCCGAATACTGGCCCTTGGTCAGGCCGTAGCAGCCGTTGTTCATCACGATGTAGAGCATGTCGAGATTGCGGCGGACCGCGTGCATGAACTGGCCCATGCCGATGGAGGCGGTGTCGCCGTCGCCGGAAACGCCCAGGTAGATCAGGTCGCGGTTGGCCATGTTGGCGCCGGTGGCGATGGAGGGCATGCGGCCGTGCACCGAGTTGAAGCCGTGCGATTTGGCGAGGAAATAGGCCGGGCTCTTGGAGGAGCAACCGATGCCGGACATCTTGACGACGCGGTGCGGCGGCAGGGCCAGCTCGAAGCAGGCCTGGATGATGGCGTTGCAGATGGAATCGTGGCCGCATCCGGCGCAGAGGGTGGAAATGCCGCCCTCGTAATCCTGGCGGCGGTAGCCGGCGGCATTGGGCGGCAACTCGGGATGGCGGAAGGTGGGGCGGAAAAAGGTCATGGGGTGCCTCCTCGGTCGGGAGTGTTCTTGGGGAGGATGACGCCGCGTTCCGCCAGGGCTTCCTCCAGGGCGCGGGTGAGAAAGCGGCTGGCCACGGGCAGGCCGTCGTAGCTGGCGATGGGCACCAACTTGTCCGGCGGCAGGCCGCCCTCGTTGATCAGCAGGGTCCGCATTTGGCCGTCCCGGTTCTGTTCGATGACGAACACCAGTTCGTGGGCCAGAATGAAGTCGAACACCTCCCGCTGGAAGGGGAAGGCGCGGAGGCGCATGCTGTTGACCGCGATGCCGCGGTCGCGCAGCAGTTCGATGGCCTCGTAGGCAGCCGGCGTGGTGCTGCCGTAGAACACCACGCCCAGGCGGGCGTCGGCGTTGGTGAGCCTAATCCGGGCCAGGGGCAGCAGCCGTTTGGCAGTCTCCCACTTCAGCCGCAGCCGTTCCAGGTTGCGAACATAGGTGGCGTTGTCCTCGGAATAGGCGGCGTATTCGTCCCGCGAGCTGCCCCGGGTGAAGTAGACGCCCTTGTCGGGATGGGTGCCGGGATAGGTGCGGTAGCAGATGCCGTCGCCGTCGACGTCGCGGTAGCGGCCCCACCGGGCGGTGAGGGCGTCGAGTTGGGCGGCGTCGAGGACCTTGCCCCGGTCGTAGCGCCGCTGCGGATCCCAGGCCAGGGGCGGGCCGTAATGATCGTTCATCCCCAGGTCGAGGTCGCTCATCACGATCACCGGGGTCTGCAGCCGTTCCGCCAGGTCAAAGGCGTCGGCGGTCATGTCGAAGCATTCCCTGGGGTCGCAGGGAAAAAGGAGCGGATGCTTGGTGTCGCCGTGGGAGGCGTAGGCGCAGGCCAGCAGGTCGGATTGCTGGGTGCGGGTGGGCATGCCGGTGGAGGGACCGACCCGTTGGACATCGATCAGCACCGCCGGGATTTCGGCGTAATAAGCCAGGCCGAGGAATTCGGTCATCAGCGAGACGCCGGGGCCGGAAGTGGCGGTGAAGGCGCGAGCCCCGTTCCAGGAGGCGCCGATGACGATGCCGATGGCGGCCAGTTCGTCCTCGGCCTGGACAATGGCGGCCTTGATCCGGCCGGTGCCTTCCTCGATCCGGAACTGCTCGGCATAGCGGCCGAAGGCCTCGACGATCGAGGTGGAAGGGGTGATCGGATACCAGCCGACCACGGTTGCGCCGGCAAAGATCGCCCCCAGGGCGGCGGCGCTGTTGCCGTCCATGATGATGGCGTCGCCCACCCGGTCGCTGCGGCGCACCGTAAGCTTGCAGACGCCGGCATGGTGGTCGCGGGCATAGGCGTAGCCGAGCTCCAGGGCCCGGATGTTGGGTTCGGCCAGGACCGGGTTCTTGCGGAACTGCTTGCGCAGCGACTCGACCAGCACCTCGGCCTCCATGTCGAGCAGGGCCGCCAGCGCGCCGACATAGATGATGTTTTTCAACAGGGGCCGCATCTTGGCGTTGTCGAAGGCCTCGTTGCACATGGTGGTCATGGGGATGCCGATCGTGGTCACGTCGTCGCGGCCAAAATCCTCGGGCAAGGGCCGGGAAGAGTCGTAGACGAAGTAGCCGCCCGGCACGAGGCCGTCGTAATCCTGCCGCAGGGTCTGGCCGTTGATCGCCACCACCAAATCGACATCGCCCCGCCTGCCCACGTGGCCGCGCTCGTTGACCCGCACTTCGTACCAGGTGGGTAATCCCTGGATATTGGAGGGGAAGATGTTCTTGGGGCTGACCGGCACACCCATGCGGAACACCGCCTTGGCGAACAGGTTGTTGGCGCTGGCCGAGCCGGAACCGTTGACCGTGGCGAAACGGACGACAAAATCGTTGATGCTTTCCAGTTGCTTCATGGTTGCCCCGCCTGAGCTGAAAGGTAGAGGAACTTTTGCATCTCCCAGGCCGAGGTCGGACAGCGCTCGGCGCAGAGCGAGCAGTGCAGGCACACATTCTCGTCCTTGACCATCACCTTGCCGCTGGCCACCGGCCCGGCCAGGTAGAGGCTCTGCCCCAGGTGGACGGCCGGGGCCTTGAGCCGGGTGCGGAGCTCTTCTTCCGTGCCGTTGTCGATAAAGTTGATGCAGCTCTCCGGGCAGACGTCGACGCAGGCGTCGCATTCGATGCAGAGCTCGGCCCGGAAGACGGTCTGGACGTCGCAGTTGAGGCAGCGTAGCGATTCGGCCTGGCCGACCTGTTGATCGAACCCGAGTTCCACCTCGAGCAGCCGGTCCTTTAGGGTCTTGGCCTTGGCGAGCACCGGCACGGCCTGACGTTCGGTGACCGTCACCTGGTTGTGGTAGAGCCAGTCGTGCACGCCCATTTTCTGGCCGGCCAGGTTCACCTTGGGGGCGGGCCGGTCGAGGAGGGAGAGGCCCCGGCAGAAGAGGTCGATGGAAATGGCCGCCTGGTGGCCGTGGGCCACGGCGGTGATGATGTTGCGCGGGCCGAAGGCGGCGTCGCCGCCGAAAAAGACCTGGGGCAGGGACGACTGCAGGGTGAGGGAATCGAGTTCCGGCAGCCCCTGGGGAGTGAACCGGATGCCCGCGTCCGGCTCGATCCAGGGGAAGGCGTTCAATTGGCCGACCGCCAGCAGCACCTCGTCGCAGGGAAAGAACACCGCGCCCTCGCCGTCCGGCTCGGACCGCATTCCGCCCGCGGCATCCGGCACCGCCTGCATCCTGGCAAAGCGCATGCCCACCAGGTGGCCGTGTTCGATCACAAACTCCAGGGGAATGTGGTTGTCGACGATCGGGATGTCCTCGCCGAGGGTATCCTCGATTTCCCAGGGCGAGGCCTTCATCTCGGAACGCTGGCCGCGCACCATCACCTTGACGTCGGTCCCGCCCAGGCGGCGGGCGGTACGGCAGCAATCCATGGCGGTGTTGCCGCCGCCGATCACCAACACCCGTTTGCCGATCGAGGTGACATGGCCGAAAATCACCCCGGCCAGCCAGTCGATGCCGATGTGGATTCCCTGGTCGCCGGCCTTGCGGCCTGGAAGATCGGGCAGGTCGCGGCCGCGCGGGGCGCCGGTGCCGACGAAAATCGCATCGTACCTCTTGGCCAGCAAGGCCTTCATGCTCCCGATCCGGTGATTGAAGTGGGTGTGCACGCCCATGTCGAGGATGTAGTTGACCTCGGTGGCCAGCACCGGCTCCGGCAGGCGGAAGGAGGGCAGCTGGCTGCGCATGAAGCCGCCGCCCTTGGCCTGTTCGTCGTAGAGGTCGATGGTGTAGCCGAGCGGCATCAGGTCGCGGGCCACGGTCAGCGAGGCCGGGCCGGCGCCGATCAGGGCGATTTTCTTCCCGTTTTTCTCGCTGGGAATGGCCGGGAACCGGTCGGCCAGGCCGAGGTTGCGGTTGTCGGCGCAGAGCCGTTTCAACCGGCAGATGGCCACCGGCTCCTTTTCCACCCGGCTCCGGCGGCAGGCCGGCTCGCAGGGCCGGTCGCAGACCCGGCCCAGGATACCGGGAAAAACATTGGATACCCAGTTGACCATGTAGGCGTCGGTATAGCGTTTTTCGCTGATCAAGCGGATGTATTCCGGCACCGGGGTATGGGCGGGACAGGCGAACTGGCAGTCGATCACCTTGTGGAAATATTCCGGATCCTCAATGTTGGTCGGTTTCACGGGATGCGCTCCTGGGCTGACAAGAGGAAGCTGATGGGAATAGTTACTAAATTTTCAATCTAGAGGAAAAGAAGGGACAATGAAAGGCTTTTCACTGTCCCAAGGGATAAATCGTGCGGATCGGCCGGTTGTTGGCACCCCGGATTGTAGACTACTCTATGGGAAGAACAACATGAAAAATTGCATTCATCCGGTTTTTGTGGAACCATGGTCCCACAACGTGCCGCGCTCCATGGTAAAAATCGTCATCGAAACATAGGGCCACGCCAGAGTCATGGAGTGCCGGCGCGGTTATGAACCGGGGAGGAAGGGAAGCGTGAATTCGGCATTGGAAATTCGGATGAGCAAAGAGGCCATCAATGCCCTGCCGCTGGCATGCTGGCAGGGGGCGATCCATTGCGTCCGCACCGCCGGGGAGGCGGAAGAGGCGGCCATGCGGCTGGCGCGCGCCGACTTGCTCGGGTTCGACACCGAAACCCGGCCGGCGTTTCGCAAGGGACAAAAATACGCGCCCAGCCTGCTGCAACTGGCCGCCGAGGACGAGGTGGTGCTGGTACAGCTGGAGAGCTGCGGTCTGCCCGCCCCGCTGCGGGACCTGCTCGAAAACCCGGCCATTGCCAAGGCCGGAGTGGCCCCCGACTTCGATCTGAAAAATCTGCAGGAGTTGCATCCCTTCCGGCCGGCCGGCTTTGTCGACCTGGCGCGGATGGCCAAGACCCGGGGCATCCGCCACCATGGCCTCAGGGGCTTGGCCGCGGTGGTCTGCGGGCTCCGCATTTCCAAGTCGGCGCGAACCAGCAATTGGGCCAGTCCCGAACTCACCGACCGCCAGATCCGCTACGCCGCCACCGATGCCTGGATCGGCCGCGAGATCTATCGCCAACTGGTGGCCCAGCTCCCTCCCGGGTCATGATCCCCCGATTGTTCCCACAGCCGATCACTGCCGCAACGGCCCGGCCGGCGGCGGCAAACCCGTGTCATCCTTCCCGCGTCCGTAGTAGCGGTAATAGCCCAAGAGATTGCTGGTGAGGAACAGGGCTTCCATCAGGGTGGCGACCGGGGTGCCGGCCAGGATGTTGTGCACCAGCCAGAGGCTGGAGGCCGCCATCAGCAGTTGCCGCAGCCGCTTGTCATCGGCGCAGAACGAGCCGATGGTGCCGAAAATCGACCCCAGGCAGCTGAGCACGCTGAGCGGGCCGTGAAAGGTGAAGGCCGCGACGAGCAGGGAGGCGGCGATGAAGGCTGCCATCGCCTTTTTCGAGGTGGTTCGGTAGCTGGCGATGAAACGCACCGCCGTCAGCCCGGCCACGCCCGTGGCGGTCCAGTGTTGCAGCAGCGCGAAATGCGCGGTGATCAGCAGGCAGGAGACGATCAGGCAGGCGATGATCCGGCGGCGTTCCTTGAATTGGCAGGAAGCCAGGTCGAAACAGATGGCAATGGCGGCCAGGATCTGGGACAGGATGAACGGCGACATGGCAGCCTCCGGGCCGGCACCTGGGGAACGGGCAGCGGCGGTCAGGCGGAAGGGGCGGTCGCAGGGTCGCTCTTCAGGGCCTGGATGCCCGAGGCGGCGGCGCCGAGCAGTGCGGTCTGCGGATTGAGGATCACCTGGACCGGGATGCGGGCCAGCATCCGGCGGTGAACTCCCCGGGCGAAGACGGCCATGAACCGGGGCGCCTCGATCAACGGCAGCACCCGGGCCGCCAGACCGCCGCCGATGAAGACGCCGCCCAGGGCCAGGGTTTTGAGGGCGAGATTGGCGGCCTCGTCGGCCAGGATGTCGAGGAAGAGGCGCAGGGCCTGCACGGCCGGGTCGCAGGGCTTGCCGCGATGCATGGCGCCGATGGCCGCCTGGACGATGACCGGCGTTTGATCGAGGGCCTCGGTCAGTTCGGTTGCCAGCCACTCCGGCACCGGTCGGTCGGCGGCGACAAAGGCGAAAAGCTCGGGGATCGCCAGGCCGGAGCAGACCTGTTCCACCGAGACGTGTCCGTGCTTCCTGGTCATGAAGCTCAACAGTTCGATCTGCTCCGGTGTCCTGGGGGCAAAGCTGGCGTGGCCGCCTTCCGAGGGAAAAGGCAGGAAAAGATCGCCATGCGGCACCAGGAAGGCCTCGCCCAGGCCGCTGCCCGGTGCCAGCACCGCCATGGCCGCCCCTGCGGAGGGCTGTCCGTCCGGGTTGAGCGGCCGCACATCTGCGGGTGCAAGCCAGGGAATGCCGGCGGCGGTGGCCACCAGGTCGTTGATCAGCAGGGCTTGTTCGCACCCGAAGCGCGCCTGCAAGGCCGCGCCCGCAATGGACCAGGAGAGGTTGGTCATGCGGACCGCGTTGTCCAGAATCGGCCCTGCCACACCCAAACAGATGGCCGCAGGCAGCGTCCGGTCGGCGAGGAAGGCGGCCAGCAGGTCGTCGAACTCGGTGAAGTCCCGGTTGCGGAAGGTCTGCTGCCGCAGCGGCGGTCCGGGCCAGGAGTCGGCCCGGTACAGCGCCAGGTTGGTCTTGGTGGCGCCGAGGTCGCCGGCCAGGAGCAGGCTGCCGTCGTTGGTCGCGGTCACGGGCGCTCACCCTTCCTTGAGCAGCCGGATGTCCCAGGCTTCGGATCGGTTGTTGTTGGCCGGGTTGTCGACGATCTTGAACTCGAAGATCCGGTACGGCTCCTGGAAGAAATGGTCCGAGGAAAGCGTTGACTTCGACAGGTGGAAAAAGACGGTCTCCGGTTGGAGCACGCCCTCCTGCAGCCGGTAGTAGCGGAAGAAGCCGAAGCCCCGGTCCTGGTTGAAATTGGCCACCGTGCCCCGTTGCCAGCGTTCGCCGTTGTCGCCGTGGCTGCCGGCGATCGGCAGCAGACCCGGCACCAGGAATCCGGAGATGTAGGAATCGGCCACCTCGCGCAGCTCCTTGTTGACATTGTGGAAGCCGATGACCTCCACCCGGCAGCCCATGTTCTGCAGGGCGATGATCAGGCGGAGGAAATCGCCGTCGCCGGTGAGCAGGATGATCCGGTCGAGGTTGCGGGCCTGGAGCAGGGCGTCGATGGCCAGGTCCATGTCGGCGTTGGCCTTGGTGGTGATGTTGCCGTCCTCGTCCTTGAACCGGCGGACATACTTCTTGATGATCTTGAAGCCGCAGTTGCGCAGGATGTTGTGGTAGGAATAGACCTTCTGCCGGTACTCCGGATCGCGCTGGGTGCGCTCGTGGTCCTCGGCCAGGTAGCAGTTGGCACGGAGCATCGACGAGTTACTGCTGTTGGCCAGGCCGAAGAGCACATCGTAGCGCATGCCGTAGCCGCCGCTCATCTTGATGTTTTCGGCGTCAACGTAGATTGCTGTCTTGAGCATGGAACAATTGTGGCATTGAGGTGATTCCAAAGGGTTGTCGGTCCGATCTTACTCCTATTCGATGGTTGATAGACAAGAAAACACCTTTAAAATCAACGATAACATGAAATTTTTTAAAAGACTCTATTAAGCGCACGGGACACTGCGCCCCAGTTGATCAGTCACGCCTCCGGCACACTGGGACGCACCACGATGGCCTTGAACAGATTGCCGGCACGATCATCGATGAGTTCGATCTGCGGCCAAGCCCGCAGTGCGCGCAGCAGGCCGCTACCCAGTCCTCGATAAGGCAAGAGTTTGGCGGCAAAGGACGCCAGAATCGGGTTGCGCATATTGGAATTGCCGGCCTTGATATTTTCGATGGTCAGGTTGTTGGGCAGGTGGCCGGGGCTGACGATCTCGACCCGATCAGGAAAAACCAGCACGCGCACCGGGGCACTGATGAAATAGTCGCGGTGGATGAGGGCGTTGACGACCAACTCTTCCCAGACGATGCGGGGGATCTCAAGCTGTCCTTGCGAGTTGAAGCCCTGCTCACCCTGCGTGGAACGGATGTTGGCAATGATGAAGCTCAGCGTCTGCTGGAAAACATCGGCCAGCTTGCCGGTGATGTCACGGCTGTCGATGTAGCGTTCGTCCTCGATTTGGGTGCCGACAAGGGCGACGGCTTTGACGATGAACGCGGGTAGCGCGTACTGCGGTGCCTTGGCGAACAGCAGGCTGCCCGCCACGTTGAGCTGCCCCTGATTCACCAGGTTCATATTGGTCAGCAACTGCGGCAGTGGCTGGTTATGCTGAGCGAGCGGCTCGCCGAACTGCTGCGCGAAGAAGGCTTCGAAGTAGGGCATGTCCAGATCACCCGTACTCAAACCCGGCACGGGCGTTTCGTCGGCATGCACCAAGCCCGCGTGCTGGAACAGGCGCTGAATTTCCTCACGCGAGGTGGCGCGGCGCTTGTCCGAGCCATTCTTCACCCAAATCGCGCCGTTCTTGTCCATGTAGGGTTTGTTTACGCCCTCGGCGATGGAGACCACAAGTACCGTACCGGCCGGGTGAGGCACGTTTTCCGTGAGCGGGTTCACGGCGGGACGCACAATCTGTGAGGCCGCGTTGGCGATGAGCTGGTTGAGGCGGGCAACGTCGGCACCGGATAGGCCCCGCACCGAACCATCGTCGTTCACACCGATGAAGATGCGCCCGCCAGCGGTGTTGCTGAAGGCGACGATCTCCGCCGCCAAAGCATCGGCATTGGTCATGTCCGCCTTGAACTGCTGCCGGCTGTCCTCGCCCCGGCTAAGCAGGTCAATCAGCTCTGTGGTTTCCATAGGTTGTAGACCTCTTTGCGACGGTTGAAGGCTGCCTGACCTCCTTCCATGATGTTGATGATCGCGTCTTGTACCGGACGGGCGTCGATGCTGCCGCTTTGCGTAGCGACCTTCTCATCCTGGTACTTGCAGGCATGCACTTGCTCCGCATCGCCCAGCACCGGGAAATTGGCGTTGTGGGTGGCGAAAATGAATTGGGCGTGAGGCTTCATTTCACGCAACAGCTTGATCACATCGTCGTAGATGGTCTGGTTGTCCAGATCGTCTTCCGGCTGGTCAATGATGATCACGTCGTTTTGGCGCTGACTGAGTACGTACAGCAGCAGTGCCGAAGCGCGCTGCCCGAGCGAGTGGTGCTTCAGCTCCTTGCCGCGATAGCGGATGACGAAACGGTTGGGCACCTGCCAGGTGACGAACTCAGTCAGGTTCTGCATGAGGGTCTTCTCGAAGACCTCGGGGGTGCTGCCAGCCTTGACCAAAGCACCCGGCAGGGCACGCAGGAGGCCGCCGAAGTCGGCATAGTCCTCCATCACTGCGCGCAGCGTGGTTTCGCGGATGTTGCTTCCCTTGAAGAGCTGCTGCATGAAGCTGATAGCGGCTTCCTTGTCGCCCTTGAAGTCGGCTTCGATCTGCAGGGCGGTATGGCCTGCGTTTACTCGGTCCAGCTCCACTTTGATGGTGTTGAATTCGCGCAGCCAGAGTTCATTGAGCTTGTCGATCTCGGCAAACAGCGCGTCGCGGATGCTGGTCTGCTGTGATTCCTGCTTGGCCAGCGCCTCCAGCATTAGCTCCGCCTTGGTCTTGCGCTGCTGCTGGGCCAGAAAGTCGTCCGGCTGGATGGCCGTCATGCCAGTTTGCTTGAGTTCCTGAGCCAGTTGCCGTTCGACTTGCGCGAACTCTTCCTGAAGGCTCTTGCTTGCGCCTTCAAACTCGCTCTGCTTGGTCTTGAGGCGGCCCGCAATAGTGCGTGCATCTTGCTCGATCTGCTTGAGCTGATCGATCTTGGCAACGAGGTTGGAGAACTCGGCGTAGTAGGCCGCGAAGAAGTCTGAGTTTTGCTTGGACACATAGCTCGTGGCGTTGCGCAACTCGTCTTCGTGTTCGGCGATCAGTTGTCCCAAGGCGCGGATGAAGTTGTCCGCCCGCTCCTTCATGCGTGCCAGCGCAGTAGCGTCCTGCTGGAAGCCGAGGCGCTTTTGGAGCTTGTCTGCGACGCCGTGCTCCACGAATTTGGTCAGACGGAACTTGGCATCGTTGAGTTGGGCCTCGAAGTCGCGCTTCTGCTCGGCGGTATTGCTGAGCTTGAGCCAGCGCTGAGCGGCGTCACGCACGCGTTGGCGTTGAGCCTCGATTTCGTCACGCAGCACACGGAGCTTCTCGCCAACCAGTTTTTCTACCAGGTCAGTCTCGAAGCCTTCGCCGGTGCTGGAGAGGTCTTTCTGTCCGAAATAAATTGGGCGGTGCAGTACGGTTTCCCGAATCGATACACCGGGCTGCAACTTACCGCCCAAGTAGACATTCGGCGCTTCGCGGAAGATGCGGGAGATGGTGAACTCCTGCCCGTATACATCCCAGGCCGTCAGCGTCACCTTGCCGCCGCTACCGAGGGTGTGGCGGATCAACTCATCCTTGTACTTGGTGTCCTGCGCCTTCTCGCCACGAGGAATGTCGAGGGCGTAGCGCACCGCTTCAAGGATAGACGACTTGCCGCTGCCACGGATGCCGATCAACGTGTTGAGTTCGGGCGAGAAATGCAGCGTCTTCCCGTCGAGGACGCCCCCGTCGAAGTGGATGCTACGGATGTGCGACGCCAAATGCTTGTGCGGCTCCATGGCTACTCGCGTAGCGGGATCGCTCAATGCAAACTTGACCGCCTCAAAAGACAACTCGCCCAACTTCAGGTAACTGGTCTTGCCCCGGCCGATTTCATCGATGCACTTGGGGTCACTGCCCTCAAGTTCGGCGGGGTACCAGTTCTGCAACCAGCTCTGAGTCTTGGTACGGCAAGGTTTGTCTTTGCCTGCACCGTCGTGCGTGCGAACCTTTTGGAAGCCTAGGGTTTTACGCCGGAAGAATTCGTTCTGCCCCAACTCAGTGAGTCGGCCGCCATCCAGTTCTGCCCACAAGCCGCTCGGTGCTTCGACATGGGCAAAAACGAGGAAGAAATCACGGTGATAGCTTTCCAGCCTCCTGATCGTCTCCAGAAGAGACCAGGAGGTGCGGCCATTCTCCTGTTCGTACTGAGCAGGCGTTTTGCCTTCGAAAGCGCTAGTCAGAAAGGGGTTGATGTAGTTGTGTTCATCGATCCATGCGTCCGAGAACACAACAAGCGTATGGATACCATTGGCCCCATCGTTGACTGATAACTCGACACCTGGCAGCAGCGCGACCCCCTTTTTCTGGGCCGTCTTGCGCAGTGCTTTGAACTCATCAAAGTCGAACTTATTGTGATTGGTGACAACGCCAAGTCGGATGCCCGCTTTCTCCAACGCATCCACATAGTTGCTGTTGTAGAAGTTGCCAACGCTCGCGTAGTTGAATTCGCGGTCTGCTCGGGTATGCAGATGAAAGTCTACGCGTACCCACTGTGCCCCTTCTGCGAAGACAAAGGACCGAGCCCCTGACTGCTTTGGTGGCTGACTTTCCATCAGCGACTCCTCCTTGTTGCTGTGCAGGCTAACAGATTGGTGTCCACTTTTTCCAGACTACCTCATAGAGGTAGCCTGATGAAACAAAAGACAAGCTAACAAAACCCGATTTCCTGTCCGAACATCGGGGAACAACTCTAACTTGCCATGCGGAAAACAAAAAAAATCAAACTACATCAATGAGTTATAAGATTTTTTGCCTGCCGTTGCCAGCTCATGCCAGACACCTAATCATTCCCACTCGATGGTCGACGGCGGCTTGGAGGAGATGTCGTACACCACCCGGTTGACGCCGCGCACCTCGTTGATGATTCGGTTGGAAATGCGGCCCATCAGCTCGTAGGGCAGGCGCGTCCAGTCGGCAGTCATGGCATCCTTGCTGTCCACGCAGCGCAGGGCGATGACATGCTCGTAGGTACGGCCGTCGCCCATGACGCCTACGGTCTGGATGGGCAGGAGCACGGCAAAAGATTGCCAGACCTTGCGGTACCAGCCGGCATCCTTCATCTCCTCCAGCACGATCACGTCGGCCTGGCGGAGAATGGCCAGCCGCTCGGCCGTGACCTCGCCCATGATCCGGATACCCAGGCCCGGACCGGGGAAGGGCTGGCGGTAGATGGCCTCTTCGGGCAGGCCCAGCTCCAGGCCCAGTTCGCGCACCTCGTCCTTGAACAGCTCGCGCAGGGGCTCGATCAGATCCAGCTGCATCCGTTCGGGCAGGCCGCCGACGTTGTGGTGCGATTTGATCGGCGCCTTGCCGCGGAACACCACGGATTCGATCACGTCCGGATACAGCGTGCCCTGGGCCAGATAGCGGACCTGCCCCAGCTTCTTGGCCTCGGCCTCGAAGATCTCGATGAAGCCGTAGCCGATCCGCTTGCGTTTTTCCTCGGGATCCTTGATCCCGGCCAGGGCGGTCAGGAAGTAGGCGGACGCGTCGATATCGACGACCTTGAGTTTGGTCTTCTCGCGGAAGAAGCGGAGCACGCTTTCCGATTCGCCGGTCCGCATCAGGCCGTTGTTGACGTGGATGCAGGTGAGCTGGTCGCCGATGGCCCGGTGGACCAGGGCCGCGACCACCGAGGAGTCCACCCCGCCGGACAGGGCGCAGATCACCCGGTCGGCGCCGACCTTGGCCCGGATCGCGGCCACGGTCGCGTCGATGAAGGAGTGCATGGTCCAGTCGGGGCTGCACCCGCAGAGACCGAAGACGAAGTTGCGCAGCACATCGGTGCCGATCAGGGTGTGGGCGACCTCGGGATGGAACTGCACGCCGACGAAAGGTTTTTCGGCGTGGCGGATGGCCGCGTAGGGCGAATGGGCGCTGGTGGCGGTGACCGAAAAGCCCGGCGCCAGCGTTTCGATGCGGTCGCCGTGGCTCATCCACACCTGGTGGTGGGCCGGCGCCGTTTCCATGCCGGCGAACAGGCCGCCGGTGTATTCGACGTGGAGCTGCGCCTTGCCGAATTCCCGCTTCTCGGCCCGTTCCACCCGGCCGCCCAGTTGGGTCACCATCAGTTGGGCGCCGTAGCAGATGCCCAGCACCGGTATGCCCAGATCGTAGACGGCGGGGTCGATGTTTGGCGCGCCGCTTTCGTACACGCTGGCCGGACCGCCGGTGAAGATGATGCCGACAGGATTTTTCTCTTGGATGGCCGCCATGGCCTTGGTGTAGGGGACCACTTCGCAATACACTTGGTTTTCGCGCACACGGCGGGCGATGAGCTGGTTGTACTGGCCGCCGAAGTCTGCAATAATGATGGTTTGATATGGCACGGTACTCCTCCTTGAAACGTTGCAGATGGTTTACAAAATGATTGTACAATAAAAGGGGCGGCAAGGAAAGGGGATATTGGCAACTGCGGTTGAAACATATCCTAGCGACCATACGTTTTAAGGGCAAGGCCTTTTGGCTGGGAAAGCAGGAAACGCTGATGCCGAACGGACTGGAAACCTTCAAACTGGGCCGCATTTTGCCGCGCCAAACTGCAAGGCTGGTGCGCGTATTGCTTTTCAGCAGCCTTGCGCTTAGTCTTCCCCTCCCTTTCCTGGACCACGCACTTTTGCACGCCGCTCTCATCTGGAACATCTTTTTGGCGGCGCTACCGCTTTTGTTTGCCATTCTGCTGCAGCGGCGGCAGCAACTGGCAAAAAACGGCCCACTGAGCGTGCTGTGGTGGCTGCTTTGGCTGACCTTCT
>NZ_JAVBRQ010000025.1:0-20106 GCF_031547805.1 Desulfobulbus sp.
GCTGAATCATGGCGGCTCTCCATCGGGTCAGAAGGTGACAAGGCTCTTTAAAACGATGGAAACAATAACATAATATCGATAAATCAACAATTTAATTGTTTAATTCGCCGCAGATTACTGCATCTAATTTTCAAGATACCCTTATGTCGGCACAGGCAACGTAATCGGCATAGGCTCTACTTTGAGGACCTACTAATAGTGGGTGATTACTATGAAAATTGCCAATCGTCTGTCCAACAAATTCGAAGAGCACACAGAACTGATAAAAGCACTGTGTGATTGCTTCGACAGCGGCAACGAGATTGTCGCTGTTTCAATTGCCACGGCAATTCGGGTTCTCGTTCATGACACTGGGAGTAGCACTTCACTACTCACTCATCTTGAAAGAAAGAAAGGCCAGTTTCTGAACACGAACTTTAGAAACCCAAGGGAATCAGTCCATTTGGGGCTAGTCCGCCGGATTAATGTTGGGGTCAACGATGGCCAAGGAGGCGAGGCCAAGTACTGGCCACTATGCGACGAACGATACTTTTCCACTCCCAAGGAGCACTTCACATTCGTACCGTTCGATGATTGGTGGGGCTACCGCGTATTCGAAAATCAGAAGTTCTATTTGACGAGAAAGGACCTCGTACTGGCCATTGTTAACAAGGATGGAGGTGCTCATTTTGATAAGGAAGTCGAAGATAACTATGACACTTTCCGAAAATCGTGGTCGGGCGGATCTAGTCTTGTCGGTCGACAGTCTGAAGAGGTGCGAGGGTATGACAACATTCCGATCTATCCGGCCGTCAGACAAATGGGGTATGAATTGTTGCACTCAAAACTATGACGAATTGGCTGCTGATTATTCCATCGGATTACCTTTGTGGATCTTTCGTTTCCCGATTGACAGGGAACGCCAGGCAATGAAAACGGTTCAGGGGCGAACCGACGACCAGGGTCAATAGAGGATCTTGTCGAGGACGGACGGGCGGGGGGGCAGCACCGGGTTGATGGGATCCTCATCGGTGCTGTCTTTGAATTTGAGCCCGAGCAGGCGCAAATTGTTGTCGTCTAAATAGATCTTGTCTTCATAGGCGCCGATGATCGCCTGATTGCGCGGCGCCACCAGGCGGACGGAAAGATACATCACCCGGTTGGCCAGGGTATAGGTGCCGACCACCACGGCCTGGGCCCGTTGGGTGCCGGCCATCTCCTGCAGGTTGCGGGTCAGCATGAACTCGCCCTCGTTCTTTTTCACCAGCAGGTCGCGGCGGAGCTTGATCTCCTTGACCGAATAGGCCCGTTTGGCAAAGCCGGCGGCAATGCTGTTCTGGAAGGTGCGGCCGAAACTCGAGGTGTCGTTGAGGTCGTCGTTGTTGACCAGGGTGGTGACCAGGATCGGCTGTTCGGGCTGGTTGGGCATAAGGGGCGGGACCGGCTGGCTGGCAAGGGTTGCCGCCACCTCGTCGCCCAGGGCGGCAAGATCGATGTCGCCGCCGAGCAGCGGCTCCAGGCGGGTGCCGTTGAACTGGCTGCATCCCGCCAGCGCGAAAAACGCCGCCAGCACCAGGCCGGGCAAGCAAACGAATCGGCGGCGGCGGATCATAGCGGGGCCTTCCTGGCGGGTCGGGAAGAGGGCGAGGCGCTGTTGCCGGTCAACTGGATTTCCTTGGCCGGGGTGGACGGCCGGAAGTGCCAAAGATTGGAGTTGTTGAGGTAATAGATATCCGAGGAGCGCATAAGATAGCGCTTTTTGTCGATAATCGAGGTGGTAATGATCACCTCGTAATGGCCGCCCGACCCGCCGTTGTTGCGATAGACTTCGGCGGCGGTGGCGGCGGTTATCAATTCCCAGGGGGCGTCTTCGAGCACCACGATGCCGGCGGCCAGGGCGATCAACATGCCGGGCTTGGGCCAGTTCCAGGTGCCGAATCCCGACGAATGATACACGGTCTGCACCTTGTATTCGAGGGTCAGGCTGGCGCGTTCCGGCGACGCCGCGGTGGGAATGCCGAAGTGGACCAGTTGGGTGGTCAGCAGGTCGTTGAACCCCTCGTCAAAGGCAAAGGTGCCCTCGCCGCCGCATTTACCCGGCGCACCGCAGGCATGGCGCACATAGATCGTGGAGTTGAGATGCTGCTGTTGTATCAGCTCCTTGCTGACCCGGTCGGCAACGTGGTTGGCCAGCACGTTCCACTGATCCACCGAATCGATCTCCTCCTGGCCGGCAAAAAAAGCCCCCGGCCCGCGCGTGCATCCTCCGGCCGCGCAGCCGACCGCCACCAGGAACAGGACCATCATCCATCCGCTTCGCATCGTTTCTCCCGAAAAAATGAACCGCTTACCCTTCGACTTTCTTCTTTTCGGACGCATCCCGCCGGAACAATAGAAAAATGAACGTGTAGGCCTGACCAGGTCCCAGCCGTTCGGATGCAATGCCCGCCGTTGAGGTCAGCGCCGGTTGATATTGCAGGACTGGACATGCTCCACCGCCACGGCTAGCATCCGGAAAAAGGCCTCGGGCGCCGGGTCGTCCGGGCACTGTTGCCAGCGCTGCTCGAAACGGGTGAACAGGTGGGCCAGCACCTGGGTGGCCTGATCGTCCGCAAGCGAACCCAGCGCATCCCAGAGGTCGCCGGTTTGCATCTCAGTCTTGTCGCTCATTTTTTTCATCCTGCTGTCCAGGGGCGGCGGTTCCCGGTTCTTCGTCAAGGACATAGCCCAGCCCGCAACAGGCGGGGCATTCCTCGCGGGTGATGAAAAATCGGCTCTCGCCTTGGAAATAGCCGATTTCGCCGATGCCGCCGCAGGTGTTGCAGACTTTCTTGGCCTCTTGGCTCATGGTCGCGCGCTCACATCAGCCCGGCCGCCTGCTTGGCGGCCTGCAGGGTGTTTTGCATCAGCATGGTGATGGTCATCGGTCCGACCCCGCCGGGCACCGGGGTGATGGCACCGGCCTTGTCGAGCACGTCGTCGAAATCGACATCGCCGGCCAGCACCGCCTTGCCGGTTGCGCTTTGGCCCACCCGGTTGACCCCGACATCGATGACCACCGCGCCCTGCTTGATCTGGTCCGCCTTGATCATTTTGGCAACGCCGGCGGCCACGATCAGGATGTCGGCCCGACGGGTATGCGCGGCCATGTCGCGGGTGCGGGTGTGGCAGATGGTCACGGTGGCGTTGCCGCCCGGCCGTTTTTGCAGCATCAGGTTGGCGATCGGCTTGCCCACGATGTTGGACCGTCCGACCACCACCACCTCGGCGCCCGAGGTTTCGACCCCGGTGCGCTGGAGCAGTTCGAGGATGCCGTTCGGGGTGCAGGGCAGGAAGCAGCGTTGGCCGAGCATCATCTTGCCGGCGTTGACCGGATGGAATCCGTCGACATCCTTGGCCGGATCGATGGCAAACAGCACCTTGGGCTCGTCGATGTGCCGAGGCAGGGGCAGTTGCACCAAAATGCCGTGGATGGCCGGGTTGCGATTGCATTGCTCGACCAGGCGCAGCAATTCCTCCTCACTGGTCGTGGCCGGCAGGGTTATTTGTTCGGAATGGATGCCAAGGGCGTGGGCGGTCTTGTTCTTGGCCGCCACATAGGATTGCGAGGCCGGATCCTCGCCGACCAGAATGGTGGCCAGGCCGGGGGTCAGGCCGTGGCGCTTTTTGATCGCGGCCACCTCGGCCGCGATTTCCTGGCGAATGGTCTTGGCAACGGCGGCGCCGTTGATGATGGTTGCTGGCATGGGGCTGCGTGTACTGGAAGAGGAACGGAAAAAAGCTTGAATGTCAGAAAGAGTCAGCCTAGCACACACCGACTGTTTTTTTCAAGCTGAGACTGAGGCCCTGCCAGGCCCCGCCGATATTTCCCCACCGTGCCGCCAGCCCGGCGGCCGCGTTTTTACTTGATGATGAAGCGCTGGCCGGCCGTGTTGATATAATTGATCATTTTCTCCACGTCTTCCGTGGGCGCGCCCTTGGTGATCAGGGTGATGGGCCGGGCGATTTCCGGGATTTCCGGCCCGTTGACCAGATAATCGACCTGGGAAACGGTGCCCAGGCCAATGGCACCGGCGTTTCTGATGACCCGGCTCTTGATGTCCTCGGCGGTCGTCCCGACCATGGCCTCCTTGGTGAACGCGGCGTTGCCCATGATCTGCTTTTGAAACACCGACATCGTGCCGGGAATCCGGTTGCCCACAACCACCACGATCGGCTTATCGGGCCCGCCGACCTGCGACCAGTTGGTGATCGCGCCGCTGAAAATCGCCACCAGTTGCTCCTTGGACAGCGACTTCACCGGCACATCGAGGTTGGTCAGCACCTTGATCCTGTCCTGGCCAATGACCCAATTGCGATATACGGACGGATCGGCAACAACATAGCCGTCCTTCTTCATCATTTCCATCCAATCGGCAAAGGCAAGGCCGCCGACCGCGCAGTGCAGCTTGCCGGCATCGAGATCCTTCAGGGCCTGGACCGGACCGCTGTCGATGATGTTCAACTTGATGTTTAGGGTTCTATTCAGGGAAAATTCGATTTTTTTGAAGATGTTTTCCGCAGCGGCCGCGCCGGTGCCGATGGTCACTTCGCTCGCCCGAGCAGGGGCGATGACGAGTCCCAAAAAACAGATCGTTGCGAGCAGAACATTCGGAAAACAGCGAGGGATAGAGGTCATCATCGGGCATTCTCCAGGGTTCGGGTCAATGGTAGAACTGGTTGCCACTTAAATTCAGCCGATTTCATCCCGGACGGTATTCTGCTGAAACTATTTGAGATTCCCCCTTTCTGCGTTCGTCGGAAGACCAGCAGAAGCGTTCGCGCAATGACAACCCCAGCCGCATTGACAACGCGGGGCAATTGTCATCTCGAACGCCGTGAGAGATCTCGTTTACTCAACCGGCTTCCGCAGTAAAGAACAGCGCCGATTGCCAGCGAACGATCCTGGCTGAAGTCCAATGGGAATCAGAATGATATAAGCATGGTGAATTATACGACAAAAAGGAAATATGCAAAATATTTGTTGTGCCGAAAAAACAGAGAGCATCCCCTTACTGGGATGAATCGCCGGACTGAGACGGGGAATACAACAAAAACGCCCCGGCAAACAGGCGGACAATCGTCTGTTTGCCGGGGCGCAAAAGGAACGAAAAAAGGAACAAAAACAGATCAGAGTTTGCTGAGGATGCCCTGGGTTTCGGCGATTTCCTCGGCAGTGACGCCCTGGCGCAAGGTCTCCATCCGCTGCATGGTTTCGGCAAAGCGGATGCCCTCGGCGGCGCTGATCCATTCCAGCTGCAACCGTTCGGGCCGCAGGCCGATCTTCTCCATCTTCTTGCGGATGCGATCGACCCGTTTCTGGGTCCAGTGGTTGGCGTCGATATAGTGGCAGTCGCCAATGTGGCAGCCGCTGACCAGAATCACCGGCGCGCCCTGGCGGAACCCTTCCCAGATGAACTTCTCGTCCACCCGGCCCGAGCACATCACCCGGATGAGGTGGACATTGGCCGGGTACTGCAGACGGGAAACGCCGGCGTAATCGGCCCCGGCATAGGAGCACCAGTTGCAGGCGAACGCCAAAATCTTCGACTCCGGCGCGGTCTGGAGCATGGAATCGACCTGGCCCAGGATCTGGGTATCGGTGAAATGATTCATGCTGATGGCGTCGAAGTGGCATTCGGCCGAGCAGGTACCGCAGCCGGCGCACGCCGCCGAGTTGACCACCGCCGGCTTCTTGGCCTTGACGTCCACCGAAATCGCGTTGTAAGGGCAGACTTCGGCACACTTGCCGCAGGCCTTGCACTTGTCGACGATGATGGTCGAGGTGATCGGCTCGGTGGTGATCTCACCTTTGTGCATCAGGCGGATGGCGCGCATGGCCGCAGCCGAGGCCTGGGTCACCGATTCCTTGATGTCCTTGGGCCCCTCGGCGCAACCGGCGAAGAAGATGCCACGGGTGGCGGCATCCACCGGCTGGAGCTTGGGGTGGGCTTCCAGGTAGAAGCCGTCCGAGGTCAGCTGCAAGCCCATGATTTCCTGCAACCGCTGGGTGGCCGGCGCCGGTTTCATGCCTTGGGCCAGGACCAGCATGTCGAGTTCGTGGAATTCGAGCCTGCCGGTGGCACCGTTTTCGACCGCCACCCGCAAACTGCCGCGCTCGGTCTCCTCGACCGAGCCGGGCAAGCCCCGGATGTACTGGGCGCCCAGGCGGCGGCTGCGGGTGTATAGGTCCTCGAACCCTTTGCCGAAGGCCCGGATATCGATATAGAACACCTTGACCTCGACATCGGGATAATGCTCCTTGATGATCAAGGTCGACTTGACGGTGTTCATGCAGCAGATATTGGAGCAGTAATGGCCGCCCTTGGTGGCCGAGCGCGAACCCACGCACTGGATGAAACCCACCGATTTCGGGTGGTTGCGGTCCGAAGGCCGGATCAGCCCTCCCTTGGTCGGGCCGCCGGCATTGACCAGGCGCTCGAACTCCAGGCTGGTGAGCACGTTGGCAAAGCGGGTGTAGCCGTACTCGTCCATCTCGGTCGGATCGTAGGGCACCAGGCCGGTGGCGACGATGAGCGTGCCGACCTCCTCGATGATCTCCTCGTCCGACATGTGGAAATTGATGCACCCCTTGGCGCAAACCTCCACGCATTTCGAGCAGACCGCCGGATTGTGCCCCAGGCATTCCTTGGCATTGATCAGGTACGACGAAGGCACCGCCTGGGCAAAGGGACTGTAGATCGCCTTGCGCGAGCCCAGGCCCATGTTGAATTCATCGGGCCGCACCACCGGGCAGACCTTGGCGCAGTCACCGCAGGCCGTGCAGCTCGTCTCGTCGACATAGCGGGCCTTCTTGATGATTTTCACTTTGAAGTTGCCGACATATCCCTTCACATCGACCACTTCGCTTAAGCACAACAACTTTATCCGTGGATGTCGACCGACATCCGTCATCTTAGGACCTAAGATTCAAATCGAACAGTCCATGGTGGGAAACGTCTTGTCGAGCTGGGCCATGACGCCGCCGATGGAAGGTCCCTTCTCCACCAGGGTGACCTCGTAGCCGCTGTCGGCCAGATCGAGCGCCGCCTGGATGCCGGCCACCCCGCCGCCGATGATCAGGGTCTTGGGGGTGAGCGGCAGGGTGTCCTCGTGCAGGGGTTCGAGATGGCGCACTCGGGAGACGGCCATGTCGACCAGGGTTTCCGCCTTGGCGGTGGCCCCCTCGCGGTCGTTCATGTGCACCCAGGAGCACTGCTCGCGCAGGTTGGCCATGTCGAGCAGATAGGGGTTGACCCCCACCGAATCGAGCATCTTCCTGAAGGTCGCTTCGTGCAGGCGCGGCGAGCAGGAGGCGATCACCACCCGGTTCAGGTCGTTGTCGAGGATATCCTGCTTGATCTGCTGCTGCCCCGGCTCGGAACAGGCGTAGACGATATCCTTCGACACCACCACGTCCGCGGCGTCGGCCGCTTCGGCGGCCACCTTGGCGCAATCGACGGACTGGGCGATATTGAGCCCGCAATGGCAGACATACACCCCGATGCGGGGTTCCTGCTCGGCGGGTTTGACAGGGGGATTTTTGGACATACTCATTCTCCGATAAAGCGAATGTCGTTCAAGATGTTCGGTGTTTTTGACAGTGATTTTCCGGAAAAATCCGGGCTCATCCTTCCCAGTGGATGGTCTGGGCGATGACGCTGGTCAGATCCATCAGTTCGATCTGCAGCTGCTCCCGCCGGAACGGGTCTTCCATGGCGCACTTGAGGTGCACCTGGCACTTGGGACAGGCGGTCACCAGCAGGTCGCTGCCGGTGGCATGGGCCTGCTCCAGCCGCTTGACCTGCAGGGCCTTGCTGTAGCTGTCGCAGCCGGTCCAAGCGCAGTTGCCGCAGCAGATCGAGGCCCCGGCCGATTCCTTCATCTCCTCGAACTTGACCGGCTTGAGCCGCTTGAGCAGTTTCCGCGGCAAATCGGTCCGCCCTTCCAAGCGCCCCAGGCGGCAGGAATCCTGAAAGGTGATGGAACGGTTGAGCGGCTTGAAGCCGACCGCGTTCTTGTCGATCTGCTCCTCGAGGAAATCGTAGAGATGGACCACGCGGAAACGGGGCGCCAGGCCCTGCTCGCCATAGGTGGTGTGCAGGGTCATGTAGCATTCGGGACAGGTGGTGATCACGGTTTCGATCCCCAGATCGTTCAACTGCTCGACGTTGAGGCGGGCGATCCTGAGGAAATTTTCCCGGTCGCCGGACCACAGCAGGTCGTGGCCGCAGCAGCGCTCGTCGGTCAGCACCCTGGGCGCCACATCGAAGAAATTGAGCAGGCGCAGGCTGTCGAGCAGAATCCGGTTGGTCTGGCTGTCGTTGTTCTTGCCGAAAAAGATGTCGTAATACGGGGCGCAGCCGCCAAAAAACACGGTGGTGCTCTGCGGGTCGACGCGGATTTCCTCCGGCAGCCCGCCCCAGCGCCTCGGGGTGACGGCGCCAAAACTCATGGAGCGCATCAGCGAATGGAAGAAGCCGCCGTGCACCTCCTGGCCGGGCAGGTCGGTCTGGCGGTACAGATGGCGCAATTCCTTGATAAAGGCCGGGAAATTGACCGCCGAAGGACAGCGGTCGTAGCACAGGCCGCAGGTCAGGCAGGACCAGACGTTTTCCCGGACGCCGGGGGCGTGGATGCCGCCGGTGATCACCGCCGCGGCAATGGCCCTGGGCGAGAACGGCTTGCCGATCAGGGCCAGGGGGCAGGCGGAGGAACATTTGCCGCAATCCTGGCAGGCATGGATATCGTAGGTGGCGACCAACTGCCGCAGGGAACGCTTGTGCTCGTCCATGGCCGGGGGCGGCGGGGGCGGTCCGGCCGCGATCCCGGCCGGGCCGAGGGCCTTGATCTCGACGGTGAATTCCTGGAGAAAGGCGAGCAGCTCCCCGGATTGTTCGGGGAAAAAGCCGGCAAAACGCAATCGCTCGCCGCCCAGGCCCATCAGGTCGAGGATCTGGCGCACGTCCTGGGTATTGCGGGTAGAGGTGGCGGTACCGGAGCCGTAGCGGCAGGTGCCGGGCTCGCAGCCGACCAGGGCCACGCCATCGGCGCCCTTGGCAAAGGCCTTGAGGATCATGGCCCGGTCGATGCGTCCGGTGCAGGGGGTCCGCACCATCCGGATTTCGTCCGGAATCGGCTGGCGCTGGTCCTGCAGGGTCAGGAAGGCGGCATGCGCCCCCCAGTTGCACAGAAACAAGAGAATATTCAACGGACTGTTGGTGGCGTGATCATTCATGGACGCTGTCCTTGCAGAGCAATTCCTCAAGGGCCTGTTCCAGGAAGGCCCGGTTGCGGTAGGGGCTGTCGGCGGCGCCGGTGGGGCAGACCGAGAGGCAGTTGCCGCAGCCCTTGCACAGGGCCTCGTCGACATACGCATGCCAGCCGCCGACCTGGTTGGTCTGGAGAGTCACCGCATGATACTGGCAGATCCTGACGCAACGGCCGCAACCCCGGCAGGTGGCCGGGTCGATGGTGGCGGTGACGCCCTTTGATTGCCGCGGGCCGCGCGGCATGGCCGAGGCCACCATTACCGCCGCCGCCGTCCCTTTTTTCAGTTTGGAGACATTGATGCCCGGCGGCTCGGCCAGGAAGAGGCCGGGCACCGAGGTGGCGCAAGGGTAGGCAAAGGGTACGTTGACCACCCCGCGCTGCTGTACCAGCGGTTCGACCGTGGAGCTGGGCAGACCCTCCTGGTGGGTGTAGGCGATCCGGCGCCGGGCCTTTTCTCCGAGGATGACCGTGCCGGCCCGCAACGTCTGGCCGTGGCCGCCGGATTCGATCAGGATCTGGAAATCGCCCAGGGTGCCGCTGATCCCGATCACGTTCCATTCGGGGAAGTTATGGATGTTGGGATGCTCGATCAGGTCCTTGAGCGGCTGCTCGACCGTGCCGAACCGGAACACCTCGTGGTTGCTGTCGGCCAGGGTCAGGGCGCTGGTGATGGTGGCCTGGGAATTGCCGATCACCGCTGCGGCGAAGTTATAGTTACGGTCCACCGCCAGCAGTTGCTTCAAGGTCGTGGTCCGCTTGATCGAGCGGCCGAGCAGCCCCTTGAATCGCTCCAGGGCCAACCCCGGCTTGGATTCGACCAGCCGCAGGACCTCGCCCCGCAGGTTGCAGGTCTCGACCATGGACCGGCTGATGCCGGTGCCGTGGAACAGGCTGTTTTTCAGGCGGCTGCGCTGGTCGGTGCAGGCGCTGCACACGAAATTGAGCGGGCAGCAGACGCAGGAACCGAGCACGATCCGGGTGATGCCCTTCTCGCGCACCGCCCGAATGATCGATTGGGTGCCTTCCGGCACGCAGGCTGCGGTCAGTACCTCGGTATGCACGATGCCGGCGTCGATCTCTGCCAAATGCGCCAGGTGCTCGTCCATGCCGTCCAGCCAGCCGAACGAGTCGTTGCAACGGCAGACAAAAACGCCGATCCGCACCTCCGGCGACAGGCCGGAGTCGGGAATGGAAAGCGACAAGCCGTGCCCTTTGGTGGTTTTGGCCGCGCCGCCCAACAGCAGCATGGCCCGGGCGGCGGCATCGAAACCGCGCACGATCATGTCGATCACATCCGGCCGGGCCGCCTTGGGGCCGTAGGCGCGGATAATGTCGTCGCCCTTGATGTTGGGGGCGATGTTGGGATCGGCGACAATCACCGCGCCGCACTGTTCGACAATCTCCTCCCGCGCCTGGCCGTGGTCGATGGCCTTGAGCGCGCCGCAGGCAGCCACGCATTGCAGGCATTCGGAACACACCCCGCATTGCAGGCAGCGGCTGGTCTCGGCCGCCAATTGGATGGCATTGAAGCCCAGCGCCACCTCCTTGAAATCGCTCTTGCGCAGGTTTGCCTGGCGCTCCGGCATGGCCGTCCGCTGGCGCTTGGGCAGATCGTCGGGTATGCAGCAGAAGTCCTTGGCTTCCGGCCGGGTCTTCGCACCCTGCTCCTCGATGCCGGTGAGGTCGAAATGGATGGCGCGGGCGGCCTGGCGGCCGGAGGCCATGGCCCTGACCACCGAGGAGGGACCGGAAACCGTATCGCCGGCCGCGTATACCCCGGGCCTCGAGGTCCGGGTCCGGTCGTCGGTGGCGATGAAGCCGCGCTCGGTCACCGCGATCGTGCCGCCAAAGCTGCTGCCATCAAATCCGCCCACCTGACCGACGGCGACAAAGGCCAGGTCGAAGGCCAGGGGAAAGGGCTGCTCGCCGGCCACGATCTCGGGCCAGGCAATGCCGCGGGCATCTGGCCGGCCCGGCTTGGTGGGCATGCATTCCAGGTGGGTGAAGCTGCCGTTTTGTCCTCGGAAGGCCACCACCTGGGTGGAAGCGACGATGGCGACGCCCTCCTCCACCGCCTCGCGCACCTCGTCGGGATCGGCCGGGATGTGGTCGGCGCCGAACCAGGAGATAATGCTCACCTTGGCGCCCATCCGGGCCAGGGTGCGGGCCAGGTCAAAGGCCGAGTTGCCGTCGCCGACCACCGCCACCCGCTTGTTCAGGCGGGTCAGGTTGTCCCACTGGCGCCGGGCGAGAAAGGCCAGGCAGCCCTCGACCCCTTCCAGGTCCTCGCCCTCGACCCCGAGCCTCCGGTCGTGCCAGGTGCCGGTACCGATGACCACGCCCTGGTATTCGCGGCCGAGCCGGTCGAGATCGCGGGCGAGATCGATGGCCTGGCCGGTGGCGAAGACCACGCCCATCTGCTCGATCAGCCGAATCTCCCGGTCAAGGATGCTCCGGGGCAGGCGATGGGCGCCGATGCCGTAGCGCAGCAGCCCGCCCACTTCCTTTTCCTTTTCGAACACCGTGACGCCGTAGCCCTTGCGCGCCAGGTCGGCGGCGGCGGCGATCCCGGCCGGACCGGAACCGACCACCGCGATCTTTTCCGGCCGGGCCGGCTCCCCCCTGCCCTGCTCGATCGGGCCGGCCGCTTCTTTCCGGCTCAGCTCAGCGCCTTCGTAGTCGGCGAGAAACCGCTTGATCGAACGAATGGCAACCGGATCGTCCACCCCGCCCCGCCGGCAGGCATCCTCGCAGGGATGGGTGCAGATGCGGCCGCAGATGCCGGGCAGGACATTGTCGCGGCGAATCAGCTCCAGGGCCTCCTCGTATTTGCCCTGGGAGGCCAGGGCGATGTAGCCCTGAGCATTGACCCCCAGGGGGCAGTTTTCCTGGCAGAGCGGCTGTTTGCGTTTGTCGATGTAGGGCCGCCCCGGCAGGCTGGTGCGGGCGTGGTAGCGCAGGGCGCGGCCCTGGTCCGGATGTTCCACCGGGCAGGCGGCCACGCACTTGCCGCACAGCGAGCAGCGGTCGGGATCGATGAAGGTCTGCTCCTGGTCGATGCGGACGCTGAACCCCTGGGCGGTGTGCTTGATCGAGCTGATTCTGGCCGGCAACAGGGCGCGGATCGAGCTGTTGCGGACGATCCGGATCAGGCCGGGCCGGTGAGCGTGGCTGAAGGTCAACCCCGAGGGCAGGCGGTATTCGTCGGCCGCCAGCTTGCGGTCGAGATCGGGATCGCTGTCGACCAGGGTGACCGGAATGCCGAGTTCGCCCAGTTTGTTGGTGGCGGCGATGCCCTCCGGCGTGGCGCCGGCAACGATCACCCGGTAGAGTCGTTCTTTTTGTCGTTTCATTGCAGCACGGCTCCTGTCTGGCCGGCGGCCCGTTTTTCCCGTCCCTTGAGGGTGGACAGACCGTAGTCGAATCCCTTGTTGAACGCCTCGACGTTACGTTCCTCGGTCCCCTTGGGCACCGACCGGACAATGGTCACCTGGGCGGCCTCGCTCGACACCGCCTGGGTAATGGCGGTGCAGAAGCCGAGCATGATGATATTGGCCATCATCTTGTTGCCCAGATTTTCGGCCATTCGGGTGGAGGGAATGGCGTAGTGGTCGCAGACCGCGTTTTCCGGGTTAACCAGGTCCTGGTCGACCAGCAGGATCGAATCCGGGGCTAGGGCCGGGGCGAACTTGTCGTAGCCGGCCTGGGACATGGCCACCAGGATCTTGGGAGTGTTGACATAGGGATAGTGGATGGGACGATCGGAGATGATCACCTGGGCGTTGCAGGCCCCGCCCCTGGATTCCGGACCGTAGGCCTGGACCAGGGTGGACTCCTTCTTGTCGCCGAGCGAGGCCGACATGCCGAGGATGCGGCCGGCCAGGATGATCCCCTGGCCGCCGAAACCGGTGATGATGATCTCGATCTGGCTTGTTCGCGTTTTTGTGCTCATGATGTCGTTGCTGCCGGGTGAAGGATAAACGATCAATCGTCGCTGCAGGGACGGGTGATTTCGCTGTAGCGGTCGTCGCAGGTCGAGCGGTCGACGTCGACGAACTTGCCGATGACCACGCCCTTGCCGAAATCGATATCCGCCTTGACCGGATCGGCCCCGTTCTTGATGATGGTCCGGTCCTGATAGAGTTTGAGGGTGTCGATCGGCTTTTCCTTGTTGCGGCGGCCGTAGTTGACCGGGCACGGCGACAGGACCTCGATGAACGAAAACCCCTTGCGCATGATGGCCTCGTTGATGGCCGTGGTCAGGTCGCGGGTGTGGAGAATAGTCCAGCGGGCCACGTACGAGGCGCCGGCGGCGTAGGCCAAGAGCGGCAGGTTGAAGGGCGCGTCCGGATTGCCCAAGGGGGTGGTGGTGGATTTTGCCATGTTGGGCGTGGTCGCCGCTACCTGGCCGCCGGTCATGCCGTAGGTCAGGTTGTTGACGCAGATCACCACCAGATCCATGTTACGCCGGGCCGCATGGATGAAATGGTTGCCGCCGATGGCGAACAGGTCGCCGTCGCCGGAAAAGACGATCACCTTCAGGTCGGGCCGCGCCATCTTGATGCCGCTGGCAAAGGGAATGGCCCGACCGTGGGTGGTGTGGAAGGAGTCGAGCTTGATGTAGCCGGCGCCACGGGCCGAACAGCCGATGCCGGAAACCATGGTGAAGCGGTTGTACGGCAGGCCCGTGGCCTTGATGGCGCTCAGGCAGGACGAAAAGGCGGTGCCGATGCCGCAGCCCGGACACCAGATGTGGGGGATGCGGTCGGTACGGATCAGGTCGTCCAGCGGGTGTTCGGGTTGCTTGGCCAGTTTTTTCGGATTGGCGGTCATGGGCGTTCAAACTCCTTCTGGATGCATTCCAGGACCTTGTCCGGATGGATGATCTTGCCGCCGGCATGGCCGACGAGATGGGCCGCGGCCCGGCCGCCGGCGCAGCGTTCGACCTCGTAGTGCACCTGGCCGAGGTTGATTTCCACGGTGACAAAACCCTTGACGCGGTCGGCGATTTCCCGGATCAGGGCCTCCGGGAACGGCCAGACCGTGACCAGCCGCAGCAGGCCGGCCTTGTAGCCCATGGCCCGCGCCCGGTCGACCGCGGCCAGGCCGGTGCGCACCGAGATACCGTAGGAGACGATCACTATGTCGGCATCGTCCATGCGGTAGGACTCGGTTTCGACGATGTCGGCGAGGTTGTCGCGGATCTTGTTCTTGATCCGGGCGAGCATCTGTTCCTGGGCCTCGACGGTCATGGCGGGATAGCCGCGCTCGTCGTGGGTGAGGCCGGTGACATGGATGTTGTAGCCGTCGCCGATGGCCGGCATGGGCGCCACCCCGTTGGGACCGGGTTCGTAGAGCCTGAATCGGTCCTTGCGGCCGGTGGGTTTGGGCCGGTTGGCCAGCTTGATCTTGCCGGCGTCGGGGATCACCACCTTCTCGCTCATGTGGCCGACGATCTCGTCGGCCATGATCAGCACCGGCACCCGGTACTTTTCGCTCAGGTTGAAGGCGCGGATAGTCTGGTAGAAACAATCCTGCGGCGAGGAGGGTGCCAGGGCGATCAATTCGTAGTCGCCGTGCGATCCCCAACGGGCCTGCATCATGTCGGCCTGGCCGGTCATGGTGGGCAGGCCGGTGGAAGGGCCGGTCCGCTGCACGTTGACAATGACGCACGGGGTCTCGGTGCAGACCGCCAAGCCGAGGTTTTCCATCATCAGGCTGAAGCCCGGTCCCGAGGTGGCGGTCATGGTCTTGGCCCCGGTCCAGGCGGCGCCGATGATCGAGGCGATGGCCGCGATCTCGTCCTCCATCTGGATGAAGGTACCGCCGACATCGGGCAGCCGCTCGGCCATGTGCTCGGCGATCTCGGTGGCCGGCGTGATCGGGTAGGCGCCGAAAAAGGTGCACCCTGCGGCAATGGCGCCCTCGGCGCAGGCAACGTCGCCGGTGATGTAGTGTTCACCGGTCAAAACAGCGGATTTCATAACGCGGCTCTTGGGGAAACGAAGAATTATTTCAATGAAGCGGCAACTTGAACTTCCACCGAGTAGATGGCGAATTCGGGGCAGATGATTTCGCAGTAATGACAGTTGACGCATTCGCTGGGCCGGGTCACCACCGGGGGGTGGTACCCCTTGCGATTGAAGCGGTCGGAGAATTGCAGGATATCCTTGGGGCAGAATTCGATGCAGTAGCCGCAGCCCTTGCACCGGTCGTCGATGATGTGGACGTCGCCCCGGGTGACCTGGATCTCCTGGGCGTCGAGGGGGACTCGCCAAAATGCCATGTTGCCCGCCTTGTGGGAAAGAAATTGCAAGCGCAGGAGAAAGGTCCGGCGGTGCCGGCACAAGCGGCCAGCGCCCAGGATCTCCCGCCGACAATGAACGCTTCAAATAAACTGATAAACAAGCAAAAGTCAAGTTGCAATCACGGGCAACCCGCAAAACCAAGAGACACCGGTGCAGTTTTTCCACCCCCGTCTCTCTTTTTCACCCCAATCGCTCACCGCAGAAGCCGCCGCGTCCTGTCGGCAGGTTCGAGCGTCATCCGGTCGTGATGAAATCAAAGTCAATGGAGGCGAGTGGCAGCCAAACCGGGCCGAAGCACCGGGATGCATCGACCCGCCCGCAGCCGATCCCTTTTCCTGGTCTGTCGCTCCTCCATTATTCGCCCGTTCTTCCCGCTTGACAGAGTGCGGACTGCTTTTTATACTGACACGAAAATAAAATTCATCGTGTCTATGAATGACCTGTCAGGTCAAGGGAGAAACCGCCATGCTCTTTCCCATTTCCGGTGTTACCGTCGATCCCTGGATTCCGCCGCTGGTGGCCTTTGTTATCTCCTTCTTCACCTCCATGGGCGGCATTTCCGGGGCCTTCCTCCTCCTGCCCTTCCAGATGTCGGTGCTCGGCTACACCCATCCCTCGGTCAGCTCGACCAACCAGTTGTACAACATCGTTGCCATTCCCTCCGGGGTATATCGCTACTGCAAGGAAGGCCGGATGGTCTGGCCGCTGACCTGGGCGGTGGTTCTGGGCACCTTGCCCGGGGTGTTGATCGGCGCCTTCGTCCGGGTGACCGGCCTGCGCGACCCCCGCAATTTCAAGCTGTTTGCCGCGGCGGTCATTTTTTACATTGCCGGCAAAATGGTCAAGGATCTGCTCAAACGCCAGGCCGCCGCCGCCAACAGCGCGGCCAAGAGCGGGCCGGTGGATGCCACGGTCACGATTACCCAGCGCGATTTCAAGCGGATCGGCTACACCTTCCAAGGGATGCAGTACGATGTTTCGGTGATGGGGATCATGATCCTGTGTTTCATCGTCGGGATCATCGGCGGGATCTACGGGATCGGAGGCGGCGCGATCATCGCCCCCTTCCTGGTCACCTTTTTCGGCCTGCCGGTCTATACCGTGGCCGGGGCGGCCCTGATGGGCACCTTTGTCACCTCGGTGGCCGGGGTGGCCTTCTATACCGCCATCTCCCCGCTCTATCCGCAGATGTCGGTGGCTCCGGACTGGCTGCTGGGCGTTCTCTTCGGCCTGGGCGGCATGGCCGGGATGTACCTGGGCGCCCGCTGCCAGAAATTCGTGCCGGCCAAGGCGATCAAGTGGATGCTGGTGGTCATCATGTTCGGCACGGCCAGCAAGTACGTGCTCGAATTCTTCAAGTAAGCGGACAGACGAAAACAAAAAAGCCTGCCAGGAGTCCTCTCCTGGCAGGCCGGCGGCACTGTTTTTTCAATTGCCGCCCCCCTTCAGCCGCCACGAGCGGAGCCGCTCGTCCTCCCCTGCCCGTCCATCTTGCCGCCGGTCACGGTTCGGCAAACAAGGTCCCCACCGTTGCCGGGATGGAGCCCTTGGGCGTCAAGTTGCGATTTTTGTCCACACTGTACACCCCGAACCATTGCTCGGGGTCGTCCGGATCCTGCCGTAGCGCCTCCTCGGGCCCCTTGGCACTCTTCCACCACTCGTCCTGCAGTTCGAAAAAGACCAGGCCGCTGTATTTCTCCCGGCCCTTGGCGGTGCGGATATCCTTCCAGACCGATTTGTAGGTGGCCGGCACCTCCTCGATCTTATGGCCGCCGAATCCGGGAATCCAGGGCTTGGGCGCAATCGGAGAGGTCGACAGCCCGACCTGGGTCACCAGGATCGGCTGCTTCATTTCGGCTGCCAGCTGTTCGAGATAGCCCTGATAGGCGGTTCCGGTGACCGAACCCGGCGGCGAGGTCCGCACCCCGTTGGCATAGGTATAGATATTGAGACAGATCAGATCGCCCATGTCCGGCACCAGCACGCTTTCCCGGCTGACCTCGATGTCCGGCCGGTCGCTGATCGGGCCGACATGGGTCCAGCTGGTATGGCAATAGAGATGGCGCCGGCCGTAGCGGGTGAGTTCGTAGTCCATGGCCTCGTCGACCAATTTGGCTAGGGCCACCTCGGTGGGGGTTCGGTTGGTGACCGTGAGGTGCTTGCCCCGGTAATCGCGGACCTCGGGATGGCGGGCGTCGGTGGAGGTGATACACTTGGCCTGCAGTTCGTCGCCGATGGAAAAGAGGACCAGCCGGTCCGGGCGGCCGACCTTGTAGGTATGATCGATCACTTCCTTGATATCGTTCAAAGTCTTGGCCTGAAAGGCGGGCGCCAGGAAATCGTCCTCATAGGCCCAGACCCAAACGTCCTGGCTGTAGACCAGGTCGGTCTTGTCCAGGGCCTCGAAAAACTTGGGTGGCATCAGGCGCGGGAACACGTGGATATAGTTGGCGTTCATGTCCTTGATCAGGCGCAAATGGTTCTGGTAGCGGTTGTCGTTGCCGGGCTGCATCCCGCGCACCGGCGTTTCGCCGGGAAGAAAGGGCGAATAGCCCATACCCCGGAAAAACACGGGTCGCTGCGGCGCGCGCAGATCGACGAGCGAGGTGCCCCGGACGACAAAGCGTTCGGGTTGGGGCGTGGCCGGATTCAAGGCCATGGTTTTTTCCGCGGGCGCGGCGTCGGCAAGGGTTGCCAGGACAATCGTCGTCAGTACGGTCAACGGCAGGAACAGGAGCTTGGCAATCATGGGCACGGGAAACGGTTCAAGGACAGGGATGGCTTGTGCCTGCCCGGCAGGGCGGCAGAGCCGGCTTCGTTATCCGACAAGGTTTGCACCATATCCCAGTCGCACGACAAGATAAAGCAATAGCTGCGGCAATCGCCCGGCGTCGGCGGCGGCATCCATTCCCGCCCCGGTCCACAGGCCGGCGCAGAATGCCGCTTTTCCCTTCTCCTTGCTTGGCGTTTTACGGTTTGAGACTTATAGTCATGCTGTGCCGTTCCCGTGCCATTGTTGCTCGCCATGGCGGGCAATCCACATCCATCATCACCCATGAGGAGGAAGCAATGCCTGATTTCGGTCAACCCTTCAGCGGCTTGAAACACGATCGCCTGTTAACCCATGAAGAACTGGTGCGCTCCATCCGCTTCATGGTCGCCGCTGAATATGAAGCCATTCAGCTGTATCAGCAACTTGCGGAATCGACCGACAATGTCCTGGCGCAGAACGTGCTGCTGGACATTGCCAACGAGGAGAAGGTGCATGCCGGCGAATTTCTCCGCCTGCTCAAGGAACTCGATCCGGCCGAGGAAGGCTTCTATCAACAAGGCGCCCAAGAGGTCGAAACGGAATTTCTCGGTGGTACCGGCGAAACCGCCGCATCGCCGGCAGGGGCGACCTCCTCTTCCGTTGGCCAGGGGCTGGGAATCGGCAGCTTGAAAAAATAGTTATCTGAGACCAAAGGAGATCGATATGGATATACTGCGAAGGGAACTGGCACCCATCAGCCAGCAAGGATGGAGCGAAATCGACGCCATGGCCAGGGAAACCCTGGTCGCCAATCTGTCCGGCCGCAAATTCATTGATGTCGACGGCCCGTACGGCATCGGCCATTCCTGTGTCACCCTGGGGCGCCTGTCGGTGCCGAAGGAACAGAAAGGCGGGCGGGTCAAATACGGCATTCACCAAGTGCTGCCGCTGATCGAGGCCCGGGTCAATTTCAAGCTGGAGACCTGGGAGTTGGACAACATCGGCCGTGGTGCCAAGGACGTCCAACTGGATGCCCTGGTGGCGGCCTGCCGGGAAATCGCCCTGTTCGAGGAAAAAACGCTCTTTGACTGCTTCAAGCCGGGCAATATCGACGGCTTGCATGCCACGGTGAAGAACAGGACGCTGCCCCTGAAGCTGGACATGGATATGATCGTCGATACCGTGGCCGAGGGACAGACCATGATGCTGAAGGACGGAGTCGAAGGCCCTGCCAACCTGGTGGTATCGGCGCCGCTGTGGAAATTCCTGGCACGGAGCGCACCCGGCGGTACCCTGCGTTCCACGCTCGAGAGCCAGATCGGCGGCCAGGTGGTGTATTCGGAATGCGTCCGGGACGCCCTGCTGGTCTCGGCCCGGGGCGGCGACCTCGAGTTGACCGTGGGCCAGGATTTCGCCATCGGCTATCACAGCCATACGGTCAGCGATATCGACTTGTTCGTGACCGAATCGTTCACATTCCGGGTCATCGCGCCTGAAGCCCTGGTGGGGTTCTCCTTGAACGCCTGACCGGGACCGCGCGAGCGGCCTTTCTTTCCAAGCCCCGAACCGCCAAACCTTGCCGCGGTTTCGGGGCTTTTTTTTTCTGATTACCCCCATTGATGTCCGGTTAAGGGCTTGCATTTGCAATTTCCGGATTTGCAGCTGGCCGTATTGGGTCGGTGTCCCCCCATGCTGCTCGGGATTCATTGAGGATTTGAGTGCGTAACTGGCGGACTCGTCGAATCGAGACCACCT
>NZ_JAVBRQ010000024.1:0-42727 GCF_031547805.1 Desulfobulbus sp.
CGCAGGCTGCTTTCAGCGCAGGGTCATAACGGAGCCGGTCATGGTCATTAGCATCTTCGCAACCCAGGGCTATGCCGTAGACCCGTTGTTTGAGCAGCGTCTCCAACCCATGATGGACCCGATTGGCGGCCCGTCTGTCCAACAGAGAACGAGCCATTAACTTTGTGACACCATACCGAAGATCAAGTTCCCTGAGTACAAGACTGCCACCATCGGAACTGATCGAGCCACCATCAAACCCACCGGTCAGCTTCTTGCCGAAAAGACTTTCCAACTCAAACTGTTCGTGGCACACTGCGTTCATGAGGACCTCTGGGGTGATGCGTTGTTCTTTAGCGATTACAACATATTACCACATGTTCTCATTCTTGTTCACAGCTCTTTATGAATAATCCGGGCTAGAATTCGATCCCTTTTTGCGCCTTGATGCCACTGGCCAGGGGATGTTTGATTGCCTGCATCTCGGTGACGAGGTCGGCCGCTGCCAGCAAAGGTTCCGGGGCATAGCGTCCGGTCACCACCACATGCTGTGCCGCCGGCCGGGCGTTCAGGACGTCCAGGCAGGGATCGAGCGCCAACATGCGATAATGGAGCAGGTAGGTGAATTCGTCGAGTACCACGGTGTGATAGATCCCGGAGTCGATCATGCTGCGGGCGAAATCCCAGGCCTCGCGGGCCAGGCGGGCGTCTTCCTCAATATTGTCTGATTTCCAGGTGAAGCCCTTGCCCATCACATGGAAATCGATCAAGCCCTCAAACCGTTTGACCGCGTCGAGTTCGCCGTAGTGCCAGCCGCCCTTGATGAATTGAATGAAGCAAACCCGAAGCCCGTGGCCGGCCGCTCGCACGGCCATGCCGAGGGCGGCGGTGGTCTTGCCCTTGCCGTTGCCGGTGAACACGATCAACAAGCCCTTGGCCATCAGTTCCTCCTGGTGTGGGGTATGGGGTGGCTGCCACCGTTGCCGCTGTTCATGCGAAAAGAAGCCGGCGCATGCCGTCGACATGGCTGCCGGCCCAATAGATCCGGTCGCAGCTTCGGCATAGGCGGAATGCCTCGAAATAGCGTCGGGTGAGCGGTTCAAGTCGATGGAGAATCCGCGTTTTTTCCACCGGCTCAAGCGGGGCGTTGCAGTCGAGGCAACGGCTGAGGGCCTGCGCCAGCTCGGTTATGCCGAACAAAGCCAATACCTCGCGCAGTTGCGCCAGCCCGGTCTCCGCCCGGATGGCGCGTCCGAAAATCACCTGTTTGCGCTTGAGCAAATCCAGATTGCGGCTGAGCAGCACCCGCGGCTCGCGAATCACAATATCGAGAAGATCCGAAGCCTGCCAGGAAGGATGGTACCGGGTGTCGAAGCCGGCCATCCGCAGCAGGCGGGCCAGACGGCCAACGCTGCCGTCGGCGAGAAAGGCGAGAGCAGGCAGGGGCACGGGCCGGAGGAACGAGGGCCGGGTCACGTCCCAGGGCGAGGTGACGGGGTACAGGTCGAATTGCTGGCCGGCCTGGACCGGCCAGGAGAAATCGACTGGTCGGCCGTTGCAGACAATATCGCCGATTTCGGTGTGGGGTGGGCCGAAAGCCTCGATGGCATCCTTGATCGAGGCGGCACGGGTCATTGGCAGGACAATCTGTCGCGTCGTCCGCCACCGGGGGCGGAGCAGGAAACTCAGGTCGCCATGAAAGCAAAAACAGGCCTGCATCCCGTCCCCCTTTGCGGTCATCCGGGTGGTCGGTGCGCTTCCGTCCCGGCCTATTGCATAAGCTCGATCGGGTTGGAAACGGCTTCCGCCGGCATTTGTTCAAACGGTTTTTCGCAGAATTCCATCTTGATGACGTATTTTCCCGGAGACAGATAAGCCGGCATCAGGGTGGTCAGCGAACGGGCCGTCTTGCGGTCGCCGATCCGGAGACAATCGTTCTCGTCGACGTGGTTGAGGCGGATGCCGGTGACCGGGTTGGAAAGGTTGTCGGCGCGAAAGATCTGGATGACCGGATGGACGCCGAAATCGAAATCGCTCAAGCCGGAAAAGGACAGCTTAACCTTTTCCTTGGGGCGATAGCGGTCGAACTCGGTGGAAAGATACAAGTGGCGGTTATAATCCGGTTCCTTGGCGCGGGTGCCGGAAGTGGCCGCCTCCCAGAAGCGGGGTTTGCCGGCGTCGAGATGCACGACCTTGCCGCCGTAATGGCCGATCCCGCCGCAATTCTTGGCCTTGATCGTGTTCCAGAGCCGTTTGCCGCTCACTTTCGGCAGCCAGAAGTCAAGGGCGATGCCGTCCTGGTGGGTGCTGGTGCGGGCGACATTGTTGCCGTTGTCGCGGATGCGCTGGTTGTATTCCGGGCTGCGGTAGGCGGATTCGATATTGACGACCTTGCCGGGGGCCAGCCGGTCGACGAAATAGCTGAGCATGAACAGCAGGCGGGGCGAGATGTGCTCGCCCTTTTCCTTGGTGGGGAAATCAAAGACCCAATCCACCTTGTTGAAGGCCTCTTCGTTGAACGAGCCGTCCTTGTTGAGCAGGTTGACCTGGGCCTCGCGGTTGTTGCGCAGATTCTTCAGATGCAGGGAGCCGCTGCCCATGAGAAAAAAGCGGTCCGGCTGCTGGGCAGCGGCATGCAGGGAACCGGCAAGCAGGAGGGTACAGGAGACAAAGATGCATGCCGATTGGAAAAAACGGGAAAAAATGTGCATAGCGCTGCGCCGGTTCAACTTGAATGTGAAGGAAAGGGCTGTTTGGTTTCGGTGCTTATTCGGGCAGATGTTCGACCGCGATGTTGCGGGCGCGGATGGCGGCGACCAAGTCGTCGCGAGCCCGCAGCCTGCTCTTGATTTGCAGTTGCAGCCAGGAGCGCCATTCGTCCCGCCGTTCGGCATCCGGCGAACCGGGTTCCAGGGGCGGACTGTTGTCCAACTGCACCCTGGCCTGCTGGATTTCTCCGCTCAGCCGGTCGTATTGCTCCCGAAACGCCGCCAATTCGCTGATGGTGGCGTAGTCGATGGTAAGGATGGGGTTCCCGGTCGTCTGTGCCATGTTTTCACCATTTTTGTTGGCCGATTGGTTCCGTGCAGGGAAAGTAGGGCATGGGGGAAAAAAAAGCAACTGGCAAGGTGAGGTTACCGACTGTTTACGGGGGTATTTTTCCGAATATTGCCGGCAGCGTTCCATGAAAGCGGAAGACGGTCACTCGACCTGTCGGCAGACGCTTTCGACTTCCTGCCATTTATGCAGCAGCCGCTGCTCGGAAACCGGTTGGGCCGTCCCCAGTTCCGGGGCAAAAAGTGACACCCGGAACTCCTCCAGCAACTCCCGGTACGCCTCCTGGCAGGCCAGGCAAATCGGGGTGGAATTGTTGAACCGGGCCATCTGGGCCAACCTGGCCTCGGGCGCTCGCAGCCGTTCGGCCTTTTTGTCGTCCTTGGCCGGTGCGTGTTCCGCCCGTTCGACCCGCAGGGCCAGCGCTTGGAGGTAACGGAGTTTGTGGCGCAGGCTGCCGGCCTGCCAGCGACGAAGAAAGTCGGCCGGCACGATCTGTTCCAAGGCCGCGATATAGTCGTCGTACCGTTTTTCCTGATAGCTTTTGGCCGCCTGTGCCCGGGTGGCCCAGGCCATGATGCGGGCGCTCACCGCCCGTCGTTGCCGCAGCATTTCGACGATCGAGGCGAGCATCGCACCCGCGGTGCGGAGCAGCCCCTGCTCGCCGACCCGATGCACTGTCTCCGAGAAATGGGCGAGAGTGGGCACTCCGCCGGTTTCGGTGGCAAAGAGGTGGTCAAGCAGAAAGGCCTCGAGATCGGATCGCAGCTCGGCCGCCGAGCCGGTGCGGCCCAGGCTGAGCCAGGAGGCGGAATGGTTGGAGACCGCCTCCTTGCACAACTTGCGGAGCGCGGTTATTTCCTTGGCGAAGTGGCGGGCGTACAGGGCATGCATGCCCAGCCTGTTCTGCCTTTTGGCCTGGGATTCGTCGTCCAGGTAGCGGAGGCTCACGGTCTGGTGTTGGAGGTCGGGAAACAGGGCCGCGAACACGAGTCCGGCGGTTCGGCCATCCGGATCGGCCAGGGCCAGCTTGCGGGGAAAGGAGTCGAGATCGTCCTGGGTGATCTCCCGAGCCGGTGGCAGGGCAGGGGTGGCGGCGCTGTCACGGCGAACCGTTTCGGTCCGCAAGGCCTCGTGCAGCCCGGCAAACGATCGTCCGGTGGTAAGAGCGTTTCCCTGGTCGTCGATCACGAGAAATCGCATCCGCAGATGGGGGGGCAGGGTGTCGGCCTGCCAGTCGCCGCGCGGCACGGTCGTCTGGTGGATCCGCAGGATGACTCGTTCCAGCTCTTGATAAAGGGAGCCCTTGTACAGGGATAATCCGTCCATGATCCGGTCGACCGCGTCGGGCAGGGGCACCAATCGGCGACGGATCTGCTTGGGCAGCCGGCGGCACAGCAGCAGCAGTTTTTCCGGCAGCAGGCCGGGCACCAGCCACTCGAAGACCTGGGGATTGAGGTGGGGCAGGAGCTGGCGGGGCAGGCGGACCGTGACCCCGTCCGCATCGTCGCCGGGGGCGAAAAGATAGCTCAACTCCAGCTCGAATTCGCCGGCCCGGAGCGTGGCCGGGAACCGGTACAATTCCTCGGCATCGGGCACGGCCAGGCAGATATCCTCTTCGGCCATGCGTAAAAACGAATCGTTTTTCTTGCCCCTCAGCAGGCGGTTCAAGGTAAAGCGGTCGTACACCTTGCCCAGGCGGGCGTCGTAAAATTGATAGAGAACCTCCGGATCGACCACGATGTCGCGGCGACGGAACCGTTCCTCCATCTCCTCGAACCGGGCCACCAGGGCCGTGTTGTGCTCGAGAAAGGGATACCGGCCGCCCAACTGGTTGTCGACCAGGGCCGAGCGGATGAAGATGTCCCGGGCCTCCCGCATGGTTTTGTCGTTGATGCGGCCGTACTCGACCTTGCGGCCGGCAACGATGGGCAGTCCGAACAGGCTGACCCGCTCCAGGGCCAGTACCTTGCCGCTGCGTTTCTCCCAGTGCGGCTCGGCCCAGGAGCGCTTGCACAGCGGGCCGCCCAGCCGTTCCAGCCAGTCGACCTCGATGGCAGCCGCGGTGCGGGCGAACAGCTGGGTGGTCTCGACGAACTCGGCCGCCACCGCCCATTGCGGCCCCTTGTGGTAGAGGCCGGATCCGGGAAAGAGGATCACCTCCCGATTGCCGGCGGCAAGATAGGTATTTTTTTCCTTTTTCAGGCAGATATTGCGCAAAAAACCGCTGGCCAGGGCCATGTGGACGGCATCGTAGCCGGCCGGCTCGGCGGCCGGGTCGGCTTTCCATCTTTTTTGCGTCCGGAGCAGCCGGTTGATCTGCTCGTGTACGTCGATCCACTCGCGCATCCGCTGCCAGGAAAGGAAATTGCTCTTGCAGAAGCGGGCGAGCCGCGATTTCGACGGCAATTCCCCGCCGGGCACGAAAAAGGCGCGCCAGATATTGAGCAGGGTAAGAAAATCCGAGGACTTGTCGACAAATTGGCGATGCACCTCGTCGGCCTTGTGCTCCTTGTCCGGCGGGCGCACGCGCGGGTCCTGGATCGAGAGTGCCGCGGCCAGGATGGTGATCTCGCGGCTGGCGCCCAGGGCCATGGATTCGATGATGATCCGGGAGATGCGCGGATCGAGCGGCAGGCCGGCCATCAGGCGGCCGTTGACGGTGAGCCGGTTTTCTCCGGTGATGGCCCCCAGTTCCCTGAGCAGCCGGTATCCTTCGCGGATGGCCGTGTCGGGCGGCGGGTTGAGGAACGGAAAACGGGCCGGATCGCCCAGCTTTAGGTCGATCATCTGCAGGATGACCTCCGCCAGGTTGGCCCGCCGGATTTCCGGCAGGGTGTAGGGCTCGCGGCTGTTGAAATCCTCCTCGCTGTACAGGCGGATGCAGGTGCCCGGTCCGGTCCGGCCGCAGCGTCCGCGCCGCTGCTCGCAACTGGCGCGGGAAATGCGGCCCACCTTGAGGCTGGTGGTGCCGGTCCGGGGATTGTAGCGGGAAATCCTGGCCAGGCCGGTATCGACCACGAAACCGATGCCCGGAACGGTCAGCGAGGTTTCGGCCACGTTGGTGGCGACAATGACCTTGCGCCGGCCGGAGGGATGGAAGACCCGGCGCTGGTCGGCGGCGGGCAGGCGGCCGAACAGCGGCAGCAGCAGGTGGGTATCGGCCAGGCGCTGCAGGCCGTCGAGGGTGTCGGCGATGTCGCGCTCGGTGGGCATGAACACCAGAATGTCGCCCCCGAGCGGCTGCCGGGCCAGCTCCTCGACCGCGGCAATGGCCTGATCGACGTAGGATTGGTCGGGTTCGTCCTCGTCGGCCGCCTCGCGGTACAGGGTGGTAATCGGGTGGGTGCGGCCCGAGACCGAAATGATCGGCGCGTTGTCGAAATGGCGGCTGAAGTGTTCGACATCGATGGTGGCCGAGCTGATGATCAGGTGGAGATCGGGCCGGGTCGGCAGCAGGTTCTTGAGATAGCCGAGCAGGAAATCGATATTGAGGCTGCGCTCGTGGGCCTCGTCGACAATCAAGGTATCGTATTGCCGCAGGTGCGGATCTTGTCGGGTTTCGGCCAGCAGTACCCCGTCGGTCATGAACTTGATCAGGGTCGCCTCGGTGGTGCGGTCGTGAAAGCGGATCTTGACCCCGACCTTGTCCGGGGCCCCGACCTCCTCCGCCACCCGGTCGGCCACGGACAGGGCGGCGATGCGGCGTGGCTGGGTGCAGCCGATCATGCCGTTCGCACCCCGGCCCGCCTCGATGCACATTTTGGGTAATTGGGTGGTTTTGCCGCTGCCGGTGTCGCCGACCACAATCAGCACCCGGTGGTCGCGGATGGCGGCAACAAGGGCGTCCCGCCGTTCGCTGACCGGCAGTTCGGGGGGATAAGAAAGCTGCATGAAATTATGGAAATTTTCTTGAGGATGCCGCAACGTTCGGGGTACAATCGACAATCTGCCGCCGGTTCAGGCCTCTATACTTGAATTTCGCGGCCAACACATCCGAAATCATCTTATCGCACGCGAGGGCACATGAAAGCGATCAGAAAGGCCGTCATTCCGGTGGCGGGATTGGGAACGCGGTTTTTGCCGGCCACCAAGGCCATCCCCAAGGAAATGCTCACCATTGTCGACCGGCCCACCATCCAGTACATCGTCGAGGAGGCGGTGGCTTCGGGCATCGAGGAGATCATTCTGGTCACCAGCGCCGGCAAGTCGGCGATCGAGAACCATTTCGACTACGACTTCCAACTGGACACCGTGCTGCGCGACCGCAACAAGGTCCAGATGCGGGAGGAGTTGACCAACATCTCCAACCTGATCGACATCATCTCGGTGCGTCAGAAGGAGCCGCTCGGCCTGGGCCATGCGATCTGGATGGCGCGCAATGTCGTCGGCGACGAGCCGTTCATGGTGCTGTTGGGCGACGACCTGGTGATGAGCAAGGTGGCCTGCTGCAAGCAGATGATCCAGCTGTACGAGCAAGTGGGCGAATCGATCGTGGCCGTGCAGCGCGTGCCCATGGAGGAAACCCACCAGTACGGTATTGTCGAGGGCGCGGCGACCGAGCACGAGCGGACCTTCAAGATCGACCGCATGGTGGAAAAGCCGGCGCCCGGTACCTGCAATTCGGACATGGCCATCATCGGCCGCTACCTGCTGATGCCGGAAATATTCGAATACCTCGAAAAAACCACTCCCGGTCACGGCGGCGAAATCCAATTGACCGACGCGCTGTTGGCCCTTGCCAACAAGCGTGGCATGTATGCCTACGAATTCAACGGCAAGCGCTACGATGCCGGCGATAAACTCGGCTACCTCAAGGCGATCGTCGATTTTGCCGTGAGCCACAACAGTTTGGGAAAGCCTTTTCGTGAGTATTTACGTAAGGTTTGTTCCGAAATGAGCTGATTTTTCATTGTTTTATGCCTTGGTGTGTCCGGTGGATGTGCTGTACGAAGTCGCGGTCGACGCACCGCTGGCCACCACGCTGACCTATCGCCAGCCCGTCGGGAGAACGGAAACAAAAAAAATCCCGACGGGCTGTTGCGTTCGGGTGCCTCTGGGCGGACGCCTTGCCATCGGCTACGTCTTGGGGCCCGCCGAGCCGCTGCCTGCGGGGGAACAGTCCTTTGTGATCAAGCCGATCGCCGAGGTGCTGGCCGAAACCCCGCTTTTCCCGCCCGACCTCATCGGTTTCTATCGCTGGATAGCTAACTACTACCTGCATCCCATCGGTGAGGTGCTGCGCACCGGCCTGCCGCTGGCTCCCACTTCCCGCGGCAACCGCCAGCTCAAGGCCAAGACGCGGCCGATAATGCTGCCGGGTCCGTTGATGGCGCCCTTGATCAAGGTGCGGCAAGGGGTCGGGGTTGATGAATTGGTTGATGTTGTCGATGCATCGATCCAAGTTTCCCTGAAAAAGTCGGATCGAAAGGCCCTGTCTTTTTTTTGCGAAGATTTGATCCGCTCGAACTATCAGCCGGTGCCCCGGACTCAGTTGCTGGCGCGCTATCCCAGTGCCGGCCCCATGCTGAAACGTTTGCAGGCACTGGGCGTCCTCGAACAATCCGACCAACGGGTGTTCCGCGATCCTTTTGGCGAGCCGACGGAACCGCAAACGCCGCCCGAGCACCTGACAACCGAACAACGGCAGGTGCTGGATGGCCTGCTGCCTGCCATCGATGCGCAGTCCTTTTCCCCCTTTCTTTTGTTCGGGGTGACCGGCTGCGGCAAGACCGAGGTTTATCTCCGTGCCGTCCAGCACGTCCTGGAGGCGCACAAAACCGCTCTGGTGCTGGTGCCGGAAATCGCCCTGGCCAGCCAGTTGGAGGCCCATTTTCACGCCCGGTTCGGTTCCCGGCTGGCACTGCTGCACAGTGGTCTCGGCGACGGCGAACGGTTCGACCAATGGCAAAATGTCCTGTCCGGGGAAGCCCAGGTGGTGCTGGGGGCGCGGTCGGCGGTTTTCGCCCCTCTGGAACGTCTCGGCATCATCATTGTCGACGAGGAACACGAACCGGCGTACAAACAGGAAGACGGTTTGCGCTACAACGGCCGCGATCTGGCGGTCTTGCGGGCGCAGATGGCGGGCTGCCCGGTGGTGCTCGGCTCGGCCACGCCCTCGATGGTCAGCTATCACCACTGCATGCAGGGAAAGTACACGCTGCTGACCATGCGCAAGCGAGTGGCCGAACAACCCCTGCCAACGGTCGAGATTGTCGATTTGGCCGCGACCAGGCGTTCCCGACCCGAGCTTGCCTTTTCCGACCAGCTGATCAGCGCCTTGGCCGACACCCTGGAACAGGGGCGGCAGAGCCTGCTTTTCGTCAACCGGCGCGGTTTTTCCTCCTACATGGCCTGCCGCGACTGCGGTGCCATCCTGCAATGCAGGCATTGTCTGGTTTCCATGACCCTGCACCGGGGACAGCACACCTTACTCTGTCATTACTGCGGTTTCAGGCAGCATCCAGCCACCCTGTGCCCGGCCTGCGGCTCCGCCCGGATCAGCGGTGGCGGGATCGGCTCCGAACGGATCGAGGAGGAGGTTCGGCAACTCTTTCCCGAGGCCCGGGTGGCCCGGCTGGACAGCGACACCACCGGCAATCGCAAGCATTATCAGGCCACGCTCAAGGCGGTGCGCTCGGGCCAGGTCGATATCCTGGTCGGTACCCAGATGATTGCCAAGGGGCTGCATTTTCCCCGGATCACCCTGGTGGGAGTGGTTTGGGCCGATACCGGGCTAGGCATGCCCGATTACAAGGCCTCGGAACGCACCTTCGCCCTGCTTTCCCAGGTGACCGGCCGGGCGGGACGGGGCAGCGATCCCGGCCGGGTGATCATCCAGACCTATCAACCGCACCATTACAGCATCGCCCTGGCCCGGCGGCACGATTATCGGGGCTTTTACGAGCAGGAGATCGCGGTGCGCCGGCCTTTGGCATACCCGCCGTTCTCCCGGCTGGTGATCGTCCGGTTCAGCGGCAGGAAAGAAGAGCGGGTGGAACAGGCGGCAAGCCGGGTCGGACGCTTTCTCCGCAGTCATTCTCAGGCAAGCAGAAGCGACATCCTGGGACCGACTCCGTCGCCGCTTGGCAAATTGAAGGACAAGGTTCGGTGGCAATTGCTGATCAAAAGCAATTCGCCCGCGGTCCTGCACGCACTCTGCGAGGCGGTGTCGACGGAACGGAAACAGCTTTGCCCCCACGACGTGACCCTGGGGTTCGACGTGGATCCGGAAAACATGATGTGAGAAAAAAGCCGGATCGAAAGAAGGGCAGGGGGGGATGCCCCGGCGGCAAGGAGGGAGAACCGCCGGGGCATCAGGGGAGGAGGACTGAGGAGGGCTGAGGGGGGAGGAGGGAGGGGAGTACAACCTCGTTATGCTGTCATGTCGTCGATTCAGTAGTTGTGCGAGCGGTAGTGTTTTTCCATTATGCCGTGGCCCATCATGCCCTGGCAGCCAAAATCATCGTCGCCCATGCCCATGCCTCTACCCATGCCCATCGGCAAGGACAGGCCAGCTTCCCGGGCCTTGGCTCGCAGCTTTTCACGCAATTCGAAGAGTTCGCCGGCCACCTGCGAGGCCTTGACCGTGTCCGGGGTGCCGGCCTTCATCAAGGCCCGCATGACCGCGCGTTTTTCGGCCAACTCTTTTCTGATTGCAATCGTGTCGTCTAGAAATTTATCATGCGCTTTCCGCATGTCTAAGCTCATTTGAGCCTGAGGAACTGCCTCGCTCTGTTTGTCCGTGGAAACATGCTTGGGGGACTCGGCAAGCCCGGCTTGGCTGATTGCCAAGGTCAAACCACTGGTGAGAATTGCGGCCAGCATCAGTTTTTTCTTGGAAGTGGTCATTGCCATGGTCATTCAACTCCTGAGATGTGAGGTTGAGTGGTACAGAATTTACCGTTACAAAGCGACAATCATGCCAGACAGTGTAGTTATTTTTTTGTTTGTTGAAATAGCGGATTTTTTTATGCCGATTCGTCTCTTGCCACCCAACGATCCATCCGGGTTACCGTCCGGGTGGCTGTATCCATCCTATCCAGATGTCGAGGTCCGTCGTGGGTAAAATGTATTCAGAACAAGAGGACCCGCAGATAAAATCTGGGCAGGCCGAGATAAATGAGTGCAGCCGCCTGTCGCGCCTTTTTATCCCTGGTGCGGACCTTGCAAAAGAACGGCGCATGAAGACGGGATTTTGGCAACGTTTCAACTCGCAATCGTCCTTGGCCTCCTCGCCGTGGCTGCTCGCTGCCGCCGCCGGCTTGTTGCTCATGATTGTGGTCACCTTTGCCTTCCATAACCTTCGGTTGGAAGAACGACTGATGACCAACTCCATGCTGCAGAAGGCGGCAACCTTGATGCGGGTGATCCATTCCGGGTCGAGGGCATCGTACTTTACCGATCTCAGAAAAGATTTCTGGAACAATGAACCATGGTACGTTCATATTCAGCGGGTCATCGACCACCTTGTCGAGGATCCGGAACTCAGTTTCATCGCCTTGATTAATGCCAAGGGCAAGGTCATCGCGCACAGCGACCATGCCCAAATTGGTTCCACCGCATCTTATCTTGTTGCCGACAAAGAAGAAGTCGAGACCGAGGACCATCCGCGATTGTTTTACCGCATCGAGAACATTCCCGATTTTGGACGTGTTTTCACAACGGTCCGGCATTTTCCGCCGGCGTTTCCCGCCATGGCGCCGATGCTTACCCGGCCGATGTTCGAGCACCACAAAGAATTCATGGGCCAGAAGTTTCGCGATCCCGACAACCAGCGGCCGCCGTTGCGCATGTTTCCCGAAGGGCTGTCCCTGGGCGAACAGTATTATGTCGTCGTCGGTCTGGACATGAAGGAGTTTGACCGCACCCTCGGGCGGTTGCGAATGCAGATTTTCATGCTTTCCCTTGCCATGCTGCTGGTCGGGTTCGGCGGTTGGTTTTCCCTGCTGGCGGTGCAAGGGTATCGGGTCTCCCAGAAGACCTTGGAAGACATGCAGGCCTTTACCTCGCTGTTGATCGCCAAGCTGCCGGTCGGCGTCATCGCCACGGATACCACCGGCCGAATCACCACCTGGAACAAGGCCATGACCCGGCTGACCGGTCTCGATCAGGCCGATACGGTCGGCAGGCGGCCGCGGGGCATCCTGCCCGAACAACTGGCCGCTTTTTTCTCTTCGGAGGAGCTGGTTGGCGATCGGCAGGAGGAATCGGCCGAATATGGGGTGCGGCTGGTTGTCGGCGGGCGGCGCTGCGAGTTGCTTTGCCATCCGTTGACCATCATCGACAGCGAACAGCTGTACATGGGAAACGTCTTGCTGGTTTCCGACGTGACTGAAATCAAGTCGCTGGAACAGCGGATGCGGGAAAGCGAACGTTTGGCGGCGGTGGGAAGGATGGCGGGCGGCGTTGCCCATGAAGTGCGCAACCCCTTGAGTTCCATCAAGGGGTTGGCGCTGCTGCTGAAAAACAAGTTCGCGGCCGGCAGCAAGGAACAGGATACCGCCGATCTGCTGATTCATGAAACCGAGAGAATGAATCGAACCATCACCGAAATGCTCAGCTTTACCCGTCCGGCGGCCTTGCATTTGGGGCGGGTGGATTTGACCCGGTTGATGCGGCGCGGTCTGGAATTGATCAAGGCGGAGGCCGCGGAAAACGGTGTGGTGGCATTTCTGGATGAGCAAGCGGAACTGTTGCCGGTGCTGGGCGATGCCGACCGGTTGCAGCAGGTGATCATGAATGTGCTGCTCAACGGCTTGCAGGCCATGGAGCAGGGGGGAGTCCTGTCGGTGACGCTTGCCAACGGTGTCGATGGCCAGTCGGTGGAAGCAAGGATTCGGGACACCGGAGTCGGTATCGCCCCCGATCTGATGGCGCAGGTCTTTTTTCCCTACTTCACGACCAAGCAGAAGGGTACCGGTATCGGCCTGGCAATATCGCAGAAAATCATTGCCGAGCACGACGGCACCATCGAGCTGGAGAGCGAACCCGGCCGGGGAACCTCGGTGACCATCACCCTTCCCGCCTATCGGCACGAAAGGTGATGGCAGGGTGGATGCGGCGGCGGGTCAGGACGGCGAGCCGGCTTCGGGGGCGCTGAACTGCTGATCGAGAAATTCGCATTCGGCCGGGGTCAGGTCAAAACGGAATGCCGCCTCCCGCACCACGGCCTGCCGCTGTTTTTCCGGATGATCCCGAAGCGTTTCCCCCATCCAGATCAATGCTTTTTTCAGTTTGTCCGACTTGGTCTGCACAGGTGATTGGGCGCTCATATCTCTCCTGTTTTTCCTTGATAGCGGTTGCTTGTTGGTGATTGTACTGTTACATTGTAGCTAACCGGCAACAAAGTGGCACCAGCGATTGGGTTCCGCCGGCGCGCCGGGAGCGAGTCTTGACCGTCGCTGAAACAAGATGGTACACTAGACTACTAAAACAGGAAACAATACGGTAGCCATGGAGAGTTTGACGGGCAACTTTCTCATTTCCACGCCACAGATGCCTGATCCCCGGTTTCAGGAGCAGGTGATATATATCTGTGCGCACAATGAAGAGGGAGCCATGGGCTTGGTGATCAACAATCCCAACCCGGAAATCACCCTGTTCGATGTCCTCCACGGTTCCAACCTGAATATTCCCGAGGGTCCCCTGCCTCCCGTGTACATCGGCGGGCCGGTGGATGTCGATGCCGGGTTCATCCTCTATACCACCGAAACCCCGGACCGCTATGCCGTCGAAGTGAAACCCGGCATCTATCTGAGCCGGGATTCCCGTTTGCTCGAGGATATTTCCCTCGGGCAGGGGCCGCAGCATTTTCTCTTCATGCTGGGATATGCCGGCTGGGGCGCCGGCCAGTTGGAAGGCGAGTTGATGGATAACAGCTGGTTGACCGTCCCCGGCGACATCGATATCCTTTTTCACACGCCAGATGGAGAAAAATGGCGCAAATCAGCCAAGGTATACGGTATAGACATCGCTGCGTTCGGTGATGTTATCGGCTCTGCGTAAAACGGCCACGTCCCTTCGGCCCCACTTGACAATACCAGCGCCGGCCCCTGTGGACCGGCGATTTTTTTTTGCCATGAACGACGAATCACAACCATCATACCAAGTAAGCGATATTTTCGCCTGTGCCCGTTGTGGTTTTTGCTGCCAGGGCGAGACCACGGTGTCGCTCGACCAGCACGACCAGGATCGGATGGTCGCGGCGCTCCGCATGAGCCGCGAGGAGGTGGCCGCGAAATATTGGCGGATCACCGGCTCGGTGGTGCAAATGCAAATCCGTGACGGGCACTGCATTTTCTATCATCCGGAACAGGGATGCACGGTCCATCAAGGACGTCCCTGGCGATGCCGGCAGTGGCCGCTCCATCCGAGCATGCTGGCCGAAGAGGCGAACTTCCGGACAATCACCACCTCCTGCCCCGGGTTTGTACAAGGGATGGAATACGAGGAGTTTTGTCGGATATTCCGTGCCTTGCTCGCCCAGGGCGATGCCGGCAAGTTTGCGGCATGAGGTTGCTCATTCCCCTGGTCGGTAAAACCAGGGAGCCGTACCTCGATGCCGGCATCCGCGACTATACCAATCGGCTCAGCCACTTTGTCCCGGTGGCCCTGCCGGTGCTCAGGGAGCGGTATGGACGCCGGGAGCCGGACGAAGCGATCAAGGCCGCCGAAGCGGCGCCCCTGTTGGAGCAGGCCGCCGCCGCCGGCCTGTGCGTGGCACTCGATCCCGGCGGCATCTCGCCCGATTCCCATGAACTGGCCGGCCTGTTGACCCAATGGGAAGAGCGGGGCATCGGTACCGTCTGCTTTCTGATCGGCGGCCATCTGGGATTGCACCGTTCGGTGCTGGCCAGGGCGAACGTGGTCATGTCGCTTTCCCGTTTGACCTTCACCCACGAAATGACCCGGCTGATCCTGCTGGAACAGTTGTACAGGGCCTGCACCATCAAGGCCGGGCAGAAATATCACAAATAATCGTTGCGATCCGGCCTGTTCCCGAGATATCACTGATGCGGCAAGGCGTTGTCCGAGGCTCCCGGCCTCTTCAGCGGCGGCAAGCCCGGCCCGGGAGTGCAAGCCGGGGCGCTTTCCGAGACAACAGCGGATAAAACCATCGAAATGCTCCAAAACGACAGACCGCATCGACAAGTGCAGGATCAAGCCGGGACGCTGGCAATGACCTGCGCCTGTGCCGAAGACCTAACTCCTCTCGCCGCTGCCCTGGCCGAGCTGCTGGTTGCCGGCGATGTGCTCCTGCTGTCCGGGGGCCTGGGTGCGGGCAAAACCACTTTGACCCAGGCGCTTGCCAGGGCCCTGGAGATCGGCGACGACCAATACGTGTCCAGCCCGTCTTTTGCCCTGGTGCATGAATACACCGGCCGCCTGCCGGTGGTGCACATGGATCTGTACCGGCTTGACAATGAAGAGGATGTCGAGGCGGCCGGATTGGCCGATTTTTTCGAACGCTCGGCCGTGTGCGTGGTCGAATGGCCGGACCAGCTGGGCGGGCTTGCCCCGGAAGAGCGGTTGGAGATCCTGATCGAACAAAATCCGCCCGCGGCAAGACGCCTGCTCCTCGTGCCGCGGGGGAGTTCGTGGCAACAACGGCTGAAGCGCCTGGCCGCACACTTGACACGATGTAGCGCATGTCCTCCGGAGACGGATACGCCGGGGGAGGGCATGCGGTAGCAGCAGGCGGAACAAGAATTTTCCCGGCGTTCGACCGGCATGAAACAGGAACTATGAAGAAAAAAATCGTCACGTTGGGGCCTTGCCCGAAACACTATACCTACGACCAGGACAAGGCCTGCACGCCCGAGGAAACCGTGGCCCGTTTCCAGGAGCGGCTGCGCGCCACCCGCCTGGACGTGCTCAAGGAAATCCGCCGCATCGACAACGGCCGCCTCGACATCCCGGTTTATTTTTCGATGTGCGGCGAGGATGCACTGCGGATCATCGGCAACAAGAAGCAGATGGGCAAGGGGTCGACCCCGGAGCAGTCGCGGGCCAGCGCCTGCATGGAACTAGGGGAACGGTTCAGTTTTTTCAGCTTCCTCCGCGACGAAGACAACTTTCTCTACGGCGACTATGCCGCCATGGAAGCTTCGGGATACCCGGTCCTGCCGATCGAGGCCCTGTTGCAATCGGTCCATGACACCGCCCTGCCGCCCGCGTTGCTGCGACAACTGCTGGCCGGCCTGCCGTTGCGCTGGACATGGGCGCTGCGCCTGGGCGACCAAACCCCGCTGTTGGTGCCGTTTTCCTGGTTTTACGCTATCAACGAATTCAACGGGCCGTCCGCGGGCAACACCTATGAAGAGGCGGTGCTCCAGGGCATCAGCGAGGTGGTGGAACGCCATGTCTGCGCCCTGATTACCCGCGACCGGATCGTCACCCCGGCCATCGATCCCGCCTCGATCGTCGATCCGGTGGCCAAGACGTTACTGGCCAAGTTCAATCACAATGGCATCGAGGTTCACCTGCGCGATTTTTCGCTCGATACCGGCATCCCCACCGTCGGCGCTCTGGCCTGGGACCCGTCCACCTTTCCCCAATTGAGCGAGATCGTCTACACCGCCGGCACCACCCCCGACGCCACCAAGGCCCTGATTCGCGCCCTCACCGAGGTGGCGCAGCTGGCCGGCGATTTCAACAGCGGCTCCAACTATGTAGCCAGCGGCCTGCCCAAGCCGCTCAGCCTGGACGAGGTCGACTACGTGATTCACGGCGACCGCACCGTTCGCCTGGATGAGATGGCCGACCTGCAAGCCACGGACATCTTCCAAGAGGTGAACAACTGCGTGGCCGCGCTCAAACGGCAAGAACTGGAAGTGCTGGTGATCGACACCACCCATCCGGAATTGGGCATCCCGGCAGTCTACACCATCATTCCGGGCGCCCATTTCCGCGAACGGGCCATGGGCGGCAACGCCGCCCTGTTCGCGGCCAAACTGGCGGCCGACCTGTTGGCGGGCGAGGCGCTGGACGCCAAGCTGGCCGATATGCAACGGGTGCTTCCCGGTGCCTACTACCTGCACTTCTACCGGGGGCGCCATCTCTACGAACAGGGAAGGGCCGACGAGGCCTTGACCTGCTTCGGCCAGGCCCTCACCCTGGAACCGGCAACGGAAGACCTGCCCTACCTGTGTTCCTACCAAGGCTCGTGCCTGCGCGACCTGGCCCGGTACGAAGAGGCGATCGAAGTGCTTACTCAGGGATTGGAATACGACGAGGAGCGGCCGGACATCTACAACACCCTGGGGGTTTGTTGCTACAAGATCGGCCGCCACGGCGAGGCGGTCGGGCATTTCCGCCGGGCAGTGGAACTCAATCCGGTCTCGGCCATCGACTATGCCAACCTGGCGCTCAATCTGGAACGGCTGGGCGAACGAGAAGCGGCCATCGCCAACTATGAAATCGCCCTGTCCCAGGATGCGGCCATCGGGTTTGCGGTCGAGCGGCTGGCCGGGCTGCTGGCCGAAAGGGGAACGGATGCCGGAGGCAGGATGCCGTGAAACCCTGGCCGCAGCATCCGCAGAAAATTCTGGTTCGGTCGACCAATTGGATCGGCGATGCGGTCATGACCACGCCGGCGGTCCGCACCATCCGGGAGAATTTTCCCGAGAGTGAAATCGTGCTGCTGGTGCACCCCTGGGTGAGCGATGTGTTCCGCTACAGCCCCCGGGTGGACCGGCTGATCATGTATGAGAAAAAAGGGCGCCACAAGGGGCTGGCCGGGATGTGGCGGCTGGCCGGCGAACTGCGCCAGGAGCAATTCGACTGCGCCATCCTGCTGCAGAACGCCTTTGAGGCGGCTCTGCTCGCGGTGCTGGCCGGCATTCCGGTGCGGGGCGGCTATACCACCGATGGCCGGGGCTTGCTCCTGACCCATGGGGTCCAAAAAATCAACGAGTTGAACAAAAAACATGAGGTTAATTATTACCAGCGGATCATGCGCGGGCTGGGGCTTAAAACCGCAATCAACGAGCTGGAACTGTTCATCCCCGGCGATCAGGTCGATGCGGCCAAGCGCCGGCTCGGCGAACTGATCGGCCCCCATCCGGACGATGCGCCGGTGATCGGCTTCAATCCCGGTGCCGCCTTTGGCCCGGCCAAGCGCTGGCCCACGGACAAATTCGCCGAACTGGCCCGCATGCTGTGCCGCCATACCGACTGCCGCATTCTGCTTTTCGGCAGCATGGCCGACCGTGATACCGCCGTGGCCGTCAAAAACTTTGCCGGGCCCGAGGCTGCTTCGCGGATGATCGACCTCACCGGTGCCACCAGCCTGATCGAAGCCATGGCCCTGATCGGGGAATGCGATGTCTTTGTCACCAACGATTCCGGTTTGATGCACGTGGCCGCGGCCCTGCACACGCCGCTGGTGGCCATTTTCGGTTCCACCGACCATGTCGCCACCGGTCCCTTTTCGGATAACGCGGTGATCATCCGCAAGCCGCTGCCCTGCAGTCCCTGTAAAAAAAGCCATTGCCCGGAAAAGCATTTCCGCTGCATGAAACTGATCGACAGCGACGAGGTCGGGCAGGCCGTCCTGCGCATTCTTAAGGAGACGCGATGAGCGGTCACGGCCAGGAACAAAACGAACGTGCCCCGCTGCGGCCTGCGGTTTTTCTCGACCGGGACGGTACCATCAACGAGCAGATGGGATACATCAACCATTTAAGCCGCTTTCACCTGCTGCCCAAGGTCGGCGAGGCCATCCGGCTCCTCAATCGGCACGGCCTGCCGGTGGTGGTGGTGACCAACCAGTCCGGGCTAGCCCGGGGCTATTTTCCCGCCGCCTTGCTCGACGCGGTCCACGCCGAGATGGTCCGGCTCCTTGCCCTGGACAGCGCCCGGATCGACGGCTTGTACGTGTGCCCGCACCACCCCGAGGCCAAGGAAGAGCGCTACCGCCAAGCCTGTTCTTGCCGCAAACCCAAGACCGGGCTGCTCGAACAGGCGGCCCGCGACATGGGGCTTGATCTCGCCCGTTCCTACATGGTTGGCGACCGTTGGTCGGACTTGCGCTGCGGTGCCGCGGCCGGGGCAACCTCGTTGCTGGTGTTGACCGGCTACGGCCGGGGCGATCTGTGCTACATCGGCCCGAACCAGGCGGTGCAGCCCGCCCATGTGTCCGAGGATCTCGTCGCGGCGGTGCAATGGATTCTCGAGCAAGAGCGACGGCGCGAAGCATTGGCCCAATGAACCGGACAACCTTTTGATTTTGTTCAAGGAGACGACATGAAAACGCGACTGCGACAACTGACGGCCCTCATCGTGCTGCTGCTGGTATCCGGGTGCGGCTACAACTCCTTGCAGGGCAAGGAGGAGGCGGTGTTCAAGGCCTGGGGCGATATCGAGGCCAACCTGCAGCGGCGCGCCGATCTGATTCCCAATCTGGTGGAAACTGTCAAGGGGTATGCCGGCCATGAAAAGGAAACCCTGGAGGCGGTGATCAATGCCCGCGCCAAGGCCACGGCCGTGCATCTGTCCACCAACGATCTGGGCAACGCCACGGCCATGCAGCAACTGCAGCAGACCCAGGGCGAGCTGGGCTCTGCCCTGTCCCGGCTGATGGTGGTGGCGGAACGGTATCCGGACCTCAAGGCCAACCAGAATTTCCTTGATTTGCAGAACCAGCTCGAAGGCACGGAGAACCGGATCAACGTGGCTCGCCAGCGCTACAATCAGGCGGTCGAGACCTTCAACAGCTCCATCCGGGCCTTTCCCGAGAGCCTGACCAACAGCCTGCTGCTCCATTTGGAGCGCAAGGAGTATTTCAAGGCCACCCAAGAGGCGCGCGAAGTGCCCAAGGTCGACTTTCGGACCAAGTGAACGAAATGGCCGCCTTTCGTTTGCATGGTCCGTTTTTGGCCCTTTGGCTGCTCGTGCTGTTGCTGGACGGCTTGACCGTTCCGGCCTGGGCCCTTGAAGTTCCGCCGCTGACCGGCAGGGTCAACGACACCGCCCATGTGCTTTCCAGGGCAACGATCGATCTGCTCGACCGGTCGCTGGCGGAACTGGCGCGTAGCGAGTCGACCCAGATCGTGGTGCTGACCGTCCCCAGCCTGGAAGGAGAGTCGCTGGAGCAGTACTCGCTCAAGGTGGCCGAGACCTGGAAAATAGGCCAAAAGGGCTTGGATAACGGCGCTTTGCTCCTGGTGGCCGTGGCCGACCGCAAGATCCGCATCGAGGCGGGCTATGGCCTGGAAGGCAAGTTGACCGATTTGGTGGCCGGGCGGATCATCCGGGAGAAAATCGTACCCGCCTTCAAGCGGGGTGCCTTTGATCAGGGCGTGATCGACGGGGTATCGGCCATGGTGGCCGCCGTCAAGGGCGAATACGCGGGCAAGGGCGGTCTGGAGCGGCAGCGCCGCGACCAGGACTATGGGCCTTATTTCATCGTGCTGATGTTCGGCTTGATCCTGATCGGCAAGCTTTTTCGCCGGGTCAAGCCGCTGGCAATCGGCCTGGGCGGGGTGTTTGCGCCCGCCCTGGCGGCAACCTTGTTTGCCGGGCTCTTCGGCTGGCTGATCCTGCTGGCGCTGGTGCCGCTCGGAATGCTGGGCGCCCTGCTGGCCAGCCTGCTGACCGCAGGAGGCGGAAGGCGTGGCTCCTATCCGGGCGGATTCATAGGCGGTGGTGGCGGTTTCGGAGGTGGCTCCTTCGGTGGCGGCGGTTCTTTCAGTGGTGGTGGCGGCGGTTTTGGCGGGGGAGGCGCTTCGGGAGGATGGTGACCATGCGGATGTTGGCTCAACGGTTTCTGAGCAAAGACGAGCAGCAGCGCGTTGCCGGGATGGTCGCGGATATGGAGCGGTGCACCACCGGCGAGATCGTGCCTATGGTGGTTTCGGCCAGCCATTCCTACCCCGAGGCGGCTTTGACCGGCGCGGCCTGGCTGTCGGTGCCGACGGCCCTGATCGCCGCTCTGGCCACCGGTTCCCTGTTGTGGTGGCACGATCAGCTGCTCTGGCTCTTTCTCACCTTTCTGCTGCTGCTTTTTCCCTTGGCCCGGCTGCTGCTGCGCCTGCCATGCCTGCTGCGATTGTTTATCGGCGAGCGGCGGGCCGAGGAGGAGGTGAAGCGGGCCGCCTTGAACCGTTTCTACGGGGAAGGGTTGCATGCCACCAAGGATGCGACCGGGGTGCTGATCTATATCTCTGTCTTGGAGCGCCGGGTCTGGATTTTGGGCGACCGGGGGATCAACGAGCGGATCGGCCCGCATGTCTGGCAAGGACTGATCGACACCTTGGTGACCGGAATCAAGGAAGGCCGTGCCGGCGAAACCCTGTGTGCGACCATCGAAAAAGTCGGCGTCATGCTCCACATCCATTTCCCGCCCGCGACCGATGACCGCAACGAATTGGACAATCTGCTGATTGCCGATGAGGATGGCGTCCTGGCCCATTGCGCCCCGCCGGCGGAAGAGCCGCCCTCGGCCTGAACGGTAGCCATCGGTGATGGGACAAGACCAGCGGCTTTCCTGTTTTTTCGATCGATTCGCCCCAGGCCCGCTTCTGGTGGCCCATCGCGGCCACCGTGCCTGCTTTCCGGAAAACACCCCGGCCGCGTTTGCGGACAGCCTGGGCCGCTGCGGCATGATCGAGCTCGATGTCCGGCTCAGCAAGGACGGGGTGGCCGTGGTCTACCACGATCATGTGCTGACCAGAACCACCGACGCCGACCTGGTGGCCGCCGAATTGGGACTGATCGGTCTGGCCGTCGTCGATTGGCGGCTCGACCAATTGCGCCGGCTTGATGCGGGGTCGTGGTTTCTGCGGCACGACCCTTTTGGCACCCTTGCCAGCGGCATCGCCGACCGTGGACAGGTGCTCGCCTCCCTGCCCCAGCGGATACCCACCTTGCGGGAAATCCTGGCATGGGCCGTCTCGCACCGGATGCCGCTGAACATCGAACTGAAGGACATGGAGCAGCCCCTGGCCAACGAGCGGCTGGCGATTACGGTGGTCCGCGAGGTGGCCGCTGCGCGGGCCGATGCCCTTGTCCTCCTTTCTTCCTTCAACCACCCCATGCTCCGCCTCTGCCGCAGCCTTGCGCCGACAATCGCTCTTGCCGTCCTGCAGGAGGAGGAATATCCACCCGACCCGATCGGCTATCTCCGTGCTTTGGGGGCCTGTGCCTACCACCTTGCGGATACGCTTGTCGATACTGCCATTCTCCGGGCCGCAAGATCGGCCGGAATCCATGTCAATGTCTTCACGGTCAACGATCCGGTCCGGCAGCGGCAGCTGTTCGGAGTGGGCGTAACCGGCATCTTCACCGATTTCCTGCCGGAAAAACAAGCCGCTTCCCATTTGGAGTAGGCGGGGAAAGACAGGCCGCCCGCTCAATCCGCGCCCCAAATCGTTTTCGGTTGCTTGCCGTTGGGAATGCGTTTCCCAGACGACAGGACAAATGAAAAACTGATTCCCATCGAACTTCAGCCAGGCACCTTCGCCGGTCGTGGCGGTGTTCTTCACGCTCCGAAAAGCCGATTGATCAAACAAGATCTCTCTCTGCGTTCGAGAGACAATGCGGCCAGCGTTATCCTTGTTTCGACGTCCTCAGTTTATCGTTTCGACGAACGCAGTGGGGAGAAATCTCAAGAAATTTCAGCTGAATACCGTCCAGGATGAAATCGGCTGAATTTGAGTGGCGCTCAGAAATGAAAAAGGCCGCGCCATGGCGCAGCCTTGTCGGAAAAAGAGAACGGAATGAAGCTAGATGGCGAACAGGTCCGCGAAGCTGATATCCGCGCCCAGAACGCCGGCCCAGTCGCCGTTGCAGTACACCGGAACCGAGATGGTGAGGCAGAAGGTGTCGGTGGCTTCCGATTTGTACATGTCGGAAATGTAGGATCTTTGCTTGTCCCGAACGTTGCGGAACCACTCCTTGTGGCTCCAGTCCCTGCCTTTAGATGCCGGATTGCACACCGTGGCCATGCCCTGGCGATGAATGCTGCTCGAGATCTGCACACCCTCGGTATCGGTTACATACATCAGCTCGAAGTAGGGCAGCCGCTGCAGATGCTGCTGCAGGGCCTTGTCGGTGCGACCGGTGGGCGCGAACAGATCCGGATCCTTGGCCACCGTGGTCACCGCCTCCTCGACCTGGCGATACTGGGGCAGAATGAACAGGCCCGTGGCCAACAGCTGTTGCTCGGTCAGGGTTTTGATGTTTTCCGCCAGCTCCGCCAGGTCGTTGCGGTCGCTCTTTCCATCCTTGCCGATATTGGCGAGCTTGGTCAGATCGTCGGCAAGCCGACCCACCGCCTGCAATTGATTGCCCACCGAGTTGATCACCGATTCCAGTTGAGCGTGGAATTGCTGGTGATTCTGATGGTCAACCTGCCGTAGAGCAGAAGCCTCGTGGCTGCCCTGCACACCCAATGCGACTCCTTCCTGCACCTGTTCCACCGCATCGATGGTTTCCCGGATCAACTCGCTGACCTCCAGGAGCGAATCCTTGACTTCCATGGCCTCCATGGAGGTTTCCCGGGAGAGGTGACGGATTTCCTGGGCGATGATCCCGAAACCGGCACCCTGTGCTCCAGCCCTTGCCGACTCGATGGATGCATTGAGGGAGAGCAGGCCGGTATGAACGGCAATGTCGGAAATGTTTTCGATGATCGAATCAATGGTCCGCGACTGATGGTCCAGCTGGGCCATGGTCCCGGTCAACCGGTCGATGTCCTGTTCCATGGCGTGCATCCGCTGCAGAGCGTGGTCGGTGAGCACACCGCTCCGGCCGATTTCGTCAATAACTGTGGCAGAATGATGACAGGCATGGCCGGCGCTTCCTGACGAGACGGAGTGACCACCGGCCAGGTAACGGCGGGTACGCTGATTTCGGTCGACACCGGCGAAGAGATCCTCCGAACACTGCGCGGCCTGATCGGCGATGGTATGGGCGACCGGTGCCATGGCGGCTGTTTCGATACTGCTCCTGCGATCGAGCATCAAGGCATTCAACCGGGTGAACACCCGCTTGAGCGCGGCCGTCGGCTGGCTGGAGAACCGGCCCAGATTTCGTTGGTCGGCAAGATCGTGCATAACGGCTGGGGTGCCTGTGGCCAGACTTTTTTTCCCGACCAAGCGTAGCATGCTCAACATATGTCTATCCTCTGCAAGTGATTGAAAATCAGAATGAAATAACTGTCGATTGAGGGCGGAATCCGACGATCATCAGCAGGGGTGGTCGGGAAGATCTCTTCCGCCGCGCTGTCGAAGAGCTGTCGGTCAATCGATTCGGCGTTCAGCCGCACGTCGTGGTCAAATTGCATGTTGATTGAGGGCAACCCTGTGAAACTGAGGGAGCATGTTCGGCCTTGAGACGCATGGTGTTTTTTGAGCCTGTGCTGCTCAAGCGTTTTTATTACCGCAAGGTCGATGGCCGCTGAGGAGGACTGGACGATTTTTATTTTTCAATAGTTAAAAATAACTACTTAAACTACAAAAAAGTAATTATGTCAAGCGGGAGAATGAAATTTTATTTTCAATGAATTCAGCATATTGATCTGTTGGTCGGCGTTACTGTTACAAATGAGTGTTCACGGCAATGATGAGACAGGCGAACCGAAGAACTGGGCAACGAGAAAGATTCTGGGAGCCGTCCGCCTAACTCCTTTTCTATTGCATGCAAGGGGCGGGGTGAAAGAGGACCTAGGCCTTTTGGGTATCTCTTTTCTGCGTAAAACATCGATGCGGTCAGCCAGAAGTGAACGGAACAATGGTGGCGGTAGCGTGATGGTGGCAAAGCCACGTCCGAATGGATGGGTTGTAAAACGAGATGGCGAGGTGTCGAAAACTGCTCCGGTGACGCGCTGCAGTTTTCTCTTTCGTTGGCCAAGATGTTTTGAGGAAAAAAATGGTTCAACCTCCTCTTTTTCTCAATTTTTCCATACTGTAATTTGCTGTAATTTTTATATTTATCTCGGTGTATATCGGTATTTTTATGAATGAGTAATTTTTATTATCTTTTTTCCGGCGTGGCTATATACTTTTTACTAGCTAGAAGAGGTCGATTCTGCTCCAGCAGTACAGGGCAGGGAAGTTCAAGTGGGAGAGGGACATGAAAAAAGAGTGGCAGGGGCAATTCGAAGGGGCAGAGGGCAGGTATGTTGTTTTTGGTGGAATTCTTGGCTGTGGCGCAATCTCCTTTGTTGTTATTCCCTGCAAGAGAACTGTTTCAGCGTGTTCGTTGGCGTCTGTCTGGTCCACAGGTGATTTTGCTATCGTTGACCACGGCGGGCCGTCTTGCGAACAGCGGCTGTCCATTGCCCCTGTTGTCGCTGCCTGCTCATCTTTAGGAGCACTTGGCCCGAAATACCGCCGACCGTTGGCTGGCACTGCCGCCTCTATTCTCGCCAGGTGGCGGTAGGAGGTTCGCCTATGTCCATCCTGCCCCGGCGTCTTTCCATCAAGTATCATATGGCTGCTTCTTTTTCCGCGGCTATCGCCGTGATCCTGATCGTCTCCGGCATGGGTATCTATGCCGTCGTTTACGAAAAGGTGCGACACACCACTGTGGAGCGGCTGACCATCACCACCACCTCAATCAAGAATGCGGTGGAATATAACGTCGATATGGCCGTACACAATCATCTGCGTACACTCGTCAAAGCAAATATTGCTCAACTGGAAGGACTGGATCGGCAGGTGCGATCAGGACAGATGGATGCCGCCGAGGCGCGATTCAGAGGCGAGGAGCTACTCCTGAGGCAACCCGTTGGCGCCAATGGCTCTGTCTATGCGTTGTCGAGCCAGGGGATCGCGCTTGTGCACTCCAATCCGGCCCTTCGGCATGCCGATCTGTCGGAACATCGAATTATCCAGCAGCAGATGTTCAGCAAAAACGGATACCTCGAATACGAGTGGCAGAATCCCGACGATGATCAAGCTCGTCCCAAGGCCCTGTATATGTTGTATTTCGCCCCATGGGATTGGATCGTTACGGTGTCATGTGATCGCCGGGACATGAGTTTTTTGACCAACGATCTCCGTCGAGGGCTGAAATCGTACCATTTCGGCCAGATGGGCTATACCTTCGTGGTCAATACCGAGGGGGATTTGCTTCTGCACCCTTGGCTGCAGGGCAATGTATTTTTGCATGACAACACCTCGGTCAAGTCGGTGTTTCATCGCATACTCATGATGAAAAAAGGGACGTTTGGTTATGAATGGCAGGACAAGGAAGGCGGCGAGCTCAAACAAAAAATCATCTCCTTCGATTATATCCCCGACCTGCAATGGATCGTCGCGTCAACAATTTACGAAGATGAAATTTTCGCCCCACTGGCCAATCTGGGACAGATCATCGGCCTGATCGTTGTTGGCGCGCTGGGAGTTACGGTATTGCTCGTTTTGTTTTTCGGTTCAATGATTACCGGCCCACTTATCCGCCTGGCCGGGCAGATGCAGCGCGCCATCGAAGGCGACTACGGGGGCCGCGCCGACGAAAGGGCTCCCGGTGAAATCGGTCTCCTGGGGCTGCACGTCAACGCCTACGTTGACCTATTCCACCGGTCGCCCCAAATCGCCCACATCGAATCTAACGAGCAGGCACAAGCCGAACAACAACTGCTCATTTATCAGCAAGCAGTCGAATCCGCCCTGGAAGGCATCGTCATCACCGACTCTTCCGGCAATATCCTGGCCGTCAATCGCGCCGTTACCGAAATCACCGGCTATACCGCTGACGAGATGCGAGGCTGCAATTGCCGGATGCTGCAATCGGGCCGGCATGGAAGGGAGTTTTACGAGCGCCTCTGGCGTGCGTTGCAGGAGAACGGCCGCTGGTCCGGAGAGATTTGGAATCGACGCAAATCCGGCGAGATCTATCCTCAAACTCTGAGTATCAGCGCGATCAACGACTCTGAGCGCACGCTCACTCATTATGTGGGACTTTTTCACGATATCAGCGCGTTGAAACATCAAGAGGAGCGAATCGTTCATCAGGCCTATCATGATGTCCTCACCGGACTGCCCAACCGCTGTTTGGCCCTTGACCGAATCAAGGTTTCCATCGCCCATGTCAAGCGGCGGGGCAACCCATTGGCAGTCATTTTGCTCGATCTCGACAATTTCAAGAACATCAATGACACGCTGGGACACGAATACGGCGACATGCTGCTGCTGCAGGTGGCCAAGCGACTGGTGGCGACACTGAGGGAGGAGGATACCGTGGCCCGTCAAGGCGGAGACGAGTTCCTTATTCTGGTAACGGCGATCACCACGGAATCGCTGCTGATCGAGATGGTCGAGAGGCTGTTGCATTGCTTTGACGAGCCGTTCAGCGTGGCCGATAACGAACTCTACATCACGGCCAGCATCGGCGTGGCCTTTTATCCCTCTGATGGTGGTGATGCCGGCACCCTGACCAAACATGCCGATATCGCCATGTATCATGCCAAGGCCAAAGGGAAAAACAACTACTGCCTGTTCACCTCCGAGATGAGCGAACGCATCTCAATGCGGCAGCAGTTGGAAATCCAACTTCGTCAGGCCGTGTTTGACAGTGAATTCACCGTGTTCTTCCAGCCGAAGTTCGATCCCGTTACCAACACTGTCGTCGGTGCCGAGGCTCTGGTGCGGTGTCTGAACAAGGACAACAGTGATGTCAACCTCAGCGAATTCATTTCCCTGGCGGAAGAAACCAACCTGATCGTGCCGCTGGGGGAACAGATTTTGGAATATGTCTGCCAGGTTCTCTGCACGCTTGAGTATCGCGGCTATCCGGACCTGACGATCGCGGTCAATTTGTCACCCCTGCAATTTACCCAGGAAAATCTGGTGGAGCAGATCGCCAACCTGTTGGCGAAATACAATATTGCCGGGTCGCGGCTTGAACTGGAAATCACCGAAACCACCATCATGACCAACCTGGCGAATACGATGACGACCCTCGACAGGCTGGTACAGCTTGGTATCGCCGTCGCCATCGACGATTTCGGCACCGGTTATTCCTCGCTTTCCTACCTCAAGCAATTCCCGGTTCGAACTCTGAAGATTGACCGTTCCTTCATTCGCGATCTGCCGGATGACGCCAGCGATGCCCAGTTGGTGGAAACAATCATGCTCATGGCGCACAATCTGGGCATCAGCGTGGTGGCAGAAGGCGTCGAAACCGAGGCGCAGGTCGAATGGCTCAAGCGCTACCACTGTGAGCAAATCCAAGGATTTATATACAGCAAGCCGCTGGCAATCGATGACTTTATCGCGTTCCTCGACATCAATGCGGTCGTGGGAAAACGCGAGGCCGGCCGTTTGCGTTAAGCTTCCCGGGACGTGACGCGACAGTCGAGATTTCGGGGCTGCGCGACGAATGGGCAAAAGGGAACGAAGAGATAGAGAAGACTCGTACTGGCGAAGTTTGTAATGATTCACACATGAACACGGAGGAACAATGAACATTCGATCAATAGGTTTTCGACTGATTGCCGGTGGGTGCTTAGCGGTTGCGATTCCGCTCGTGGTGGTGGGGATCTTGGCGGTTTCCAAATCTTCCACCGCTCTTTCCGACATCGCCCGTGACAATGCGGCGTCCCAGGCGGAAAAATTGGCCATGGCCATCGGCTCCACGCTCGACGCCCAGGCAAAAACCGCTGCCGCCCATGCGGTCGACACCAATGTCCGCCTGATCGGGCAAAAGGTGAAGGAATTGGGGGTCAACGGCGCGACTGCGGACATCGCAACCCTGCGGCAGCAGATGAAAGATAAATTCAAGCAGCTGGACAACAGCTATCTCGGCATCTTCGTCACCGACGACAAGGGCTACATGTACACCGGCGAGCTGGCGAGCGGCGAGGAATACAAAGGGGTCAACTTGGCGGACATGGGCTATTTTCAGGAAGCGAAGGTCAGCGGCAAGGCGGTGGTTGGCGACATCGCGCCCTCCAAGGTGACCGGTGACGTCATTTATGTCCTCTGTGCCCCCATTCTTTCCTATTCCGGCCAATTCCTCGGGGTTTTCGGCCTTTCGCTCAAGGCTCAGCCGCTGCTTGGCCACGTTTCCACGGTCAAGGTGGGCTCCACCGGCTACGCCTTCATGTGCGACCGCAACGGCCTGATCGTCGCCCATCCCAATCAGGATTTGGAGATGAAGCTGGATCTCAAAACCATGGCCGGCATGGAGGCCATTACCAAGGAAATGCTGGCCGGCGGGCGGGGTGCGCAGGATTATGTGTTCAAGGGCGTGCCGAAAATCGCGGGATATGCCTCGGTTCCCGTCAAGCATTGGAGCATCGCCGTGACCCAGGATGAGGCCGAGTTTTTGGCATCGACCCATTCCATCCGCAATTCCATCGCCATGGTCACCCTGGTCGCGGTGCTGCTGGTTTGTGGCAGCGTGCTCTTGTTCTCCCGCAGCATCACCGTGCCGTTGAAGCGAGCGGTGGCCGGGTTGACCGACATTGCCCAGGGGGAAGGGGACTTGACCATGCGGCTCCGGGTCAACTCCAAGGATGAGATTGGCGAGCTGGCGCATTGGTTCAACCTGTTCATCGAAAAGCTCCAGGGTATCGTCAAGAGGATTGCCGAAAACACCAACTCCATCGATACCTCTGCCAACGATCTGGCCAAGGTGTCGGGCGATCTTTCCGGCAACTCCGAGGATACCTCCCGGCGTGCCGATAACGTGGCCGCCGCCGCCGAGGAAATGACCGTCAATCTCAACAATGTGGCCGCTGCCATGGAACAGTCGACCACCAACACCTCCATGGTGGCGAGCGCCGCCGAGGAGATGACGGCAACCATCGGCGAAATTGCCAACAACGCCCAGAAAGCGCATGCCATCTCCCTGGCGGCCGTGGAACAGGCCAACTCGACATCGGCCAAGATGGCGGAGTTGGGCAAGGCCGCCCAGGCGATCGGCAAAGTCACCGAGGCCATTACCGAAATTTCCGAACAAACCAATCTGCTGGCGCTCAATGCCACCATCGAGGCCGCCCGGGCTGGCGATGCCGGCAAAGGGTTTGCCGTGGTTGCCAACGAAATCAAAGAGTTGGCCAAGCAAACCGCCTCCGCCACTCTGGATATCAAAAACCAGATCGGGGAGATGCAGTCGACCACCGGCACCACGGTCGAGGAAATCAATCAGATCTCTCAGGTTATCCACAGCATCAACGAAATCGTGGCGATAATCTCATCGTCGGTGGCCGAACAGAACGCGGCTACCCAGGAAATTGCCAACAATATCGCCCAGGCTTCGCTGGGTATGAGCGAAGTCAACGAAAACGTCAGCCAAAGTTCCACGGTGGCGGCGACGATTACCAGGGATATTGTGACGGTTAACACGGCTTCCAGCGAAATATCCACGGGTAGCCAGATTGTCCGAAACAGCTCGGCCGACTTGCAACGGCTGGCCGCGACCTTGAAGGAAATCGTCGAAGGATTCAAGATATAGAGGAGCGACGAATAGATGATGGCGAGGTGGACACACGATACGGTTCCCCTCTGGCGGACGGCGTTGATCATGTTTGCGCTGGTGGCGTTAGTGGGTGGCGGCTGGGGGTTCTATCAGGCGGAACGGCAGGCCGCCAAGGTTCGGGCGGGGCGGCAGTTGGACGCCGTGGCCCATGTCGCGGTGAAGCGGTTGGCGCAATGGCAGGCCGCCACCCGGCCCGATGCGATTCTGCTGGCCGAAAATGTTCAGACGGACCACTTCCTGGCCGCGCAAGCCTACCGGCCGGGGGGCGATCCCGAAGGTTTCGGGGGTGAATATGCCGACGAGATGGAAGCGGACTTCATGGATTCGCTTGCCATCTCCACCTCCACTTCCTGGACCAGGCCGACCCGGACCATGGAAGTGTTGCTGATGCGGCGGGAAAGCGGCGACGGCCAGGAACAGGCGCAGCCGTCAGCCCAGGCCGCGTCCGGTTCTTTGGCGGCCATGGCCGCTGCCGGCCGGGTCGGGATGATCGAGGGGGCGGACGACCGCGGCGTTGAATCGCTGGCGGTCATCCGGCCAGTTCCCGGTACCAATTGCGTCGTGATCGTCAAGGACGATGCCGCCGAAATTTTTTCGCTCTGGCGCTTCCGCGCCGCCTTGCTCATGCTGGCATTCGTCATCCTGACCATGGGTGGTGGCGGCCTGATTACCTTTGTCTGGCAATCGCAACAGAGGACGGCCAAAAAAAACTTGCGGAGCACCGAGGCCCAATTGCGCCAGCGGCTGGTCGATACCCGGCTGCATCTGCGAAAATATGCCGAAACGCACAGTTTGGATGAACTGTTGCTCAAGGCTCTGCACGAAACGGTGTTGTTGACGACCAGTTCGTTCGTTTTTCTCCAGAGTGCGGGTTCGGAACGGAAGACACTGGCCATAAGGCGCATTATTTCCCAGCAAAAAAATATTGGGGAGCGTGCCGTGCCCCAGGCGGAATTTGAAATAATCAGCGATTCCGAGGAACACTGGCCGGATTTTCTGCGCTACGACCGGCCGACCGTCGGCAATCGATTCGCGCCGGAGCAAGGACCGGTACCTGAGATTTACCGGCAGCAGTTGGGGGACGGTTGCCACATTCTGGCACCGGTACTTCGGAACAACAAGGTGGTGGCGGTTCTCGGCGCGGGCGGCAAACCGGAATCGTACAAGGATGGAGACCTCGACAGCATCGTGCAGATTGCCGAGGACATCTGGCGTCTTGTCGAACAAAAAAAGGTCGAGAAGGCCCTGCTGGCCAGCGAGCGCCGCTACCGGACCCTGTTTCGCAGCATGATGGATGCCTTCGTGGTCATTGATTCGGGCGGCTACATCCGGGAATGCAACGAGGCCTACAGCAACATGCTGGGCTACTCGATCGACGAACTCAAACGTCTGAACGTGGTCGACATCACCCCGCCGCAGTGGCTGGATTTTGAAAACGAGCATATCAAAAAACAGCTCGTCCACCAGGGGTGCTCGGCCCTCTACGAAAAGGAATACCGCCGCAAGGACGGGACGATCTTTCCCGTCGAACTGCGCACCTTCCTTATCGGCGACAGCGAGGGCGCGTCGGAGGGCATGTCGGCGGTGGTGCGCGACATTACCGAACGCAGGCTGGCCCAGGAGGAACGGGAACGGCTGCGCGAGCAGTTGAACCAATCGCAGAAAATGGAATCCGTGGGTCAGTTGGCAGGCGGTATTGCCCACGATTTCAACAATATGCTCAGCGTGATCCTCGGCTATGCCGAATTGGCTTCCCGGAAAGCGGCGCCATCGGATTCGGTGCGTGCCAATCTCAGGGAAATCGTTATCGCGGCCAAGCGCTCGGCGGCGATTATCCGGCAGTTGCTCACCTTTGCCCGCAAGCAGGCCATCGCTCCCCAAATACTCGGCCTGAACGAGACCATGGACGGGATGTTGAAAATGCTGCAGCGGCTCATCGGGGAGCACATCAGTCTACAGTGGCTGCCTGGAAAGGATTTGTGGCCGGTGTTCATGGACCCGTCGCAGGTGAATCAGGTGCTGGTGAACCTGTGCGTCAATGCCCGCGACGCCATGAAGGGCCAGGGGGGGAAGATCGTCATCGAAACCGGCCAGGCAACCTTCAACGCCGTCTACTGCAGCGAGCACGCCGGCTTTCTTCCCGGCGACTTCGTGATGCTGGTGGTCGGCGACGATGGTTGCGGCATGGAAAAGGACATGCTCGACAAGATTTTCGAACCGTTCTTCACCACCAAGGCCGTGGGCGAAGGAACCGGTCTCGGCCTGTCCACCGTGTACGGGATCGTCAGGCAAAACAACGGCTTTATCAATGTGTACAGCGAGCCGGGCAAGGGGACGACTTTTCGTCTCTATCTGCCGCGGGCCGAAGGCCGACCGGAACAGGCGGCCGCCACGGTGGAGCCGGAGCAAAAGCCGCGGCGGCCTGGCCACAAGGAAACGGTTCTGGTGGTGGAGGACGACAAAACCATTTTGAGACTCAACCAAATCATGCTGGAATATCTGGGGTATACCGTGCTGACCGCCGCTTCTCCGAAGCAGGCCTTGCAAATGGCCCGACGACATGCCCAGGAGATCCGGCTTCTGATTACCGATTTCGTCATGCCGGAAATGAACGGCTGCGAGCTGGCCAGGGAGGTTCGGCTCATCTGTCCGGCTGCCAAGGTGCTGTATGTGTCGGGCTACGCGGCCCATGAGATCACGCAGCAGTACGCGCTGGACAAGGGCTCAGGGTTTCTGGAAAAGCCTTTTGCCACCGATGAGCTGGCAAAGGCGATTCGGAAAGCGCTGGCGGCATGAGGGATGCGCCGTCGGCCGTTACCAACGTTTAATCGGTTTTTGCGTGCAGTTCCCTTAAGAGTTTCCGGGCCATGGCGGCCAGCAGGGCCACGGCGGCGACCAAAACCAGCCACAGCACGATTTTCTGCCAGGAAACAGCGGCAAGTTTCGGTTGCTGCAGGGCCTGGTCGCCGGCGAGAGCGATCGGCGCGCCCGTTTTGATCCGGCGGATGTGGGATTCGCTGCCGGTGTCCCGCACTGCAGCCAGCACCAAGTTGTCCTGGCCGGAAACGGTTTCGGCGGCGGCCTTGGCGCTGCCAAAGGCCAGGAGGTACGGGGCCTGGCCGCGACCGAGGAAAAGGATCTCCTGCCGTTGCCAGCCGAGTTCGAGCTCCGGCAAGGAATTGTTGTTTTCCAGGCCGGCATGATCGGCAACGACCCGGATGCGCCATTCCGCAGCTGAAACCGGAGGGAAGGTGGCCACCGGATTGACCAGCGGCGTGCCTTCCAAGTCAAGGCGGTAAAAGTCGGAGCGGACGATCTGCCGCCAGATCCCGCTATCCTGCTCCCGGGCATCGATCACGGCCCGGAGCAGGGAATTGGCCTTGGGAAAACGCAACTGTACCGCACTCACCCCCACCTTGGTCCCCAGGCGATAGGCGATCAAGCGTTGGCCTTTGTCTGCCGAGATCTGTCCGGCCGACAATCGCGTCCATTGCCAGGGCTCGTTGGTAACGGGCTGTCCGGCCAGGGCAACGACCTCATCCAGGAGCAAGGGCTCCCGGCAATCGATGCAATCCAGACGAATATACGACAGCACCCGGTTGGGAAGCGAGATGCGGCGGGCAAGCACCTGGCTGCCCTGATAGCTGAGGTCGGCCAGTACCGCCCGGTCGACCAGAGGCTGCCAATGCACCAGATCGTTGCTGTGCATCAGGGAGACGGTCATCAGGCCGGAGGCCGGACTGCGCCAGTGCAGTTCGAGTGCCAAAGGATCGGTGAAAGGACCGGCCGCCTGCCATCGGGTGGCATCGAGTAGATAGGAACTCGTCTGAGTCGATGGGGCGTGGGAGCCGGCATCCACCGAGAGCACTTTGCCGTCCGCTTGCAGAGCCACTCGCAGCGAAAGATCGCCGGGTTGCTGCGATTGTTTACCGGGCAGGGGGAAAAACGGAACGGGCTGGCGAATCTCCTCGCGGCTTTGGGCCACCGCGCGGATGACATGGGGCACCGCTTCGCCGGAAGCGTTGAATACCCGCACGTCAGCCAGGTCCGGGCGCACGGCCTTTTCGTAAACGACGGAAGGAACTTCGAACACCTGAATGCCGGTGCCGTCGGCCTCGGGCAGGGCCAAGCCGGAGGCAAAGTCGCCGGGGGCGAGCGAGGCGGCGGCCGGTGTCGGACACGCCACTGCAACAAGGGCAACAAGCCATAGGCAGGCGAACGCGAGGCGGGTCATGGCGTTGAATCCTCGTTTTTCGGGGGCAAAGGGGCGAAGAAGCCGATGGCCATCATCAGCATGCCCACCACTAAAAAGGAAACGATGCGGCCGATGGCGCCGGTTCCGGCGAGATCGACGAAAAAGAGCTTGACCACGGTCAGGCCAAGCAGTCCGGCCCCGGCCAGCCAGACTTGCCGGTGGTTGTTGCGGGCGCTCCAAACGGTCAGGGCCAGGGCGATCGTCGACCATAGCGCGGCCAGGGCTGCTTGCATGATCGAGGAGGCGAACAAGGCACCGGGTCGGTAGGGCACCTCGGCAAAAACATGGATGCTGCGGCCAACCATCGTGTTCAGCCACAAAAACGTCAGGATCACCACCAGGTAAAGCGGCAGCCCCGGCGCATGCCGAGCCGGAGACTTACGGACGATCCGGTAACCGGCCAGCAACAGGACCGCCGCTTCGGCCAGCTCCAGCGGATTGCACAGAGGCAGATAAGGCAAAGGAGCCGGATTGCCGTTGGCGGCCAGGGAGATCACGGTCCATAGCAGCAAAACCGCCAGCGGCACGTCGGTGCCGGTGCCGTGGTAGATTGGGGCAAAGCGTTCCACCGGCCAGGCCAGGCGGTCTCCCCGCCATTCGAGCAGGATCAGCAGCACCGCCGGAACGGCTCCCCAGCATGCCAGTTCCCAGGTCCCGGCCAGACCGGGCAGTTGGTCGACGCGCCGTGCGATTTCGAGGGTCACGGCGGCAAGCAGTAGCCACAGGGTCAGCCGGTGCCAGGCGAAAAGAATTTTTTCGGGCAGTTCATCCTCAAAGCGAAAGAGCAGGCCATACTGGAGCACCATGGCCAGCGGCCAGGCTAGCAAGCTCCCACCGCTCAACAGCGGGATGTGGTCGTTGTCCAGAAACTGGAAGCCCCAGACCAGCAACATGCACGGCAACAGGAGCAGAAGCGCGAACACCAGCCGCTGCCGTCCGCACCAATGGGCCACCGCAGCGAATCCCGCGGTGGAGACCACGGTAAACAGGAGCAGGCCGGCAAAGAAATCCTGGCCATGCACATGGCGCGCCAAGTCGGCGATACCGCCCCCGTACCACCAGATCACTCCCCAAACCAGCAGAATCCAGGACAAGAAGGATTCCCAGTCGTTCTCGGGTCGGTTGTCCTGGTCTTGCTCCAGCCAATCGGCGGAAAGCAGGGCGGCGGTAGCGATCAGGCCGCAGCCGAGAAAAAACCGGTTGGCAAAAAGCATGGCCGTGGCGTCGATCGGCGATGACGTGGCAAAGGAGATTGCCGCCCCGAGCTGGAGCAGCATCCCGAATATCCGGGCCGAGACGCGGTTTTGCCGGATTCCGACCCAAACCATGGCCGCACCCTCGATGGCCCAGGCCGCGCTGGTCCAATGGGGATCGAACCCGAACGGGATGGCGAGGCTGGCAAAGACAATGCCCAGAGCGAGAAAGGCCTCGGTCAGCAGCCGCATCCCCTGGCCTACCCGGTTCCACAGCAACCGCGCCAGGCCGATGTACCAGCCGCCCAGTGCCAGGGCACTGAACGCGAGACCATAACGGAAATCGGCGACCAGGGCAGCCTGGAAGCCTCCGGCCACAACCGGCAGGCCAAAGACCAGAGGCCCGTCGATGTAGCCGCGCAGGTGCAGGGGCTGGCGATGGGCGAACAGCACCGAGATCAGGCAGTACATCGCAAAAAACAGGACGAGAAAGGGTTCGGTGGTGGCGAAATGGACAGGGGTATAGGATGAGGCGCCCCAAAGGCCGGCAATGCCGAAGGTGAAGACAAAGCCGGTGAGGTTCAGCTCCCGCCAGGACCTGTACCAGGCGATGGCCAGAATGCCGCTGTTGAGGAGCGCGTAGTACGAAAATAAAAGCACATGGCTACCTCCGCCGGACGACATCAGCACCGGGGCGAGAAAACCGCCCACCGAACCGGCCACGGCCAGTCCCCTGGCATCCTGGAGGATGGCCAAGGCGCAGGACAAGCCGACCAGGCCGATCATCACCGCCAGGGCCAGCGGCAGGGGCAGCAGATGGTAGAGCTTGGCCGCGGCAAAGACCACCAGGTAGAGGATGCCGATGCCTGCACCCTCCAGGCTCAGGCCATAGAGGGTATGCCGTTGCCGGAGCCGCCAGCCGAGCAGTAGCAGGGCAAGGGCGCCGGCGGCCACGCCGGCCAGCCGCAGTTCGATGGGGAACATGTTGCGCTGGGCCGCGTAACTCAGGAGAAAGGCGACGCCGAAAAACAGTACCACGATCCCGGCCTTGAGAATCGGATTGCCGCCGGTCAACCAGCGCCACAGCTGGGCGAACAGCTCGGGGAACGGGCTGGCGGCCTGGGGTGGAGGCTCTGGGGCGGCACCGGCAGTACGGGCGGGAGCGGTCGCAGCCGGCCTCTGGGGCGCAACCATGGGCTGCACGGGGGGTTTCGGCGGATCAAGCGTCTGTTCGAGCCATTCCATCTCTTCCAGGTCATAGGTCGCGTCCGGCTGCGGTGGCAAGCCCGCCCGGTTTGTTTCCCGGCGGGAGTCCTGCGCGGCTTGGCGGGCCGTATCGGACGACAAGGTCGTCCCGGCCTTGGTCGACACCGGCGCCGTACTCGTGGGTTGGGTGAGATGCGCGGGGATTTCCAGGGGCTCGGCTACCTGCGCCCTCTTTTCTTCTCCTTTCAGGTCGCAGGCCATCTCCGGGCGCGGCGCAGGGGGTGTTCGTCTTGTCGTCTCCCGCAAGGCGGACTGGGCGATCGAGGCTTCCAACTTGCCGATTCGGCCGCGCAGGACAGCCACCTCGATCAGGAGATAGGTCACCAGGCCGGCCAGCAATCCGGGTACATAGCCGCGGTAGGGGAAACCGATGCCATAGGTGACTAAAAAAACAGCCGCGAGGATCAATACAATTCGCATTGTTGAAAGCATAAGGCGGTTTGGAAGAAAGGGGCGATCAAAGGCTGCCGCTGGTCGGAGGCGGAGGAAACGGCCAAAAAGCCGGTTTGGTTACGACGGGTGGCGGAGCCCACGCCCGCAACCTGCAGGCGCAAGCGGCCAATCTGCTTGAGCCGTCCTGACGGTCATGGAGCAGGGGCATCCGAAACGAGTTGGTACAGCACCGCTTGGTTCCTGCCCAAATGCTTGGCTTTGTACAGGGCTCGATCGGCCTGGGCTATGAATTCGTTCTGGTCGAATCCGGTGCTCACCGGCGCGGCACTGGCCACCCCCAGACTGACCGTGACCCGGAAATGCCGATATCCGTCGTTAAAATCGTTATCGGCGATGGCATGGCAGAGACGGTTCGCCACGATCATGGCCGTGTCGCGCGAGGTTTCCGGCAGGACGAAAACAAACTCCTCGCCACCGTAACGGGCCATCAGATCGTATTGGCGGATGGCCTTCTTGGCCACCACGCATAATTCCTTGAGAATGAAATCGCCGGTTTGATGGCCGTAGTCGTCGTTGAATTGCTTGAAATAATCGATATCGGCCAGGATGATCGACAGGGAACCGTGCTTGCTCATGGCCCGGTTAATTTCCGAGCTGAGAAAGGTCTGGAAGTATCTGTGGTTGTAGATTTCGGTGAGCCCGTCGATATTGACCAGCCGCTCCAACAGCAGGTTTTTCTCGATCAGTTGCTTGCGGATGACCTCCAGTTCCTGCTTGGCCCGGATCAATTCCCGGTGCATCTCCTCGTAGCTGTGCTGGAGCATGCTGAGCCGGATGTTAGCTTCCTGGATGATTTCCGGAACCGGCCGCACCGAGTTGATGGGCACTTCGAGAAAATGGGCCGAGCGGGCGATCTCGCTGTGGATGATGGCGAGAAAATTCTTGAGCGCCGGATCGTCCAGTCCGAACAGCCGGTCGGCCTGGTCCTGGAGCCGCTGATAATGCCGTTGCGGGTCGTAGGCGTAGAAGATCCTGGTGACCAGATCGGACAAGAAGACGATGTTGATGATCTTCTGCTCATGCGGATCGCCGCCGGCATAGGTCTCAGGGGCATGGTGGTGGCGGATTGCCGCCATGATGGCGGACGGCAGGCCCCATGCCTTGGCCACCTCTGCTCCCAGGTCGGTGTGGGACAGGGCCAGCACCTCCTCCTCCAGTTCCGCCTCACCGACATCCCGACCGCCGACCGCCAGTTGTTCGAGGACGGTGTTGTAGCGGACCGGCATGGTGAGGGCGAAAATCAACTGGCCGATGTTCTGGAGCAGGCCGATGGTGAACAGGGTGTCGGGATCGACCTCGGGGACATGGGTGGCAAGCATTTTGGCCGCGGTGGCGCCCACCAGGGAACGTTCCCAGAACATCTCGAGGTTGAACAGGCTGTTTTCGGCCTGTTTGCCGAGGGAGAGAAAGGTGAAGTTCAGCACCAGGCTCCGCACCGCATTGATGCCGAGCAGGGTCACGGCCTGGCCGACCGTGGTGATCTGTTGCTGGAAGCTATAGAAGGAGGAATTGGCGACCTTGAGGATCTTGGCGGAAAGCGCCATGTCCTGGGCGATACAGTCGACAATGTCGGCCAGGGCGACGTCTTCCTGGCTGGTCAGCTCCAACAGCCGGATCGCCATGGTCGGCAGGGTCGGCAGTTGGGCCGAGGTGAGAATGTGGTGAAGGGCTTCGTCCTGGGGTTTCGACATGGTGGATAATTCAGCGTTCAATCGGGTTTATGGCGTTGTCGCCAATGGAGCGAAAAATGGCACACAGCAATGGGCGACACGATCCGTCGTGCTTCACTTTTTGGCGAGATAGCGGAATTGCTTGTTTTTCTGGTCGAGCAACTGGGAGACCAGGAATTCCTTGCCGGAGCGGGCAAAGGCTTCGTGCCCTTCGCGCTCGCAGGCCGGACAGCAGTCGATGGGCAATTCGACCCCAAGGCAGGGCAGAAGGTGGCTGGAACCGGTTTTGATCAGCCGCAGGCCGCGGCACTGGCCGCAGTCTTTCAATTCTTCCCGCTGCTTTTCCAGAATGCCGTCGGTATCGTAATAAATCTTGCGTTCGCGGATGAAATACTCGCCCTGTTTTTCGAAATCGCCCATGGGAGGATGGAAGTAGCTGTCCAGCACGTAGGCGCAGGTCTGCTTGATGGTTTCCATGATCTCGGGCGATTCGCGCAGGGCGGCGCGGTTGTAATCCGGTTCGCGGATCCTCGAGTAGTCGCAGCCGGCCATGGCCAGGCAGATGCCCAGGTTGACGTAGGGCAGGGCGCCCTTGATCGAATAGCCGCCTTCCAGCACCGCGATGTCCGGTTTGAGCAGTTCGTTGAGCCGGGCGTATCCGAGGGCCGAAAACTGCATGTTGGTGATCGGGTCGGAATAATGGTTGTCTTGCCCGGCCGAATTGATGATCAGGTCCGGCTTGAAATCGGCCAGGATCGGCAGCACCACCTGCTCGATGGCATAGAGGTAGCCGTCGTCCGAGGTGCGCGGCGGCAGGGGCAGGTTGACGGTCTTGCCCAGGGCGCGGGGGCCGCCGTTTTCGTAGGGAAAGCCGGAGCCGGGATAGAGGGTGCGGCCGTCCTGGTGGAGGGAGATGAACAGTATGTCCGGATCGTGCCAATAGACGTCCTGGGTGCCGTCGCCGTGGTGGCAGTCGGTGTCGACGATGGCGATCCGCTTGCGGCCGTAGTGCTCGCGAATCCACTCGATCATCACCGCCTCGATGTTGATGTTGCAAAAACCCCGGTTGCCGTGCACCACCTTCATGGCGTGGTGGCCGGGCGGGCGGACCAGGGCGAAGGCGCACCGGGTTTCGCGTTCGAGGACCAGCCGGGCGGCCTGGATGGCGCCGCCGGCTGAAATGCGGTGCGACTCGGTGCAGACCGCCTCCACGGACGGAAAGCAGAAATGGGCGCGCATGATGTCCTGATCGGTGGCGAGCAAGGGACGGTGCTCGCTGATACCCTCGATATCGAACAGGCCTTCTTCCCGGAATTGGTCCTGAGTGTAGAGTAGCCGTTCCTCCCGTTCGGGGTGGGTGGGCGAGATGGCCCAGTCAAAGGCCGGGAAGAAGATAACGCCAAGTGGCGTGGTGGCTTTCAGCATGGAGTGACCTGTGTGCTAGGGAAATGCGAGGCAAGGACGAATTCAGGCCGGGCCGGCGATCCGGATGGCCGCGTCGCCTTCTTCCAGCCGCCCGACCACGGCCGGCCGCACCTGGACCTCGACTCGGATGTTCTTGCCGCTGGTGTAGCCGCCATCCACCATGTTGAAGGCGTCGGCCTGGGTGATCTGGATCTCGTCGGCCGGCATGCCCACGCCGGCCTGGTCCAGATCGGCGGCCAGCAGCTTTTGGGCTTCGGCGGTGGCCTCTTGCAGGCCGTATCCCCGGGCGATCGGCCGAAAGATGCCGAGCATCGGCACGGACAGGCGGCCGCGGGCGGTATCGGCGGTCAGGGTGAGGTGGCTGGTGGTCCGGGTCAGGGCCGCGCCAATGGCGTTGGCCACCTCGTACAGCGGCGGCACGCTCACTTCCAGGCCCAGACGGTCGGCCAGCAACTGCTTGAATACCGCTGCCGGTCCGCCGATGGCGATCAGCCGGTCCGGGACGATCTCGCGATCGGTCAGGATTTCGTGGATGGTGTAGACCGGCTTGGTGTTGATCTCCCGGACCAGGGCCTTGATTTTCGTGGCCAGGGTGTCGAGCGCCGCCTCGATCGCGGCCTGGGCCAACGGTTCCGGTGCCAGTCGATGCTCGGCTGCCAGGGCAGCCAGCCCCTGGCGGGAGCGGTCGACATCGCCGAAAGCGGCCATGCCCGCGACATTGAATGCGTCCATCAGGCTCGGAACCGGACCGCCGGTCGCCATGCAGGGCCCGATCCGCTGCGGGCCGACAGTGACCTGTCCCTCGGCGACCTGGATGAGGGAATCGCCGCCGATGCCGATCGACTCTACCCGGATGGCGCGTACCAGGGTCGGACGTTCCTCGATGGCAATGCCTTCCCGCTCCAGCAATGGCTGGCCACCGGCAAAGACGGCGATATCGGTGGTGGTGCCGCCGATGTCGAGCACGATCAGATCCTGTTCCGTCCGGGTGGTGGCGAGGATGCCCATGACCGAGGCCGCGGGACCGGAGAAAATCGATTGAACCGGCATTTCCAGGGCTCGGGCCAGCGGCATGGTGCCGCCGTCGGCCTTGAGGATGTTGACCTCGACCTGGAGTTGGAACCCCTTGAGGCTGGCGGTCAGGGCGGAGGCAAAGGCGCGGAAGGTGCGCCAGACCGCGGAGTTGTAGTACAGGGTATGGATCCGGCGGCCGAAGTTGAGCTGGCCGGAAAGCAGATGGCCGCAGGAAATGAAGTCCGCGTGGCCGGCCAGGGCCTCGACCATCAGATTTTCATGGGCCGGATTACGCGGCGAGAACTTGGAGGCCACGCCAAAGCATTTCACCCCTTCGTCGCGGCAGGCGGCAACGGCTTCTTCCAGGTCCTGTTCGTCCAGCGCCGAGGTTTCGGTGCCCAGATGGTCGAGGCTGCCGTACACGAGGTGGTAATGGTCACCGATGCGGTAGTGAGTCGGGGCGATGCCCGGCCCGGCCGACACCAGCATGCCCACCGGTTCGGTTTGGCCGGTGACGATGGCGTTGGTGGTCAGGGTGGTGCTCAGGTTGAGGGTCTGCACCCGGACCGGATCCTGGCCGGCGAGGACCGCCTGCAGAACCCGGCTGATCGATTCCAGCAGGTTGTCGTGATGGGTTGGGACCTTGGCCGCAGCCACCAGCCGGTTGCCGTCGATGAGCACCCCGTCGGTGTGGGTGCCGCCGATGTCGATTCCTATGCGCATGGCAACTCCTTGCTTGGATGAAAAAAGCCGCGATCAGGTTGGGTGAATCCCCCGGCCTGTCGACCGATTGGCCGATCGCCTTGAAACGGCGATGCAATCATCGAGGCGTCAATCGTATCAATCTTAGTGCTTATCTATAAATAGCCATGATTTTGTTCAAGACAATCATAGCGGCCGCCAAGGTGTTGAGTGCAATGTACGAGAGGTCCGTCTTCTCGTATCGTGGTATCAATTTGCGAAATCGATTGAACCATGAATGCGCC